>DJWE01000018.1 GCA_002441465.1 Propionibacteriaceae bacterium UBA6238 | reverse complement strand
GGCCCTACCTGAGCGCAATATCCAAGCGGAGGATGCGGTGGCCGGCGGCGATGTCTGCTTCTTGCAGCTGGAGTACGTCGTGGTACTCGGCGGTCCGGGAGGCGTCTTCGATCTGGCCGAATTTCGCGCGCTGGGCCTGGTCGGAGATGTGCTCGCCTTCTTCTTGCGGATGTCGCGTGCGGCCTGGTCGAAGCGCATCGGGGTGCAGATCAGTGAGAACCATCGCTGGATGCCGGTGGACAGCAGCACCGGCGACAGGAACCCGGATACACCAAGGATCGTGGACACTCGCACCCCAGCGTACGGGTCGAAGAGAGAGGTGTGCATCGAGGCGGGCGAAAATCCGGCCCACGACCGAGGCGATGATGACGCTCGGAACCCGCGATGTCGTCCACAAGACGGCTCACATCAACTCACAGAGCGCCTGGTAGTCGTGAGATCCGATCGGAATGGTGGCATGGAACTCTCGCGCCCAGGCCGAATGCGCATGAGTCCAGTGGTCAATGGTGATAGGCCCCGCCAAAGTGTGGATCCTGGCCTTCAACGGATACGTGCCTGGCCACGCTCCGACCGTCACTACAAGGTCCCCCGCGAACTCATCGCTCGGTCGGGCTCCGCTCCACGAGCACTCGTAGCGCCCGGCGGGAAACGCCGTGGCATTGCCAAGAATGATGGCACTCACGACCACAGCCACCCAAAATCCCGGTCTGCGTAGCAGTGACCGGACCGACCCCGATGAACCCACAAACACAGACTAGCGGGCCCCCTACTCGGTGGTCGCATTGGCTTGGAGCAGCTTGCGTGGGCGCATTGACACACGGAAGCCTGAATCCCGCACGCCAAGTACTGGCTAACCCTCGCACTCCCCGCCCCAGGATTTGGCGCATCTCACATTTCCATCGCTAATCGTGTCTAGAGACCCCCCCGCCCATTGGATGACAACAGAGTTCAGTTGAAGGCCGGTAAAGGTGAGACAATCGTAAGTTAGGGCGAATCCACTCCCGGCTTGGCGATAGCGCGCACCAGGACCGATCGGTCCGACAACACGCACGGTGTTCTCCTGAGCATCGTTGACGTCTGGCTGGACTGCACCATCCTCGTCCAGAAGGCTCAAACTGAACTCAACGTACTCCATGGAATCTTCCGCCAGATTGGTGAAGTCTGGGTAGATCCAATGCTCGCACTGCCCAGCAGACGTCTCTTCTGGCCCCTCCCACCATTCTCCCTCGAGACGAAGCAGATTCCGCTTGCGCTCCGCCTCATCCATCCTGGCCGCGAGCGCGTCCAGCGATGTTTGCGGCGGCCGCAGCCTTGGCTCCCACATTGCCGCGGCAGCTGACTCCTCCTCGCAGTTTGCCGCTGTGACGAGGACCGAATCCGCGTCCCGGAGCATGTCCCTCTGGGCCCTGTCCAGCAGTTCGTACTTTGGCAGTGCGAAGAGCGCATTGGAGCAGGTAGGGTTCGTGACCGCCCTGTCTATAGCACCCTGGGCAGCCGAGACCTCCTCAAGCCGAACCGTCAGTTGGTCGAGAGCGTCGCCGAGCACGCTGGCGTTCGTCACCCGCGCTGCCAAGTCAGAATCTAGGGCGTCGTACGCTTCCTTCGCGAATGCAATCTCCTGTGCGTCTTGCACTGTGACAACCCCGATGGCCATGATGGATGCCTCCACCGCTTCGATTGCCCGGGCCTGCTCTCTCTGACTCTGAACAACCCAGACCCCACCTCCGGCTGCGAGCAGTAACAGGCTCAGGACCGTGACTGGGATCAACCACCTTGTCCTCGTTCCGCCGCGAAGAGATGTGTCTGCAGCGGGGCTCAGTTGCACAGGCCGATCGCTGTGAGGCGGATCAAACTCCACGCGTCTGGACCCGCTGGTCAGCTCGCCAACGGATAAGCCAGACGTATCAGGTGCGGGTTCAGGATCGTGTTGCTGCTCGGATTTCCACCGGAGAAACGCTTCCCAGTCATCATCATTGCGTTCGGACATCGCGCCTTCCTCACCCAGAGCACGCCTACGTCAATGTGCAGCGCCCGGCCCCCGAGGGGTAGTTGTAGTTACGGCACCTGATGCTACTCGCTGGCCGAGAGCACGGACTCAGCCCGTGGGCTGGACAAGCGGCGCGTCATCCTAGAGCGCCAGCATCAGCGTCGACTGGGACTGCTGCACGAGTGGGTGACATCTGATCTGTGACGCCGTGGGGCGTCGCTGGAAGGATGTGTCCCGTGCCCAAGCCCTACCCCCAGGAGTTCCGCGACGATGTCGTCAACGTCGCTCGCCGACGTGAGCCCGGTCAGGCGATCAAACAGATCGCGGCCGACTTCGGGATCGCCGAGTCCTGTCTGCCCAACTGGATGCGCGCCGCTGATGTCGACGACGGCCTCAATCCCGGCACCACCACGACCGCGGAGAACGCCGAGCTGCATGAGGCGAAACGGATCCGGCTGCTGGAGCAGGAGAACGAGGTCCTGCGCCGCGGCATACCTGTCGCAGGCGAACCTGCCGGGAGCATGATGTACCCGCTCGTGCGAGAGTTCGCCGCCGACGGGATCCCCGTCGCGGTGACGTGCCGGGTCTTGAAGCTCCCCCGCCAGCCCAAGTGGCGCTGGCTCGCTAGCTAGAGTCTCGGCGGAACGTTCGCCCGGATGATGGGGATTGGGAACTGGGATGCCCGCAGGGGGTCGAGAGTGGAGTCAGTGATGCCGGCAGTGAACTCATTGATGTCGAAGACTTGGAACAAGCCCTCGCGACCGAACTTGGAACTGTCGGCGACGAAGAAGGCCTCGCGTGCGATCGAGCGCATGCGCCGCTTCTGCTCCAACTCGTAACTGGTCGAATGCTGCAGGCCCCGTTCGCTCACCGTGTCGGCGCCGAAGATGGCGACGTCCACTCGCAGGTGCGAAATCTCCTGCACCGTCGTCGGGCCCCACATCGTGAAGGTGTTCGGGAGTAGCTCCCCGCCGATGAAAACCAGGTGCAGCGATCGCTTCTTGGCGATCTCCATGCCGACGCGCAGGTCTCCTGTCACGACGGTCACCCTCTCGTGGTCCAGGTGGCGGGCCACTTCGAGGGTGGTGGTACCGCTGTCCAGGAGGATGGTCTGCTCGTCCAGGACCCGCTCGGCCATCGCCTTACCGATCGCTGCCTTCTCTGCCCGGTGCAGGACCTCGCGGAAGTGCGATGGCGTCTCTGACTGTTGCACGCTGGTTGCGCCACCGTGTGTGCGCCGCACGAGGTCCATGCCCTCAAGCTGCGTGAGATCGCGTCGGATCGTTGCCTCGGTCACCTCGAACTGTTTGGCGAGGTCTCGCACCGTCTGGAAACCCTCGCTGGTGAGGATGTCGACGATCTGCGCCTTCCTGGACATTGCTACCTCCTCGTAGTGGGCATCAGCGTAGCGGAGTAGGGCCCACTTCGAACACTGCCTGCTCGCATACGAACATCTCGAACTCGCTGGACCGGTGTCCAGTGTCGTCCTGGTGGGAGGGGGCGGCCGCGATGGATACCGCAGATGAGCGCTGCGGGCCTGTGGTCCAAAGGACTCACCTCTAGACAGGCGAAGCCGTGTGCCCAAGCCTCCTCCGAGGGCTGTGGAGTCTAGGTGTCGTCGGTCCCGCGACCGAGTGTGCGCGCTAATGTACATTGTGATGTTCGTTACCTATCCGTTATGTGTTCGTAAGGCCCTTGACTTTGTGCATGGGTGCGGTCTAGGTTCACACATGTCCCGGTGTGGGCCTTTCGGCGGAGCTGCCGACCTGACCCGGACGAAAGTCGTCAACGAAGGAGTCGATGAATGATTCGCAAGCACTTCATCAAGGGCGCTGCACTCGCGGCGGGCCTCACGATTGGACTGAGCGGCTGCACCACGATCGGTGAGTCCGATCCCACCACTACTGCCACGAATGGGACGGCGGAGACCGCTGCCACCGCCACCGACATGACCATGGTCACCGTCGTCAAGGCCAGCACGATTCCCTGGTTCCAGCGCATGGAGCAGGGCGTTGAGGCCTTTGCCGAGCGCACCGGTATCGACGCCCGCCAGGAGGGCGCTGACGACGTCAGCCCCGAGAAGCAGGTGGCCATCATCCAGGACCTGGTGGCGCAGCAGCCCACCGCCATCACGGTCGTCCCTAACTCGCCGGAGGCTGTCGAGAGCGTCCTCTCCCAGGCACGCGAACAGGGGATCATCGTCGTCTCGCACGAGGCCACCGGTATCCAGAACGTTGACATCGACATCGAGGCCTTCGACAACGCCTCCTACGGCTCCGACATCATGGCCAATCTTGGCGAGTGCACCGGGGGCACCGGAGGGTACGTGCAGTTCGTCGGCGGTCTCACCGCCAAGACCCACATGGAGTGGGTGGACGCGGCCTACACCTACCAGCAGGAAAACTTCCCGGACATGGAGCGAGTGGAGACTCCCATCGAGAGCACTGACGACCAGGAGACTGCCTACCAGCGCGCCAAGGAGATCCTCGCGAAGTACCCCGACCTCGCAGCCTTCCAGGGTTCCGCCGGCAACGACGTCCCGGGCATCGCCCGCGCCGTCCAGGAGGCCGGTCTCGAGGACCAGGTGTGCGTGATGGGCACCTCCATCCCCTCCGTCGCCAACCAATACCTTGCCGACGGCTCCATCGACAAGATCTTCTTCTGGGATCCCGCCCTCGCCGGTGAGGCCCAGCTGCAGATCGCCAAGATCCTCGCCGAAGGTGGCACCATCGAGGCAGGCACCGACCTCGGCATCGACGGCTACAACGACCTGCAGCCGATGGAGGGCTACGACAACGTCTTCGTCGGCGCCGCCCAGGTTGCAGCCGACGCCGAAGCAGCAGCCGAGTTCGACTTCTGAGTCACCCAGCGGCAGGGGGTGCGCGCCTGGCCGCGCACCCCCTACTGCGATTGCGAGGAGGAACTGTGGAGAACGAACCGGTGACATCGACCAAGCCCGGGGGAGACGAGCGAAGCCCCATCCTGAGCGTTCGCGGCATCTCGAAACGATTCGGCGGTGTACAGGCACTCGCGGACGTCTCGCTGGATCTGTACCCCGGGGAGGTGCATTGCCTCGCAGGCGAGAACGGCTGCGGAAAGTCCACCCTCATCAAGGTGATCTCCGGCGCCGAGACGCCCGACAGTGGAAAGATCGTCGTCGACGGCGTTGGCCACAGCCAGATGAACACCACCTCCGCGATCGAGAGCGGCATCCAGGTGATCTACCAGGACTTCTCACTGTTCCCCAGCCTCACTGTGGCTGAGAACATCGTCCTCACCTCGGCGGTCGCAGTCCAGAAGAAGTTCTACAGCGCGACCGCTGCTGCAGCCCGGGCGCGCGCCATCGTCGACGAACTGCAGCTCGACCTGGACCTCGACGCAGAGGTGGGAACCCTGTCTGTCGCCAACAAGCAGCTCACCGCAATCTGCAGGGCCCTCGTCAGCGACGCACGCGTCATCTTCATGGACGAGCCCACCACCGCCCTCACCCACACTGAGGTCAAGCGGCTCTTCGAGCTCGTGGACAAGCTCAGGGACCGCGGCGTCTCGATGGTGTTCGTCTCGCACAAGCTCAGCGAAATCCTGCAGGTGTCCCAGCAGGTCACCATCATGCGCTCCGGCAAGGTGGTGACCTCCGGCCCCGTCGAGGAGTTCGACACGCGCAGCATCGCCCGTCACATGACGGGCCGCGACATCGAGGACGTCCGCATCGTCTCGGACCTCCCCGATGAGGCCCCGGTCCAGCTCGAGGTGGAGGGACTCACCCTCAAGGGCGCCTACTGGGACGTCAACTTCAATGTGAAGAAGGGCGAGATCATCGGGGTCACCGGCCTCCTCGGCTCTGGCCGCACGGAGATCGCCGAATCCCTTTTCGGTCTGCTCACCCCGGACCACGGCCAGGTCCGCGTCGAGGGCGAGCGGGTGCAGCTGGCCAGCATCGCAGACTCGGTCTCCGCCGGCATCGGCTATGTCCCCGAGGACCGCCTCACCCAAGGCCTGTTCCTGGAGAAGTCCATCGCGGACAACATCATCGCTGGATCCCTGAACCAGCACCGCAGCAAGTGGCGCACCCTTGACTTCCGCAAGGTCAAAGCCACGATCAGCCGCCTCTTCGAAGAACTGCGCATCAAAGCGCCCAACGTGAAGGCCCCCGTGCGGACGCTCTCCGGCGGCAACGCCCAGCGCGTCGTCCTCGCGAAGTGGCTCGCCACCAACCCGAAGGTGCTCATCCTCAACGGCCCCACCGTCGGGGTCGACGTCGGTTCCAAGGAACAGATCCTGGAGCTGCTCCGTGAGCAGGCGGGCCAAGGCATGGCCATCATCGTAATCTCCGACGACGAGCCCGAGCTGGTGTCGTGCTGTCATCGGGTGCTGGTGGTCACCAAGGGGCGCATCACCGACGAACTTGTTGGCGACGACGTCTCCGTCGAACGGATCCAAGAGAGCATGGCGGCCTGAAGCATGGACATTCGAAAGACCCTGCGCAAGCTCCAGGGAAGAAACAATGAAGGCACCCTCCTTCTGGTGCTGTTGGCCATCGTCATCGGCATGTCGCTGCTGAACCCCGTGTTCTTCACGGCGAACACCGCCTTCGCCGTCCTGCGGAGCGCCACCGTTCCGATGATCCTCGCCCTTTCAGTGCTTCTCGTAATCATCTCCGGCGGCATCGACGTGTCGTTCCCAGTGGTGGCCATCGCTTCGGCCTACACCACTGTGACCATCCTCCTCGCCACGGGCACCGACGTGCCCATGGTGGTGGTGTTCGCCATTGCCGCTGCCATCGGAGCAATACTCGGTCTGGTCAACGGGTTCGTCATCGCCAAGTTCCGGCTCCCCACGCTGATCGTCACCCTGGGAACGCAGGGCGTGTTCTTCGGAGCAATGCTCACCTACGTGGGCGCCAAGTACTTCCCGGAGCTACCGCCCACGATGGCCGCGCTGTCCACCGTCAACATCCTTGACTTCACCACGGCCCATGGCCGCGCCAACCTGCACGTGCTGGTGCTGCTGGCGATCGTCGCCACGCTGCTGGTGTGGGCTGTCCTGAAGTGGACTATGTTCGGCCGCTCCTTGTACGCAATCGGCGACGACTACGAGGGCGCACACCGCGCCGGGTTCCGGGTGGTGCGCACGCAGATCCTCACCTACGTGCTGGTCGGCGTGATCGCCTCAATGGCCGGCGTCGCCCACATCACGATGAGCCGCGCGGCCAACCCGCAGGACCTCGTCGGCGGCGAACTCGACATCATCGCCGCCGTCGTCCTCGGCGGTGCTTCGATCTTCGGGGGTCGCGGATCCGTTGGCGGCACCGTGCTGGGCGTCCTGCTGATCCAGGTGATCAACAACAGCCTGCTGCTGGTTGGCGTCCCCAGCGCCTGGCTCCGCGCTGCCGTTGGCATCCTGCTGATCGTGGGTGTCGGTATCCAGGCCGTGTCCGCCCGCAGGAAGGCGCAGCGCGTCCATTCCGTTGAGGACGTCATGGACCTCACCGTCGCGCAAAGAAAGGAGGCCTGATCATGAGCGACTCGTCCTTCAAGGATGCGAACAATCGCCTCGACTCGGCAGTCCGGGGAGTCATCGAACGGGCGCAGGCCAACCGCAGCATGCTGCGCATGGTGCTGGTGTTCGTGGCGGCCTTCGCACTGTTCGCGTTCCTCAACCCGAGAGTGTTCCTCGGGTCGTTGAACCTGCAGAACATCATGGTGGCCTCGCCGGAGATCGGCGTCATCGCAATCGCGATGATGCTGTCCATGCTGACCGGAGGCATCGACCTCTCCCTGGTCTCCATCGCCAACCTGTCCGCCATCACCATGTCCACGATGTTCACGGCTATGGTCACCGGCTCCGGCGAGTTCAACGAGGCCATGGCCGTGCCGGTGCTGCTCGTGGGCATCCTCGTCGGCGTCGGCTGCGGCCTGCTCAACGGCGTCCTTATCGGAATTGTCGGGATCACCCCCATCCTGGCGACGCTCGGCACCATGCAGATCCTCAACGGGGTCGCCATCGTGTGGACGGGCGGCAGCACCCTCTACGGTGCTCCCGCCACATTCACCACCTTCGGGAAGCTGGCCATCGGGCCGGTGCCAATGCTGTTCGCCGTGTTCATCGTGGCCGCAATCCTGATTGCGTTCCTGGTGAACTCCACCACCTTGGGTCGCAAGATCGAGCTGCAGGGCGCGAACCCCGTGGCCGCCCGGTTCTCCGGCATCCGGAGCAAGGCAGTGCTGATCGGCAGCTACGCCGTCGGCGGCGCGCTGGGTGGCCTGGCCGGATTCCTCTTCCTAGCGAGGAACCCGACGGCGTCGGCAGACTATGGAGCCTCCTACGTGCTGCTCGTCATCGTGATCGCAGTGCTGGGCGGCACAAATCCGAACGGTGGCTTCGCCTCCGTGGCAGGCGTGGTGATCGCCACACTCACCCTGCAGGTGGTTTCCAGCGGCTTCACCGCCATGCGCCTGTCGTCGTACCAGTACGCCATCGCGCAGGGTGTCATCCTCGTGGCAGTGATGGTCATTGATGCCATCAACTGGCGCAAGTTCAGAAACAAGAGACCGGCTCCCATGGCCGCAACCGGCAAGTAATCCCCTCACATTGGAGAGAGCAATGAAGAAGATCATCAACGATCCGGCGGATTTCGTCGACGAGTTCGTCGAGGGCATCCTGCTGGCACATCCCGAACTGGTGAAGACGCCGGGGGACGACAAGCGAATCCTCGTGCGCGCCGACGCCCCCGTGCGCGGCAAGGTGGGCATCGTGACCGGAGGCGGCTCCGGCCACCTTCCTCTGTTCAAGGGCTACGTGGGTGCCGGCCTGTGCGACGGCGTAGCCATTGGCAACGTGTTCTCCTCACCGTCGTCGGCCCAGATCCACGAGGCCACCAAGGCCGTCAGCGGCGGGGCTGGTGTGCTGTACCTGTACGGCAACTATGGCGGTGACGTGTTCAACTTCGACCTGGCCGCTGATCTGGCCGAGCTGGACGACATCGAGACCAAGACCGTCCTGGGCCGCGACGACGTCGCCAGCCAGCCACGAGAGCGAGCCCAGGATCGGCGCGGCGTCGCCGGCATCCTGTTCGCCTACAAGGCAGCCGGTGCAGCCGCCGAGCGCGGCGACAACCTGGAGCAGGTGGCAGCTGTCGCCGAGGACATCATCGAGAACACCGCCACCATGGGCGTCGGCCTCACCCCCACCATCCTCCCCACCACCGGCAAGCCGAGCTTCGAGCTGGAGGAGGACGAGATGGAGATCGGCATCGGCATCCACGGCGAGCCCGGTATCCACCGCGGGAAGCTGGAGAGTGCCGACAGTATCGTCCAGCACATCCTCGAGCCCCTGGTCACGGATCTGAGCTTGGCCGAGGGCGACTCCGTCGCAGTGCTCGTCAACGGCCTGGGTGCCACCCCGCTGGAGGAGCTGTACGTCCTCTACCGCAAGGTGCACCAGCTGCTCTCCGATAAGGGGATCAGCATCGCGAAGCCGTACGTCGGAGAGTACGCCACCAGCCTCGAGATGGCCGGGGCGTCGATCTCGCTGCTGAAGCTGAACGACGAGCGGCTCGCGCTCCTCAACGCCCCCGCCCGCTCCCCGTTCTTCCAGGAGGCCTGAGGTGGCAAACACCGGAGCAGAACTCAGCAAGGCAATCCGGGCCTGCCTCACAGAGTTCGTGAAGTGTGCGGACGAACTCGGTGACCTAGATCAGGCCATCGGCGACGGCGACCTCGGCATCACCGCGTCCTCCGGCTCCAACGCCGTGGACGCGGCGCTGGCCGAACTACCCGAGACCGCCACCCCCAGCGAGGTAGTGCTGGCTTGCGCAAAGGCATTTGCCAACGCCAATCCCTCCACCATGGCGGCGCTGGTGGCCGGAGGGCTCCTTGCCGGCTCCAAGACCCTGCGCGACGTCGACGAAGTGGGCATGGACCACGTCGGTTCCTTCGTGAAGGCCGCCGCCGACAGCATCGGGACCCGCGGCAAATCCCAGGTCGGTGACAAGACCATTCTTGACGCCATGGTTCCTGCCGCTGAGGCATTCAGCAGTGACGCCGACAACAAGCTCGACGCCGCCATCACCGCCGCCGCGGCCGGCGTGGAGAGCTCCACTGGCCTGCAGTCCCGCCGCGGCCGCGCGTCCTGGCTCCAGGAGCGCAGCATCGGCCTGCAGGACCCAGGCGCAACCGGCTTCCTCCGCTTCCTCGAAGCCTGGCGTACAGCCAACGCCTGAGCTCAGGAGATTGATTGGCCAGTGGCCCGGTGGCTACGTCAGTAGACGTCGCCACCGGGCCAGTGTCATTGCAGAAACAGCATAGGGTTCGTGCACATCCTGACTCCACGGCTTCTGCCCAGGGAAGCCAGTCGTCGGCCTCTACCGCAGACCCCCGGCCTGTGTTGAGTCAGGATGGCGAGGTCACTGCGGCCGGCACCCAGCCAGGCGGCAGGCCAACTGCTTCGTGTCGGCGCCGGGATGTGCGATCGGACGAGCAAAGTCGGTCGGCGCAGCCATGTGCTCGCTCTTCCGAGCCGCCAAACAGCCTGGCTGCAAGCGCCGGCCAGTTAGCTAGCGCTTCGACGACGCCACACCCTTGTCCTCCCGGCGCCTGAACGGCTCACGTTTGCGTAGGCAAGGTGAAGTCCAGCCGAGTGTGTAGCGGTTTCTCGGCGAGGGCTGCTGCCGCGCCCAGATCATCTCTTGCCCCGCTGGCGACCCAAAGAGATGGATCAACTACGCTCGGCGTATGCGGTTTCAGACGCAGCCAGTTCGCCGAAGTACAGCGACGGCTTTCCGTGACGTCCTCGGGAATGCATTGGGAGGCATCTGCGGCTTTGCCTTGGTCGGCGGAATCTTCTACTTGGGCATCGGTAATTTGGTGGGAGATTTCGGCTGGGGGCCAGCCCTGATGGGAGATCTCGACGAATCGAAGCCGACTTCTGCGGCTCCGGTACACCGAAGCCCCGACCCCTCGCCGCTCTATCCCGTGAGCGACCGGCACCAAGAGACCGCGGGAGAGTCCGAGTCATCAAGCTGGGAGTGTTCCTGGGATCCGACCATGAACCGCGACTGGCATGACGACGTGATCTGCACTAACGGCGTCGATTGGGAACGGCCATACTTGCTTCCTAATGATGATTTCGTCACTGAGGACGAAGTCGCCCAGGCAGCCCGTGAGTACCAAGACGAACTAAATGGCTGGTAGCCCCGGCACGAGCCTGTCACCGGCACCAGCCCCAGAGCGAGGGACTGCTGCACGAGTGGGTGACATCTGATCTGTGACGCCGTGTGGCGTCGCTGGAAGGATCTGTACCGTGCCTTAGCCCTACCCCCAGGAGTTCCGCGACGATGTCGTCAGCGTCGCCCGCCGACGTGAGGCCGGTCAGACGATCAAGCAGATCGCGGCCGACTTCGGGATCGCCGAGTCATGTCTGCGCAACTGGATGCGCGCCGCTGATGTCGACGACGGGCTCAAGCCCGGCACCACCACGACGGAGAACGCCGAGCTGCGCGACGCGAAGAAACGGATCCGGCTGCTGGAGCAGGAGAACGAGGTCCTGCGCCGCGCGGCGGCGTATCTGTCGCAGGCGAACCTGCCGGGAGAATGATGTACCCGCTCGTTCGTGAGCTCGCCGCCGACGGGATTTCCGTCGCGGTGACGTGCCGGGTCTTGAAGCTCGCCCGCCAGCCCTACTACCGCTGGCTCGCCCACCTGATCGGCGAGCGCGAACTCGCCACCGCGTATCGGGCCAACGCCTTGTTCGACGCTCACCGTGACGACCCGGAGTTCGGACACCGTCTGCCGGCCGACGAGGCCCGCGACGCCGGCCAGGCAATGGCGGACCGCACCGCCTGGCGCATCACCTCCGCGAACCGCTGGTGGAGCGCATTCGGGAAGAAGCGAGGCGCCAACGGGAAGAAGCCGGGACCACCCGCCCACGACGACCTCGTCGAACGCGACTTCACCGCCAAGAGCCCGAACCTGAGGGCAAGCTCTACCTGTGCGCGATCAAGGACGTCTGGTCCGGCCGGATCGTCGGCTACTCCATCGACGCCCGGATGAAGTCCCGACTGGCCGTCCAGGCCCTGAGCAACGCCGTGGCCGCCCGCGCAGCGCAAGGCGTCGACGTCGCCGGCTGCATCGTGCATTCGAACCGAGGATCTCAATTCCGGGCTCGGAAATACCTCGCCGCGCTACGCCACCACGGGCTGGTCGGCTCCATGGGCCAGGTCGGCACCAGCGCCGACAATGCCGCCATGGAATCCTTCTTCGCCCTGCTGTAGAACAACGTCCTCGACCGCCGCCGCTGGGACACCCGACAGGACCTGAGGATCGCCGTCGTGACCTGGATCGAGCGGCCTACCACCGCCGCCGACGCCAGGCCCGCCTCGGCCGGTTGACCCCGATCCAATACGAGACCATCATGACCACACCGGCCCTCCAGGCCGCCTAACTCACCCTGTCACCAAGACGTGCAGCAGCCCCCAGCGTCCTTACCTGTGACGGACGGGCTTGAGTCAGCCCCCCTCGCGCCGAAGTGGGCTCGACGGTGGCATAGAGTCGGATACGTGAAGGGGGCACGCGCGTCGCAGCTGGCAGGGCTGACGATGCTGGTGGCATTAGCGGTGGCCGGCTGCGACCCCGTCGCCACCGATCGGGCGGATCCGAAAGTCGCAGCGTCCACCGCTCCCACCGCAGTTGCGACCGCCGCGTCCGCCGCGCCCGCGCCGAGCCCAGCGTCCCCGGCTCCCACGCCGACCGGCCCCGGTTCGCAGACCGCAGCCTTCACCGCTTTCGTGGACGGCGACACGATTGGGACCACCGCGGGCATCGTCCGGATCATCGGGATCGACACCCCCGAACGCGGAGAATGCGGCCACGACGAAGCATCGTCCACCATCGCCGGCCTGCTGACGGCCGGCGACTCGCTAACCCTCACGTTGCCCGAGGGGCAGAACGACCGTGACCGGTACGACCGGCTCCTCCGCCACGTCATCACCGCCGACGGCGTCGACCTTGGCCTGGTGCAACTGCAGGCGGGCAACGCGATCGCACGCTTCGACTCCACCGACGGCTACCCCCACCACCCCCAAGAAGCGGCCTACCACGCCGCTCAGATCGCCGAGGCCGGCACGGACGGCGCAGTGATCACCACGTCCTGCCAGGCTAGGCCGCAAGCCAGCATCGCCCCACTGACCGGGGGCCAGGACGTCGCGGTGGATGCTGAGGTGCCGTGGTGGAGGCAGTACTCGTCCTGCACCAAGCTGAAGAAGAACGCCCTCGGTCACCCGACCGGACCCTTCCGCGCCGGCGATCCCGCCGAGGCAGACATCTACAACTGGTTCGCCCACGGCACCGGCCACCGCGGCGACGGCGACGGGGACGGCCTCGCCTGCGAGTAGCTACGCCCCTCCCCACTCGCGATCGTCCCGTTCGCCTCCGGAGCGCCGCCTCATGCTGTCCGGCCCATTGCACCGCGCCACGGCCACCAACTCGACCTCGCAGAGCTGGGCAGGAGTCATCGCAAGAGGATCAGTCGGGCCTTCGCATGTTGAGGTACGCGCTGGTTGCGTCAGAGGTCTGCGCGTCAAGGTCGAGGCGGTCAACTGCATGCTGGATGAGTAGAAGGGCTTCGTTCCGAGAATCCCGAATCTGGTCGGCGCGCCGCTGCACCTTGGCCTCCAGCACCGGGGCCTCCACCGCACTCTGGACCGCCCTTTCAGCTGCCAGTGCTCTGTCGACAGAGGTCGACAGAGCACTGAGGGCGGCGGCGATTCCATTTGAGATCTCGTAGCGCCCGTCATATGTGGCGGCCAGGGAGCGCAGCGCGGCTCGGGCATCGTCACGGCTCGGACCCCGGAGTTGCTCGACTCGATTACCCACGCTTTCGAAGGCGCCCGCCAGCGTATGGATCGTGGTGGCCTGGTGGTCGTTGAGTGGATGGAGAAGATGGTGGCGGATCGCCAGGGCAGTGAAGTAGCTGGTGTTCCTGAACTCGCGTTCGGTCTTGAGCAGGCGGTTCGTTAAGCCATCGATCTCCCGGGGTCCGACTGCTCCTGGTGCCGACAAAGCGGACGTGAGCTTGATCAGACCTGCAGCGAGGATAGGGAGGGCGATGATCCAGGCAAGGTTCTGGGTGAAGATGGCCGCGCCGAAAATTGCCACGGTCGCGGCCATACCCGTGGACAGCCTCTCGTCTTCGGTTCCCGTCAACCGCCTCCTCAGCTTGGCAAGTCGAGCGGCCTTGTGCGCGGCCTCAGCGGTGAAGCCCTCCTCATAGGTCCAAGCGAATAGCCGCTCGGCCTTGGAGCCTTCGCCGACCCAGAGAAGCGCGCCCCAATCATGCTCCGCGACGACCTGCATAGCCCAGAGTGTAGACGCCGGCGAGGTGCCACTGAAGCCCGCCGGGGACGCTTGTGGAGGACTGGTCGTTGAGCACCATAGTGAACCGCACTGGGTTTGATGGATCTCGCCCTATTTGATTCCGACCAGCTGTTTATGGTCGGTTGGTTCAGCATAGAACGTGTTCTCGAACTCGGCGGGTGGGATGTCGCCGAGGTATCCGTGAAGGCGTGTGGTGTTGTGCCAGTGCACCCATCCGAGGGTTGCGAGCTCGAGGTCCTCGACGCTCTTCCATGGACAGGGCCGGGCGGGCCCGCAGGCCAGTTCGGTCTTGTAGTAGCCGTTGACCGTCTCGGCCAGAGCGTTGTCGAACGAGTCGCCGACGGTTCCGATCGAGGGGGTCGCGCCGATCTCCGCGAGTCGCTTTCCGTAGCGGATGGAGGTGAATTGGCTGCCCGCGTCGCTGTGACAACGCAGATCGCCGTGGTGATGGCCGCAGGACCAGCGGGCCATCTCGATCGCGTCGAGGACCATCTCGGTGCGCATGTGTGGAGCGACCCGCCAGCCGACGATCATCCGCGAGAACGCGTCGATGATGAAGCACACGTAGCCGACACCGGCCCAGGTCGGCACGAACGTCAGGTCGGTGCACAACCGGTTCGGGGCGGTGGCGGTGAACTCCCGCTTCACCAGGTCCGGGTGGCGTGAGGCCACGGGATCCCGCCGGGTCGTGGTCACCCGCTCCGAGCGTCGGGCACCCGCGATCCCCGCAGCCCGCATCAGCCGGGCGGTCTGATCCCGCCCGATCCCCATGCCTGCCCGGACGGCGGTCTTCCACAGCTTCCGAACCCGTAGACGCGGTAGTTCGCCTCCGAGAGCTCCACCAGCCGAGGACTCAGCTCGTCATCGCGGTGATCGACGGCGGCCGCCCGCTGATGTTCGGGCCGACCTCCGACGGCGAATTCAAGCTGATGTGCTGGATGATCAAGCTCACCGGCCAGGTGCCGCGGACGGTCTAGCCCCCCTCGGCGGCTACTCGGAGGCCGAGGAAGGTCCCCCGGATCGAGCCGGCAGTAGGGCTCGCGGCGAGTCGGACGCGGCGCGCCATCTGCAGTCGACCCTGTCCACAGCCCGGCTTCGCGCGAGTGGGTAGATCGTGTACGGCCGCCGGTTGGCCTGCGACACCACGCCGCTGCGAGGCGCGGGATCTCGAATCTCCTGGGCCAACAGCCGGATCCGCTTCTCATCTCGCGGAGATCCACGTTCTCCACCGTCGTGGTAAGGCTTACGTGCACCGCGGCGACACTGGTGGCGCCTATCAACCAGGCAGGGTGACCGCGGCCCCGCGCCCTTCCCGGCTCCCCATCGTGTCCTGCCGCGAGATGGCCCGGTGACGGGGGGTGAGTTTCTCGATCCTAGTCAGAGCTGTGTCCCCGAGGTTCTTGAGGGTCTGCGGGATGGGTGGGGGGTAGGGAAAGGGGGATGTGGGGACGCGAGGTTCTGCGGTGTGAACCTACGCGAAAGGACCCCGAGATGAGCGTGCGCGCCGCGTTGAACATCGATCCCCTTCTGGATGCCGCGGATGAGCGTTGGGGGGTGTGGACGAGTGGTGAGCCGGTGTTGTCGCGGTTCGGGTCGTGCCGTGATGTGGCGACGTGGCGTTGCGACGCCGAGTGGCGGGAGGATCGAGAGGTTCTGCTCGCGTTGGGCCGACTGACTCGGCTGGAGGGCTCTCGGGTGGACGCCACCGCAGTGCTGGTGCATCTGCTTCTGCCGGCGTGTGAGGCAGTGGTGGCGACCCGTTCCCGCAACACCGAGGACGCGCGGCATGTGGAGGACGTGGCGGCCGGATATCTGTGGGCCGAGGTTGCTGAGTATCCGTGGGATGACCCGTTGAGGGGGTGGATCCCGCAGGGTGTGGCTCGGCGCGTCGGACGCGCGTTGGATCGGGAGTTCGGCTGGGGGCAGTCGGCCGAGCGGGTGTGGCGCGAGCGGGCTGCGGTCACTCCGGAGGTGTTGGAGCGGATAGCGCGGGACCAGGACCGGGAGGCGTTGAAGAGCAGCGACGTGTACTGGTGGGCGTTGAGCGAGGCCGGGCTGAGCCGTGAGGACATGGACCTGCTCGTGGCGTTGGCGGTGACCGCGACAGATGACGGGATCTCTGCGCGGGGGAGCGCTGGCCTGACGGCCCGGGCGGCGTGTCTGCAGGTGGTGGAACCGGGTCACACCGCGGACCAAGTGCAGTACCGCGCCAGGAAGGCTCTCGGGGTGCTCCGGGCCGCGGCCCGCAACGGTGCTGCCGCCTGATCCGCCATCGACGACAAGACACATTCATCGAACGCCGAGTTGCAGGGTGCCCGGGTGTGTCGACGCGCGCTGGCCTGTGTGGGTGCGGGTTCTTGGGTGACAGGACGGTCGGAAGGGACGTGCGGGTCATGTCGGATGACGAGACGCAGCAGCTCATTGTTGCGGCGAAGGGCGAGGCGGAGGCCTGCGATCAGCTGGTGTTCTGGTCCCAGCGGCTACGACAGGCGCTGGATGCGCGTCGGCGCCTGCTGGAGATTCCCCCGGCTCGCCTGAAGTCGGCCTTGGAGCGCAAGTGACAGTCACCGGCTTCTCCCTGGCCGAACTGCGCGCCGCGTACGCGGCCCTCCAGGAGGGCACCTTCACCACCACCACCCGCAGCGAGCCAGCGGCGAACACCCCCATGGACGGGGCTGTGACGGCGACGCTGAGCACCACTGCGGCGGTGGCGGTGGTCGGTGTGGCTGGGGGCGTCGGCGCGACGGTGGTGGCGTTGGCTGTGGCTGAGGCGCTAGGTGCATCACGCCTGGTGGAGTTCAGCGCTCCTGGCCTGTCAGGGTTGGCGGCCGCGTCGTCGGCCGAACTCGGCACTCGGCAGAGCTGGATCATCGGCTCTCGCGGCGGCGTGCAGCTGCAACGGCTCGCCAGTTCGGACGCGGTGATGCTCCCCGCGTCCGAGCCGGACGGGCTCACGGTCATGGACCTGGGACTGTGGCCAGACGACCTGGCCGGCACCCGGCCGGGGGTGTTGGTGGCAGTGGCGGCTTGCTCGGTGCCGAGTGTGCGGCGCCTCGAGGCGCGCCTGGACCCGTTGAAGTCGTCGGTCCAAGTGGTGCCGGTGATCACAGCCGTGACGGGGCGCTCGCTGCCGAAGCCCGTCGGTGGCGTCCTCGGGCCGTCTCTCAGGCGTGCGGCTGCGGCCGGGCGGCTGGTGCTGGTGCCGGAGTGTTCGAGTCTTCGGGTCGGTGGGGTCACAGCCGGTCCGCTTCCGCGTCGGCTGCAGTCCGCGGCCGGCGTCATCGCGTCGCGTGTGAAGGAACTGTCATGAGCGTTCAATTCGTTGCCGAAGCCGTGTCGCTGGGTGGGATGTTTCCTGCGGTGGGGCGCGGGATGGTGTGCCCGGTCGCCCCTGCGGGAGCGCAGGTGCTGGTGGATGAGTTCCTGGGCTGGTTCTCCTGGGCATTGGTGTGGGTGGCATTCCCCGCGGGCATCCTGGCCGCGGTGGCGGCGGTGATCCTGGGCAAGGTGTTCTCGATGCCGCACGTGTCGAAGGGCGGCCTGATCGGGGTGTTCGTCGTCCTCGGAGCCGCTCTGCTCTATCTCGTGATCCCGGGCATCCTGTCGGGATTCCTCGGCGACGGCTGCGTCACCCGCTAGTCATGATCGGGCCCGATCGCGCGCACCTGACCCTGCTGGCCGGCGTCACGTTGGTGGCGTTGGTACTGCTCTCCGGCCTGGGGTTCGCCGTCTACTTCGCCGTCGTCGATGACCCGACCACCCGCGCGACGGATCAGCTCGTCGACTCGCTGCCGGCTGGCGAGGTCTCGGTGCGCGATGAGATCGCGGCTGCCCCGATGCTGGCGGTGTCGCGGTCGGATGCGGCGGGCGGCACCCCTGCCGTCGGTCAGCTGCCGACGATCGACATCCCCCTGGTGGGCCAGATCGGTGCGGAAGGCATCCCGACCGGCTACCCGAAGACGCCGGAGGGCGCGGTGGGGCAGTTGGGGGAGATCCTGGTCTCAGTCCTCGGGCCGATGGACCTGGCCCATGCGCAGCGGGTGCAGCAGTCCTGGTTCGAGGATCCGACGGGCTCAGCGGGGTCGTGGCCGGTGTTGGGATTGATCCAATCGTTCCTGACCGCGGGGAGAATGCCGGCAGGTCTGGAGCCGGGGGCTCTGCTGGCCGTGATCCCCTCGGCGGGGCAGGTGAAGGGCTCCGACGGCGACGACTGGCATGTGGTGTGTGTGTTGGTGGAGATCACCTACACGTTCCGCGACCAGGCCCGCCTGGCGTACGGGCACTGCGAACGGATGACCTGGGTCGATGGCCGGTGGGTCGTCGCCGAGGGCGTGCATCCGGTGCCGGGGCCGTCTACGTGGCCGGGCACCGAGCTGGCCGTCGCCGCGGGCTGGCTCTCGTGGCGGGACGCCTGAGATGTGGGAGCAGATCGGGGAGATGTTCGGCGACCTGGCTGCAGCCGGTGGTCAGATTGTGGTGGATGCGTGGGTGGCGATCTGCCTGGCGGTGTGGGGCGCTGGGTTGTGGGTGATGCGCGCGATCCTGCAGCTCGGGGATTGGTTCCTCACCCCCAACCTCAACCCTGACGGGTCGTCGGCATTGTGGTCGGTCTACGGTGTCACCCTCTGGCTCGGCCTCTCGCTGGCCCTGATGCTGCTGATCGTGCAGCTGGTCGGCACCGTCCTCCGCCGAGACGCCCTCTCCCTTGGCGGAGCGATCTTCGGTGCGGTGAAGTTCGTGCTGGTGTGCACCCTCTGGTACACATACGGCGCCGCGCTGGTGACTGCCGTCGAGGGCCTCAACACGGCACTGCGCATCCAGCTGCTGGGCACAGCGGATCTGGCCGAGTGGGAGCCGACGGGTCTGGACTTCACCGAAGGCGTGATGACCGGCACCACCGCCACTGTGCTCATGCTGCTGGGGTTGGTGCTGTGGCTGGCCGCGTTGGCGCACCTGGTGGTGATGCTGGGCCGGGCGGTGTCGCTGATCGTGATCGCCGCCACCGCCCCCATCGCCGCGGCCGGGCTTATGTTCAAGCCGTTTGAGTCGTGGTTTTGGAAGGCGTTTCGCTGGTTCCACGCCGCCGCCATCGCCCCACTGTTGATGACGCTGATGCTGGGGTTGGGTGTCCAGCTCGCCACCGGCGTGTCGCTGGGGATGGAGGACTCCGCCCAGGAGGCCGTCGCCTTGGCGCTGCCGTCAGTGGTGATGATCGCCGTGGCCGCTCTCTCCCCGGTGGCCCTGTTCCGGTTGTTGGCGTTCGTGGATCCGGGCACCACCAGCGGCGCCTCGTTCCGCGCCGGCCTGGCCAGCACCACCGGCGCCTCCTCGGCCGCCGGCCACGCCCACACCGCCGTGACTCGCAGCACTAGCGGCGGAGGCGGTGGTGGAGTTGCTGGTGCGGGCGAGTCGGCCACCGCGAGCCGCGCCGCCGCGGCACACAGCTCTAGCCTCAGCCCCGCCGGATCGGGGGCCAGCGCGAGCGCAGCCGGTGGAGCCGCTGGCGGGGCCGCAGCAGGTGCGGGTGGTGCTGCTGCTGGTGGGGGAGCGGCCGCAGGTGCGGCCACCACTGGGGCTGCCGCTGGCGCGGGGGCGGTGGCAGGGCCGGTCGGAGTGGTGGCGGCGGGGGTGATCCTCGGCGCGAAGAAGCTGGTCGACGGGTTCCAGCAGGTCGGGGCTCGCGCCACGGGACTGGTCAACGACACCACTGCCGGGATGGGGGCGGGGGACCCGTCTTATCCGTACGACCCAGCCGGCGACATCCGCCGCACCCCGACGCAGTCTCGTCCGACGCAGCCCGGTGCCGCGACATCAACCCAGCCGCAGCGTGCGGCGCAGCCCCGTGCGGCTGTGAGAGAAGCGGAGGACCACAGTGGCGGCACGAACCTTTGACGCGTTCACCACCCCGAAGGCCGGCGTGATCTGGGGCCTGACCGTCCCCCAACTGCTGTTCCTGTCGGTCGCGACGTTCCCCGCGTGGATGGCGATCAGCTCGCAGCGCTGGCTAGCCGGGCTCATGTGGGTGCCGGTGTGGTTGCTGCTGCTGTTCCTCACCGTCGTCCCCCTCGGTGGCCGCCCGGCAGTCGGCTGGCTCGCCGCCGCCGCCGCGTTCGCCGTCGCCGGCCTCAACGGCTGGCTCACCTTCCGGTCGAAAGCCACCACCGGCACTCTCCGTGACCTGAACGAGCTGGACATGCCCGGCGCGCTGACCGGGGTCGAAGTGATGGACGGCCCACCGGTCGGCCTCGCCCAGCGTCGGATCGCGGTGATCAAGCACCGAGCGGCGCGGACGTGGGCAATCACCGCCCGGATCGATCACGACGGGATCGCGATGGCCACCGACGCCCTGTGTAACCGGTACGCCGACGGCCTCACCGAACTGCTGGACACCGCGGCACGGGGGGAGCTGATCTCCGAAGTCCACCTGATGGTGCGCACCACCCCCGACGACTGCACCGAGCGGGAACTGTGGCTGCGCGCCAACCTCACCGCGGATGCGCCCGCCACCTCGGTGGCCACGCAGATCGAGCACCTGCGCTGGTCCCAGGCCGGGGTCCGCACCGAAGCGTTCATCACCCTCGTCGTCCCCGACAACAGGCTCAGCAGAGAGGCCAGACACATGGGCGGCGCCACCGACGGCCGGATGAACACCCTCGTCTCCCTGGCCGCCGAGATCGGAGCAGTGATCACCGGCCCCATGGGCGCCCGCGACATCGAATGGCTCTGCTCGCCGGAGCTCGCCCAGGTGGTCCGTCTCGGGTTCGCCCCAGGCGACCGCGCCGGCCTCGTGGCCGCCGCCCACGACGCCGGCGCAGACGCTTCGGTCAACGCTTCTGTGCCGTGGGCGTTGGCCGGCCCGTCGCAGGCGTATGCGGCGGTTCGGCACTATGCGCATGATGCGTGGGCGACGGTCACCTCGACGGTGAAGCTTCCCGAGCGTGGAGCGACGATGGGCGGCTGGGGACACGTCCTGGCCCCGTCCGAGGCGGTGGAGCGGCGGAGTGTGGCGGTCGTTTTCCCGATCGAGAAGCAGTCGGCCGCGGATCGGAAGGCGGCGCAGCAGGAGTTCGGTCAGAGCCTCGGGCAAGGGTTGAAGGACCGGCTCGGGGTCCGCACCGGCGCCAAGGACCACCGCCGGCAGGCGAAACTGGACCGGGTCGAGGTGCAGCTCGCGATGGGCGCCACCATGAGCCATCCCTACGCGCTCTGCTCCGTCACCATCCCCGGGACTGCCCCGGTGGCAGAGTTCGGCCGCCGGCTGGATGCGGCGATCCGCCGCGGCGGCATGGCCCCGCAGCGCCTCGACATGTCCCAAGACCTTGCCTTCGTCACCGCCACCCTCCCCCTCGGGGTCAGCCTCACCACCAGGCACCAGTGATGGCCCGCAGTATCAACCGACTCCTCGCGGACTTCGGCCACGAACTCCCCACCAAACCCCAGCCCGATGAGGCGCGGCCGGTCCGAGAGTTCACCTCAGCCCCGCCGTGGCGCGGCAAGCCAGCCAGGGGGGCTGGGTGGGTGGCGTCACGGCCCGCGGTCAAGCGATACCGAATGACCTCCGACCAGGCCGGCGTGTTCTGGCCCTTCCTCACCGCCAGCCCGTTGCCGCCGACCGGGGCTCCGATGGGCACCGACATGAGCAACGGAGCCACCTTCTACGTCGACCCCCACGGCTGGGTCCTCAACGACGCCATCCCCGTCACCAACCCCAACATCTTCGTCTTCGGGAAACCCGGCCGCGGGAAATCCGCCTGGGTCAAAGCGTTCCTCAACCGCATGTTCGCGTTCGGCTACCAGGCCCTGATCCTGGGCGACCCGAAGGACGAGTACGAGCGGATGTGCCGCCACTTCGGCGTCGAACCCTTCGCCATCGGCCCCGGCATGCCCACACGCCTCAACCCCCTCGACCCCGGACCCCTCGCCACCAACTGGGGCCAACTCGACAAAGAGGAGCAGCACCGCCGGCAGGCGATCGTCTTCGGCCGCTGGCTCATCCTCCTGCGCTCGCTGATCGGCTCCCAGAGCATCGGCGACACGAAGGTCGCGGTCGGGCCGACGGAGGAACAGGTCCTCAAAGCAGTCCTCGTTGAGCTCACCCACGCGACCACCGACAACCGAGCGCTGCGGCCGATCGTCATCCCGCAGGTGTGGCAGCAACTCCACTCACCCAGCGACCACCTGATCGCCGAGCTCCGCTACCCCGACCGACACACCTTCCTCGACGACACCCGCCTGCTGCGGGACGCGGTCGCGCAACTCATCTCCGGCGTGTTCGCCGGCATCTTCGACGCCCCCACCACCGTCACCATCGACTGGAACGCGCCGATCCAATCACTGTCCCTCTCCCGCCTGATGCCGTTGGGTGACGACGCCGTCGGGATGGCCTTGATGTGTCTCAACTCCTGGGGCACCGCGATGCGACAAGTCTCCGGCCGGCGCAGGATCAACGTCCGCGACGAGGTCTGGCGACAACTCCGACTCGGCACCGGTGCAGTGTCGTCTTTCGACGCCGATCTGCGGCTGTCGAGGTCGCATGGCGATATTGAGATCGCCAACGCCCACAAGCCCTCGGACTACCTGGGTGTGGGGCATGCCGGGTCGCAGGCGCAGCAGATCGCCAAGGACCTCCTCCACCTCGGCGACATCAAGGTCCTCTTCGGCCAGGACGCCGAGGTCGCCGACGACCTGGAGCAGCTCCTCGACCTCGGCCCGATCGCCCGCGACATCGTCACCGGCTGGGCCATGGGAGGCAAAGGCCGAGCCCTGATCGCCGTGGGCCCACGTCTCCACAAGGTCGCACTGACCCTCCACCCCGACCTCGAGGCACCCTTGACCGACACCAACCAGAAACTGCAGACCTGATGTGGAGGGCCCTGGTCGTCATCGGTGCGGCGCTCACGGTGCCGTTGGCACCGATCGTCGTGTTCGCCGGCGCCCTCACCGGACCCCAGCTTCAGAGCCAGACCGTCAGCGCCAGCTGCGCAGGCTGGGCCGGCGACACCCCCGCCAGCGTGGAGTTGGATGCCGTGCAGATGGACCGTGCCGCTCTCATCTACGCCACGGCCCTCGACACCGGCGCCGGCCCAGCTGGCGCGGTCGTCGGGATTGCCACCGCCATGCAGGAATCAATCCTCGGCGCCCACCCCGCCTCCCGCACCCCCAACGCGGATGGTGACGTCGGGTTGTTCCAGCAACGCTCCCTCGTCGGCTGGTACGCCGACGGCACCACCCGGCAAGAGAACCTCCAAATCTTGGCCGATGACGCCTATCAAGCCCGCACCTTCTACCTTGGCCACACGACCCTAACCGGCTGGCACATCCCCGGCCTCATCGACATCGTCGGCTGGCAAGACATGTCTGTCGCCCAGGCTGCCCAGGCAGTGCAGGTGTCGGCCTACCCCGACGCCTACGCACGCCACGAAGGCCTCGCCCGCACTCTCGTCGCCCTCTTCGCCGGCCAACCAGCCGGCCTCGCCAACTGCGGACCGATGGATCCGAGCCTGGACTGTGCACCGACCGGCATGCCGTCGGAGCAGGGTCAGACCGCCGACGCGCTGCGTGTGATGCGCTGCATCCACGCGAAGTGGGCGCAGATCCGATCGCTGCTCGGCGTCCGGCCCGGCGACCCCCGCGATCACGGTTCGGGTCGCGCCGTCGACGTGATGATCCCCAACTACTTCTCCCCAGCCGGCATCACGCTGGGCACGGAGATCGCGGAATGGGCCCGCACCAACGCCACCGCGCTCGGCGTCACCTACATCATCTGGCGAGAACACCTCTGGTCCACCGCTAGGGCCGAGGAAGGCTGGCGACGCTGCGGCCAAACCGCCTCTTGCTACACCGGCCCCGACCCCTCGGCCGCGCACCTCGACCACGTCCACATCTCCGTCCACGGCACCCAAGGCACCGGCACCACCAGCATCGGGTCAGGTGCGGTCGTACTGCCCGTCGACCGGTACCGCCTCACTTCCCGCTTCGGCGACACCGGACCCCGATGGAAGAAGGCTCACACCGGACTCGACTTCGCCGCCCCCACAGGCACCCCCATCAAGGCTGTCACTGACGGCACCATCGCGCGCACCAGCTCCGTCGGCGCCTACGGCAACCTGACCACCCTCGAAGCGGACGATGGCGCCGTCATCTTCTACGCCCACCAATCTGCCATCCACGTCACCGTCGGACAACGCGTCGCCGCCGGCACCGTGATCGGCAAGGTCGGAGCCACCGGCAACGTCACCGGATCTCACCTCCACCTGCAGGTCCGCGTCGGCGGTATCCCGACCGATCCTGAACGCTGGTTCCGCACCCGAGGACTCACCCCATGACCCCACAGCCAGCCGCCCGTCTCCTCACCGCCAGCTTGTTCGCCGCGCTCCTCACCGCCTGCAGCGGACCTCAAAGCCAGAGCCCCACCCCGCCGGTGACCGCTCCGCAGCCAGTCACCTCGCAGGCATCGGTGGGGGAGAGCGGACGCGAGGAAGGGTGGGTCGGCGACAACGATCTCAACACCACCCAGCCCGCGATGGATGCGCACCCTCACGACTCGCCCGAGGATGTCCAGATCGCGGCCGCGGTCACCGCGGCTACGCAGTTCGTCGTCGGGTGGTTGACCGCCGACCAGCAGCAGCGCCGGCAACGCCTCGAGGGTGTGGCAGCAGAGGCACTGATCGCCAGCTTCGACGATCCCCGCTTCACCCCCATCGCCGGCACCCAGCACGGTCCAGTCCATGTCATCGAGGCCGATCCGATGCAGATCACCACCCGACACCGCCTCGACAACGGCACAGCCGTCGACGTCACCCTCATCCTCGACCCCGACAGCACCCACGGCTGGATCGCCATCACCATCCACAACTGACCCCCGCCCCTTGCCACAGCAAGCAGAGACGAGGATCCGATGGTGGTATACCCTTCATGCCGTCACCGGGTGGCGTCTCTGAATCACCCAGACAGGTGCCGGCCCCCATCGGCACCATCAAGCCGGAAGCCTCCAGCGAACCCCCCATCGCTGGGGGCTTCCGCGCTGCTATCGCCAGCCCAATTTCCTGCTCCTCACGCTGTAGTTCTGCGGGGGTGGGGTTCGTGATGGGTATGACAGAAGCTCAGCACGAGGACGGCTATGCCTGGACATGGGAACCCGCCGTCGGCATTCTGGCCGCCGTCTCGCTCTTCGCTCTGCTGGCCGTTCAAGCCGGCCGCAGCCTCACCCTGGCCGCCGTTGGGGCTGGCTGGCACTGGCCCCCCTCCGCCGCGCTGGTCACCAGCAGTTGGGGCATCCTCACCGGCGATCTCCACGCCGGCCTCGCGACCGCCGGCGACAGGGGCGTCGTGGAGGTGGCCTGGGTGATCGCGGGCGCACTGTTCATCGCCGCCCTGGTCACCGCGACCATCCTGGCGTTGCGTGTGACAGCTGGCCGCCGATTCAAGGGCATGGCCAGCAGCGGGCAGGCCGAGCACCTTCTCGGGTTAGGTCGGCTCCGGGCCCATCGGGCCGTGATCCGTCCTGACCTCTACCGCACCGGCGATCGCCCATGAGACGACGGTTTGACCCCACCGCGGTGGGGTGGCGGATCGGGACCAGCAAGGTGCCGGTCGGGGTGGCGTTGTGGCAGCCGTGGGATCGCACAGCCGGCGTCCTCGGGCCCCAAGGCTCGGGCAAGACCCTTGACATTCTCACCCCCGCCCTCCTCCAAGCCCCCGGCGCGGCGCTAGTCACGCTCACCAAACCAGACGATCTCCTCCTCACGCTGGCCGCCCGTCAAGCCCGCGGGCCCGTGGCCGTCCTCGACCCGTTCGGCGCCGCCCCGGGCCTGCCGGAGCTGATCTGGGACCCAGTCGACGGCTGCGTCGACGCCACCGTCGCCGAGAAACGCGCCAAAGCGTTCTGCGCTGGCACCCTCGGCAGCGGACGAGAAGGCACCGACTCCGCAGCCCGGTTCTACGCCGCAGAAGCCGCGAAGGTCATCCAGGGCTACCTCCACGCCGCAGCACTCGCCGGCAACACCCTCAACGACGTGCTGCAGTGGGCCGCCAACCCTCGCACCGCCACCCGACCCATCGACATCCTGCGCGCGCATCCGATGGCGGAACCTAACTGGTCCGGCCTACTCGCCGGTGCTGTCAGCAACACCGATGAACGCACCGCCGGCAACACCAAGTCCACCGTCGACCAAGCACTCGCCCTCTTCGCCACCCACGACCGACGCGAACGCTGCGTCCCTCGCGAAGGCAGGCCCGCCGTCGACATCGCCGACCTCATCCGCCGAGGTGGCACCATCTACCTGCTGGGCCGCGAAGACCCCTAC
>DJWE01000083.1 GCA_002441465.1 Propionibacteriaceae bacterium UBA6238 | reverse complement strand
CGATCTGACGGTCAGTCGAGACGGTGGCGGCGCGCTGCCGGAGCTCGGCCCAGGCGGGCGACGTCGGGGTGACGTAGTCCGACGTCTCTGCGGCGTCGAGCTCGCCGTCGGTCAATAGAGCGATCGCGGCCACCTCTGATCCGCCGTCGCGGTTCAGGGCCTCGACGCCAGCTTCGATGGCGGCACCGATGTCGGTCTGGTCGCCGGTGGGCGATGCCGGAAGCGCGTTGAGAACCGTCGCCGGCGCGGGGTCGAGGCCTGCGAACGCGGTGCGGGCGCCGTCGTCGAACGTGATCAAAGTGACGTGATCGTCGGGGGTGAGGTTGGTGAGGAGCCCGGAGACGGCGTCGCGGGCGCGCGCCCAGCGGTCGTCGTCCTTCATGGAGACGGAGGTGTCGACGAGGATGACGAAGTCGGTGGCCTGCTCCGTGACGCCGACCGCCTGGGCGATGGCGTCGAGGGCCTCGTCGGCCCGCGCCGGGGCCGTGGCGACCGCTAGCAGCAGGCACCCCGCGGCAAGCGCGCGTAGGGCGGTTCTGACAGGCTTCATACATCCCCCAGAGGTGTGTGACCAGAGCTTAGTACGGTCGCGGTGACAGGTGTAGCCGAAGGTTAGTCTCACCTGTCGAAACTGTTATCTGACAGGCGTTGACGCACGAGCCTGGGACGCGCTACGTTCAGCGCCAGGGGGCACGCGTAGAGCGGTCCCCACGGGGGCAGAATCACTTCCCCCTTTGGCATGTTCCTGGAAAGGGGGCAACCACGATGGTTGCTATCTACGCCCACCTCACCGCCCTGCTGCACGTCGTCGGACGTCGCTTCGCGGACAAGACCAAGGGTGCGACGGCCGTCGAGTACGGCATCATGGTCGCGCTCATTGCGGTGGTTATCATCGCCGCCGTCGCACTGATTGGCACGAATTTGGACCTGACTTTCGACAAGGTTGGCGCAACCCTCAAGCCGGGTGCCTGATCGAACGATCTCGAGCGCCGCTAGGACAGGCGGGGTAATGATCCAATCATCCGATGCACTTGTGTTGAGTGGAGATGACCGTGCGCAGGACCGAGAGAGCGGCCGCTGCCGTTGAGTTTGCCCTTGTTGCACCTGTACTCATCGCGCTAATTCTGGGGATCATTGAGTTCGGCTTCCTGATCTTTCTTAACTCAGCTGCGGCCGGTGCGGCGCGCGAGGGTGCCAGAGCGGCCGCCATCTCCGGTCAAGTCGCTGACGCGGTGACGGTCGCCAAGTCCGCCTATATGGCCACAACCAGCCGAACCGGGAGTGCCACGGTCAGCCCAGCCGGGCCGGCATGCATTCCCGGTGAGGCCGTGGTCGTCACAGTCACCGAAAACTATGGATCGCTGACCAAGTTCTTCGGGTCGTCATTCACAGCGACCGGCCGGGGGGAGATGCGATGCGGAGGATGAGCACGCAACGCGGTGCCGTCGCCGTCACGGTGGCAATCCTCATGGTGGCCATGGTCGGCTTCACAGCCATCGCCGTGGACGCTGGGGCGATCTGGATGGACCGCAAAGAGCTCCAGAATTCGGCCGACGCCGCGGCCCTGGCCCTAGCCCAGAGTTGCGCCCAAGGCGCCTGTGAGGCCGACGAGACAGGGATGGCGCAAGACTATGCCGACGGCAACAAGCGGGACGAGAATGTCACCGTTGTGGACGTGGACACCGATCTCGAGGAGCAGACCGTAACCGTCGTGGTCTCCTCCACTCGCGATCACTGGTTCGCTCCCGTTATTGGCCACGACTCCACGGAGGTCGTTCGGTCAGCTACGGCAGCCTGGGGCGGCATCAAGAAGGCCACGGTCCTGCCGCTGACAGTCTCGGACTGCGTCCTTGAGCAATCGTTGATCGATTCCTCCGAGTCTGTGACGCTCTACGTCCTCAACGACAGAGAGCCCAGCGCATCACCTCCCAAAGACCCTGAGCCCACCGATCCGCCGACCTGCCCCACCTACACGAGTGGCTCACACATCATCCCTGGCGGTTTCGGATGGCTGGACGTCGAGAAGGCGGGTGAGTGTGAGGTCAGCACATCGCTCGGGCTGGCGCCGGGTGACACTGGCTCCTCAGGGCCGACATCGGACCGGTTGTACGGGTGCAACGACATTCTCTCCAACCTGGTGGGCGAGGAGGTGCTGCTCCCTCTCTACGAGCACGCGGACGCCCAGGGAGCAAGCGGGGTGTTCACCCTTGTCGCCTACGCGCACATCCGCGTGGAGAGCTACTGCTTGTGGGACAGCGCCAGCCGGCCGTGGTACGGCCCGGCCGGGGCTACGTGCCAACCCAATCCCCCTAAGAACCAGCCGGAGAAGGGCGCCTTC
Source organism: Propionibacteriaceae bacterium UBA6238 (assembly GCA_002441465.1). Classification (GTDB taxonomy): domain Bacteria; phylum Actinomycetota; class Actinomycetes; order Propionibacteriales; family Propionibacteriaceae; genus Propionicimonas. Next base: position 7,285 of record DJWE01000083.1, on the reverse strand, counting down.
ATCACGGGCGAGTTCCTCGGCAAGGTTGAGCTGGACGCGACGCTAGGAGGCCCCGGAGGGGGATCCCAGACGGTCAAGCTCATCGCCTGACAACCACAAGACGAGGAACACATGAGAAGACGCGTCATCGCCGCACTCGTGGCCACACTGTTGACGCTGGTCGGAGGGGCACTCGTCGCGGCCTATGTCGTCGGGGCGGACCAGCGGGCTGCGGCCAAGCTTGAGCCGACTCCCGTCTTGGTCGTCACGGAAGCCATCCCGGTCGGTTCCTCTGCTGTCCTTGGACAGAACGTCGACGTCCGGCAGATCCCACGCACCGCAGTAGTGAGCGACGCCCTGACCACGCCGGACCCTATTGATGGACGCGTGGCGGTGACGCCCCTGCACCCTGGGGAGCAGGTGCTCGCAGATCGGTTCGTCGCACCGGAAGATCTCAGCGGTGACGCGGTCCTCATCCCGGAGGAATTCGTTCAGGTGACGGTGGTCTTGGCGCCGGAGCGTGTCATCGGCGGACGTTTGAAGGCAGGCGACACCGTCGGGGTGGTGCTGTCACTCGAACAGCCTGCCCCGAGCTCCCAGACGATCCTGCACCGCGTGTTGGTCTCACGGGTGCAAGGCATCCAGCCGAGCGAGGAAGCCGGGGAGAACGCCCCGCCCGAAGGGAGTCAGTTCGTCACGTTCGCTGTGACGGCCCCGGACGCGGAACGCATCGTGTGGTCGTCCGAGTTCGGCCGCATCTGGTTGACGCTGGAGCGTGAGACGTCCCTGATCGAGGGAACTCGCCAGGTCACGCTGGAGAATGTGGCCTCATGACCGGCGTGCTGCTCGTCTCGCGAAGCCCCCACGTCATCGAGCAGGTGACGCTCGCCACGGGCGGCCAGCTCACGACTCTGGGCGGCGAGGATGGTGACGCTCTTGCACAAGCGATGGCAGCATCGCCCGACCTCGTCATGCTCGAGACGAGGTGGGACGCCGAGGGCGCCGTTGCAGTCGCCGCGTGGGCCCGCGAGCGGTTCGGCGCCGCCGTCGTCCTCATCACCGACGATGCAACCGTGCTCGCACTGCCGGCTATGCGGGCGGGGGTCCGCGACATGGTCTCTCCGGAGGCCAGCGTGGATGAGTTCCGTGACGCCATCGCGCGCAACCGGCGCGCGGCCGTCATCGAGACTGCGGCGCCCACGCGGGGCCAGATCGTCACGGTGGCGTCTCCCAAGGGGGGCGTTGGCAAGACCACGGTGGCCACCAACCTGGCGGTCGGTCTCACGCAAGTGGCCCCCGAGCGCGTCGTGCTTGTGGACTTGGATCTCCACTTTGGCGACGTCGCCAGCGCGCTCAACCTCACGCCGACGTACACGCTGCCGGACACCATCCGGCCAGCCCTGAACGGCGACCTGTTGGCACTTAAGACTTATCTCACCCGACACGAGACGGGGCTCTGGGTTGTCGCCGGCTCGGAATCGCCCGCCGCTGCTGATGCGATCACGTCCGAGGAGATCACCGCCCTGCTGAAGACGCTGTCCCAGGCCTTTGACTATGTGGTCGTCGACACCTCCCCGGGGCTGTCGGAGCACACCCTCGCGGCGCTCGACCTGACCGGCGAGCTGGTCCTCGTGACGGGCCTCGACGTGCCGGGTGTCCGGGGGCTGCGCAAGGAGATCGAGACACTGAGCCAACTGGCACTGCTGCTCGAGTCACGTCACGTCGTGCTGAACTTCGCGGACGCCTCTCGTGGGTTGACGGTCGCCGACGTGGAGGCGACCATCAACGCCAAGGTTGACGTGACCCTCCCCACCTCAAAGGTGGTCCCGATCTCCGTGAACCAAGGCATTCCCCTGCTCCAGACCCGGGGAAAGGATCCCCTTACGCGGGAACTCTCGAGCCTCGTGGCACGGATCGCGGGCCAATCGGACGGCTCCCGACCACGCGGCCGACTCTTCGGGCGGGCAAGGAGCACCGATGGGACTCGCTGATCGCCTCCGCGCCGCGCGTGGAGAGAACCCTGTCTCGGCTCAGCAGCCGAGTCCTGTTGAAGCGGACCAGCATCCCGACCAGCCGGTCGCAGCGGCGCGCATGGCGGCCCCGCCCGAGTCCCCGGTGCAGCAGTCCTCTCCCAGGCTGCGGGCAGACACGGACGCCACGTCTGTGCCCACCTCCCTCGCCCAGCGTTCCGGACCTGCGCGGTCGGCCGGTCAGGATGCAGTCAGGGCGCTGAAGGAGAGAACCACCGCCACCCTGTACGAGCGGCTGGGCAACCGGCTGAACGACGCGTCGCTGACCGACGAGCAGCTCCAGGAGCTGGTCCAGAAGGAACTCGCGGCCATCATCGAGGGCGAGAGCCTCGCCATGACCGGCTCGGAGCGGCGCCGGCTGCTGGAGGAAGTGCAGGCCGACGTCCTGGGCCTCGGCCCGATTCAAGGGCTGCTTGCCGATCCCTCAGTCACCGAGGTGATGGTCAACGGACCCGACAAGGTTTATGTGGAGCACGCCGGCCGCATCTACCGCTCGGATGTGGTGTTCCGCGACGAGACGCACCTGCGCCAGATCATCGATCGCATCGTTGGACGCATCGGGCGGCGCATCGACGAGGCCTCGCCTCTGGTGGACGCCCGACTCGAGGACGGGTCTCGCGTCAACGCGATCATTCCGCCGCTCGCCTTCAGCGGGTCCACCCTGACCATCCGAAAGTTCAGCCACGACGCCCTCAGCGTGGCTGATCTCATCAAGCTCGACACCATGTCACCCGAGATCGCGGAGTTGCTCCAGGCCTGCGTGAAGGCTCGGCTGAACATCATCATCTCCGGCGGCACGGGCACCGGAAAGACGACGCTCCTCAACGTCGTCTCCTCGTTCATCCCCGACGGCGAACGGATCATCTCCATCGAGGACGCCGTCGAGCTCCAGCTGCAGCAGGATCATGTGGTGCGGCTCGAGTCGCGGCCGGCCAACATCGAGGGCAAGGGCGAGGTCACCATCCGCGACCTGGTGAAGAACTCTCTGCGTATGCGCCCCGACCGCATCATCGTCGGTGAGGTGCGTGGCGGCGAGGCCCTCGACATGTTGCAGGCCATGAACACCGGCCACGACGGCTCTCTGTCCACCATTCACGCCAACTCGCCGCGCGACGCGCTCTCGCGGCTTGAGACCCTGGTGCTCATGGCCGGCATGGAGCTGCCCCTCCGTGCGATTCGAGAGCAAGTCTCCAGCTCGATCGACCTCATCGTGCAGCTGGCTCGCCTCCGGGACGGCACTCGACGGATCGTCGCGGTGACCGAGGTCCACGGCATGGAAGGCCAGACCGTCACGATGCAGGACGTGTTCCTGTTCGACTACTCGGCGGGCGTCGATCGAGATGGCCGATTCCTGGGTCATGTGCTGCCGACCGGTGTTCGCCCACAGTTCACCGACCGCTTCGCTGACCTCGGCATCCAACTGTCTCCTCGTGTTTTCGGCTCCGAGCTCCGGATGCGCTGATGTTTGGGCAGACTCCACCGGTGCTTGCCGTCGCGACGTTGGCCATGGGGCTCGCCTTCGTCATCTTCATGGTTCTGTGGCTACGCCCGAACGCCAATGAGATCCCGCTGCATCGGCGCCGCCCGGCACAGCAGGAGCGACGCACTGCCCTCGCCGGGGTGGCCGACGCTGCCACCCGAGGAGTCGACCGGCTGCTCGCGAGCCGAAACCTGACATTGGCGGACCGCCTCGACATCGCTGGACTCACCGTGACGCCCGCCCAGCTTGTCATCCTGGCCATCTGCGCCGTTCTCGTCGCAGTGGCCCTCGGCGTGCTGCTCGGTTCACCGCTGCTCGCCGTGCTGCTGGCCGTCCTGGTTCCCCTCGCTATCGTCGCGGTGGTGTCGGTGAAGACCAGCCGCCGACGGACGGCTTTCGCGCTGCAGCTGGACGAGACGGCGCAGATGCTGGCCGGTAGCCTCCGTTCGGGGTATTCGTTCACCCAGGCCATGAGTATGGTCGGCCGAGAAGCCGCGACTCCCACCGCCGAAGAGTTCGCGCGCATGACCAACGAGCTACGGGTCGGCCGGCCCTTGGGCGAAACGATGGAGCGCACCGCCACGCGTATGCAGAGCGAGGATTTCTCCTGGATCGCGCAGGCAGTGGCGATCAACCGTGAGGTCGGCGGCAACCTCGCCGATGTGCTCGACGGAGTGTCACATACGATCCGGGAGCGGGCCCAGCTGCGGAGGCAGGTGGCTGCACTGAGCGCAGAGGGGAGGCTATCTGCAATCGTGCTGATCGGCCTGCCGTTCGTGATCATCGCACTCCTGTTGTTCGTCAACCCGACATATCTGTCCACGCTGTTCACTCACCCGGTTGGCTGGGCCATGATCGCGGCAGCGATCGTCCTGCTGGCAGTCGGGGCCTTGTGGCTCCACCGGACCGTTCAGATCAAGTTCTGACCCATGCCCCTACCCGAGTTCCTACTTCCAGTGCTGGCTCTGGCCGCAGGGCTGGGCGTGCTGCTGTGGCTCCTGCTCGCTGGACCCGACCAGGCCCGGGTGCGCGCCGTCCAGAACCTCCAACGAGGCCACACCCCGGCCCAGGACCGTCCTCGACACCAGCAGGGACACCTGAGTGTGGCCCGGGTCATTGACAGCCCCGAGCGGCGAGGCCGCCTCGAGCGTGCCCTCGCAAAGGCCGGCTTCCCCGGGGGCTGGACCGTCGACCAGCTCCTGTCCATCAAGGTTCTCGGCACGCTTCTCTCAGCGGTGTTGTTCTTCCTGCTGTGGATGTCTACCCGCTCGTCATTGCTGTTGCTTCTCGGGGCTGCTTTCACGGTTGGTGTGTTCTTCCTCCCCGACCTCCTCTTACTCAACGCTTTCCAGAAGCGCCGGGAGCAGGTCGACCTCGAGCTCGCAGACACATTGGATCAGATGAGCATCGCGGTCCAAGCAGGCCTGGGCTTTGACGCCGCCATGTTGCGCGTGGCTCGCAACGGGACGGGGGTCCTGGCGCGCGAACTCGTTCGCACGATGCAGGACATCCAGGTGGGGCAATCGAGGCGCAATGCCTACGAGGATCTTGCCGAGAGGACGGGGTCAATTCCGCTGCGGCGGTTCATCCGCACTGTGATCCAAGCCGAGGCCTACGGCATCCCGCTGGCCGACGTGCTCAACGCGCAGGCCGACGAAATGCGGGTGGCTCGCAGGCAACGCGCCGAACGCAAAGCCATGGAGATCCCTGTCAAGGTGGTCTTCCCGCTGATCATCTGCATTCTGCCGGTGGTCTTCATCGTCATCCTCGGCCCCGCAGCGATCTCCATCATGGAGAACCTGTTCGGAGCGCTCTGACCCGTGACCATCCCTGTTGCGATCCTGACGGTCGTTGTCGCTGTGGTGTCACCTCTGCTGTCGCAGTCTCTCAGCGAACACTCTCGATGGGTAGTTGCTGCAGCCTCGACTGCGCTGCTCGCGCTCTGGGTCTGGTGGTGGATCGGATACCAGGACTCACTTGAGCCCCTCGGATTCCTCGCCCTGGCCGGAATCTGGGGCGCGGCGACAGCCGTTGACGTCGCAGAACATCGGCTACCTGATCCGCTGACGCTGATCCCCTATCCGCTGTTCTTCGCGCTCCAAGTCCCCTACGCGTGGCTATCGGACGAATGGGGGCGTCTCGGGGCAGCATTCCTGGGGTCGCTGCTCACCGCAACCATTCTCTTCGTCTTGGCCTACATCAACCCGAGCGGTTTCGGCCTCGGGGACGTCAAGCTCGGACTCACGACTGGGGCTGCCCTCGGATGGTTCGGTGTGGGCACTGCCATACTCGGGGTCGGGGCCGCCTTCATCCTCATGGCGCTGATCAGTGCCCTGCTTCTCGTGACGAAGCGCATCAGGCGCGACAGCGAGATCCCGTTCGGGCCCTTCATGATCCTCGGTGTGCTGGTCGCCCCGTTCGCGGCTAGTCTCCTCGGCTGGTGAAGCTCAGGCGCCGGTGAGGATGAGGTAGAACATCCGCCCGAGGAAGAACAGCCCGACCGCGATCCCCACCGCGACGACCGGGATCAGGATCCGCTGAGCCTTCTTCCACCGCGTGCTCGGCACCCCGACCGGACCCCACGGCCCACGGCCCACCTGCGCGCGCACGGGCGCATGGCCGTTGAGGTCAAGGTTCGAGAAGATCCGCACCCAGCCAGCTTAGGCGAGGATCAGCCACGGGCCAGCGCCTCTTCCACCAGCTCCGCAGCCTTGCCCAACGACTGCAGCTGCGGCACGACGTCCTCCCGCCGCCAGCCGGACATGCCGCAGGCGGTGCCGAGGAGGACACCGTCGAGGTCATCGACCTGTAGTTGCCGCAGGATTCCCAGCGCCGAGCGCACCAACTCGTCGGTGCTCTGCGGCCCACGGCTCGTGTCCACCACGCCGAGGATGAGGCCGCGCTTCTCGTCGCGCCACTGCGCCAACTCGTCGAGATCCACGAGCGAGGCGTCGACCGAGACCCCGGTGAACCCAGCACGGCGGGCGACGTCGAGCCAGCGCCCGGGGGCGCAGCAGTGGAGCCATGCACCGTCGGCCATCGGACGCAGCGCCGCGACGATTTCTGGGGGGTCGACCCGCCTGTGCCGGCTGAACCCACTCGCCGTCGGAATCCGGCCCTCCGCCACTGCAATCAGGGACGGCTCGTCCACCTGAAGCCACACCTCGCGGCCCGGCAGCCGTCTCGTGAGGTCATCCTTCAGCCGCGTAACGCCGTCGTGCAGCGCCTGGGCCAACTCCCGGCGCGCGCCGTGGTCGGCCAGCACCCGGTCCCCCATCGTCCGCTCGACCGCCGCGGCCAGCGTCCACGGCCCCGCGACTGCGACCTTGACCACGCCCGCGAAACCCTGCAGCAGTTCCTCGGCGTCGTCGAGATCGTTGCGCCACTGTGCCCTCGCCCGACGGTGATCGGCGCCCGCGTGGGGCACCAGCCTCCAGCCGGCCGGCTGGAGGTCGAACCCCAGCCCTTCCACGAGTCCCAGAGCACGACCCACCATGCCTGACGTGACCCCACGGGCAGGCAGTTCCGGGAACGGGAGAACGTCGGGCAGCGCCTCGGCCATCGCGGTCAAGGCTCCACGGAAGTCGGTCCCGGGCAGCGACCCGGCTGCGGTGATGCGCATCATCGGGCCCCGGCAATCACAGCACTGCCCACCACGCGGTCCCCGTCGTAGACGACCACCGTCTGTCCCGGAGCGACTCCGTGCGCCGGCTCGTCGAGGCTGACCCGCAGCCCACCGTCGACGGCCTTGATGGTGGCGTCCTGCGGCGCCCCGTGTGCCCGGTACTGGGCCTGG
>DJWE01000013.1:2700-2886 GCA_002441465.1 Propionibacteriaceae bacterium UBA6238 | reverse complement strand
TCGATGTCGTTGGCGTTCAGGTCGGGCATCTTGGTGTTGGCGATCTCGCGCACCTGGTCAGCGGTGAGCGAACCCACCTTGTCCTTGTGCGGACGAGCCGAACCGCTCTTGAGGCCCGCGGCCTTCTTGATCAACTCCGCTGCCGGAGGAGTCTTCGTGATGAAGGTGAAGGTGCGGTCTTCGTAG
>DJWE01000013.1:0-2685 GCA_002441465.1 Propionibacteriaceae bacterium UBA6238 | reverse complement strand
GCCGGGGTGGCCGCGCCCGCGTTCAGGGCCACCTTGACGATGGCCGCCACTTTCTTCTTGCCAGGCATTTGTGGTGGGTCCTTCTGTTGATTCTTACCTTGGTGCCGGACGACCGGGTTGGCCGCAGGCGATGCGACGCTGCTAGACCTTCTGGATCTGGCCGAGAGTCAGGTCGACCGGGGTCTCCCGGCCGAGGATCTCGACCAGCGCCTTGANNTCGGCGATCTCGATCTTCTTGCTCCTCGGCTTCGAGCCGGTCGAGGCAGCCGCGGCCCTGGCCAAAGCGGCCGGAGCGAGCATCTTCTCAACCTCCTCCAGGCTGAGCGGGACAGGAGCGTTGGCGTGCGCGACGAACCCGGTCACCGACGGGGTGTGCCGGACCGCGGCCCAGGACGCATCGGTGAGGTCCATCCGAACCAGGACGTAGCCGGGCAGCACCGTCCGGGTGACCGACTTACGAGCGCCGTTACGGGTCTCGATGACCTCTTCAGTCGGGACCACCGCCTCGTAGATGTNNTCTCCATGCCGGAGTAGGTGTGGATCACATACCAGTCGCCGACCTGGCTACGGAGCTGCTGACGCAGTTCCTCGAGCACGGCTTCCTCATCGGCATCGGGGACGACCGGAACCGGTTCGGGTTCGGCCTCCTCGTCCAGGCCGAGATCGAGCACGAGGTCGTCGGCCTCGGCCTCGATCGGGCCGCCGAAGTCGAGGTTCAGTTCGATCTCGTCCTCCGCCGGCGCCTCGGGCAGGCCGAGATCGATCTCGAAGTCGTCGGACGCGGCGGTGCCGAAGTCGTCCTCGGGCGCGTTCTTGTCAGTCAATGCGTACTCACTTCCTCGTCATCAGCCCAGGAGCTTCAGCATCAGCGTGCCGAACCCGAGATCAAGCGCGGCGACAATGCCGATCACGATCAGCACGAACACCAGCACCACGACGAAGTACTGCTGCAGCTGGTTGCCCGTGGGCCAAACCACCTTCTGCAGCTCCGCCACGGACTCTCGAACGAACTGCGCCGGCGTGGTCCGTCGACGCTCCTCGCCCGGCTTGCTCCGCCGTCGCTTCGGGGTCGCATGACCCTTGCCGGCTTCACCATCGGCCTCCGCCTCGCTCTTGCGCGCGGGTCGGGCCTTGGCGGCCGCGAGAGCCACCTGCTCCTCCTCGGTCAGCTCAACGTCCTCTAGCCCCATGGCCGCCAGATCGAGGTCGTCGGCGGTGGGGTCGCCAGGGACATCGGCATCTGCCAACTCCGGTTCGTCCGCCANNTCTGCCAATTGAGCTATTGCCCTTCGGTGGCCCTCGCTCGCCGCGTCCACCGCCGTGAGGGCATGGCCGAGCAGGTGATGGTCACCAAGTACAGGATTGTACGGGGCACGGGTGGTGAAGTCGAACCGGGCTGCTCACCGCACCCGGAGCCCAGGAACCGCGCCCGCGTCGGCCTCGAGCAGGAAGATCCCCGGGTGGTTCGCCTCGTCCGCGTGAGCCGCAGCAAGGATCATCCCCTCGCTCACTCCGAACCTCATCGTGCGCGGAGCCAGGTTCGCCACCACGACGGTGAGGCGTCCGACCAGGGCGTCCGGGTCATGGGTGGCTGCGATGCCGGAAAAGACCTGGCGAGTGTGTCCCTCGCCCAGGTCGACGGTCAGCTTCAGCAGCTTGCGCGCACCCTCGACCGACTCGGCCGCCACGATCCGGGCCACCCGCAGGTCGATCTTGGCGAAGTCGTCGATCGCGATCTGGTCGGCGATCGGCTCACCTCCCGGCTCTCCGCCCGGCTGCGGCTCCGGCTCCTCCGGCTCGGGGCCTGCGCCGGGCGCGGACGTGAACAGCTCGGCCAGCACGGCCGGGTCGATCCGCTGCATCAGGTGGGCGTATCGACCGATCGTGTGCTCACCGAGCAGGCCGGACGCGTCAGCCCAGGTGAAGTCCCGCACCTGAAGGAACCGAGCCACCCGATCCGCCACCTTGGGCAGCACGGGCGCGAGCAGGATGGTCAAGATCCGGAACGCCTCGATCCCGGTGCTGCAGGTCTGGTGCAGCTCGAGCGCCGCGTCCTCGGCCTTGGCCAGGTTCCACGGCTTGTGCTGTTCGATGTAGGAGTTCACCTGATCGGCCAGCGCCATGATCTCGCGCAACGCCTTGCCGAACTCACGCGCCTCGTACAACTCGCCCACCGCCGGCACCCGGCCGTGCAGTTTGGCGAGCAGATCCCTGCCGTCGTCACCGAGGTCGGCGGTGAGCCGGCCGTCGAACCGCTTGGCCAGGAAGCCGGACAACCGGGCGGCGATGTTGACGTACTTGCCGACCAGATCGGAGTTCACCCGGGTGACGAAGTCGTCGGGGGTGAAGTCGACGTCCTCCACATGAGAGTTCAGCTTGGCCGCGATGTAGTAGCGCAGCCAGTCGGGGTTGAGCCCGAGTTCGAGGTAGCGCAAGGGGCTGATCCCGGTGCCCCTGCTCTTGCTCATCTTCTCCTCGCTGACGGTGATGAAACCGTGCACGAAGACGTTGTCGGGGATCTTGCGGCCCGAGAACTTCAGCATCGCCGGCCAGAACAGNNCTTGCCGATGAAGTGGATCTGCTCGACGTCGGGGCGAGCAAGGAAGGCGTCCACATCCTCGCCGCGCTTCGCGAACAGGTTGACCAGGGACGCGAGGTACCCGATCGGCGCGTCCAGCCAGACGT
>DJWE01000082.1 GCA_002441465.1 Propionibacteriaceae bacterium UBA6238 | reverse complement strand
AGCGTGGTCTTGCCGTGGTCGATGTGCCCGATGGTGCCGATGTTGCAGTGCGGCTTGGTCCGCTCGAACTTGGCCTTTGCCACTTGGGCTCCTCTTTCGGATAGTCGCCACGCGGGCTCGCGGGGCGTTGCTGGTTTGTTGACTGCCTGGTCAGGTTCCGCGCAGGGCACGGACCATGCCAAGTTTTCTCTACCGTGGTGCCGGAGTCAAACTCAGGCGCCACCGCGTCCCTTCGCGATGATTTCGTCGGCAACCGACTTCGGGCATTCGCCGTAGGAGTCGAATTCCATCGAGTAGGACGCCTGTCCGGACGTCTTCGACCGCAGGTCTCCGACGTAGCCGAACATCTCGCTCAGCGGCACCAAGGCCTTCACCACCTGGTTGCCGTGGGCCTCCTCCATCGACTGGACGTGACCACGGCGACTGTTGATGTCGCCGATCACCGTACCCAGGTAGTCCTCCGGAGTGGTCACCTCGACCGCCATCAGTGGCTCGAGCAAGGCCGGGTCGGCCTTGCGCGCCGCTTCCTTGAACACCATGGAGCCGGCGATCTTGAAGGCGAGTTCGGAGGAGTCGACGTCGTGGTAGGCGCCGTCCAGCAGCGTCACCTTGATGTCTTCCACCGGGTAGCCCGCCAGCGGTCCGAAGGCCATGGCCTCCTGGATGCCCTGGTCGACCGCCGGGATGTACTCCTTCGGGATCCGGCCGCCGGTGACGGCGTTCACGAACTCGTAGCCCTTGCCGGCCTCCTGCGGCTCCAGCGCAATGATCACCTTGCCGTACTGGCCCGAGCCACCCGACTGCTTCTTGTGGGTGTACTCGACCTTGTCAACGGCGCGGCGAAGCGTCTCGCGATAGGCCACCTGCGGCTTGCCGATGTTCGCCTCGACCTTGAACTCGCGCTTCATCCGGTCGATCATCACCTCGAGGTGAAGCTCGCCCATGCCGGCGATGATGGTCTGGCCGGTCTCCTCGTCGGTGTGGACGCGGAAGGTCGGGTCCTCCTCGGCGAGCCGCTGGATCGCCGCGGACAGCTTCTCCTGGTCGGACTTGGTCTTGGGCTCGATCGCCTGCTCGATCACCGGAGCGGGGAAGTCCATGGACTCCAGGACGACCGGGTTGGCCGGGTCGCACAGCGTCTCGCCCGTGGTGGTGTCCTTCAGACCCATCACCGCAACGATCATGCCGGCGCCGATCTCGTCGATCTCCTCACGCTTGTTCGCGTGCATCTGGTAGATCTTGCCGATCCGTTCCTTGCGACCCTTGGTCGAGTTCAGCACCTGCTGTCCGGCCTTGAGCACTCCGGAATAGACCCGGATGTAGGTCAGCTTGCCCAAGTGCGGGTCGGCCGCGATCTTGAACGCCAGCATGGACAGCGGTTCCTCGTTCGAGGTGTGCCGCTCGATCGCCTGGTCGGGATGACCGGGCTTGAAGCCCTCGATCGCCGGAATGTCCAGCGGCGAAGGCAGGTAGTCGATCACCGCGTCCAGCATCGGCTGCACGCCCTTGTTCTTGAACGACGTGCCACAGATCACGGCGGTGATCTTGTTGGCGATCACCGCGCGACGGATCGCGGCCTTGAACTGGGCGACGGTGAGCTCCTCACCGGTCTCCTCCGCCTCCAGCCACGCCTCGGCGAAGTCGTCGTCGTGATCGGCCAGCACGTGGATCAGTTCCTCGCGAGCCGTCGCGGCCGCGTCGACCAGATCGGCCGGGATCTCCTCGACGGTGTAGTCCTCACCGATCTTGGTCTCGCCGTGCCACATCAAGGCGCGCATGCCGACCAGGTCCACCACGCCGGTGAACTGGGCCTCGGCGCCGATCGGAAGCTGAAGCACTGCCGCCACGGCGTTCAGCCGCTCGCGGATCGTCTTCACGCAGTAGTCGAAGGAGGCGCCGGTGCGGTCGAGCTTGTTCACGTAGCAGATCCGCGGCACGCCGTAACGCGTGGCCTGGCGCCACACGGTCTGGCTCTGCGGTTCCACGCCTGCGACACCGTCGAATACCGCGACCGCACCGTCCAGGACGCGCAGCGAGCGCTCCACCTCGATGGTGAANNTCCTGCTCCTGCTCCATCCAGTCCATCGTCGCGGCGCCGTCGTGCACCTCGCCGATCTTGTAGTTGATGCCGGTGTAGAACAGGACCCGCTCAGTGGTGGTCGTCTTGCCGGCGTCGATGTGGGCCATGATGCCGATGTTGCGAACCTTCGCCAGGTCCTGCTTGGTGTCGATCGCCACGGGGGCTCAACCTTCCGTTCTACTCATCGTCGACGTCCCGTCATGGACGCCCCGGTCAGGGTGCAGGGCACGGCGTGGGTCTGCCGTGCCCTGCGTTGGGTCAGTCGTTGGTGCTGGTCACCAGCGGTAGTGGGCAAACGCGCGGTTCGCCTCAGCCATCTTGTGGGTGTCCTCCCGCCGCTTCACCGAAGCGCCGAGGCCGTTGGACGCGTCCAGCAACTCGTTCATGAGCCGCTCGGTCATCGTCTTCTCGCGGCGCTGCCGAGAGAAGCTGACCAGCCAGCGCAGGGCGAGGGTGTTGGCCCGGGCGGGCTTCACCTCGACCGGGACCTGGTAGGTCGCACCACCGACACGGCGGCTCTTCACCTCAAGCGCGGGGCGGATGTTGTCCAGCGCCTTCTTGAGGGTCTGCACAGGGTCGATGCCGGTCTTGGCCCTGGTGCCCTCAAGGGCGTCGTAGACAATGCTCTGTGCGGTGGTCTTCTTGCCGTCGAGCAAGATCTTGCTGACCAGCTGGGAAACCAGCGGCGAGCCGTAGACCGGATCGACGACGACCGGGCGCTTCGGGGCGGGACCCTTGCGAGGCATTACTTCTCCTTCTTCGCACCGTAGCGGCTGCGGGCCTGCTTGCGGTTCTTGACCCCCTGGGTATCCAGGGAGCCGCGGATGATCTTGTAGCGGACGCCCGGGAGGTCCTTCACACGACCACCGCGGACCAGCACCATCGAGTGCTCCTGCAGGTTGTGACCGACGCCGGGGATGTAGGCCGTGACCTCGACACCGGAGGAGAGCCGGACGCGGGCGACCTTGCGCAGCGCCGAGTTCGGCTTCTTCGGGGTGGTCGTGTACACGCGGGTGCACACTCCACGGCGCTGCGGAGAACCCTTCAGCGCAGGAGTCTTGTTCTTGCTGACCTTGTCCGTGCGGCCCTTGCGGACCAACTGCTGGATAGTGGGCACCGGCTGGTATCTCTTTCCGTTGAGGTTGGCGGGGCGCGCGCCGAGCGCCACCAGCCCCCGCTCTGCGAGCCAGATCGAAGAGTCGGGACCGGACGCGGCGCACGCACGCATGGTTCGGTCGCCCGAACACAACGGTCAAGGCTACTTGATGGCTCCGCAAGCGTCAAAATGCTTCTCTTCAGGCCACAATAGGGGCATCGAGTCCCGTCCGACCCGCTGGTTCTGAGAGAATGTACTTACATCTGGTCGCCGGGGCCGCCACAGGCCCTGGCCTGGTCTCATCGGGGAGGCTGCCATGCAGGAGTTGTCCGAACGCACTCGCGTTGCCATCACAGTCGACGGACGCGACGTCGAGGTCGAGTCGGGGCTGACGATTCTCACCGCCCTGCAGAAGGAGGGAATCGAGGTTCCCTCGCTGTGCAACGACGTCCGGCTCGAGCGGGCGAACGGCAACTGCGGCCTGTGCGTGGTCGAGGTGGGCGACGATCATCGCGAGGTGAAGTCGTGCATCACCCCAGTCACCGAAGGCATGGTCATCCAGACCCGGTCGGCCACGATCGATGCCTACCGCACGGTACGCGTGGAGCAGTTGCTCTGCGACCACAACGCCGACTGCGAGCCGCCCTGCCAGCAGACCTGCCCGGCCCACATCGACATCCAGCGCTACCTGGCCCTGGTCGCGGACGGCAACTTCGAAGCCGCCGTCCGGGTGATCAAGGACCGCAACCCATTCCCGTCCGCGTGCGGCCGAGTCTGCCCGCACACCTGCGAGGCACAGTGCCGCCGGAACCTGGTCGACAGTGCGGTCGCGATCAACAACGTGAAGCGCTTCGCCGCCGACTGGGACCTGTCCCGCGAACAACCCTGGCTCCCGACGCTGACGCGTCCGACCGGCAAGCGGATCGCCGTTGTCGGAGCCGGGCCGTCCGGGCTGAGCGCGGCCTTCTACGCCGCGGTCTCCGGCCACGACGTGACCGTCTTCGAGGCGATGCCGCACCCCGGCGGGATGATGCGATACGGCATTCCCGAGTACCGCCTGCCCAAGGCCGTCCTCGATGCCGAGATCGCCACGATCACCGCCCTCGGAGTCCGGATCGTGTGCAACAAGGCGCTCGGCACCCACCTCCACCTGGAGGATCTGCAGCACGACTTCGACGCCGTCTACCTGGCCATCGGATCGTGGACCGCCACCCCGATGAACCTGCCCGGGGAGAACTCCGAGGGAGTCTGGACCGGGATCGGCTACCTGCGCGAAGTCACCAAGGGCACCGACCCCGATCCGGGTGAGACCGTCGTGGTGGTCGGCGGAGGCAACACCGCGATCGACTGTGCCCGCACCGCCGTGCGCCGCGGAGCGAAGAAGGTCGTCCTGCTCTACCGGCGGACCCGGGACGAGATGCCGGCCCAACCGCATGAGGTCACCGACGCGGAGGCGGAGGGGGTCGAGCTGCGATTCCTGGCTGCTCCCACCTCGATCACCCGCGGGCCGGATGGCCTGGTGCTGCGGTGCATGGAGATGGTCCTGGGCGAACCCGACCGCTCCGGACGGCGTCGCCCGGTGCCGGTGGACGGCAGCGACTTCACCATCGACGCATCCTTGATCATCGGCGCAATCGGCCAGAGCACCAACACCCAGTTCCTCTACAACGACCTACCCGTGCGGCTGAACAAGTGGGGCGACATCGAGATCGACGGATCCACCATGGAGGCCTCCGAATCCAAGGTCTTCGCGGGCGGCGACTGCGTCACCGGACCGGCGACCGTGATCGAGGCCGTGGCCGCAGGCCGCCGCGCAGCCTGGGCGATGGACCAGTTCGTCACCAAGGGTTACGTGCGCGGCGAACCTGCCTGCTACAACTGCAGCCGCGGCTCGCTGGAGGACCTCCCCCGCGACGAGTTCGAGGCCCGGCCCAGACTGTTCCGGCACGACCTGCCGGCAGAACCGATCGCCGAGCGAGTGACCGACTTCCGCGAGGTCGACCTCGGCTACACCGCGCAGGACGCGCGGGCCGAGGCAGCCCGCTGCATGAAGTGCGGCTGCAAGGAACGGTTCGTGTGCGATCTGCGCCAAGTCGCCACCAAGGCTTCCGTCACCTACGTCGCGCCGCTGCACGTGCGTCCGCATAGCCTGATCGTGCGCGACCACCCGTTCATCATTCGCGACCACAACAAGTGCATCTCGTGCGGACGCTGCGTCGCGGCGTGCGCGGAGATCGAGGGACCCGGCGTACTCGCCTTCCAGTTCCGCGCCGGCCAACTCACCGTCGGCACCCACGACGGCCGACCGCTGATCGAGACCGACTGCGTTTCCTGCGGACAGTGCGTGACCGCCTGCCCGTGCGGCGCCCTCGACTACGTCCGGGAGCGTCCGGAGGTCTTCCATGCGATCAACGATCCGACCAAGGTCGTGGTCGGATTCGTCGCCCCGGCACCGCGCAGCGTGATTGCGGCTCAATACGGCAAGACCCCAGCGGAGGCGTCCCCGTTCGTCGCGGGGCTGATGCGCGCGATCGGCTTCGACAAGGTGTTCGACTTCTCCTTCGCCGCCGACCTCACCATCATGGAGGAGACCACCGAGTTCTTGAACCGGGTCGCCAACGGCGGCGTGATGCCGCAGTTCACGTCCTGCTGCCCGGGCTGGGTGAACCTGGTCGAAAAGCGCTACCCCGAACTGATCCCCCACCTGTCCAGCTGCAAGTCGCCCCAGCAGATGATGGGCACCACCGTGAAGACGCACTTCGCGCAGACCTACGGCATTTCCCTGGACGACCTGTACGTGGTCTCGATCGTGCCCTGTCTGGCCAAGAAGTACGAGGCGGCGCGTCCGGAGTTCGCCACCGAGGGCATCCGCGACGTCGACGCAGTGGTGACCACCAGCGAGTTCATCGAGATGATGAACATGGTGCGGCTCGACCCCAAGCAGGTGCAGCCGGACCGGTTCGACGACCCCTACTCGCGCGTTACCGGCGCCGGCGTGATCTTCGGCGCCTCCGGTGGAGTCGCCGAGGCGGCGCTGCGGATGGCAGTGGAACAGCTCACCGGCGAAGCCCAACCCGATCACCTGGAGTTCCAGGCGGTCCGTGGGCTGCAGGGGATGAAGGAGGCCACTATCACCGCCGGCGGCAAGACCGTACGGGTGGCCGTGGTTTCGGGGCTGGGTAACGCCACGCCCCTGGTGGAGCGGGTCGTCGCCGGCGAGGACGTGGGCTACGACCTGATCGAGATCATGGCTTGTCCGGGCGGCTGCATCGACGGCGCCGGCAACCCGGCCCCGGCCAAGGTCGGTGAGCTGCGCCAGCGCACCGAAGTCCTGTTCGACATCGACCGGACCAGCGAGTATCGCCGATCCCAGGACAACCCCGACATCCAGCGGCTCTATGACGACTTCTACGGCGAGCCGAACTCGGAAAAGGCGCACCACCTGCTGCACACCAGCTACCAGCCGTACAGCGAGAAGGCGGCCGTGCCGGTGACCATGCCGATCAACTGATCAGGCCGCTTACCTGCCGGTCCGGGCCTGGCCAGCTCAGGTGGACCGGGTTCGGAACCGTCCCCGACCTGGACCGGGCTAGTCGAGCCGGCGCAGCGGCGGTCCGTCCAACCTGACCACGGCAGCGCCCAGCGCGGCGGCGTGCTCTGGGACGTGCGTGACCAACACCGTGAGCAGCCCAGTGCCCTCCGCCGCGGCAACCACCAGGTCGGCGGCGTGCCGCCACGCCGATTCGTCCAGACCGGTGAAGGGTTCGTCGAGGAGCAACAGGTCGGCCTCGGACGCCAGCGCCCTGGCCATGGCCACCCGACGCTTCATCCCGCCGCTGAGTTCGCCCGGACGCCGGTGCAGGTTGTCGCCGAGGCCGAGCCGGCACAACCACTCCCGAGCGCGTTCCCGCTGGGCCGGGTCCGGCCGTGACACGGCGTTCTGCCAGGCCGTCTCCCATGGCAGCAGCCGATCCTCCTGGAACACGACTGCGGGCCGCCGTCCGTCCAAGCCGACGATCCGGCCCGCCTGCGGGATCACGAGGCCGGCAAGCAGCCGCAGCACCGTCGTCTTGCCACATCCGGACGGGCCCAGAAGGCAGACCGTGCCCGTCTCGGGGAGGTCGAGGGTGAAGTCCGCCAGCACAGGGCGCCCGCGACCGTAGCCGAATCCCACTCGGTCAAGCCGCGGCATCGCTCACCTCCGGCCCCTCCCCCGCCGCCGGCCCGGCCGCGAGCCAGGCTGTGGCCCGCCCCGCGGTCCAGCGGAGCAGACCCTCCAGAACCAGGCTGAGCAGAACCACAGTGATCGTCCAGGCGAACACCTCGGGGGTGTCCAGGTACACCTTCGCGTCCTGCAGCCGGGAACCGATCGCGATCGGCGGCCGGCTGATCACCTCGGCGGCGATCCCCGACTTCCAGGCCAGCCCCATGCCGGTGGTGCAGGCCGCAGCGAAGAACGGCAGGAGCAGCGGGATGCGCACCCGGCGCAGCGTCTGCCACCGACCGAAACCGAACACCTGCGCCACCTCGAGCAGGTCCCGATCCTGGCGGGCGACGCCTTGGGCCATGTTCTCCCACACCACCGGCACCACCATCAGAAACGAGATGAACGCCGGGAGGCGTCCGGTGGGAATCCAGACCAGCGCGAGGATGATGAAGGACGCGACCGGCGCCGCGCGCACCACCCGCAACAGCGGGGACAGCAGCGCGTCCACGACTGGATAGCGGGTGGTCAACACGGAAGCGGCGACGCCGATCACCACCCCGCCGGCGAAGCCGAGCACCACTCGAACCAGGGACGAGGCCGCGGCCTGCCAGAATCCTGGTGTCCCGGCCAGATGGATCAGGGTTACGAAAACCGTCGCCGGCGAAGGGACGAGGAGTTCCTGACCCACGACCAGGCTCACCACCAGCCAGACCATCAGCCAGAACACCAGCGCGACGACACCGAGCAGCGCCCGCCGCCTCGGCTCAGCGGGTCGTGTCGTAGAACCCGGAATCAGGGAGCGCTCCTCCCAACGAGGTGGGGTTCGCATCATAGAGCACCTGGAAGTACCCCCGGAGCCCGGCTTTCATCTCCTCGCCGGTGAGGAAGGTCAGGTTGAGCCGTGGCAGCGCCTGCTTTGCGACCGCGGCACTCGGGATGATTCCGAACCGCTCGCACAGCGCGGACGTGGTTTCCGCGTCGGACTTCGCCGCTTCGATCGAGGTCGCATACTCAGCGAGGAACGTCCGCACCGCATCGGGGTGCTCTTGGACGAACGCCGCCCGAGCGATCACCCCGCCCATCATCAGCTGGCTGCCGTCGCTGACGACTTTGGCCCATTCGCTGGTGAGGTCGAGCGTCGCCGACAGCGTGGGATTCTTCAGCGTGACCGCAGTGACGAACGGTTCGGGCAGCAGCGCGATCGAGGCCCGGCCGCTCGCGACGAGCGTGGCTACCTCGTCGTGCTCACTCTTCCAGACGAGGTGGACGTCGGTGTCGGGGTCAAGGCCGTTCTTCTGCAGCAGGAAGCGCAGCACGTACTCGGGGTTGGATCCCTGGCCGGAGGCGTAGACGGTCCTCCCTTTCAGGTCGGCGATGCTGGTCACGGAAGCCTGGTCGGTGACGATGTACAGCACGCCGAGGGTGTTCACCGCGAGCATCCGGATCGCACCGGAGGTCTTGGCGTAGAGCACAGCGGCCAGGTTCGTCGGGACCGCCGCGATGTCCACCTCGCCGCTGGCGATCCTGGCCACCACCTCCTCGGGCGACTCGGTCACACCGAAGCTGTAGTCGTTGGCTGCGATGCCGTCCGCTTGAGACTGCATCAGGTGCACCATGCCGACGCCGGTGGGTCCCTTCAGCGTCGCGATGCGCACGGCGGTTCTGGGTGTCGCGACCGAGGCCGAGGTGACCGAGTCCCCTGCGGCGCCGGCGCAACCGGCAAGCGCGGCGACAACGCCGAACAACGCCAGCGACAACGCGATCCGCCAGCACGGGGCACCCTTGCCCAGATTTGTCCTCACAAAGTCAGCTTAGGACACCGAAGCCGTGTCCGGGGTTCCTTCCAGATCCGCGATCAAGCCCACCCGGCGGGCGTGCCGACCACCCTCGAACTCGGCGGCGAGCCACTCGGCGACAATCATCCGGGCGAGCCCCGGACCGACCACGCGCGCGCCCACGGCGAGGACGTTGGAGTCGTTGTGCTGGCGCGACAACTTCGCCGAGTATGGCTCCGAACACACCACGGCCCTGATCCCAGGCACCTTGTTCGCCGCGATCGAGATGCCGACACCAGTGCCGCATGCGAGCAGCCCGAGGTCGTACTCCCCCGCGGCGACCAGCCGTCCGACCTTGGCCCCGTTCACCGGGTAGTCGACGGCTTCGCCCGGCGCCGGGCCGAGGTCAGTGACCTCGTGTCCCAGCGACCGGGCTTCGTCAGCCATCTCCTGTCGCAGCTCGACTGCGGCGTGGTCGGACGCGATGACGATCCGCATGACCCTTGCCTTAGCGGAGCTCGCCGGTGTCGTACTCGTCCAGACCGACCGCCGATCCACCGACGCTCAGGTCGTAGTCGTACGGGTCGTAGGAGAGGTCGTACGCCGCGGCGCGGGCCTCGGCGGTGGGCTCCACCCGGATGTTCCGGTACCGATCGAGGCCGGTTCCGGCCGGGATCAGCTTGCCCAGGATGACGTTCTCCTTCAGGCCGACCAGGGAGTCCGACTTGGCATGGATCGCCGCGTCGGTGAGCACCTTGGTGGTCTCCTGGAACGACGCCGCAGACAGCCACGACTCGGTAGCCAACGACGCCTTGGTGATGCCCATCAGCACCGGACGGCCCTGGGCCGGGGTGCGGCCCTCGGTCACCATCCGCCGGTTCTCCGACTCGAACAGCTTCCGGTCGACGAGCTCGCCCGGCAGCATTGAGGTGTCGCCGGACTCGATCACCGTGATCCGGCGCAGCATCTGCCGGATGATGATCTCGATGTGCTTGTCGTGGATCGGCGCACCCTGCGTCCGGTACACGGCCTGCACCTCCTCCACCAAGTGCTCCTGCACCTTGCGGAGGCCCGAGACCCGAAGGACGTCCTGCGGATCGGGAGTACCGGCGTACAGCTGCTGACCCGCAGCCACATGATCGCCGTCACCCACCGAATGCCGGACGCCGGCCCCGTCCTCCCACTCCAGCCGCACCCGTCGGGGCAGCGGGTACTCCAGGTCGGCCTCGCCGTCATCGCGGACGATGACCAGCTTGCGCAGCCGGTCCCCCTCCTCGATCCGGACGCGGCCCGCCGCCTCCGCGATCGGGGCCTTGCCCTTGGGCTGACGGGCCTCGAAGAGCTCCACCACACGGGGCAGACCCTGCGTGATGTCGTCACCGGCCACACCACCGGTGTGGAAGGTGCGCATGGTCAGCTGCGTGCCCGGCTCACCGATCGACTGCGCGGCGACGATTCCGACCGCCTCGCCGACGTCGACGAGCTTGCCGGTCGCCAGGGAGCGCCCGTAGCACATCGCGCAGGTACCGGTGGCCGCCTCGCAGGTCAGCACGGAACGCACCTTCACCTCGGTGACGCCGTTCTTGAGCAGCTTCTTGATGTTCACATCGCCCAGGTCGACCCCGGCCTTCACGAGCACCTTGCCCTCCGGCGTGACCACGTCGGAGGCGAGCGTCCGGGCGTACACCGCGGTCTCGATGTTGCGAGCAGGGGCCAGCTTCCCGCCGCGGCCCTCCGCGGCGATCACCTTGGTCAGGCCGCGCTCGGTCTGGCAGTCCTCCTCGCGGATGATCACGTCCTGGGAGACGTCGACCAGCCGCCGGGTGAGGTAGCCGGAGTCGGCCGTCCGCAGTGCGGTGTCGGCCTGCCCCTTCCGTCCGCCGTGGGTGGAGATGAAGTACTCCAGAACGGACAGTCCCTCGCGGAAGTTGGACTTGATCGGCCGGGCGATGATCTCGCCCTTCGGGTTGGCCACCAGGCCTCGCATGGCCGCGATCTGGCGCATCTGGGTCATGTTCCCTCGGGCGCCGGAGTGCACCATCATGAAGATCGGGTTGTTCTTCGTGAAGTTGGCTTCCATGGCCGCAGTCAGCTCGGCGGTGGCGTCGGTCCAGAGCTGGATCAGCTCTTGATGCCGCTCCTCCTCGGTCACCTTGCCCCGCTCGTACTGCTTGGTGATCTTGTTCGCCCTGGCGTCGTAGCCGGCGAGGATCTCCGGCTTGGACGGCGGGGTCTGCACGTCGGCGATCGACACGGTCACACCCGAGCGGGTAGCCCACTTGAAGCCGAGGGCCTTGAGCCGGTCGAGAGTGACCGCGACGTCGACCTTCGGGTACCGCTCGGCAAGATCGTTGACGATCTGGCCGAGCTTCTTCTTGCCGACCTCCTCGTTCACGTACGGGTAGTCGGCCGGGAGCGCCTCGTTGAACAGCGCCCGACCCAACGTCGTCTCGAGGAGCACGCTGCCATCGGCACGCAACTCGGCGCCTTCGGGCGGGACGACACCGGTGAGCCGGATCCGGCAGCGGGCGCCGATCCCCAGCTCGTGGCGATCGAAGGCCATGTAGGCCTCGGCCACCGACGAGAACGCCCTGCCTTCGCCGGGCAGGTTGGGCTGCTCGAGGGTCAGGAAGTAGTGCCCGATGATCATGTCCTGGGTAGGCAGGGTCACCGGACGACCGTCCGCGGGCTTGAGGATGTTGTTGGTCGACAGCATCAGGATNNGCTGAATGGCCTTGCCTTCGATCAGTATCGGCTCAAAGGCCTGGATACCGAGACGATGCAGGGTTGGTGCACGGTTCAGCAGCACCGGGTGCTCTGCAATGACCTCTTCCAGCACGTCCCACACGACAGGACGCTGGCGCTCCACCATCCGCTTGGCGCTCTTGATGTTCTGCGCCAGGTTCAGGTCGTCGAGCCGCTTCATCACGAAGGGCTTGAACAGCTCCAGAGCCATGTTCTTCGGCAGGCCGCACTGGTGCAGCTTNNNNCCTGCTTGCCCTTGAGCATGTCCGAGATCGACTTCAGCGGACGGTTGCCCGGGCCGGTCACCGGACGGCCACGACGGCCGTTGTCGAACAGCGAGTCGACGGCCTCCTGGAGCATCCGCTTCTCGTTGTTGACGATGATCTCCGGCGCGCCCAGGTCGAGCAGTCGCTTCAGCCGGTTGTTCCGGTTGATCACACGGCGGTACAGGTCATTCAGGTCGGAGGTCGCGAAGCGGCCACCGTCCAGCTGCACCATCGGACGCAGGTCCGGCGGGATCACCGGGACCGCGTCGAGCACCATGCCGAGCGGCGAGTTGGCGGTGTTCAGGAACGCCGCCACCACCTTGAGCCGCTTCAGCGCACGGGTCTTGCGCTGGCCCTTGCCGGTCTGGATGATCTCGCGCAGGTTGTCGGCCTCCGCCGCCAGGTCGAAGGTGGCCAGACGCTTCTTGATCGCCTCGGCCCCCATGTAGCCCTCGAAGTACTTGCCGAACCGGTTCTTCATCTCCCGGTACAGGATCTCGTCGCCCTCGAGGTCTTGGACCTTCAGGCCCTTGAACCGCGTCCAGACGGCCTCCAGGCGGTCGAGGTCGCGCTGCGCGCGGTCGCGCAACTGCTTGACCTCGCGCTCGCCGCTCTCGCGGACGCGCTTCTTGATGTCGGCCTTGGCGCCCTCGGCCTCGAGCTGGGCGAGGTCCTCCTCGATCTTGGCCAGGCGGGCGTTCACGTCGTTGTCACGACGGGCCTCGAGCTGCTTGCGCTCGACCTCGACCTTGGCCTCCAGGGACGGTAGGTCGCGGTGACGCGCCTCCTCGTCGACCATCGTGATCATGTACGCGGCGAAGTAGATGACCTTCTCCAGGTCCTTCGGCGCGATGTCCAGCAGGTAGCCCAGCCGGCTCGGCACACCCTTGAAGTACCAGATGTGGGTGACCGGGGCGGCCAGCTCGATGTGTCCCATCCGCTCACGGCGGACGTTCGAACGGGTCACCTCGACGCCACAGCGCTCGCAGATGATGCCCTTGAAGCGCACCCGCTTGTACTTGCCGCAGTAGCACTCCCAGTCCCGGGTCGGGCCGAAGATCTTCTCGCAGAACAGGCCGTCNNTCTTGACCTCGCCGTGCGACCACTCCCGGATCTGGTCGGCCGTAGCCAGACCGATGCGGAGCTCGTCGTAGAAGTTCACGTCCAGCACGTTGCTTCTCTTTCTCCTGTTGCCAGGAATCCCTAAACGGATGTTGTTGGGGAGCCGGAGCTCTTTCAGGCGGCAGACGCCATGGTCAGGTCAGCGAGCGCGAAGCGCGAAGCTTTACCCAGCGATGCGGTACCGACCATGCGGGTCAGACCTCGTCGACCGAGTGGAAGGAGTCCGCGCCGGGACGCCGAGACAAGTCGATGCCGAACTCCTCGCTGGCGCGGAAGTCGTCCTCGGAGTCGCGGAGCTCGACCACTGTGCCGTCGCTGGAGAGAACCTCCACGTTCAGGCACAGGGACTTCATCTCCTTGACCAACACCTTGAACGACTCCGGAATGCCGGGCTCGGGGATGTTCTCGCCCTTCACGATCGCCTCGTACACCTTCACGCGGCCGGGCACGTCGTCGGACTTGATGGTGAGCAACTCCTGCAGGGCCCAGGCGGCGCCGTACGCCTCGAGTGCCCACACCTCCATCTCGCCGAAGCGCTGGCCACCGAACTGCGCCTT
>DJWE01000070.1 GCA_002441465.1 Propionibacteriaceae bacterium UBA6238 | reverse complement strand
ATCCACAGGATTTGACAATTCCTCGGCGACGGATCGATCCCAATGAGTCAGGCGACTGGGTGAACCAGCGCGGGGAGTTGTTCGGAGGACTGACGCCGCTAGGTGTACTCGGCCGGGACGTTGGTGACACGGGCTGGTTGACGAAGAGGGAGAACCCCCGTTGGGGTGTGACTTGCGAAGGTCCACATCCGAAGGAGGTTCTCCCGTGTCCCAATGTAGGGCTCATCTGACGGTGTTCGGCAGGCGGCTGCTGATCAGCAGGGTGGTCGAGCAGGGTTGGCCGGTCGCCCATGCGGCCAAGGCCCAGGGGGTGTCGCGCCAGTGTGCGCATCGCTGGATCGCCCGGTGGCGGGTCGAGGGCGAGGCTGGGTTGGTCGATCGCTCATCCCGGCCGCACCACAGCCCTCAGCGCACCAGCCCTGACGTGGAGGCCCGAGTCGTGGCTGCACGGGTCGAACATCGGCGTGGCCAGGACTGGCTCGGGCCCGAGCTCGGCCTGGCGGCCCGGACGGTGTCGCGGATCCTGCGTCGTCACCAGCTGCCCTACCTGCACGAGCTGGACCCCATCAGCGGTGCGGTGATCCGAGCATCGAAGACGACCGCCGTGCGGTACGAGCACGACCATCCCGGCTCGCTGGTCCATACCGATGTGAAGAAGCTGGGCCGGATCCCCGACGGTGGCGGCTGGAAGCTCCATGGTCGCGAGGCTGGCGACACCGCTGCCCGCAAGAAGGCCAGGATCGGCTACGACTACGTCCACTCACTGGTCGACGACCACTCCCGCTACGCCTACTCCGAGATCCTGCCAGACGAGAAGGGTCCGACCACCGCCGCGTTCCTCGCCCGCGCCTTGGACCACTTCGCCAGCGTTGGGATCACCGTCGAGCGCCTGATCTCGGACAACCACTTCTCCTACCGGCTCTCCAGCGACGTCCGCACACTCCTGAACCAGCGCGGCATCACGCACAAGTTCATCCAGCCCCACTGCCCCTGGCAAAACGGCAAGGTCGAGCGATTCAACCGGACACTGCAGGTCGAGTGGGCCTACCGGCAGCCCTTCGCTACCAACACCGACCGCGCCAACGCGCTTGCCCCATGGCTCAACGCCTACAACACTGAACGCCGTCACACCGCACTCGGAGGCCAATCCCCGATCAGCCGACTGTCACCAACCTGATGGCCGAGTACAGCTAGGTCTGAAGGATGGAACCGATGAGAGCACTGTGTTCGCTCGATACTCACAAGGACTGAACAGCGGTCGGGATGCCTGGGTGTACGGCTTCTCAAACACTGAAGTTCAGCGGAACATGCACGGAGCCATCGACTTCTACAACAGTGAGGTGGCGAGGCTGCAAGGGTCGCGGAGTCGTGGTGACGCGCGCGCAGCCGCAGACTTCCTCGATAACGACAAGAGCAAGTTCAACTGGAATCGAAGCACACGAAGCGATGCCGATCGGGGGCGGCGATACGCATGGCGGCCTGACGCTCTACGGGTGGGCTCGTACAGACCGTTCACACGCCAGTGGGTCTATTTTGATCGCCCACTTAACGACATGGTCTACCAACTCGAACGCATCTTTCCTACGCCAAGCCACACGAACCTCGGGGTGTGGGTTTCGGGAACCGCTGCCTCCTCTCCGTTCCTTGCACTTGCTACTGAGCTCCTTCCGAACCTTGTGCTCGGGGGTGCTGGCAATCCCGGTCAGTACTATCCCCGCTGGACGTACGAGAAGGTCACTGACGTCGAGCAAGGTTCGCTGCTGGATTCCGCAGGTGACGTCGATGAGTCGGGATATCGGCGGGTCGACAACATCACCGACGGCATCCTGAAGCTCTACCAGGACAAGTTTGGTGCCCAGGTGAGCAAGGACGACATCTTCTACTACGTGTACGGGGTCCTGCACTCAGAGCAGTACCGCACCACGTTCGCTGCGGACCTGAAGCGGATGCTGCCCCGGATCCCGCTCGCCGCGTTCACAGCTGACTTCGAAGCGTTCGTTGAGGCTGGCCAGAAGCTCGCCGACCTGCATGTGAACTACGAGTCGGTCGAGCCGTACCCGCTGGCCGAGCAAGCACCGCTTCACACCATGGACCCGTGGACCACGTACCGGGTCGAGAAGATGAAGTGGGCCGACAAGACCACCAAGAAGGCGATCATCTACAACAAGCACGTCACCCTGGGCGACATCCCGGCCGCGGCGCACCGCTACATGTGAATCGCCCCGACTTTGGTGGAGGCTCGGTTATCTGGTTCCGGCCTCGGTGAGGACCGGGTTCTTACGGTAGTGCTGGTCGGGCTGGGCTGCCCAGTAGGTGGTCTCGTATTCGGCGGGTGGGACCAGCCCGAGTTCGCCGTGGAGGCGTCGGTGGTTGAACCAGTCGACGTACTCGGCGACCGCGATCTCGACGTCAGCGACGTTCTTCCAGCCGCCGATCGGTCGCATGATCGGGTTGCGGATGCACTCGGCCTTGAACAGCGAGTTCAGCGCCTCGGCCATGGCGTTGTCGTAGCTGTCGCCCTTGGAGCCGACCGAGGCGACAGCCTCGGCTTCGGCGAGTCGCTCGGTGTAGCGAATCGCTCGATATTGCACGCCCCTGTCGCTGTGATGGACCAGGCCGGTGACGTCCTGGCCGGCCCGGCCGCGGGCCCACAGGCCCATGTCGAGGGCGTCCAGGGCCAGGTCGGTGCGCAGGCTGGTCGAGACCTGCCAGCCCACGACCATCCGGGAGAACACATCGAGCACGAACGCGACGTAGGTCCAGCCGGCATGGGTGCGGACGTAGGTGAGATCGGCCACCCACAGCCGGTTGGGGCAGGTGGCAACGAACTGTCGCTGCACCCGGTCCAGGGGCCTGGGGGTCTCGGCGCCGTCGGCGATGGTGGTCTTGCGGGTCTTCTCCCTGGCGATCCCGCGCAGCCCGGCGGCCCGCATGAGCCGCTCGACGGTGCACCGGGCAACCCGATCCTGCCGATCCTGTCGCCTTCGGTTCAGCGCGGCGTGGATCTTCCTGGCCCCATAGACACCCAGATTCTCCGAGTGCACGGTGGTGATCTCGGTGAGCAACTCGGCGTCTCGCACCGCCCGGGCCGACGGCTGCCGGTTCCGGGCGGCGTAGTAGGTGCTCGGGGCGATCCGGACTCCTGACTCGGTCAGGACCTCACAGATCGGCTCGACCCCGAGCGGGCGGCCCTCCACGACCCGGTCACGGTGGGCGTCGATGTAGTCGACCACCACCGCGACCGGAACCTGTCGGCCTACTTGATCCTGCGGTCGAGCTCCGCGGCCGCGAAAAACGCCGCAGACGTCTTCAAGATCTCGTTCGCCCGCCGCAACTCACGAACCTCGCGCTCCAACTCCACGATCCGGGCCGTGTCGTCACTGGTCGTGCCCGGCCGGACCCCATCATCGATCTCGGCCTGCCTCACCCAGGTTCGCAACGCCTCGGGATGGATCCCTAACTGGTCAGCGATCCGCTTGATCGCCCCCCTCGCCGTCACCGGGTCCCGACGGGCGTCCAACGCCATCCTCGTCGCCCGATCACGCAACTCCTGGCTGTACTTCTTCGGTGCTGCCACAACTCTCATCCTCCCTGCAATGAGAGCCTCCACAGAACCCGGGGCGATTCAATGCTTGGCTCCCGCTCGGCGCTGGAGTGGCTGATCGACCGCTACCAGGTCAAGACCGACACAGCGTCGGGCATCATGAACGATCCAAACGACTGGGGTCGCGAGAACCACGACCCGCGGTACATCGTCGACTTAATCAAGCGAGTCACGCGGGTCTCGGTGGAAACGATGGAGATCGTCGACAATCTGCCCAGCCTTCCGATCTGAGGAACGATGCCCCGCGCCAGAAGACGACCGTCGGTAACCAGCCAGCCCGACTTGGCGGCCCGCAGGCGCAAGCCACGGCCGAACGGCCAAGTCACGCGGTCGAGCGACCAGAAGCCGCGCTCGACCGACTACGTGCTGGTCGAGGGCGTCGTCGTCCCGCGGGCTGACGTGATCCGCGAGCACTTGGAGGAGGCGGCCAGCTACGAGGGGCCCGCTCAGAGCGGGCTCGTCCCGCATGGCACCGACCTCGGGTCGCCCACCCTCCGCGAGAGCGGGGCGCGGCAGCCCAGCGGCCCAACGGCCTACCAACGAGAAGTTGCTCGGATGAAGGCGAAGCTTGGAGGCTCGACACCGCAGCTACGGCTCTACCGGTTCAAGCGGAAGAAGGGCTGCGAAGCGGCTGCAACGACTGTCAGGACGCTGACGGCGACGCCTCGGGTGGAAGTGCGTCGCGAGGAGGCCGAAGCCTGCTGGCACCTGCTCGTCCACTGGCGGGCAAATCTCGACCCGTCCAAGCTCAACCGACGAATCAAGGCAAGCGGTGGCCAACAGATCAGCCACCATCAGGCCGATGAGGAACTCCGTCGCGCCTTTGAATTGCGGCGGGGCGCCGGTTCGCCGGCGCTGCTCGGGCTCACGAAGCCCGCTGCACCGCCAGGTGCTGGGCGACCGGCTCGGAAGGCGAGGCAGCGATGACTGTTCGTTCCGAGATACTCCAGACGATCCGGGGCTTGGTCGCCTCCCGTGCTGACCAGACCTTCTCAATGATCGAAGTTCTCGACGCGATGCATCGGCGCGGCACTCAGTACGCCGACCAGACGATCCGGACTCACATCGGCTCGGTCATGTGTATCAACGCGCCTTCGAACCACGCTGTTGCCTACCCGGACATTGAGCGAGTGGAGCGTGGGCGCTATCGGCTTGTCGGCATTCCACCGACCGTCGGGTCCGGGCCGACACCGAGATCAGTAGTTATCGAGCCCTCGCCTGCAGGTCTGGTCTCCTCTTCGTTGGATCGTGATGACGACGAGACCACCGCGCAAACGCCGGGATCGCTGATCAATCCGACCCAGTTGGTGTCCGTCTTGGCTGTGCTGTCTAGCCAACCGCTGACGAGCCGTGTGGCCGGCATCGAGGCCACTCTCGAAGGACTGACCGCAGATGATGTTCGAAGCGTGCTTGATGGCGGAGTCTTGTCGGCGGAGACCGCCGCTGCAGCTCTTGCGGTGAGGGAGTCCCTTGGTCGGATCAGCGACCTCATCCACGCCAGCGTGATCTGCGCGACGCTGCCTCGGATCCTCGAGCCGGGGGAGCGGATCACGGTTCGGCCCTCGTTGGCGTCGGGTAATGATCCGAGCCGGCGGTATGACTTGGAGACCGACCGTCGGATCGCTGAGTTCAAGGTTGCGGTGTGGCAGACGGGAAGCAACGTGATGCGCAAGCGCACGGTATTTGCGGATCTTGTCGCGCTCGCGATGGATCCCCGGCCGCTGCGCAAGCAGTTGTTCGTCGTCGGCGTCCTGCCGGGCCGGTTCCTGAATGGTTCTCGCTCGCCGGCGCAAAGCCTGTTGGAGAGATCTCAGCAGAGCTTGCGGGAGCGATTCGCTGAGGCCTATGGCACGCAGGCGATCTCGGTGGCCGACTTCAGGATGGGCCCGGCCTGCGATGTCGAGATCGTCGACCTCCTCCGGCTGCTGCCGGAACTTAGGTCCGACCTGACGCCGTGAGCGACGTGCCCACCTCGTGTTGGGCTACCTTGCAGGGCCGCTCGCGGGACGAGGGCCTCGTGCCCTTGGCCGCGCGGAAGCTGCACGCCGTTCCACTGCGACGACACGGTCCGGTCCGACATCCTGCTGTGCTGCGTCCGCCGCCCTTGGGGCGAGCCGGCTCCTGACCTCGGTGACGCGTTGAAGCTGGAAGTCAGCTGCTTCGCGAGGGCCTGAGTTCCAGGCGTGAGCCATGCCGACGAGGGCAGCGCGGATCAGGCTGGACGGCACGCCGGTCCTGTCTGCGATGTATTCACCGCCCGACGGCCAGCGGTCGGGTGGTTGTGCCGCGAGAATTCTGGCGGCTTCGAGCGCGGCCTGTTCCGGCGGCAGATTGCGAATCCGTTCGTCGATGAGTTCGCGGCCCAGATGGCCCGCGCCGTCCAGTGTTGTGGCGAGGAGGGTGGTCTGGTCCTTGGCGATGAGGTCGGCGGGGTCAGCGCCTTCGGGCAGTCGAGCGAACCGGGGATCCAGGCCTGCGGCGGCAAGGATCCAGTAGTCGCGTTCGGCGGCGGCCCGGCCGGCCGCGTCGGCGTCGGTGGCCACGATCGGCTGCTGGCCACCATCGCGTAGCCGCACCGCTTGCTGGCGAGTCAGGCTTGTACCGAGTGCGGCGACCCCGACATGGCTGCCGCCCGTCGCAAGGGTGACCGCCATAGCGTCGAGTGGGCCCTCGGTGAGCACAGGGATGCTCCCCGGACGAAGCTCCCCGCCGATGTAGAACTCGTCTCCCTTGCGGTACAGGGCGGTTTCGGCGGTGTTGAGGTACTTGGGCCCGTGTCCGTCGTCGTCGCCGTGTGTGGGGTTGCGTCGTGCGACGAAGCCGAGGATCTTGCCGTCGGTGTTGGTGATGGGGAATGTGACGCGGTCGCGGAAGCGGTCGATGATGCGTCCGGTGCTGGCTCGGGTGGCGACGCCTGCGGCCAGCATCTCTTCGTCGGTAACGTGCCGGCGGCGTAGGTGGGTGACAAGGCTGGTCCAGCCGTCGGGTGCGTATCCGGGTCGCAGGTCGGTGTCTGTGAGGTCTTGGCCGAAGCGTTCGGTGACGTAGCGGCGGGCCCAGCTGTCGGTGTAGCAGTGCTGGTAGTAGTCGGCGGTGAGCTGGTTGATCTGGACGAGACGCTCCCGCGGCGGGCTGTCGCGCCACATGTCCCGGCGGTCAAGCATGGCCCTGATCTCAGCCGCGGTGGGTTCGGGGGCCGGCAGTCCACGGCGAACGATCGCCTCGAGAGCGAGCGCCTGATCCACATCCACGTCCAGGTCGATGTCATTCTCGTCAAGGAGCGGGATGCTCGGCGGTTCGGTTTGATTCGCAGTCCGGTCGGGGCTGGTCAGGAGGACCGGTGTCGCGGGTGTGTAGCCGTCGGTGAGGTCTGCGGGTGGTTCGTCCTCGATGAGGCCGGGATCGTCGTGGTCGGCTGCGGGGTCGGTGAGGAGGGAGAGTCGCCAGACCCAGGCTTGGCAGGTGTCGAGGTGCGGGTCGGTTGGGGTTCGTCGGGCGTCGTCGAGGAGGGTGTCGAGGTGCCAGCCGCGTGCCAGCCCGTGCTCGATGGTGGTGACAAGGGCGGGCCACGAGGGGCTGCCGATCAGCCTCTTGGTGTCGTGCTGGCCGATGGTCTGGGTGAACTGGTCGAGCCATTCGGTGGTCAGGTGGTGCGCGGTGTCCGCTTGTTCGGCGACGGCTGGGGTGAGGTGTCCGGCCATGCGCCACCACAGCGCGGCGGCGGCGTGGTCATCGGGCAGCGGTCCCTGCTTGGCGGCGTGGTCGATGAGGCCGCGGGCGTTGATGCCGCTGCTGGAGAGTTGGGCGAGCCGGCGGGCGAGGGTGGGTGCGAAGTCGTCGGCCAGGAGTGCCGGGGAGATGGCGGCGAGGGTGTCGTGCCATTCGTCGAGAGCGGCGGTCTGGCTGGCGTGGAGCTGATGGTCGAGTCGCTGCTGGAAGCGGTGGCCGGCGGCGTCGTGTTGGGGTTCGCCAGTGGGACGCAGGTCGGTGGCGGGGACGCCGTTGGCCGCCCGCCAGACCTCGATCTCGGAGACAAGGCTGGCCGGGGGAGCAGCCGACATGAGTGCGGCCCAGGCCGGCTGGCTCTGGTCGTCGCGGATG
The DNA here is from genome assembly GCA_002441465.1 of Propionibacteriaceae bacterium UBA6238. GTDB lineage: Bacteria > Actinomycetota > Actinomycetes > Propionibacteriales > Propionibacteriaceae > Propionicimonas. The sequence continues at coordinate 12,876 of DJWE01000070.1, read as the reverse complement.
TGTTCGGCGAGCTCGCGGATGAGGTTCTGGCGGTCGGTGAGGTAGTTGCCCCACAGTGGGTGTTGGGCGAGTTCGGTGGGGATGCCGGCCAGCCAGGGGAGCGGTCCGTCGCTGCGGCTCGTGCGCTGGTCGGCGATGCGCCAAGCGAGGATCGCGGCGGGCTCGCGACCCGCGGTGATGGGGTCGGCGACGGCGCGGGCGAGGGCTTGGATGGGGTCGCGCCGGTCGGCTTCGACGAGCAGCAGTTCGGCTTGGAGGGTGGGCCAGGCGGGGGAGTGGGTGATCCGGGGGAGGGCTTGTTCGACTCGTCGTTCGAGGCCGCGCAGGCCGATGTCGCCGGCGATGTGGGCGGCGGCGTAGCTGAGCGCGTCGCTGTAGCGGGCGACGGCGGGTCCGAGTCGAAGGGCGGGGTTGTGGGCGTCGCGGAGCTGGGTAGTGGCCGAGACGGGGGATTCGTCGCGGGCCAGGATCGTTTCGAGGATGTTGGTCGGGGTGGGCGGGTTGATGGTCTCGGGGTTGATTGCGGTGTGGGGGTCGCCGTCGCCGACGACGACGAGGTAGGCGGCGTTGTGGTGTCGTCCGCGGGTGAGCATGGTGTAGGCCTGCTGGCGGGTCTCAGTGCCGGTGAGCAGGCCGTGGACGGTGTCGGCGGTGATGCCTTGGGCGGTGTGGATGGTGGAGGCGTAGCCGAGTTCGACTTGTTCGGCGACGTAGTCGCCGGGCAGGGTGACGTGCCGTCCGGACTGGGTGTGGCGGGCCTGGAGGCCGCCGTTGCGGGTGGTGCCAGTGACGGTCCACCGGTCGCCGTTCTTGACCCAGTCGTTGGTCGCTACACGTAGTAGCCGGTTGTTCTGCCGGGTGATGATGGTGTCGCCGATGCTGGCCCTGTTCCCGTCGGCGAGATCAACCTCGGTCTGCGGGGGGTGGCCGTGGAGGCGTTGGGTGCGGGCGCGCTGGTTGAGTTCGGCGACGCGTTCGCGGGTGCCGGCGAGCATGATCGTGTCGCGGCCGTTGTTGCGGTCGGTGGTCCAGGCGTCGAAGAGGTGGTCGGCCATGGTGGTTTCGTCGCCGACGTGGATGCGGTGTTGGTCGAGGTAGAAGCCGAGTGCGGCGGGCTGGCCTTCGCGCAGCGCGAGGGAGGCGGAGCCTTCGGCGGGGTCGGTGAACCGGAGCAGTTCGGTGAGCCGGAGGGCGCCGTGGTGGGCTTGGATGTCGCGCAGGACGCCGCCGGCGCCGATGGCGGCGAGTTGTTGGTCGTCGCCGATGAGCCGGACGCTGCCGCCACGTTGCAGGATGTAGGTGACGGCTTGGTCGAGGGAGATGGTGTCGGCCATGCCGGCTTCGTCGATGATCACCAGCGTCTTGGGTCCGATGCGCCGGTTCCAGGTGGTGGGGTCGCCGAGGCCGGGGGTGATGTCCCAGACGAGCTTGGCCAGGGTGTCGTGGTGGCCCTGCATCTGGGTTCCGAGTTGGGCTGCTGCGGCGGCGGACGGGGCGAGGCCAATGACGTTGCCGCCGGACGCGGTCCAGGCCATCGACAGGGCGTCCATGGCGGTGGTCTTGCCCGATCCGGCCGGCGCGATCGCGAGCTGGACGCGGGCCCCGGAGGTCGCCATTTCGCGGACGAGAAGGACTTGGCCGGGGTTGAGCAGGACCCGGTTCGCTGCGCATTCGAGAAGCGCCAGGTCGATCGCGGTCGGATTCGCGACCATCCCACCGTGTTGCCCGGCTGCCGCGACCAGTCGTTGCTCGGCTTGCAGGACCCAGCCGGAGGTGAACAACTGCGACCCGGCGACGTAGTAGACGCTGTCGCCGTTGGCGCGGCGTAGCGATGCGGGTTCCTCGATCCCGTCACTGGTCTTGGTGATGGGGACGGAGCGGGCGATCGCGGCGGCGACGAGGTGGTCGACCCACCACCGGGTGTGCTGCGGGGGCGCCTCGGCGGCCCTCACCTGGCGGAGGGCTTCGGCCCGCAGATGCCAGTCCTGCCAGGTCGACCGGTTGGCCTCCATCCGGGCCAGCATCGCCTCCACCGTCCGGTCGAACCACTCCCGATCCAGCTCGGGCCGGGCGTGGCGGCCGGGGTGCAGGGCCTGGCCGATCATGGTCTGGAGCTGGGGTTCGCCGCCGAGAACCTCGAGCGCTTGGGTGTGCCAGGTGGTGCGTTGTTCGGCCAGGGTGCGCGGGTCGTGCTTGTCCTCCCGGGTCTCCAGGGTGGCCTGCTGGGCCAGCGCAATCTCCTCGACCGGGGTGGGCGGACGGCCGTGGTCGCGCTGGAACGCGGCGGCCAGGACGCGGCGGCGCGCCTCGATACTCTGCCGTCGCTGCGACCACCGCCTATTCAGTCCCTCGTCGATGCCGACAATCTCGCGGACGGGGAGCTTGCGCCGGTCGGGGTTGGGTCGTTCGGCGAATCGAACGCCCAGGGTTGCGGTGAGGTGTTGTTCGAGGGCGGTGTTGTAGGTCTCGGAGGCGGACACGATCGCCTTGAACAGGACGCGTCCGTCGATGGACAGCCAGCGTCCATCAGTGGCGGTCTGGACCTTGTTCGCCACAGCGACGTGGGTGTGCAGATCGGGGTCGCCGGCGCGGGAGTCGCGGTGCACGAACGCGGCACCGATCAGGCCGCGGACGTTGACCTGGTTCACCCCTCCCGAGCCGGTGCGGGTGTACAAGGCGGTGCGTTCGATGAAGGAGAGCGCCTCGGCGACCGCGGCGTGGTGGGCGCGTTCAATCGTGGCGGCGGTGGCCGGGTCGGCGAGCGCCCACAAGCTGGAGACGCTCTTCACCGGGGAGAAGGTCAGGTCAAACCCGGCCACCGCGGTCGTCTTCTGCTGGGACAGTTTCGCGATGTGGCCAGCCAACTCCCGCTGGTCGAGCGGGTCGCGTCCGTACTGTCCGCGGAACATCTCCAGCGCCACCTCGGTCCGGATCCGGGCCCGGTCCTCGATCGAGTTCGCCGCCCGGACGGGTAGTCCGCGGGAGGAGTTGAGTTGTTCGAGCCGACGGGCGACCTCGACCCGGAAGGGGCTCACATCGTCGGGATAGACAGCGAACGGCTTCCCGAGCCGGGTTGCGGCCAGGTAGTCGTCCTCGGTGGCGTCGGTGCCCTCCAGAGCGGCGCTGCGCTGCTGGGCGAGGGGGTGCAGGCCGGCGCCGAACAGGGCCTGCATCTGTTCGATGGTGACGATGTCGCCCGGGTTCAGTCCGTCGACGCCGGCCAGGCCGGTGCCGATCCAGGTGCCGGGGGTTTCTCCCTTCTCGGTGTAGTAGGACGCGAGCCCGGTGTAGCCCTTCTCGGTGGAGTCCATGGCGGCCACCTGCCGGGTCAGGTAGTCGTAGCCCGACCCGGCAGTGATCCGCTTCATGCTCATCGTCACAACCCACTAAGCCGGATTCGGGGGGTCGATCCGGACAGATCCGGCCATGAAGTTGCGAAGAGTATCGAGATCCCGTTTAACGGGATCGCTGCTTGTCAGGCGTTGCCGGAGAGTGCTATTCCGCTCGGTTTTTCGCCTCGTGCAAGAGGTGTGTCGCACATGGGATCAGCTGTCTCGGGTGGGGGGACATCGTCGGGCGGGTGGGTTTGGCTGCGGTGTCGGTGGCGTGGGTTGAGATTCGTGGGTTGTTGTTGTCCGGATCGGGGGTCGGTTTTCGGCTTAGTGGTGTGAGGAGCCGATCGGAAGGAGGCCGTGGTCATGGGCGGCACTCAGCAGAACTTTCGCCAGGAGGCCCGGCGACGGGTCAACGAGGCGTTGCTGATCAGACAGCGTGACCGGGAGGCGCGGGAGAAGCGGATCCGGGACCATGCCGTGCGGCTGTTGACGGTGGTGGCGGGACGGGATGCGGCCGTGGCGCAGGCCGAGCAGGCCGCAGCGGCCGCGGTGCGCGCGATGGTCGCCGAGGGCGCCACCATTGCCGACATTGCCGAGCTGTGTGCCGGTGTCCTGGACGTCCGGGAAGTCGGGCGTCTGGCGAAGCTCGTCCCGGTGGGGGAGTGACCATGACCTGGCGTCGAGTGTGGCTGCGGGCACAGATCACCGGTCTGGTCTTTTCCAGCGTGGTCTGGCTCGTCGTGGCTGGCCTCTCCCTGACGGCGGCGCTGGCCGTGATCGCCGTTGGGGTGGTGTGCCTGCTGGTTCGCGACACTCGAGTCGGTTTGTGGTGGCGCTTCGGTGCCCGGCCGGCCAGCGCGTTCGAGCGGGAACGGGTTCAGGCGGCGATCGTGCCGATCGCGTGTCTGCGGGGTCGTCACCAACCCAGGATCTGGATCGGGACGCGGACCGGCCCGGGCGGGGCGGTCGTTCCGACCCCGGCTGATCTGGTGGTCAGTCCTTCTGTGGTCCGCCGGATCGTCGCTGGCGAGCTGAACGACGAGCACACCTCAGCCCTGGTCAGCCATGCTCTGGGCCAGCGGCCGGTGTGGGGATCTCTACTGGTCGCCGTCGTGGACGTCTACTGCGTGCCGTGGAGGCTGGTCGAGATGGTCACCGTGGTGTTCGGCATGACCACCGGCGGCTCCCGCCTGATGGGGGCGTCGTGGAAGATCCGCTGGATGGTGTTCGGGGTCGCGATCGTGGATAACGTCCAGGCAGCCCGGTGGAACGCGCTGGTCGTCGTCGTGATCGCTGCCGTGCTCAGCGGCACCACACCGGCCCTGCGGCGACGCTGGCTCGACACCTTGCGCGATCTTGGTGACCGGCAGGTGATCGCCGAGGGGCTCGGTCCGGCACTCGCGTCGGTGATCCGCGCCGGCGCACGGGACGTCGCTTCACTCGAGCGCGCCAGCGTGCTGGAGCGTCCGAGCGGTGCTGCCGGGGATCCCGCGCCAGTCGTCAAGAAGCGGGCATGTCGATGAACGCCACGGTGGAGCAGACCGCATCAGGCTTGCGGGTCTGGGCGAAAGGGATCTATCCGCTCGAGGCGGGCGTCGAACTGCTGATCCGTACCAGCGGCGGTCGTTTCGCCAGCAGTGTCCTGCCCTGGATCCGGGCCGGTGAGGATCCGGGATGGTGGTGGGTTGATGTCGACCAGCTCACCGAGGACGCCCTGGCCGCCTACTCTGGTGGCGAGACCCGACTGCTGCGCATCGCCGCGGCCCTGCTCGGCGGGAGACCGGTCAACCTGTACCAGGACATTCCCGGGCTGGATCGCGACCATGTCCAGCTGGTCCTGGCCGCGATCGCGCACGCCAGCGGCAGCCACGAACACAGCGTCCCGCTCGGGCCCGATCCGGAAGGCCGCTACCGGGCAAGTGACGGCACCCGGTTGAGCTTCAGCAGGCTCGGCAGTCTTTACCCATGGCCTGAACCCGGATAGGCGGGCACAGTCGTTCCATGGTGACACCACCCCGCCACCAAGCGCCGCTCCCGCCGCAACCCTCGCCCCTGCCCGGAACCGAGCCCCTGACGCGGACCACCGTCCGCCTCCTCGGACGCTTGTCCCGGCGACAGCTGGATCCCGGGCTCCTGGCCTATGTCGCCGCCGCGGCACTCCTGGTCGGGGGACTCTGGCTCGTCGGCGGGCTGCCGTACGGGCTACCCCTCGACCCGATGCGAGCGGTCATCGCCACGGTTGTCGTGTTCCTCGTCCCGCTTGCCCTGCTGCCGTTCGGCATTCGGTGGAGCATTCGACGCTGGTGTCGCCAGGGCTGGGTGGTCGGCTACTTCGACGCCACCGCCACCATGATCGTCCATCCCACCCCTGAGGGTGCGTGGCTGCTCTCCGACCACGTCGCCGCCCACCGCGGGCGCGGCCTCGCCGCCCCGTTCCGCCGGCGCGTCTTCGACCACCTGGCCAGCGAAGCCGACCGGCTCCAGGTCGTCATCGTCACCGAAACTCGAGTCCCGAAGCTAAGCCGGCTCTACCTGGACGACATGCCCGGCCTGAAGCTCGTCAACGACACCCGCCGCGACTTCATCGCCCGTCGTATCTACGACCTCCGCCGCGAGCCGGCCGCCCCGCCTCCAGGCTGAACCGTCCAGACCCCACGGGGTGCCGGACGCCTCGGGCCCTCGCCCCGGTCGGCCGACGTGCGGCCCCGGGAGGCAGATCTTCTCCCGGCTGTCCGGATCGCACCCCCGTTTTCGGCTTAGTGGGTTAGAAGCCCATCAACCCGGGGGACAGCGATGCCGAAGTCTGACAAGCACACGCCGCAGCAGCGCGAGGCTGCCGAGGCCAGCCGCAGGGAAGCCATCGAGCAGATGCACCGCGATCTCGCCGCGAAGCTGGCCACCTTCGACGACCGAGACGCTTGGCAGCGCTGGCTGAAGTTCGCCAGCGGCTTCCACCAGTACTCGTTCTCGAATTCTTGCTTGATCTATATGGCCAAGCCAGACGCCACTTTGGTGGCTGGCTACCGGACCTGGCTGGCCAAGGGACACCAGGTACGCCGCGGGGAGAAGTCGATCCCGATCCTCGCACCCGTCACCCGACTGCTGCCATTCGAGGACGCCAATGGCAACGCCGTCCTCGACACCAATGGCCGGCCGATCACGCGCCGCCAGATGACCGGAGTACGTGTCGCGCACGTGTTCGATGCCAGCCAGGTCGACCCGCCACCCCAGACCGAACGTCCACAACCCTCCCTGCTCGCCGGCCAGGCACCACCAGGGCTTTGGGACTCCCTCGCCCGGCTCGTCGCCGCCGAGGGCTTCAGCCTCACCCGCGGCGACTGCGGCGGCGCGAACGGTTACACGAACTTCGCCACCAAGGAGGTCCGGGTCCGGGCCGACGTCGACGACGCGCAGTCGGTACGCACGCTGTGCCACGAAGCCGCCCACGCGCTCACCATGGACACGGCCGACATTGCCACCTATGGAAGCCAGCACTGCCGCGGCGTCCTCGAGGTGATCGCCGAGTCAACCGCCTACCTCGTCACCCAGGCGCACGGACTCGACGCAAGCCAGTACACCTTCAACTACGTCGCCGGCTGGGCAATCGAAGCCGCCGGACGCGACCACGACCTCCGCAGCCTCGACGAGATCATCAGAACCACCGGCGAGCGCGTCATCGCCGCCGCCCACCGCATCCTCACCCACACCCAAACCCCCAGTGAGCCGATCGACGACATGCCGATTGGCGAGGCCATCACGCCCGTCGTCCGGCCGTCACCCCGGGTGTGGGAGACCGTGACCGCTACGGGACGCCCCCGCGGCGAGGTCCTGGCCTCCGCAAGCCGATCCCGCGGACGCAGCGGGCCGAGGCTGGCGAGGTAGAACCCATGCCGGACGCGAAGCATGATCTCGCCGATGCCCTCGGGCACCTCCGCCACGCAGCCCACCAGCTGCTGGCCGAGCCCGACCCGACCGGGCAGGCGCTGGCGCTCGCCAGCCAGATCCTCGACATCGAGAACCTCCTCGAAGAACTCGACATCGAACCGGCCTTTGTGCCTGCCGCGGAGACCGCGGCCGACTCCCTGGCTACGGCGGGCCGGCTCCTCGGCCGGCGGCCCGACATCGTGCCATCCAAGATCTGGCCCGCCCTCCAGACGGTCCTCGTCCAGGCAGGCGACCGTGGCCGCCGTTAACGCGCTTCTCGCCGCGCTCCACGACCGGACCCTCGACCTGAGCGCACAACCGTCCATGCCGTCCACGACCGAGATTTCCGGACTCAGCCGCGTGGTCGGAAACGCGATCCGAATCCTGGCCCTGATTGACCCCCCACCGGACGTGATGACGATCCTGCAAGCAATGCCGAAGGCCGAGCCCGCAGAGGAACCCGTCAACTCCCCTATCACAACAATCGGCTACACCTTGGGGGTTCTCGCCGACACCCTGAACGCCAACCCGGAGTCCGTGAGGAACACCGGACATGCTGACCGAGGGCAACTGCGCTCCCAAGTCCTTGCCACACTGCACCACGTCGCAACGGTCAGCCTTGCTGCCTGTCCCGTCGACCAGGCCTTCTCGGGTCCGGCACTGATTCGTGATCTCGCTGACGCTACCAATGCGGCCTCCTACGTCCCGCAAGGAGATCTCCACGAGCCGATCGGGCTGCTCGCGCTCGGACAGAGTCCCGGCGGCCTTGACCAGGCGGTCGCTCGGTGGGCCGAAGCCGCGATCGAGATCCTGCACAGCCCGACCCGGGTGACGTCGTACGCCTTCCAACGCACGGCGGCCACGATCGCCACCATCTGCAGCACTGCAGCAGCCACATTCGCTGAACCGACGGGCGAGCGGCCCTTCGGAGTCGCAGCATCAGCGGCACTCACCAAGGCGTCCCAGGCATGGCAGCGTGCCGCCGACTGGCCACCCGAGATTCGGCTCGGCGGCCGCACCACCGAACTGCGCCACCGATCGCAAGACCTCGACCAAGCACTCGCCACACACCGACTCGGGCACCCAGGAGCCCCGTCGCGGCAAGCAGCGATGCGCGCCGCGCTGCGCGCTGCCGAGAAGGTCGCGGCGTGCTACAAGTCAGCGCTGATCCAGGTCATCAACAGGAGGAACCTCTGGATCAGCGTTGAGGCTCTCGGGCCGACCTACCTCACCCACCATCCCGGAGCCAGCCGCTCCGACTGGGTGCCCCACCCCGCAACCCGCGCCGGCGAGGCGTTGCTCGACGCTTGCACACAGGCTGGGCGAGCCCTGGAGACCGCACTCGACCAGCTCCACCACCCGCCGGGGACCAGCACGGCGGCAACGCCAGGCCAGGGACCGCGATGGGAGACCGTCTCAGCCCCGAATAGATCCCCACGGCCCAGATCGCCGACGGCTCTGACGCCCCCCAGTCGCGGGATCGCTCGGTGAACCAGCTCGGCGCCGTCGCGAACTCCATGCCGAGCAAGCTCGCCGTCGGTCTGCCGTCAACTCGGATCCATCCGGATCTGCTTGTTATGCACGTGATCTTGTCCCGTTCTCCACTGGTGGTTTCGATGGTCCCGTCGGCGTTCCGGTCGGCTGGACGGGGGATGTTGAGGTGATCCTGGGTGTGAACGCGGCTGCTGCTGCGGGGCGGCGGATTGCTGGCGATGACGAGCCGTTGGTGGCTGACTATCTGGAGTTCCTGGCGGGTCGGGCCCGGCCGAACTCGGTGCTCGCCGCCGGGTACGACCTGAGGGTGTTCTTCTCGGTGGTGGGCGGTGCCGCGGGGGTTGCCGACCCGGCGTGAACGGCAGCGGCCCCGACAGGGCGTGCCGTTGACCCGCAGGGTCCGCCAGCTGCCCAGGATCCTCACCCCGGCCGAGGTGGATGCGCTGACCCAGGCGTTACGGAGCCACCGGGACCGGGCGATGGTCGCAGCGATGGTGCTGGGCGGCCTCCGGCGCTGCGAGGTGCTCGGCCTGCGGATGGAGGACCTCCGGGTCGCTGAGCGCCGGCTGTTCATCCGTGACGGCAAGGGCGGCCGTCAACGCCTGGTCCCGGTTTCGCCGAGGTTCTTCACCGAGCTCGCCGCCTACCTCGAAACCGAGAGGCCCGCCGGCGCGGCCAGCGATACCGTGTTCGTGGTGTTGAAAGGGCCTCACCGGGGCGGGCCGTTGTCGGTCCGGGGCCTGGATGAGGTCCTCACCGGTGCCCGGCTTCGGGCCGGGTTGTCGCACGCGACCTGCCATGAGTTGCGCCACACCTGCCTGACCCGCCTCCGGGAAGCGGGGATGGCGCTGGAAGCGGTGCAGGCCCAGGCCGGGCACGCATCGATCGAGACCACCAGGATCTATTTGCACCTGGCCGATGACTGGCTCGCCTCGCAATACCGCAAGGCGGCCGAGGTCATCGACGCCCAGGTGTTCGCCGGCAGGGGTGCGTGGTGAAGCCGTGGGGTGAGCGCCGGCCGACTGGTCCGGTGCCGGGGAGCCCGCAGGCGCGCCGCGGCACCAAACGCAACGGGATGGCACCGATGTGCCAATGGCCCGAACTGGCCGAGGCCGTGCCCGGGCTGGCGGGGCCGATGCGCCGCTACCTGGAACAGATCGACACCGTCCTGCGGCCGGGGAGTGTGCGTAACACCGACCAGGCGCTGCGTTCGATCGCGACGTTCCTGCACCAGCATCATCCCGAGATCACCAGCCTGGACCAGGTCGCACGTGCCCACGTCGAGGGATACAAGCCGTGGCTCGCCGCCCGCCCAGGACGACAACAGCTGGCGTCGAACGCGACCCTGGCTCACCGGCTCGGGACGCTGCGGATGTTCTTCGTCCGGATAGACGAGTGGGGCTGGGACGAAGCGCCAGCCCGGGTACCGATGTTCCCCGGCGACCTGCCCCGCCAGGACCACCCGCTGCCCAAAGCGCTCGATGACCCGACCGCCGCGAAACTGCTCCGCGCCGCCCACCACGACGACCGGCTCCTGGTCCGGGTCACCGTCGAGATGTTGCTCCGTACCGGGCTGAGGGTCAGCGAGTACATCGCGTTGCCCGCGAACGCGGTGGTCCTGTTCGGCGAGATGCCCTGGCTCCACGTGCCGGTCGGCAAGCTCCGCGACGACCGCTACCTGCCGCTGCACCCCGACCTGGTCGACCTCATCGACCGTTATCGGACCACCTACGTCGACCCGGCCAACCCGCTGCTCCTGCCCCGCGAAAGCGGCCGGCCCGCCGACCGGCACTCCGTCACCAGGATCCTGAACCACGCCGCCCGGACGGCCGGGATCGGCCACATCCACCCCCACCAGCTGCGCCACACCCTCGCCACCCAGGCGATCAACCGCGGCATGAGCATCGAGGCGGTCGCCGCCATGCTCGGCCACCACAGCCTCGACATGACCCTGCGTTACGCCAAGATCGCGAACCGGACCGTCGCCGACGAGTACTTCGCGGTCACCGAGAAAGTCGACGCCCTCTATGCCCAAGCCGGACAGCTACCGGCCGACACCCTCGGCCCGAACATGACCCGGCTGTCCCGCGAGCACGACCGGCTCCTCGGCAACGGCCGCTGCAACCGGCCCACCGCGCTCGAGTGCGCCTTCGAGTGCATCTGTGAAACCTGCACCTTCTTCACCACCAGCATCGAGTTCCGGCCCACCCTGCAAGCCCAATACGACGACGCCGTCGCCAAGGACCAGCACCACCGAGCCGGTACCTACCGAGCCCTCCTGGCCACCATCACCGAAAGCGAAGCCTCATGAACCCCCGCCCCGACCATCACGTGCATAATGCCGAGTTGAGGATGTACCGAACCACCCGGGCTGGAGCCCGGGGTCCGCAACTGGCCGGGGTCTGTCTGAATGACGGTGGAACTGGTCTGGTCTGATCGAGAGGAAGACCATGACCGAGATTGCCGAGATGATCGACCCTGTGACTGGGGAGATCGTCGGTACCAAGGAGTTGGCCGAGCAGCTGCTGCGGCAGGCCAAGGAGCAGGGCGTTGAGCTGGTGGGCCCTGGGGGGCTGCTCAACCGCCTGACGAAGACCGTGCTCGAGACTGCGTTGGACGCGGAGATGACCGAGCACTTGGGCTACGACAAACATGACCCGGCCGGCCGTAACAGCGGGAACTCGCGTAACGGGACCCGGGCGAAGACGGTGTGGACCGAGATCGGGCCGGTTGAGATCGAGGTGCCACGCGACACCGAGTCGTCGTTCGAGCCTCAGATCGTGAAGAAGCGGCAGCGGCGGTTGACCGGGGTGGACGAGATCGTGTTGTCGCTGACCGCGCGCGGGTTGACGACCGGGGAGATCGCCGCCCACTTCGCTGAGGTGTACGGGGTGACAGTGTCCAAGGACACCATCTCCCGGATCGTCGACAAGGTCACCGCGGAGATGACCGAGTGGGCCAACCGGCCCCTGGACCGGGGGTGTATCCGGTGATCTTCCTCGACGCCCTGGTGGTGAAAGTCCGCGACGGCCAGGTCCGCAACAAGCCGATCTATGTCGTGATCGGGGTCAGCACCAATGGGGAGCGCGACATCCTGGGGCTGTGGGCCGGCGACGGCGGCGAGGGAGCGAAGTTCTGGCTCGGGGTGCTCACCGAGATCAAGAACCGCGGCGTCGAGGACGTGTGCATCGCGTTGTGTGACGGGCTGAAGGGCCTGCCCGAGTCGATCACGACCTGCTGGCCGTTGGCGACCGTGCAGGCGTGCATCATCCACCTGATCCGCAACACGTTCCGGTTCGCGTCCCGCCACTACTGGGAGGAGATGGGCAAGGACCTGAGGCCGGTGTACACCGCCCCGACCGAGGCCGCCGCCCGCGAGCGGTTCGACGAGTTCGACACCAAATGGGGCGACCCGTACCCGGCCATCACGAGGTTGTGGCGCAACGCCTGGACCGAGTTCGCGGCTGTTCCTGGACTACGACGTGGAGATCCGCCGGATCATCTGTTCCACCAACGCGATCGAGGGCATCCTTGAAGTGGGAGTCGGCCTGTGCATGGCCGGCCCGAACGTGAGCCGCGGAGGAAAGTATGAACTCTCGCATCAGCGCTTGCCCGGGTTGTGGAGCGCGTAATCGGGTCCCTGCGGTGGCGGCCGGTCTGCCGCGATGCGCCAAGTGTCGGGCATCGTTGCCGTGGATCGTTGAGGCTGAGGACACGGATTTCGGCCGTATCAGCGATTCGTCGAGGCTGCCAGTGTTGGTGGATCTGTGGGCGCCGTGGTGCGGCCCGTGTAAGCAGTTGTCGCCGATCTTGGAGAAGCTAGCGGTGCAGTACGCGGGGCGGCTGAAGCTCGTGAAGGTCAACGTGGACCAGTCGCCTGCCACCCAGGCTGCGTTTGGTGTTCAATCTATCCCGACGTTGGTCCTGCTGCGGGAAGGGCAGGTCGTGGCGCAGCAGGCCGGTGCCATGCCGTTGGGGGCTTTGGAGCGCTGGATTGAGCCATACCTGGCGTGATCCGTGAGGTCAAGTCCTCTGACCTCTTCAGCAATGGGCGGGATGAGTATCGGGTGCCCAGACAGTGGAGCCGACAACACCGTGGAGGAATTGTCAAATCCTGTGGATG
>DJWE01000010.1:14414-56301 GCA_002441465.1 Propionibacteriaceae bacterium UBA6238 | reverse complement strand
GCCGCCGCTGGCACTGGTGGGGGTGGGGGTGCAGCGAAGTCCGCCCGCGCCGGCCCCGCCGCCGCTGGCACTGGTGGGGGTGGGGGTGCAGCGAAGTCCGCCCGCGCCGGCCCCGCCGCCGCTGGCACTGGTGGGGGCACCGGTGCCGCCTTGTCCCGCACAGGCGCCGTTGTGGCGGATCCCGCCGGCGGGACCGACGTCGAGGCAACCCCCTCGCGCAGCGTGACCCGAGCCTGCGGATCCGCTGCCCGCACCTGGCCCGCGAGGTGGTGGGCGAACTGCATGTAGGTGTGGTGGCCGACCATGCTCTTGGTGCCGGCCGGTATGAAGCCGCCGACCGTGGGTTGGGTGGTCACGTACCAGGCGATCCGGCTGGACATCCACGTACGACCGTTCTTCACCTCGAAGTCGAGGTGGAAGACCATGAACTTCTTGAAGGTGATCAGGAAGTCGTTGATCCGGAACTCGATCTGCCGATCGGTGGAACGGACGGACACGATCCGGTGCTTCCCGTGCCACAGATCCCCTGTGCACTCCTGCGCGGCGCGCTGGGCCATATTGGCCAGTTGCTCGACGCTCAGTGATGTCTCGACATCGAGTCCGTTCCAAGCGAACTTATGTGGTTTTGCCATCTCCGCGCCTCTCAGCGATCACGATCGCGCACGATGATCGGGGACTGCCCGGTCGCGCGCCTGTATCTCAGCAACCACCTCACCCGCACGATGCCCACCCAGACCAGAGGTACGGGCAGCAGCACCAGCGACGTGCCCAGAAGGGGAAGCCACAACGGGCGGTCCGGGGACGAATCGGCGAGATAGCCCCTGATGCTCATCACGGCCGCGACCAGCATGACCAGCTGGACCACAAGCGCGATCGCCAGGAGAGCCCAAGGAGACCTCACCGGAGTGCGATCCGGATCGACGCCACCAGCGAACGCGAAGGGCTCACGGAGCCCATCGCGATCATCGGGGTGCCACCCGGTAACCCAACCCATGTCAGAGCTCGACGCCGGATGCACTCAGTAGCTGCGCTACCAAGGACACTGCGGAGTCCCGGCCGGAAACCTCGATGCCCGGCTCCCAGAAGACGGCCTCCCCGCGCGCCAGCTCCCATTGACTCTCGGCCGACCGGCGCAGGAACGCGGTCGCGTCCCCCGCTGCCGAGTGCGCAGCGAGAAAGACTGCGCCTCCCTCGTGTCCGGCCAGGAAGCCATCGGCCAGAGCGACCACTGCCTCGGCAGTCTCTACTCCCGGCTCCTTCGCGAGCACAAACCACGTGCCCAGAGCACGCGGCTGCAACAGCGTCACCACACTGCCGGCCCGGAGTACGAGAGCCCCGTCGGCAGCGGTCTCGCGGTCGATCATGAACGCCAGCTCGGTCCAATGCTCCGCTCCCGCCAACGCGTATGCCGTCGCTGCCGCCGGGCCCACAAGGTCGAGTTGGTCGCCGCGAAGCTTCAGCAGCCCCCGGGCCAGCAGCGAAGAGGCCCCCGCAGCTACGAACTCCTCACTGGCTGCGTTTCGGTCCACTCGTAGCAGCTCCGCCGTCCGATCGACCGCCGGGCCTTCGTAACGCGAGAGGAGGTACGCCAGCTCGGCGGCCCCGAAGCCGACGAAGGGCTCGCCCTCCACCGACCAGTCGCCTGGCGCCCGGCGCTCATTCACTTGCTCGCTCACTTCATTTCCCTTCTCAGAATGGCCACAACGACTCCGCGACCTTGCCCAGGCCGTCGATGAAGTCACCCGCGACCTTGCCGACGTCCTCGGCCAGGTCGGACGCGACGTCAGCGACCTTGCTGCCGACTTCCTGCGCAGTATCGGCCACGTTGTTCGCGAAGGCAGCGATCTCCTCGCGATGCTTGTAGGCGAACTCACCGATCGTCACCGCGGCACCCACGCCTGCGAAGACGAGGTCCGCCGGCGGCGGCGCGAGCAACGCCCCGACACCCAGTCCCGCCTTGAATGTCGACCAGGCGCCCCCGGCGTAGTCCCCCTTGGCGTAGGAACCCACCGCATCCACCGCGTTCAGTCCGACTCCAACCCAGCCGAAGACCTTGCCCGCGGTGGAGCCGAAGTTCATGGCTGACTTCACAGCCGACAGGTCACGATAGGTCTCGCAGAACCCAAGCGCATGACCCAGCGCGTTCACGCTGGTTGCGTCGCGCACGCTCGTGACCAGGAAGCCCAGGCCGGTCACTGCGGTCGCGAGGCTCACCGGAGCCACGAAGGCCCGGTAGTCCCCCCAATACTCGCGAGCCGTCGCCCACCACTCCCCCGCACCGTCCCAGAAGCCTGGCCCGGCGGGCGCATGCGCAGAGCCGGGTACGTGTGGTGCCCACGCGGGGCCCTGATCGACGGCACTCGCCCGCTCCTGGCCATCGGCGTTAGCTCGAAGAATCTGGGCGTTGCGCCGAAGACCGCCCGCAACGGTCACGATCCGCTGGCTGTGTTCCGCCTGCCAGTGGAGACGGAAGGTTGCCGCGTAGGGGCCGACCCAGGCGCTGATCTGGATCGCGTTCCCCACCGCCATCCGCCCGCGTTCGAGTAGATCAGCGGTTTGCTCGAACTGCGCCGCGAGCGCCCGCAACTGGGCGACGTCGGCCCCATACGTGGTGCTCATCGAACCATCCTCAGCCAACCGCGAGGGACGAGGCAGCGAATAGGGGCTTCAGCGATGCCTCTGCATCCGCCCAGGATCGGATGGGGTGACCATCGCCGATCCGGACGGCGCCGCGGACCACCGTCACCGCCGTGCTACCGAGCGATGAGCGAACCTCCACATCCCCGGCGTCGGTTGCGCCGGGCGGGCCACTGTCGAATGCCGCGTGCAAGTAGTCGAGCGCCAAGGACCCGGCTTCGGCCGGCGAGACGGAGTCGAAGTCATGCACACCTGCGCGGCTGATCAAGTCCACCAGAGCTTGTTCGACGGTGAGCGCGGTGATCAGGACCGCACCTCCAGCCTGCGCAACCCGGGGGCTCGTACGGACCACGTGAGCCACGAAGCCCGCCGGTACTTGCGCGATCTTCACCACGGCGTCCAACTCCCTACTGAGGCTGGCTCCCTGAATGGACTCGATGACTAATCCACGAATCCTCAGCGAGCGCGCGCCACGAACAACAGCCTGACCAAGCGCGGCGGAGTCATCGCCTTCGACCGTGGGGAGTGGGACGGGCCAGCGACAGCCAGCGCTCGCAGCGAGTGCCACCACCTCATCATCGGTCAGCTTCAGCGTCACTACATCTGTCCTTTCACCACCACGCGAAATCACCAATCAGGATGACCGGCAGCTTCGCCGCCAGATCCTCACCGACCGCCTTCCAGCCGTCCACGGTGAACATCCCGTTCCAGGCGTCCTGCATGCCCTTCGGGCTCCAGTCGACCTTCGCCGCCTGCTCAGTCACATCGGCCCAGAGCGACACATTGACGCCGACCCCGTAGGCGATCGGATTGTCGACGCCTCGCAGCGTGCCACCGAGTAGGTCGGCGCCCTCATGCCAGGGGAACTGACCCTGGGCGATCTTGTTCGCGGCGCCCAGCACGTCGCTGGCGCTTCCGACCCCAGGGATGAGGCCGGCGGCGTCGCCCACGCTAGATCCCGTTCCGGGAAGGCTGTTCGCTTTGAGTCGATCGATCCACTCAAGAGTGTCCCTGAAGCGATCCGCCAGGGACGGGAGCGGTCCTTGTGGCCCAGGTCCGTCCGACGGTGGTCGGACGAACTGGGACGCAGCCCAAGCACTCCCGTCCGATTCGCCATCCACTGCGCTGGCGCGTTCCTGAGCGTCGGCGTTGGCGCGAAGCTTCTTGGCCCCGTCTCGGAGCAGCGCCACGGCTTGGCTCAGCCGGCCGTTGTGCTGCGATTCCCAGATGTTCCGGAACAGGCCTGCATCGGGCCCGCTCCATGGACTACTTCGCACGAGCGATCCCGTGGAAAGCCGAGCATTCTCGAAACGGTCCGCCGCAGCATCGAATTGTGCTGCGAGCGATCGAAGTTGGGTTACGTCGGCGCCGTACATGGTCGACATTGATAACTCCTGTCAGGCCTTCCCGGGTGACGACCGCCGACGGCCGTCACCCGGTCGGTAATCAGCCGTTGGCGTTGTTGGAGGTCTGCTCCTGGGCGGACGCGTTCTGCGATGCCTTGTTCGACGCATCCTGCAAGGCCTGGATGACCTGCTTGAGCGCACTGGTGTGCTGACCGGACCAGTCGTTGCGGAACGCCGTCGCGTCCGGGCCCTCCCACTGGGTGTTGGCCAGCATGCTGGTCAAGGTGGTGAGTGCCGACTGGATCTCTTCCGCCTTCTGGCTCAGCTGGCTGCTGAGCTGCCGAACCTGCTGGACATCAAGTCCCCAAACTGCCATTTCGTTCTCCTTTGTTCTGTGCGTGACGTTTCCTCACACATGCGCCTGTTGATGGCACACAATTTATGAAGGCCCGACCGGGGTGTCGATGGGGCCGAATCCCCATCACTCCCCCTCCGCCGCGACCTGGAGTTTGCGAGCTCGTCCATTCTTGATAACAAAGCCTCTGCCCGGCGGGAAGTCCGCCCGGCGCAGGCGTCCCAGGGACGTGCCCAGCAGGGTGTCTCCGTCCATATCGCCGGGGACGAGGAGAAGGCCGGCCCGCCCGGCCTTGAACGGCTGCGCGAGCGTCCACGCCTGGCCCCAGGTGGACGTCTCGGCCTCACCCACGACGAAGTGTCCCTCCCGCACTGCGGACTTGATCAGCCGGTCGAGGGCGAGCTCCGCCTCTCCCGAGGCGAAATCGGTGAGGTGCTCGATGAAGACCGCGAGCGAGTCGAGCCTGCCTGCCTCGATCCTGTCGGCCAACCGGGACGCCGCCTCCGAGACCGCTGCTGCTCCGACGGCCTTCTCCGTCCATCGTCCTGACGCCACGAGCGAGGTGCTGCGCGCGCTCAAGAGGATCTGCGGCGTCGACGGTGTCGACCGGGCCAGGGCGGCCGAGATCGTGTTGAGGGCGATGGTCCTGCCGCTCCCCGGCGGACCGGAAAGCATGAGCGGGCCCTTTGCGGTCAAGACGACGGGTGCGAGATCGACGTCGTCCAGACCGATGATCGCCTCGCCTGGGCCGCCCACGGGCAATTGGCCCAACCAGAGTTGGTCGGGCAGCTTCTCGATGGCCGGCGGACGAGGTTGGTCCGCTCGGCGCATGCTGACCGCAAGCGCCTGCATCTCTCGGGCCTGCACAGCCACGTTCGGGCTGTCGCCGAGGATCGCAAACTGGACCTCGTTGCCGTCCAGGATGCCGCGCCCGGCTGGCGACGTCGCATCGAGCACGTCCTTGGGCGCTCCCAACAGCAGGTACTCCTCGGCATCGGCCAGTCTCAACACAATCCGGCGTTGGACAGTCGAAGCGATCGACGGCGGGATCGCGTTGGGACGATCGCCGGTCATCACCACATGAACGCCGAGCGGACGCCCGTCCGCCGCGATCTGAGCGAAGACGTTGAACCACCCGGACGCCGCGGCAGACCCGAACTCGTACTTCTCTCGGAAGCCGCCGATACCGTCCACCAGCAGCAGGTAGCGCGGTTCCAGCGGGGCGCTGGCCAACTTCCGGTATTCGCTGAGACTGCCGGCCCGCACAGTCGCGAACCGAGCCGCTCGTTCGTCCACCACTCGCCGCAGGGTCCGCAGCAGGCGCGCGACCCGCTCTTCGTCATCGCCGTCGATGACATCGCCGACGTGTGGCAGCCCTAGGAGCATGTGCAGGCCCCGAGAGCCGAAGTCCAGACCGTAGACATGGACAGGTCCGCCTCGGGCGGTGAACGCGGCCGAGGCGGCGATGGTGCGCAGCACCGTCGACTTCCCGGAGCCGCCGGTGCCGAAGATGGCCATGTTGCCGTCGCGATCCGGCTCGTAGAACACGGTCGGCTGCGACTGCGCCTCGGGCAGATCCAAGACGCCAAGCAGTAGGCGCTCATCCGTCCGCGGGTTCGGCAGCAACCGCAGGTCGTAGATCGTGGCGAGCTCGGCCAGCCAGGGCTTGCGCGGTTCCGGGACGGTCGCCTCGGCAGAGGCTACCCGGATAGTCGCCACGATCCGCGCGATGTCGTTCGGGCCCGGATCGCCGGTGTCAACAGCCTCGCCCTCAGGCATCTCCCAGGCGGCACCGCCTCCAAAGCCCAACTCGGTGACGTCGATGCGGGGACGGGGCGGTTCGTTGGTCGTCCATCCTCCGGCGTAGGCGGTCTGAAACATCTGGATCCGCCCTGGTCCGGTCTTCACCGCACCCCGGCCGGGTGTGGACGCGTCGAAGTGGGCCGCCATCGGATCGCCCAGGATGTCGAGCGAGTCGTCAGTATCCGCCATCCGCAGTGCGATCCGGAGGTTGGTGTTCGCCCGGAGGTTGTCCTTGATCACGCCGGCCGGTCGCTGAGTGGCCAGAATGAGATGCAGACCCAGGGATCGACCCCTCTGCGCGACGTCGACGACGCCGTCAACAAACTCCGGCACCTCCTGCACAAGAGCCGCGAACTCGTCCACGATGATCACCAGGCTGGGCGGGCAGTCAGGATCGCCCGTCTTCTCCAGCGACACCAGGTCCTTCGCCTTCTTGCGTTGCAGGACGTGCTCGCGATACCGCAGCTCCGCCCTCAGCGAGGTAAGTGCCCGCCTCACCAGATGAGGAGACAAGTCCGTTACCAGGCCAACCGTGTGCGGCAGCTTCACGCAGTCGGCGAACGCCGCACCGCCCTTGTAGTCGACGAAGAGGAAGGTGAGCCGGTCCGGACTGTGCGCGGCGGCCATGCCCAGCACCCAGGACTGGAGGAACTCCGACTTGCCGGCACCAGTCGTCCCTCCGACCAGCGCGTGCGGGCCCTGCGTCCGCAGGTCGAGGTAGAGCGGCGCGGCGCCGGCGTGGCCGACCAGCGCACGCAGGTTGCCCTCCTTGCGACGACGCACCTGCGCTGAGCCGTCCCGGACGACCAGAGAGTTGTTCTGGTGCCAGCGATCGACTACCGATGCCGCCGAGTCCAGCAAGTCCTCTCCGGCCAGCACGGCGTAGGACACCTGATTGGGCAGGTCTGAGTCGTCGGCCTCGGGAGAGCCCACGTCGACAACGGGGGCGAGCTGGCGGGCCAGATTGATCGCTGCGGACGCGTCCAGGCCCTCGACCTCGACCGGATGCACCGATTCACCCAACCGCACCAGGCCGGCGATACCACCGGCGGCGGTCGTGTCCACCTGAAGGTAGCTGCGGCAGGCGGCCGGGAGCTGCTCGGTGGCCGGAGCGCACCACAGCAAGTGGACACCCACGTCCGGGCCGCGTTCGGCAAGCCGGGTCGCGCGTCCACGATCCAGGGGAGCATCGTTCTCGACGAGAAGGACGACCGCGGGGTGCCGCTCTCCGTCGGCCAGGTTGTTCTCGTCGGCCTGATAGTCGCCGCGAGGAGTCGGCGACTTGCCCGCAAGTCGATCGTCAATCAGACCCTCGATCCGGGCGAGTAATGCCGCCCCGCCCGCCGGGCCGTCAGCCAGGTGATCCCCCGAGATCGGGCTGTGTGCCGAACTCGTGTGCGGCATCCACTTCAGCCACTCCCAGTCAACTCGCGTCGACTGGGACACCGCGGCGCAGCACACAAGCTCTGCCGGGGAGTGAAGCGCCAGCAGCTGCATGACCAAACCGCGCGCCACTCCGGTCGCCGTTGGCCGGGGCCCGGAAACACCGAGCGATCCGTCCCGCCGAAGATCAGCGACGATGGGCACCCCATCGACCGTGGCGAACTCACCTCGGAGAGAGAGCAACTGGTCCCAGCAGTCGGCGAGAGTGTCGTTGTCCGTCGGCACGACCACGCGGTTGCGACTCGCCGCCCGACCCGTCCCCAGAGCAATGGTCAGGTAGCCAGGGTGTTCCGGCCGTCTGGTCCACAAGAGCGGGTCGAGTTGTTGCGCCGCCCGAGTCGCGTCGGCCACGGACGGAGACTCCGCCAGCCGCACCCGGCGCTCGACGTCGCGTTCGGCCTCCAGGGCCTGCTGGAGCCTCAGCATGGCCTCGTCGAAGTTCGACCGCTGCCGCTTGAGAGTCCGACGGCTAACCAGCGTCTGGTCCAGCCAGGAGCCGATGAGCATCACCGGAGACATCGCCATCATGAGCACGTAGACAGGATTGGGATTCAAGGTGTACATCACCCCACCCATGAGCAGCGGGGCGACCATCGCGATGAACGGGAACCGATGCGGTTGCGGAAGCGACGGCGGCTTCGGCGCCGGGAACTCCTGCCCCGGGTAGCGCGGCACGACGCGGGGGGAACGGATGTGCTCAATCAGCGCACCTTGCGGGCGGGCAGCGCCCTGAATGGGCACGATCGAGAGTGCGGTCTCCCCGAGTACCGCGAGGTCGGACGGGGTCAGCGAAGCCCGAGTGATCTGGCCGCCCGCGACGAAGACGCCGTTGGCCGAGTTGAGGTCCGTGATCTCTACGATGTCGGAGACGTTGACCCGGGCGTGTCGCTTCGAGATGAGCGGATCACTCAGGCGCACGTCGACATCCCGGTCCCGGCCAATCACACTCGCTCCGGCGCGCAGTGGAAACTCCTTGCCAGCGTCGGCACCGGACAGCACCCGCAGGAGCGCCGCAGGCGCGGACTCCCCCGGACCCGGGTCGGTGAAACCGCTTGCCAACTGAATGACCGACCCTGAACGAATGCCGGCGTCCAGGATGCTGGCGGTGTTGTCGGCCAGCCGGGGCCGCTGGGGTGTTGCGGCGTCGATCACCGACAACGTGAGCGTTGATGCGTCCTGCGCCGGCCCGCTCGGATCGGATGCGGCAATACGACGAGCAACGTCGGCGACGGACGCCGTCGCATCGGCGGTGATGCCCAGATCGACCGCGCCGGCGGGCCGCTGCAGCGTGACCTTCAGCTTCATCGGTCGTCCTCCTGAGGTTGATCCAGCAGCGGCAGGTCGGCGCGGGTGATCAGACGCGCTGCGAGCGCGTACTCCACTAGTCGGGCGCGGCGGTTCATCGCGTGATCGCCCGGGCCGCCGCGAAGCCCCTTGACTCCGGCGCGATCGAGCTTGTCGCAGACGTTGTCGAGCTTCCGGTTGAACCGTGTCAGCGCCCAACCGAGCCGCTCTGCCGCGCGAGCGTTGGTCGGCACTTCGCTCATGCCGCTGCCCTCACGGAGCAGCACGGGCTCGGCCAGGGCGATCATCACCAGCCGCTGTGACGGGGTGAACTGGGTGGTTCCCACTGTGGTCAGGCCGGAGGAAGCAGGCATGCCGACCTCGGCGAAGACGGGGTCGGAGTTGTAGATGTCGAGTTGGTAGGTCGTCGGCCCTGCGCTGAAGACCACGACGACGCGCTCGAACACGAGAGGAAGCCGGGCACCCGGCGCCAGCCAGGAGTTCATCCGGCCCGCCCCGTCCATCACCGTGATCGCCAGCCTGGAGCCGACGTTGGTCAGCATCCACAGGTCGCCCACATTGGTGATCTCCAGCAGCCTCCGGTGCAGGAACGGGTTGTCGTCGATGACGAGATCGGCGTCCCGGCCGATCCCAAACGGCCGTTCCGGCGAAACCTCGTACCACTCGCCGCAGAACTCGACCGACACCCGCGAGCTCGCCGCGGGGTCAGCGGACGGTTTCGCGGTCACTTCGCACACCCCTGGACGCTCTCGTCCGCGGTCTTGCCGCTGGATCGTCGCAGCATGACCTCGATGCACGTGCGACCCTCCTTCTGTTCGGGCACGGTCACGCTCTCGGTCTGGATGGAGGCGTAGGTGTGCTTGACACCGATGTCGACCAAGCGCCACAGATAGCTGTCGCCATCCTTCGGGTCGGGGTTCTTCCAGGTGAAGGTCGCCTTGCCGTCCTTGATGGTGCCCGTCAGCTCCTCGACCTTGGGCGCCACCGCGTCCCCAGGGAGCGGATCGATCGGAGCGGCGGACACGGTCGGCCGATTCGGCACCGAGGTGGCTGCCTCCTGCCCGCCGAACAGCGCGACGCCAGTCGGGACTCCGATCGCCAACACCGCCAGTGCCGCACCGACCAACGCCAGCACCCGGCCTCGGCGAGCGCGAGGCGCCTGTGTCATGGTGGCGTCCGGACTGACCTCGATGGCCGACTCCGGTACCCGAAGGCGGGTGTCTTCGACGGGAGCGGCGCCTGAGACGCCAAGCGGCGCCGGCCGGGACGCCTTCTGGGTGTCCATCACCGGCGAGGTGTCCGACGACGGGAGGGTGTACCGCGCCGTCGTCGTGATCGGCGCCTGGGCATCGATCGTCACCACGCTGCGGATCCGGGTCAGGCCCTCGTCCTCCTCGTGGTCGACGACGTCCGCGGCCTCCTCGATGACGTCGACGGTCGTGGCCTGCATGCCCAGTTCGATCTGAACCCGCTGCAGCGCGCGGGCGAGCTCCATTGCCGAGCCGTAACGTGCCGATGCGTCCGGGGCCATCGCGATCGCGAGAGCGCGCTCGAGCGAGGGCGACACGTCCTGACGCCCGATGGCGGGCAGGGCGCCGGCCTGAATCCGTCCCATGATGTCGACGCTGCCGTTCGACGCGCCGGGGATCTCGAACGGAGTGCGTCCGGCGAGGAGCGTGTACAGCGTCGCCGCCAAGGAGTAGACGTCAGCTCGCGCGTCGCTGGTGGAGCTGGTGCGGAACGACTCAGGTGGCGCCCACGGCACCGAGAAGCCTGCCTGCGCACCCGAGGCGGTTGTGGCGGCGATACCGAAGTCAGTCAGGGCAGGGCGCCCGTAGTCGGTCACCAGGATGTTGGCCGGCTTGATGTCGCGGTGGAGAATGCCGGCCCGGTGCGCGGTTTCCACGGCGCCCGCCGTCTGGATGCCGATCCGCAAGGTCTCGGCCTCGCTGAACCGTGCCGCCCGGTAGCGCGTCTGCAGGTTCGGACGCGAGCAGTACTCCATCACGATGAACGGGCGGCCGTCCTCAGACATCCCCGCCTGATAGACCGACACGATGGAGGGGTGGTTCGACAACTGGGCCATCAGATTGGCCTCGTTGGTGAAGTTGGCCAGCGCGTCGGCACCCAGCCTTCCCGCCAGCAGCACTTTCACCGCGACCTTCCGGCCCAGCATCGGCTGCTCGTAGAGGAACACGTCCGCGAAGCCGCCCGATCCGAGGTGCCGGAGGTGCTCGAAGCCCTCGATCCTCGGCGGTGTCGCGGGTGGACGAGGGCTCATGTGAGGTCCTCGAAGCCGAGCACCACACCGTCGCCGAGGTCAACCCGGTCTCCCGGGACGAGAATGCTCGGCTCACCTGGCTGCAGCCGCACCGGCTCGCTGCCCGCTCGCAGCAGGATCGTCCCGTTGGTCGAGTTCAGGTCGACAGCAAGGACATTCGAACCCTCAACGCGCAGTTCCACGTGGCTGCGGGAAATCTCGCCGTTCGGACTCTCCACCGGCACCAACTGAGACGCATTGTCGCCCTGCACCCGGCTGAGCCGGGGACGGGTGCCGACGATCGCCGTTCGGTCCAGCGGCAACGGCGCCCGTCCGCCGATCACGAGCTTGGGCACCGTGCGGACGGTTGGTGCACTCACCGGCGCGGTCGGAGGCCGAGGCGAGTCGACGCCACCTCCCAGAAGGTGCTGGAGATCCTCGACGAGAACGGTTTCGCCATCATGGTCGCCCAGGCCGGGCGGCGGCGGAGGTGCGCCAAAGTTGGGCAGCCGGCCGATGAGCCCGGCGGGCAGCGGAGGCGGAGGCGGCGGAATCTCGCCCGGCGCCGGCGCAGGATGCGACGGCGCTGCCGGTGCCGGCACGGAGCCATCAGTGGTCGGTTCAGGGTCGTCCGCGCGAACGGCGGCACCTTCCACTGAGGACAACACCGTCTCGCCAAAGAGAAGACGGTCGTACTCGTTGGGCGCCTCCTCCGCCGCGAGAGTCTCCGCTCCGCGCGACGCCTCGGCCAGTGGCTCCGCAGGCTCAGCTGCCGGGACCGACTCGAGCTCGGCATCTCCGTTCGAGAACGGTGCGGGCGCCCCGGATCCATCGTCAACGGGCACGCTGGGTTCGGGCTCCAGCTCCGGCTGGGGGGTCGGGTCGGACGCCGCGACGGGCGCGGACCGCACGCTCGACATCGGCGTCGGCTCGGCGAGAATCACCTCGGTCTCGGGGACCACGTCCAGCGGCACTGCGGACGGCGGCACTGGCGCAGACCCAAACACCTGCGGCGGGACCGGCGTCGGCTCCGGTCGGCTCGCGCCGACCCGGGGCAGGACCCGCACGGCACCGTCCTCGTCGTCCGCGCCCAGCGACTCCACGAACAGCCGCCCGGCTGAGACGATGCCGTCGATGATCGGCAGGAGGTCACCGGCTCCGCCCGACGAGACGCTCAGCTCCGCCCGGGTGGTTCTGCCGAAGGCTCGCTCATTCCACGTGGTCACCCCCGAACCGGAGATGGCCACCGGCTCGTCTTCGCCGCGAAGCCAGAGCCGCGCCGTGACGTCGCCACGCAAGGCTGTCCGCGCACTGTCCGCCTCGGCCAGCGAGATGACCACGAAGGCGGGCAACCCGCTGAGGCTCATGCCGAAGACGCCGACCAGCCCGTCGATGACGGCGCTCAGTCCGCGCCCACTGCCGAGATCGCGCCAGATCTGCTCGACGGTCGCGAGCGGCACCTCGGGCGGAAGGAGCGCAAGACCCGCCGGCGTCACCACGCCGTACCAGTCTCCCGGGCTATGCCTCATCAGCATGAGCGGCTCCTTCGTCTGTGTCGATCCTGGGGACGGTCTCGTAATCTGGCTCGGCCGTGACGTTGGGCACCGTCGGGAACTCGTCGTCGACCCTCGCGTTCACCGCGTCGACCACGATCACCGTCACGTTGTCGTGGCCGCCGTGCTCCAGGGCGCTTTGAACGAGACGATCGGCGAGCGCTTGGGGATCCCCTGAGCCGGCGAGGATCTGCCCGATCTCCTCCGCGGCCACTTCCTTGCTCAGGCCATCGGAGCAGATCAACAGCCGGTCGCCGCTTGTGGCTGGGATGAGCCAGTAGTCGGGCTCCGCACGTGAGCCCGCGCCAACCGCCTTGGTGATCACGTGTCGCTCCGGGTGGCTTTCGGCCTGGGCGGGCGCGAGACGACCCTCGTCGATGAGTTCCTGCACGACCGAGTGATCAACGCTGATCTGCTCGAGCCGCCCGGACGCCAACCGGTAGGTGCGCGAGTCGCCGATATTCAAGACGAGCCAGTAGCTGACGCCGCCGCTCTCCGAGACGGCGACACCGGAGATGGTCGTGCCCGCGGACCGCTGGACCTGGATGGCAGCAACCTCGCGGGCGGCCTGATGAAAGGCGGTGGAGAAGTCCTCCAGGCTGACGCTGTCGCGTCCGACGAGCGGACGGAACGCCGCCAGAGCCCGCTCGCTGGCCACGTCCCCGGCCTCGTGACCGCCCATGCCGTCCGCGACCAGGAACACGGGGAACTCGGCGATCAGTGCGTCCTCATTGGCCTTTCGATGCCTCCCGACGTCGGTGCGGGCCCCCCAAACGAGCTCGATCGTGGTCATCGCCGATGCACCCCGATCAGCGACTTCGGCCAGAAGAACCGGCGAACCCGCCAACCGAAGCTGGACTGGCGGCTGATTCCGCGGCTGGCCTGCGCGACGGCGTCCCAGTAGGCGTCCACCTCGGCCGGGGTGGGCTCCCCCGCCCCGAAGACCGCCGTGTCCGCCCGTGAGGCCAGTCCGGCGAGATCGAGGGACGGATAGCGCGCCGCCAGCACGCCGCCGTGTTCGCGACGGGTCGCCGTCGCGGGGGCTGTCGCACCGACGTCCGCCGCGGTGTCGACGATCTCCGCCCAGGCGCCGCTCATTCGATCGGGAAGGCGCTCTGCCGCCTTTCGACGGGCGCGCCGCCGCCGCTTGATGGCGAGCATCACCAGGCCGGGACCGAAGATGGCGGCGAGCACGCCGAGCGAGATGCCGCCCACGGCTGCGACCCGCCAGATCCAGCTGTTGTCCTGGATGACGTCGTCCTCGCCCTGATCGGTAGCCGGTGGCTGCGGCGGCAGTTCTGCGGGCTCCTGCGGCGGCAGCGGCGGCTGCGGCACCTGCACCCGGGGTTTCTGCCGCTGCTGCTGGATCATCTGCTGGGGCTTCTTGTCCGGTGTCGGGTTGAACGCCACCCAGCCGTACCCGTCCAGCGGGACCTCCACCCACGCGTGCACGTCGGCACCGGTGACGGGGGCGTCGGCGTTCGGGTCGGTGATGGTCGGCCGGAAGCCCATGACCACCCGGCTCGGGAGCCCTGCCTGGGAGAGCATCAGCGACATCACCGCGGCGTACTGCTCGTCGTCTCCGACCAGCTGCTCGTTCTCGAGCATCTCCGCGAGTCGTGCGTAGGAATGTCCCGGACGCGACGGAACCTTGTCGGTGTCCAGGCCGTGGCTGAGGTAGCCCTTGTCCAGCAAGTACTTCTGAATCGCCAGCACCTTCTGGATCGGTGTGGTTGCGCCCTTGACTGCCTCGTCCAGCAGCGTCTGGACGGCGTCGGGCATCATCGTCGGGGCCGGCGTGCTGATCGAGGACACGGTCGCGTCGGCGAGTTGGGCGTCGGTGGGCACGACGGGAAGAACGGTCTGCAGCGTGTAGGTGTCGCCGCTGGCCAGGCTGGCGGTGTCCAGGGCCGTGCCGCTGACGGCGTTGTACTGCAGGCCAGAGGACAGTTCCGTGCTCCGCGCACCCGAGAACTGAACGCCGACCAGGGACCCCGCGTCGGGCAGCCAGACCCCCTGCAGGTTCTGGATCTGCACCCGTACGGTCGTCCGCGTGCCTGCGATGTCATCGGACATCCTGCGTCCGGCCCGGATGAAGACGCCGGATCCCGGACCGCCTGCGCCGGAGACCTTGTAGACGATCCCGTCGTAGAGATCCAAGCTTGCGATCCGGATCGACGAGCCCGCAGGCAGCCCCGAGACGGTGAAGAGCGCCGACTTCGTGCCGTCCTGGACGAGCTTTCGGAAGGACATCAGCGGGGTCGGGTACTGATAGAGCTCCTGCGGCGGCACCACCTGTGCACGCAGCGTGGCACGGTCCCAGCCAGTGGTCATCAACCCCGCCCCCAACACGCTCAGCGCTGCGGCAACGGCTAACGCCGCCCCGCCGAGGAGAAGCTGGCGCACGCTGGAGCGCCGGACCTCGTCGGCGTCGCCCACGACCAGTTCGCTGGCGCCGGCCACCCGGGCGCTGTGCCGACGCCACGCGACCCAGCCCAGCCCGAGGGTGGCCAGCACGGCACCCACCGCCGCAGGAGCGGACGCGTCGGAGGTACCGAACGCAATGGAGAAGACCAGCAGCGCCGCTACCGGGACGAGCGCGGTCGCCGGACGACGAGCGCGCAGCGCCAGGCTGACCGCGACCGCGGTCGCGACGAGAGCCGCGAGGTATGGGACGGCCAGAAGTTGGTCGAATCCGCTCACCGGTGTGCTCACGGTCAGCAGCTGCTTCCAGCCGAACACGACGTTCAACGCCAGCACCCGCAGGGTTTCCAGGGAGGGCACTGCCCCGGCGATGGCCGAGTCGCGCAGGGCGAAGAGCGCCCCGAAGCCGAAGTAGGCGACAAGCCCCATGGCGATCACCTCAAGCAGCCCTCCGCGGAGCCGCGCCCCGAGAACAGCCACGGCCACGCCGAGCGCGACACCACCGAGCGCGGCCAGCCAGTACCTGAGGTCCGCGTAGGTGGAGGCGAGCGGGACGAGCGCGACCCCTGAGGCCAGCAGCATCACAGCGACGTCGACGACCTGATTCGCAAGGGAGCGCGCCTGTGGCCGCGCTGTCGTGGTCATGCTGTCGCCACCCGTACGGCCATCGGCAGGTCCTCCAGTCTGGGCAGGCTGACCAGGGCGAAGTCGCCGACCGCCTTGCGCGACAGCTCCTCGGCCGTCGCCGCCCTGATCCCGAAGCAGCGGGCGATCGCCGGCACCCTGATCGAGGCCAGCCGAAGTTGCTCGGCCGGAGTGCCTGAGCCAGTGATCAGGATCACGACCGAAGCGCTCGGCACCTCCGCGCCCACCACCCGCGCACGGTCTCCGAGCGACTCGCGGCTCGGGCTCGGCTCGATTCCGGAGTACGCATCGAGCAGGCTGTCCGGGGTGGGTCCCGCCAGGGCGACGTCGCTGGTGAACACGGTCACCTCCTTGCCCTCGCTCTGCGCGCTGCGCGACAGCGAGGCGGCGCACGAGATGGCCAGCTCGAACTCGTCCGGGTCGGCGTAGTCGGCTGGCCGGGTGGCCAGCACGATGACGACCTGAGAGCGGCGGGTCTCCTCGAACTGCCTGATCATCAGCTTGTTCGTCCGTGCGGTGGAGCGCCAGTGGACATAGCGAAGGTCGTCGCCGGGAACGTACTCGCGCAGCGCGTGGAACGACACGTCATCGTTGGACAGGTCCCGGGTTGCCAGGCCCTCCAGATCGCGGATGAATCCAGTGGACGCGTTGTCGAGCCGCACCGTGCGTGGGTGGACGAAGATCTCCTGCGGCTCGGTCCACATCACCTCGCGGCGCAACAGTTCGAGTGGGTCCTGGCGTACCGACCGCACGGGGCCCAGCGGCAACACTGCTCGGTGCTGAGTCGGAATGGTGAACAGCTCCTCGTGCTCGGCGTCCGGATCGAGTCGGGGAATGGGCAAAGAGGCAACCGCTCGACCGACCGGGAGTTCGATCAGGGACGGAGCTGCCGAGCGCTGGGCCGTGTTGCGCACGTGCAGGTCGCCGACCGCGCGCTCACCCACCACCACCCGCACTGAGGCCAGGCCCAGGCGGACGGCGTAGCTGGGGCGGCCGATCACGAAGACGACACCAAGCAGCAACGCGGCCACCAGCGCCACCGCGACGGCGGCGAGCTCGACCCACCCCAGGAGTACCCCCACCACCACGCCGGCAAGGGCGACCAGCACTGCCGCCCGACCCAAGGAGGTGAAGAGCCCAACCACTGGGCTCAGCCGGGCGCCGATCGGGGCGAGGCCGCGACGGACGACCGCGGCGAGCGGTGCGAAGACACCACCGAGCCAGCGCAGGACCCGTGCGTACCAGCCGTGCACGACCGCGAAGCCGCGTCCCAGAGCCGTGAGCAGGGGCGTCCAGGGCCGCGGCCCGCCTCCGCCCGACTCGGGTGGGAGTGCGCGTCCGGCCTTGCGCCGTCGGGGCGTGAGCAGGGTGGCCATGGCTGGGTCAGGCCACCGCTGCCCGTGCCTGCGGGGCGGGAACCTCGGCGAGGGCGCGCGCGACGATCGTCTCGCCCGTGACGCCGCGGAACTCGGCCTCCGGGTCGAGCACGATCCTGTGGTGCCAGACCGGTTGCGCCAGCGCCTTGACATCGTCCGGAAGCACAAAGGTGCGTCCCTCGGAGGCCGCCCAGACCTTGGCCGCCCGCAGGATCGCCATGGTGCCGCGCACCGAGACACCCACCCGGGCGCTGGGGTCGTTGCGGGTCTCCTCGGCGAGCTGAGCGGTGTAGGTGAGCACGGCCGGGTCGATGTGAACGCCCGAAACCAGGTCGGCCATGTCGGAGACGGCGTCGGTCGTGATCAGCTCGTGGACCAGGCGGGAGCGGTCGCGGGTGTTCACGTCCGCGAGGATCGACGTCGTCGCCGCGAGGTCGGGGTAGCCGATGCTGGTCTTGATCAAGAACCGGTCGAGTTGGGCCTCGGGCAGCTTGTAGGTGCCCGCCTGCTCAATCGGGTTCTGGGTGGCGATGACCATGAACGGCCGACCGACGGTGTGCCGGATACCGTCGATCGTGACCCGGCCCTCCTCCATCACCTCCAGCAGTGCCGACTGGGTCTTGGGGCTGGCGCGGTTGATCTCATCGGCCAGCACGATGGACGCGAACACCGGCCCCTTGTGGAACTCGAACTTGTGGGACGTCTGGTCGTAGATCGTCACTCCGGTCACGTCGGACGGCAGCAGGTCCGGGGTGAACTGGATCCGGCTGTGGCTTCCTTGCACGGTCGCCGCCAGCGCCTTGGCCAGCTGGGTCTTTCCGGTGCCGGGCGCATCCTCGAGCAGGATGTGGCCCTCGGCCAGCAGCGCGGTGACCACGAGCCGGATCGTCTCCGGTTTGCCGAGCACAGCAAGGCCGACGTTGGCACTGAGCCTGCCGAAGGTATCGGCGAACCAGTGGGCCTGTTCCTGGGTGATTGTCATTGTCAGTGGTCCCCTTTAGTGATCCGGCTTCTACCAAATCCGAGCGGTTCGAGGTGTGTAGCCAGCGATTGAGATTTTGATGTCGAACTTCGCGATGTTGTTTGACGCCAGCCAGAAACCCGTCTGGCCAACCCCGTTGCTGAAGCTTGTCGTGAGGCACGGGTGAGCAGGGTCCCAGGCACCCCACACGCCATCGGGCACAGCGGCACCAGTGGCGCAGACCGACTTGCTCCCCGAGAAGCCGTCGCTCAGATGCACGACGACGTAGTTGCACGTGCGCTTGACGCCGTCGATCGTGCAGGACAGGGTGCCTCCCTTGGTGATTCCCGAGACGGCTGGCGGCGGCGGATCGTTGGCCTGACCGGTCCACTTCTCGGTGGAGGTGCCCTTCTTGTTGGTGTAGCTCACGGTCAGCGTGTAGCTCTCGCCTGCGCTCAGCCCGCTCTTGGTGAAGGAGCCGTTTCCCGAGCCGTCCACACTGGGACTGCCGTCGGTCAACGCCGCGCCGTTGCTGTCGACGTGCCAGGTGAATCGAACCGCATTATTCAGGCGTTCGATATTGCTGAGCGTGATGATCGGCTTTCCATAAGGTGTGACCGTATTCGAGGTGGTCCCCTTACCCGGCTCAACTCCGTTCACAGACGATGTCGCCCAGACGTCGAAGGAATATTTCGTCCCGTTGCTGAGCCCACCGATCGTGCCGCCGGAGCTGATGGTTCCGGTGGCACCGGTTTGGTTGTTCTCGTAGTGGTAGGTGATCTCGCCGGCCTTGCTGCCGTTCAGGTCGCCGGCCACGAACGTGAGCGTGACCTTGCCGTCGCCGGGGTCTGCGGTGACGCTCGTAGGGGGATCGGGAGCGACTGCTGCCCGGCGCGGGGCCGACGTGGGGCTGTCGGCCGAGGTGCCGGCCTTGTTGGTCGCGGTCACCGTGAAGGTCAGGTCACTGACGCTGGTGTCGACCGTGACGTTCTGACGGTTGCCGCTGGTCCGGACGGTCTTGATCGTCGAGCCCCCGCGGATCACGGACAGTGTGTAGCGGCTCACCGCGTCCCCGTTCGCCGCGGCCCCGGTGACTTCCGGCCAGGTCACGGTGATCTGGGCCTGCGAGCCGACGGGTGTCGCCGGATCGGAGGTAGGCCTGCCCGGGGCGTCCGGCTTCCCGGCCGGCACTTCGGGCTTGGAGAACTCGCTCCACTCGCTCGGGTCCGGGGCGAGGTTCCACGCCTGGACCCGCACCTGGTAGGCGTTTCCGTTGGTCAGGTTGCACCACTCGTACTTGTTCCCGCTCATGTTGGGCATCTGGGGAGCGCCATTCTGGTCTCCGGAGATCTCGAGCGTGTAGTGCTGCACCGGGCTCCCAGAAGTGTGCGGCGTCTTCCAGGCCACCGTCAGGCACTTGTCCCCGAAGACCAGGGTCGGCGGGTCGGGCTGGTCGGGCTTGGCGTCCGGACGCAGCTCCGCCGAGACCGGGGACGGGTCGGAATCGCCGACGTCGTTCGTGGCGATCACACTGAAGTGGTACTTCGTGTTGTTGGTGAGGTTCTTCAGCGTGCAGGTGGTCGAGACGCACTTCTGGCTGAACTTCAGCGACTTGTCCGTCACGGTGTAGCTCGTGATCGAACTGCCGTTGTTCGCCGGTCGGCTCCAGGAGAGTACGACCGTGCGGTCGCCCGCCGTTCCGGTGGGAGTTCCGGGAGCGTCGGGATGGCCCAGCACCGTCACCAGAATCTTCGCCTCAGACTCCCGCTCGGTCGAGCGGGTGGCGTCCTGGATGCGGTAACTGGCGGTCAGAGTGCCGTGGAAGTCAGGTTCCGGGGTGACCACCACATCCGAGCCCTTCACCTGGGCGTTGCCCTTGCCACTGAGCACCTTCGTGCTGAGAAGGGTCAACGGCGCGCCGGTGTCCTGGAACGGATTGGTGTCGTTGTCGAGCACATGGACGGTGACCGGCTGGCCCGCGGGAGCGTTGTTCACCGTGTCGGCGACCGCCACTGGCATGATCCGCTGTGTCGCCGTGACGAAGACCTTCACCGTCCCGGTCGCTGTGTGCGTGCCGTCGCTGACCTCCACCGTGATCTCGGCCTGGGTGTCCTTCTGGGCGCCGGCGTCCGCGGAGATCAGCAGGTGATCGCGGTTGGGCTTGGCCGTGAGGTGGGCTGGAACCGTCGTGGGCTTGATCGTCAGCTTGGCCAGGTCGCCCTTGTCCGGATCGCTGGAGAGCTTGCGCCAGTTGACGTCGGCAGCGCCCTCGCCAGGGCTCACCGTCACCGCTGTATCCAGGAAGGTGGGCGGCTGGTTGGTCGCCGGGTAGACCTGGATGGGGATCGACAGGTACGCCGAGTTGCCCTTCGGGTCGTCGGGCCCGGTGCCGTCGGTCACCTGGACGCTCACCGCGTCCGGCCCGTAGTAGTCGGGATCCGAGGTGTAGGTCAACGTTGAGGCGTCGGCGACCATTGAGCCGCCGCCGGCATGGGAGGCGCGGACGCTGTCGGCCTCGGAGATGCGCGGGCTGTGTCCAGGACGCACCTGAACGAGGTTGGACAGCGGCAGCCGTAGTTGCTTGCCTGCCACCACTTCCCTCGGTGTCTGGCTCTTCAGCGTCGGCAGCATCGCGTCGGTGCCGGGGACGAAGATCACCGCGGACGTGGCCTGCTGGTCGATGTCCGTGATCGTGTAGAGGATCACCTGGGCGGTCTTGGCGAGGCTGACGGTGACGTTTCCGTCGGTACCCGTCACGGCGTTCGGATCGTCGCTGGTGACCTTCAGGTCGCCGGCCACTCCGTCGGGGTCCTCGTCGTTGGCCAGCACGTTGACGGCGACAGTCGGCTTGTTGCTGATCTGGACGGGCTCGACGTAGTCGTCCCGGGCGATCGGTGCCTGCAGCGGCGCATTCGGGTCGACGTGCACAAGCAGACTCGTCTGGCTCCTGGCACCGTAGGGATCGACCACCGTGTAGATGATCGAGTACGTCTTGGCCTGGGCTGGCGCCTTCACCAGGACGCGGCCGTCGACGACCTTCGCCTCCACGCCCTCCGAAACGCTCGACAACTTGGCCGCGAGGGCGAGTTGGTCTCCGTCCGGGTCGGAGTCGTTGCTCAGCACCGGCACGGAGACGCTGCGGCCGGGGCGCACGGAGACGTCGTCGGGCACCGCGTACGGTGCCTGGTTCTGGTTGGACGGCGCAGCGATGCCGACGGTCACAGAGCCGGTCGCCGTCGCGCCGAGCCAGTCGCGCACCAGATACTCGAAGGTGTCCTGCCCGGCAACCCCGGGGTAGGCCTGATATGTCAGCCAGGAGTCGCCGAGGCTCACCCACCCGTCCTTGGGTGCGGTTCCCACCCCAACGAGGGTGACGGAGTCCCCGTCGGGATCGATGCCGTTCAGCGGGATCGGAACCCGAACGCTCGTTCCAGCGATCGTGCGTGCCGTCACCGACTCCGGTAGCGGCGCCGAGTTGTCGGACGCGTCGGCTGAGGTGACCTGGATCAGCACCCGGCCGGCGACAGGATCGCCGACCTCACCGTTCTGCGAATCGGTCACGTTGTAGACCAACGACACCTGTTTGGCGTTCTGTCCGGCCCGGAAGCGCAGCTTTCCGTCGCTCACCCAGGCGTAGCCGTCGGCGGCGTCCGGGATCTCGACGAGCTTGGACTGCAGGGTGAGGGTCGCCCCGCTGGGGTCGTAGTCGTTGGCGAGGACGTCGATCGTCACCACGTCGCCGGCGCGGACGGTGGCTTTGTCCTGCACGGCCACCGGCGAGGATGCCTTGTCCGGCAGCGCGACCGGGATGACGGTGACCTGCCCGTCCGACCACTGGCGTCCGTTCGACACGCGGTAGCTGAGGGTCGTCGGGGCGTTGAGCCCTCCGCTATCGGTGACCCGAAGAATGTGGTGCTCCAGCACCTCGGCCGAGACGGCGCTGCCCGAGGGCAGGGTCACGCTCTGCAGCACGAGGATGCCGCCGGCCGGATCGGAATCGTTGGCCAGAACGTCGACCAAGGTGCCTCCGCCGCTCGGCACGAGGGCGGTGTCCTTGGTGGCCAGGGGGTTCAGACGATCGTCGCTCGGCGCGTGGACGTCGATGCGGACGATGCCGTTCGCGACTTTCGGGCCGTCGCTGACCTGGTACTGCACGTAGTAGGCGCCGGCCGCCGCGGCCGAGAACGAGAACGTGCTGTTCGTGTAGTCGGGCACGACCTTGGTGCCGGCGACCTGGTCGAGCTTCGACAACCGCAAGGTCTCGCCGGACGGGCTCATGTCGTTGGCCACCGGGGAGACGGTGATCCGTTGGCCAGCCATTGCCGAGTACCGGTCGGAGTTGGCAATCGGTGGGAGCGTCTGCTTCGCCCGGACGTCAATCTTGAGCTCGCCCTGAGTGTCGTTGCTGCCGTCGGAGATCACCAGCTTCACGGTGTGAATCCCGAGTTGGTGGGTGGACTCGGTGAATCGCACCACGCCATTGCTGCGATAAGTGATGTTGTCGGCCTCGTCGGACGCCTTCTTCAAGAACAAGTCGTCCCCATCGGGGTCGGACCACTTCAGCAGCGAGTCGAGTGTCGTCGTCGCGCCGACTTCGACCCTGACGGTCTGCACCGAGTCCTGAACCGGCGCCAAGTCCGAGGTGGGCGACGTGATGTCGAGATAGACCCAGGCCTGCGCTTTGCCGTTCTCGCGGCCGTCGTCGACCTCGTACTTGAACTTCGCGACACCGGGAGCAGCGTTGCTTCCCACGCTCACCTGAAGCGCGGCGCCGGCGCTGCTCGGCTCGACTTTCACGTACTGCGGGAGGCCTCCGATCGGGCTGGCCTCGAGCAGATCTCCGTCGGGATCGGAGTCGTTGTCGAGCACAGGGAGCACCGCGGTCGAGCCCGCACGGACGCCGAAGTGGTCGTCCACCGCTATCGGTTTGTGGTTCTGCGGGTCGCGCTTGGGAAGGACGTACTGGTTGATCGTCTTGTCGCTTTGGTCCTGGTCGCCCTTGGCGTCGTTCTTCGCCAGGAACTGCTCCCAGTTCTTGACCAGCACCATGTCCTTGTCGGCGAGCCAGACCATGCCAGTCGCGATTTCGTTGATGACCACGACGTTGCGGTTCTGCCGCAGAGTCAGTATCGGGTTCGAGCCGACGCCGGGGATCGTCTGGTTCCGGTCGTCGGCATCATCGGAGCAGTCGCGGACGTAGGCGGCAGTGCCCGACCAGACGGCATAGGCGCAGCCGTTGAGCCACACGGGGTCGGTGGGCGTGCCCCCGGCCGCCACCGGAACGACGGTGTCCTTGCCGCCGTCCAGTGGCTGCTTGACCAACCCGGACGGCGTGGCGATGACCACGCTCTCGTTCGCCGCACCGGCCGCCTGCAGGCGTCCCTCACGGGCGTCCGGCACCTGAATCGTCCGATCGGGCGTGTAGATCGTTCCGCTGGTCGAATCAAGCACGACGGGCGTCTCACCAACTGCGCTGATCGCCAGGGCGGCGCCCTGGCCGAGCTTCGGCAGCTTGGTGGTGGTGACGGTTGCGGTGCCGGCCTTCACGGTGAGGAGCTCACTGTCCTCGCGTGAGACGGCGAACACGGTGCCGCCCACGCTCACCGTGACCACAGAGCCGGCTCCCAGACTCGCCAGCGGATCACGCCCGGCCGCAGCGAACCCGGCGATCGACTCCGGGGAGATCACGTACAGGCCGTTGGCTTCGGCGTCAATGATCGCCAGGACGCCGGCATGGAGCGCGACTCGTGAGCCACCGGCCAGGCTGCCATCGCCGTCGCTGAAGGCGACCTTCGCGGGGTCGAGTTGAGCCAGTGTGCCGGCGCCGCTATCGAAGGTGACGACATCATTCCCGTCCTGGAGGATGTCGTAATCGGCGCTCCTTGCGGTCGTCGCGCTGTCGATGATCAGGCTGGGGTAGTTGAGGTGACCGATCAGATTCGCGTTCGTGCGGGTGACCCAGACCCCGCCGTCGTTCAGGTCGACCCGCGCGGTCGAGAAGCCCTGGTACAACACCGCCATCGTGGCTATCACCGAAGTGGCAACTCCCACAACCAGCGCAGACCACAGCTGCCTGCCCTTCAACCGCACCGCGTCACCTCACCCCTCATTTGCGGACTGACCCTGCTAACTCTCACGGGCGCTCTTCACTAGCTGCAATGGGGAGCGATCCCCACCCATACACCCGCCTACCCCTCCCAGCACACTTAGTCGTATGCGCAAGCCCCGACCGCAACCAAGACTGGCTAATCGGCCATTCGCGATGGACTCTGAGCGGCATCAACAATGCCGGCCCCACATGCCCGAACTCTTGAGGTCTCGTCAAGATGGACAGTTGTTCTCCCCTATCGCAACAGCACTCAATTCACTCACCAGGTGCGCGCTATTCAATAGCATCGTGATCGCCGCACCGCGCGCCGCCGCCATGTTCATACGACTTCATACGAGCGGTCGACCTTCGCCGAAGGCAGTTCGACACTGCGCGCGACCAGCGGAGCCTGCGGCCGGTGTCGGCTCTCGCCACGAGACCTCGCGACCAGTCGCGGCAAACGGGCCGACGACTCTCACGCTCGTTGCGTAGTTGGGTGCGCTTGCAGCGAAAAGCAACTAGTCAGCGCGGCATTCTGTCCCTCCCGAAGGTCTGGGTGGCCCCGGCGACCAGTAGTGCGCCGCGCAGCGGTGCGGAATCCCCCGAGGGACGTGCTCTCGCGACGTCCGTGGTCGCCAGAGCACTCACATCCAGGCCCGTCGGAGGACCAGACCGATGCGTACGCCGCGAACGGAGCCGTCGGCCCCGGTTCCAGGGAGAGGCCCAGGGCGCGTCGTGACCAGAGTGAACCGATGACAGCATTCGGTGACTGCACCGCCGCCCAAACAACGATCACAAAGCCCCGATCGGTATCTCAAGCCTGTCAATTCATGAACGTGGGATGAATCACAGGTGGATAGCACATATTGGGCGCCTGAATACCCCCTCATCAGGGGTCCTCTACGCAGGACCGGAAACCCGTCGGGATAGCAGGCGAAAATAGCGACTCGCGGGCGATCCGATTAGGGACGGTTGGCGCGGGCGAGCACATGGGGGGTTCCTCCAGCTGGCTGCGCCGGCCCGTCGAGGCAGCGCATCGCCGGTCCAGCATGATCGGCACGATTTCGAGGGCTCCGGATTACTGCCGTCGTGAACTCGTCGATCATTGCGACCGGGGTTGAGTCGAACCTTCGGAGGTCGTTGTGCCCAACTCCGAGCACAACGATCTCTTTGTGCGGGTGCGGTGCGTGGGCAACTACCTACCGAGGCAAGCGCAATCCTGGCCCGCTCCACACGCCCCGCCGACGCCGTCGAAGACCGCATCCACGGCTCCAGCACCAACCGATCAGCATCGATCATCTCCACGCGTGATGATGCGTACGACCCGCCATCCCCCACTGTCCACGAACTCAGGACGCGCAACAGTAGAACCGCTGGAACGGACCGTCCCGCAGGGTTGAGAACGCTCCCATAGGAGGGCTATGGTCGGCCGAGGACGGCACCCCCGCCGTCCGCAGTCCCTCAATGGAGAGGATGTTGCATGACACTGACACCCCCAACCCACCGGCTCCGAAGGCTGGCCGCAGCGCTGGCCGGAGCAGTTCTCGTCGCCGGTTCGTTGACCACCATGACGGCGCAGGCCGTCCCGGCGGGCGGCCACGGCAAGCCCGTCGTC
This sequence comes from Propionibacteriaceae bacterium UBA6238, assembly GCA_002441465.1. Lineage (GTDB taxonomy): Bacteria > Actinomycetota > Actinomycetes > Propionibacteriales > Propionibacteriaceae > Propionicimonas. Next base: position 30,490 of record DJWE01000010.1, on the reverse strand, counting down.
ACCTCCCCCGACCTCGGTCCGAACGTGACGATCATCTCGCCCGACATGTCGACGTCAGAGATCAAGGGCACGCTCGCGGCGATCTCGGACAAGCAGCTGAACGACGAGATGGGCACCAATCGCTACGCCGTGCTGTTCCTGCCCGGCACCTACGGCACCGCGACCGAGCCGTTGCATTTCACGCTCGGCTACTACACAGAGGTCGCGGGCCTCGGCGCGAACCCGGGTGACGTCACGATCAACGGGAGCATCGACGTCTACAACCGTTGTCTGGGCGACGGCGGCACCTCCAACTGCATCGCCCTGGACACGTTCTGGCGGACGCTGTCCAACCTCACCCTGAAGATCGACAAGTCCGACGTGGCGGACGGCTGCAAGGCGAGCGCCAACTTCTGGGCCGTCTCCCAGGCGGTTTCCCTGCGCCGGCTCGACATCGGCGGCGCGAACCTGTCGCTGATGGACTACTGCTCCGCCGGGCCGCAGTACGCCAGCGGCGGCTACATCGCCGACTCGAGGCTGCCGTACGTGATCAGCGGCTCGCAGCAGCAGTGGCTCACCCGCAACAGCGACGTGGACGGGTGGAGCAACGGCGTGTGGAATCAGGTGTTCTCCGGCGTAGTCGGGGCGCCCGACGACTCCGCCTTCCCCGACCCGCCCTACACCACCATCGCGAAGACCCCGCTCAGCCGGGAGAAGCCGTACCTGTACGTCGACGGCGCCGGCACCTGGTTCGTCCGGGTGCCCTCCGCACAGCAGAACACCTCCGGAGTCTCGTGGTCCCACGGGATGACGGCAGGGCGCAGCATTCCGCTGTCGGAGTTCTACATCGCGAAGCCGGCCGACCCGGTCAGCCGGATCAACGTCGCGCTCGCCCAGGGCCGGAACCTGCTGTTCACGCCCGGGGTCTACGACGTCGACCGGACGATCCTCGTGCAGCGTCCCGACACCGTAGTGCTCGGACTCGGGCACGCCACCCTGACCGCCCAGCGCGGCGCGACTCCGCTGCGGATCGCGGACCGGCCCGGGATCGTGGTGGCAGGGCTCACCATGGATGCAGGGACGAAGCTCTCCCCCGTCCTGCTGCAGGTCGGTCAGGCCCGGGGGCATGCGTGGGGGCGCACGAGCAGCACGCGCAACCCGATCACCCTGAGCGATGTCTACTTCCGGGTCGGTGGCCCGCACGTCGGAAAGGCCGTGACGGCACTGGAGATCAACGCCGACCACGTCCTGGTCGATCACACCTGGATCTGGCGCGCCGACCACGGAGTCGAGGACTTCACCACGGGCGTGGAGGGCGACACGGATCGCTGGAACACGAACATCGGCCGCTACGGGCTGGTCGTGAACGGCGACGACGTGACTGCCACCGGCCTGTTCTCCGAGCACTTCCAGCGCTACAGCACGCTCTGGAAGGGCAACGGCGGGCGAGTGGTGTTCTACCAGAACGAACTCGCCTACGACGCGCCGACCCAGGCCGACTGGACGCAGCCGGACGGCACGCTCGGCTACCCGGGTTTCAAGGTTGCGGACCGGGTGCGCACGCTCAGCCTGGTCGGCGGCGGCGTGTACGTGTACAGCCGGAACAACCCCGACAACGTCACCACGAGCGGATTCGAGGTGCCCGACCGGTCCGGCGTCACGCTGCACCACATTCTCACGGTGAACCTGGGCGCGGGCACGATCACCCACGTGGTGAACGACACCGGTGGCCAGGTGGACAACTCGAACACCGGAACGCCGCAGTTCGTCGTGGACTACCCCACGCCGTAGCGTCGGACGTGGCCGGGCCCTGCCCGGGTCCGGCCACGTATCACCGGCCGGGGCCGGCTCCTCCAATTCATCATTGCCGAACGAGGAGGATCCGTATGCATACCCAGGCACTGCTCACAGGGCTGGCCCTGACATTCACCATTCCACTGACCTCGCCCACGCCGCCGGCCTTTGCCGTGGCCGACGGCTGCACCGCCGGGGTCTCGTCCGACGTCGACGGGGACGGCTGGGCCGATGCCGTCGTCGCGGACCCGCTGGCCGCCGTTTCCGGACAGCCTCAGGCGGGCCGGATCGTCGTCCTCTACGGCGACGCGGACGGTCGAGTGGGCGAGGGTGCCCGCGCCGAGCTTCACCAGAGCTCACCCGGGGTCGGTGGTGGCCCGGAGGCCGGTGACCGCTTCGGCGCCGCGCTGGCCATGGCGGACCTCGACTGCGACGGCTACACCGACGTGGTGGTCGGCATTCCCGGTGAGGACATCGCTGGCCTGGCCGACGTCGGGTGGGTTCGGGTCATCCGGGGTGCGCCCGGCGGCCTCGGCGCCGGCGCCGGCAGCACCCAGTACAGCCAGGCTTCGTTCGGGCACGCCGCCGGCGCGGGGGATGAGTTCGGCTATACCGTCGACGCGGTCGAGGACCTCGGACAGGGCGGAACGCCCGAGCCGGACGCCTACGCGCTGGCGATCGGGGTACCGGGTGCCGACAGCGACGCCGGCGCACTCGCCGTCCGTGCGGCGTTCGACGGCGGCAGCCAGACGCACTGGATCACCCAGGACAGCCCCGGCGTTTCGGGCGCCTCCGAACCGGGCGACCGGTTCGGCGCCGCGGTGTCGTGCAACTACCTCAGCGGTATCGCCGGGGAGATCGACTGTGTTGTGGGCGTGCCCAAGGAGAAGATCGGCAGCCGCGCCAACGCCGGCTCGGCCGTGCTGGTGGAGGACATCTACTACCCCGACGAGTACTCGGGCCGGTCGCTGTCGCAGAACTCGCCCGGCGTGCCGGGCACGGCGGAGGCCGGGGACCTGTACGGCTCCGCCGTCGACACCGTGCTGGTCGGGGGCACGGCCCGGATCGCGATCGGGGCACCCGGCGAGGGCATCGGTTCACGGGAGAAGGCCGGCGCGGTGCAACTGTTCAGCTCGAACACGACCCACGTGACGCCGGGAGCCGCGCTGACCCAGAACACGCCCGGGGTGGCCGGTGTGGCCGAGAAGGGCGATCGGTTCGGCTCCGCGGTGGCCTGGATCGCGCCAGGTCTGGGTGACCCCCGCACGCGGCTCGCCGTGGGTGTGCCCCGCGAGGACACCAAGAAGGGCAAGGACACCGGTCTGGTGCAGGTCTTCCGCGCCGATCTGCTCTCCTCCGACGTCAGCTGGACCCAGCAGAGCCCTGGCGTCCCGGGGATCGCGCAGCCCGGCGACCGGTTCGGCGAGGTGGTCGCGACCATCGCGGGCGGAACGGAGCGGGTGCTGCTGGTCGGGTTGCCCCGTGACCAGCAGAACCCCGTCGGGATGGTGAACGTGATTCCGTTCGGGGGCGGTGCCCCGCGGGCGTGGGTGCCCGGTGGGTCGATCCCCGATCCGGTCGGCAACAGCTTCGGCTCGGCGATCGGCGGAGTCGACGGGGGCTCGGCGTAGCGGACGCTCAGCCGGTCGTGCCCGCAGCGGCCGCTGCGGGCGTCCGGCTGTGCCGTCGTCGGGACGTGAACCTCTCCTTGACCACCGGACCGGCGGTCTGGACGAGAATCACCAGGATCAGCACCAGGCCCTGGAAGGTGTCCTGGATGTCGGCGCTGAGGGCCGGGATGCTGACGATGATGAAGTCGATCGCCGAGTAGGACAGCGCGCCGAACAGCACGCCCGCCATGTTGCCGCGTCCACCGGCCATGGCGATGCCGCCCAGCACGACCGCGGCGATCGCATACATCTCGTAGGAGCGTCCCGAGGAGGCAGGGGTGATGTTGCCGACCTTGCAGGCCTGGATGATGCTGGCCACCCCGACGAGCACACCGGTCACCATGAACACCGAGGCCTTGATCCGGTCGACGTTCACGCCGGCGAGCCGGGCGGCCCTGTCGTTGGAGCCCACCGCGTAGACCGCCTTGCCGTACTTCGTGTTGCCGGCGATCACCACGAACAGCGCCACGCAGAGCAGGAACAGGATCGACACGTACGGAATCGAGAAGCCCGCGATCCGTAGCGAGCCGGTGCCGAACACCATGCGGAGGAACTCGTAGCTCGCCGAGCCCGACTTCATCGCGAACTGGCTGGACGAGGAGCCGCTGATCTCCGCCGGGATCTCCCGCACCGCCCACAGCGCCAGCGAGCGGTAGATCAGCATGGTGCCGAGGGTCACGATGAACGGCGGGATCTTCGCGTATGCCGCCAGCACGCCGTTCACCGCGCCGAGCAGGAGTCCGGAGCCGAGCGCGGCCAGCACGGTGAGCAAGATGTTGTCGGTCATGTTGAACACGACGATCGTGACGCCCGAGCACAGCACGAGCGCGGATCCGATCGACAGGTCGATCTGGCCGGTGATGATCACCAGCGCCATGCCGATCGCCATGGTGCCCACGATCACGGTGTTCTGGCTGGACAGGATCGAGGAGATGTGACCGGAGGTGAAGCTCTTGCCGTTCAGCTGGATGGTGACGGCGTAGACGATCAGGATGACGATGAACACGAAGATGTAGCTGTGCTCGCGCCACAGCGACGAGACCGCCCGCCACACCGTGTTGCCGGTCTTCGCTTCCACCTCAGTCACCCTTCGCTGCATTCATGGCGTTGGTCGAATAGAGCATCACGTCACGCTCGTTGATCTGGTCGTGGTCCAGCACGGCCACGACGTCGCCGGCGTAGAGCACGACGCAACGGTCGGACACCTTCTGGATCTCGGGGATCTCGAGGGTGTTGATCACCACCGTCTTGCCGGCGGTCGCCAGCTCGAGGATCAGCCCGTAGATCTCCTCCTTGGCGCCGACGTCCACGCCCTGGGTGGGGTTGTCGAGCAGGAGGATGTCGGCGTCCGTGTTCAGCCAGCGGGCCAGGAACACCTTCTGCTGGTTGCCGCCGGACAGGCTGTTGATGGCGACGCCCGGACCCTGCGTGCGGATGTTCAGGGCGTCGCGCAAGTTCTCGTACTGGGCGATCTCGCGGGCATTGTGGATCCACTGCCGCCGTGCGGAGAGGCTGTGCTCGGCAAGGTACAGGTTCTCCAGGACGCTCACGTCGGGGATCACCGAGTTCTCCTTGCGGTTGGTCGGCAACATGCCGATGCCGCCCCGCATGGCCGCCCGGATCGACCCGGACGCAGGCTTGCCGTGGGCGCGGATCTCGCCGTCCAGCAGCGGGATCGCCCCGAACAGGGCCTGCATCAGCTCGCTCGCCCCGGACCCGGCCAGGCCGGTGAGGGCGACCACCTCGCCGCGGCGCAGCGTCAGGCTGACGTCCCGGAACGACTCCGAGGTGAGCCGGTCGAGCTCCAGCACTACGGGGCCCAGTTCGCGGGCCCGGTAGACGTCCTCGTCGGCGTACTGCTCCCCCACCATGTCGCAGGTGATCGAGAACGGCGTCGCGTCCGCGACGGCGCCCGAGCTGATCAGCTCACCGTTGCGCAGCACCGTGTAGGTGTCGGCGATCTGGAAGACCTCGGGCATCTTGTGCGAGACGAAGATGAACGAGCGCCCCTCGGACTTCAGCTGTCGCAGGATCGAGAACAGGTGCTCGATCTCGTCGTTGCCCAGCGCCGTGGTGGGCTCGTCGAGGATCATCAGCTTCGCCTCGGCGTGCAGCGCGCGGCAGATCTCGAGCAACTGCTTCTGGCTGGTCTTGAGCTCGCCGACCTTGCGGGTGGGGTCCATGTCGACCCCGAGCCGCTCGAACAACATGCGGGTCCGGGCGATCATCTCCGTGCGCTTGAGCAGCCCGAAGGGGTAGGTCAGCTCGTGGTTGAAGAAGATGTTCTCGCTCACCGTCAGGTCGTTGACGACGTTGAGCTCCTGGTGGACGAAGGCCACTCCCGCCTTCTCCATCTGGGCGATGGTGGCGTGCGGGTAGAGCGTCCCGTCGAAGTGGACGTCGCCGCCGTCCCTGGGGATCACGCCGGCGAGAATGTTCAGCAGGGTCGACTTGCCCGCGCCGTTCTCACCGAGCAGGGCATGGATCTCGCCCTGCTCCACGCTGAAGTCGACGCCCTTCAGCACCCGGTTCCCGTCGAACGACTTCGACACTCCGGTCATCTCCAGGATGCTCACGCCGCGATCACCCCCTCGCCTGTGACGACCCTGCCGCGGGGCACGCGTCCTCGCGCACCCCGCGACAGGTTCAGCTTCCTCCGTTGTCAGTAAATCGGATCAGTGGCCCGTGAACCCCTGGAACTTGCTGACGTTGTCCTTGTCCACGATGAAGGTGGGCTCGTACTCGCCGTCGCCGGCCTTGTACTTCCAGTCGGTGCCGTCGAGGTACTTCGTCATGTAGTCGATCGCGGTCGTCATCATCTTCGGCGAGAAGTACATGCTCATCAGGCCGTCGAAGTACTGATCGGCGATCTTCGACTGCGGCGCGGTGCCGGCCATGACGTCGTACAGCTCCTGCATGCCGCCGATGGCGGAGATGTACACGTTCATGTCCGCCAGGTCCTTCTTGGCGGCGTCGTCGAGCGTGTTGCCCTCGAGCAGGTTCATGAACCCGAAGGTCATCTCGTCGTCCATCGAGAACACGTAGAGGTTGCCGCCGCTGGACTTGGCGTCCTTCATGATGTCGGGCAGCGTCTGCTCCAGGTACTGGTAGGCGGCGTCTGCGCTCCAGTCGCTGACCACCTTGTACTTCGAGCTCAGTGCGCTGACCTCGTCCGCGGTCCAGGTCTGGCTGGTCTTGTAGGTCTGCCCGGTTTCCTTGTCGGAGTAGTCCTTCTCGCCCTTCAGGAACTGCTCGAACCCTTCTTGGCGACGCGAGCTCACGGTGCCGTTATCGCCGATCAGCGTGACGAGGGTGTCGCCGGGCTTCATGCCGTTCTTCTGCAGCCAGTAGCCGATGCCTGCGCCGACGGCCCAGTTGTCGCCGGAGAAGTTCAAGATGGCGGACTTGTCCGGACCCTCGATGATCCGGTCGAAGGAGATGAACGGGATGTTGGCGCCGATCAGCGCCTCCTGCCCGGACTTCGCCGAGTCGTCGAGCGCGAAGAACACCACGCCGGCCGCGTCGCCGTTGGCGATGATGTTCTGGACGAGGTCGTTCTGGGCCTCGCCGTCCGAGGATGCCTGGTATTCGGCTTTGTAGGTGCCGGCGGCGTTGATCTCTGCCACCTTCTTCTCGGCGTAGCTGCCGGCCTGGGCCGTCCAGCCGTGGTCGGGGGTCGGGCCGAGCACGTAGATGGTCTTGCCCGCCGCCGCGCCCGTCTCACCCGGGGTGGACGAGGTGCTGCAGGCCCCCAGCGTGATGACCAGCGCAGCGCCCAACAGCGCCGCGATCGTCTTTCTCATGAGTATTCCTTTCTGCTGTGCCTCGGGTGCTGCTGTGCACCGTTGAGAGCTGATTCCTGGTTTCGATGCCCACGCCCTGCACGTGGGTCGGGGTTGTTGGTCGGCATGCGATCGGCGCTCCCGCGGGGCCGCGTGGTTCGGGCGGGACGGGTGGCCGCGAGCCCGCGTCTCACGGGGCCACCGCCGTCCACTGCCGGTTCGAGGCCGAGGCGAGCACGGCGTCCACCAGCCTCAGGGAGCGGGCGCCGTCGTCGAAGGTGGGCAGGCCTTCGGGCTGGGTGCCGCAGATCGCCGCGTAGACGTCGGCGACGAAGTTCTCGAAGCAGGCCTCCCAGCCCTGCACGTGGCCGGCAGGGGTGAGGGTGACCCGGCGTGCGTCCGCGGACTCGTGTGCGGGATCGCGGGAGAGGATCCGGGATTCACCCTCGCCACCCAGCCAGACCGTCTCCGGGTTCTCCTGGTCGAAGACCGCGGACTGCACGGCCCCGTCCAGCTCGAACCAGAGCCGGTTCTTCCGCCCCGCCGACACCTGGGAGACCGTAAGGGTGCCGGGAACACCGGTAGTGGTGCGGAACAAGATGTTGGCGACATCCTCGGTCCGGACCCGGACCCGGGGCAGGTCGTCGGCCCCCCGGGAGAAGGTCGGCCCGGTGTCGCCGGGGCGTTCAGGGACGGCGATCGCGATGTCGGCGACCAATTCGGCGATGCGTTCGCCGGACACCCACTCGACCAGGTCGCACCAATGTGAGCCGATGTCGGCGAAGGCGCGGGAGGCGCCGCCGAGGGCTGGGTCGACGCGCCAGCTGGACGCGTTCGGTGAGAGCAGCCAGTCCTGCAGGTAGGAGCCGTGGAGGAGGTGCATCGCGCCCAGTTCGCCGGCGAGGCGGCGATGCCGGATCTCCCGCACCAGCGGGTGGTAGCGGTAGGTGTACGGGACGGCGGCGACGAGGCCGCGCTCACCGGCGGTGGCGGCGAGTTCGGCGCCCTCGCCGGCGTCCAGGCAGAGGGGCTTCTCGCAGATCACGTTCACGCCGGCGTCGAGGCCGAGCCGCACGAACGGGGCGTGGGTGACGTTCGGGGTGCAGACGTGGATGACGTCCGGCCGGGTTGCGAGGGCGTCCTCGAGGTGGTCCCAGGCGTTCGCGACTCCCCACTTCCGGGCGGCGGATTGCGCGCGGGCAGGGTCCTTCTCGACGACGCCCACCACCTCGGCACCGTTCAGCAACGCCGCGCGCCGGTGGATGTTCCCGATCAGTCCGCTGCCGACGATGACCGCGCGGAGTCGGTCTTCGGACCCGTGTGTGCCGTCGGACATCCGCCGCCTCCCCGTTGAGTACGTCGTACGAGTTGAGCCACAAGATTGCTCGAAATGAACGTAACAGGGGTGCTAGCGTGACGCCGAGAGCCTGAATAATGTCATTTTCGACAGAATTGGACGGGTCTAGGACATGACCGAATCGTCGAGCCGGCGCGAACTCCCCACCGCCCGTCTGGCGGTCCCCCGAATGCTGCGGCTCACGGATCCGTCGGTAGTGATGAGTGTTGTGGCGCAGCTGATCGCGTCCGGGACGGCGACGACACGTCCCGAGCTCGCCCGGGCAACAGGGCTGGCACGCTCGACGATCGGCACCTGCCTCGCGGGGCTGGAGAAGCGCGGTCTGGTCGTGTCGAGCGGAGTGGTTCCGCGCCAGCGCGGCGCAGGTCGTCCTGCGGAGACGCTGTCGATCAACCCCGACGCCGGGGCGCTCCTCGTCGTGGAACTGACGCCGCACCACATCCGGGTGGTAGTGGCGCGGATGGACCAGAGGTTCCTCGCGCAGCGCAGGATCGAGTTCCCGGCCGACTCGGGTCCGGTGGCGACGCTGGAGGCGACGGTGGTGCTCGCCCGGGAGATCCTGGACGAGCTGGGCCTGCCGGACGAGCGGCTGCGGATCGCGGTGGTCTCGTTCACCGGGCCGGTGGACGCGAAGCGCGGGGTTCCGGTGCGTCCGCCGATCATGCCCGGTTGGGACGGATTCGGGGTAGCAGCACACCTGCAGGCCGAGTTCGGCTGCCCATGCCGGGTGGACAACGACGTGAACTTGATCGCGATGGGCGAGGCGAGGGTGCTGCCGGAGGACCAGTGCCCGCTGCTGGTGGTGAAGGTCGGCACGGGGATCGGCGGCGGGCTGATCACCGAGCGGGGCCACGTCCACCGGGGTGCGGACGGTGCGGCGTGCGACATCGGCCATCTTTCCGTGGTGGGCGCGGAGGACATCATCTGCTCGTGCGGCAACACGGGCTGCATCGAGGCCGTCGCGTCGGCCGAGGCGATCACGAAGAAACTGCGGGCGGCCACCGGAAACCCTGACCTCACCCAGACCGACCTCCGCCAGGCCGCACGCAACGGCGATCCGGTTGCGATCCGGCTGATCCGGGACGCGGCGGCGCTGATCGGCAGCACAGTGGCGTCCCTGGTGCACGTCTACAACCCGGCCCGGATCGTGGTGACCGGGCCCCTGACCGAGGCCACCGACGACCTGCTGGCGGGCATCCGCTCGGTGGCCTACCAACGGGCACTCCCCTTGGCCACGCGGAACCTCACCCTGACGCACTCGGTGATCGGCGAGATGGCCGGCGTCGTGGGTGCGATCGCGCTCGGGATCGAGACGGTGCTGGCCCCGGAGTCGTTCGCCTAGGTCACGTCCAGCACCACTTCGACGGCGTAGCCACCGGCGTCGACCAACTCGCCGAGCGACTCGGCCTACGCGAGCTGGAGAGCGACCTCCTCGCTGTCCATCCCCGCGCGTTCACGGGTATCGACCGCGGCCGCACTGACCCGGGGGGAGGCGACCGACAGCAGCAGGTCGGCGATCGTGGGATCCTCGCCGGGCCGGCCGGATCGACGATCCCCTGTCCGACGAACTGGCGCATCACGCCGAGCCCGCCCGAGCGCGATCGTGCCCGCGGGCGAGACGAGTTCGCCGCTGATCAACCGCAGCAGGGTCGTGTTCTCGGCGCTGTTCGCACCGACCAGCGCGACCTTGGCGGCGTCCGCTCCTCCGGCGGCATGGGCAAACCTTTCGAGAGTCGCCCTTCTATGGTGACCGCATGCTTGTTGTGATCTCGGGCACCCACGCCAGCGGAAAGAGCACCCTGATCTCCGACTTCGCGGAACGCCATCCGGACTTCCAGGTGCTCCCGGATCCGTTCGAGCTGCTCGACGACGGGGACGTCGAGCCGGGCACGGACTCCTTCTCGGCCCAGCTCCAGCTCGCGGCGGCTCGGCTCACGGACCCGGAGCGAGGCATATCGAGCATCGCCGAACGCGGACCTTTGGACTTCCTCGCCTATCTCGACGCACTGATCTCCTTGCGTCGGCCGGGCGGCTCCCCCACCCTCTTCCGCAACGGCCTCGCGGCCACAGCCACCGCAATGGCACACGTCGACCTGCTCGTGCTGCTTCCCCTTGCTGACGCCGACCGTATCGAGGTGCCTGCCGATGAGGACCTGGAGTTGCGGGCCGCGATGAACGATTCCCTGCTGGACCTCGCCGAGGACCCCGACCTCGCCGGGAACGCCAGCATCGTCGAGATCACCGGATCGCCCACGCGGCGGCTGAGACAACTCGAGGACGCGATCCAGAGCCTGCACTAATTCACGGACCTCGATTGGCCTGCGTAGTCGATACACCCGGCGCCGGATCGGACGCTCTGGCTTCACGAGCTCAGCTGGCCGAACTCGCGCTGACGGCCCGAGGTGGGGGCGGTTCCGGTCGGCCCTCGTCCCCGGCGAGGGCCGAGCGGGAGTCCGATCAGGCGTTCCTCGCGGGCTGCACGTCGATGATCCAGGTCACGCCGAAGCGGTCGGTGAGCATGCCGAAACCGGGGCTCCACGGGAACGCGGCGAGTGGCTCGATGACGTCGGCGCCGTCCGCGAGCGCGTCCCAGATCGTGGTGACCTCTTCGAGTGTTTCGCCGCGCACGGACTGGAAGAAGATGCGGTCGGTGATCGTGACGCCGTTCTCGCGACGCGTGTTCCCCGCCGTCCTCGACGTGTCGGTGGTGTCGTGTCCGGGGATGTCGTAGGCCATGATGCGGAAGCCACGCTCGTTCTCGACCTGCCCGTAGACGATCTTGTCCGCGCCCGGAGCATCGGCGGGCATGCCGAGGTCACCGTAGGTTGCCGCGGTGATGGTGCCGCCGAACACGGACTGGTACAGGTCCAGCGCCTGACGCGCTGTGCCCGGGAAGTTGAGGTGGGTGGTCGTGGTGATGCTCATCTGCTTGTCCTTCGTCTCTGCGATGGTCACGGCGGTGTGCCGCGACGCCACAGTGCCCGATGTAGCGGACAGAGTGAGTCCGCTACTCGATGGATACTGGAGCCATGTCCGGAACGTCGTCCCGCATGCTCGCGCTGCTGTCGCTGTTGCAGTCGCGTCGGGATTGGCCAGGACCGGTGCTCGCCGACAGGCTGGAGGTGACCACCCGTACCGTCCGCCGGGATGTCGACCGGCTGCGGGAGCTCGGGTACTCGATTACCGCGATCAAGGGGCCCGACGGGGGCTACCGGCTCGCGGCAGGTTCGGAACTGCCACCCCTGCTGTTCGATGATGAGCAGGCAGTGGCGATCGCAGTGGCCCTGCAGAGCACCCCGTCCACGGGAGTCGATCTCGACGACGCCGCGGCTCGCGCGCTGGAGACCGTGCGACAGGTGATGCCGTCGAGGCTGCGACACCGGATCGATGGCATCCGCTTCACCGACACCGCAGCCGAGCGTCGGGTCGAACCAGGCGTGCTCGAAGCGGTCAGCACTGCCGTGCGCGAGCGAAGAACATTCCGCTTCGACTACGGCGCGCCCACCGACCGTCCACCACGCCGAGTAGAACCCCACTCTGTTGTGACACGGAGCGGCCGCTGGTATCTCATCGCATGGGACCTCGACGTGTCCGACTGGCGCATCTACCGGCTCGACAAGATGACCCCGAAGTTCTCCGGGGGCACCGTCTTCACGTCACGCCCCATTCCGACCGGCGACGCGCGCACGTTCCTCGCGGCGCGCTCCAAAGGCTCGGTCAGCGACAACGTCTGGCCGTGCTACGGCGAGTTCCTCCTGCACCTTCCCGCCACAGATATCGCCCCCTGGCTCGGCGACGGCGAACTCGAGCAGGCGTCTTCCTCCGTGTGCCGCGTCCGGGCCGGATCATGGTCCTGGGCGGGACTTGTCGCCTGGGTCATCCGATTCGACGCCCCTTTCACCATCCTCGGACCCGAAGAGTTCATCGATGCGGCCGCCCGAATCGCAGCCCGCATCGCCGAACCAATGCTGACAACGCACGCAGCGCGCCACGATGTCGATGACTCAAGTGCTCGCAAGCGAATCGCGCTACCCGATCCTTGAGCGAGCGAGACGATCCCCTCTCCTGACGGATGCCCGGTGCTGACGGGCACGTCCACACCCGCCTACGATGCCGACATGGCTGAGGACGTCACCGACGCGACTTCCGGGCTGGAGAACTCCTCGATCATCGGGCGGCTCCTGGACGAGATCTCGTGGGAGGGCAACGCCAGGAAGTACCGTGGCGGCGGCCGCGGCAAGGAGAACGTCCTCACAGCCGAAGTCTTCTACCCCCTCAACGTTCTGCCGCGAGCATGGTTCCTGGGCCAGGTCATTGCCGGCGCCCGCGGGGCCGACGGCGCCCGCCAGCGCGTGATTGCCGAGATCGAGCGGGCGGAGGTGTCCGTCCTTCCCGGTGACCTCCCGCTCGCGGACTCGACCGTCCGGGTCCAACCCGACGCGCTGGTGACCAGCCCCTCGACCTACACCCTCGTCGAGGCCAAACGCATCCGGACCTCCCGCTTCCAGACCGACCAATTGGCCCGGGAGTTCGTGGCGACCAGGCAGCAGGCCGGCGAACGTGTGCCCCTGCTCTTGGTCATCCTCGGCTCACCACCCCCGGTGGCCGTCGACAAGTTCCCCCAACGCGTCTCGCTCGGAGACGCGATCACTCAACGGCTCCGACCTCTCGCCGCCTCGTGGGAAGCGCCGTCAAACCCGACGGAGTTGGCCAGCCGAATCTGCGAGACCCTCGCCTGGACGACCTGGGCCGACATCCGCCACACGATTCAGGCCAACCGGAACCGCGACATCGAAGCCCCCGCCGAGCTAGCAGCCACCGTTACCCGCCTCTGCGACGCCGCCACCACCGCTATCGACTGGCACAGCTGACCGAGTGCGCGAGCGCACGAGCGCCGCACATCCGGTCGTCCGGCGGCCACGAGCGCTGGCCGCCTTCCTGGAAGCCTCGGCAACAGTCCTGCGCCCACGCCGCCTCGCCCGATCGGACAATCTTCACCCACGCAGACAACGCTGCCCCGATACGTCCTGATCCGCCCGAACCTGGGCGTCCGAAACGCACCAATCGGGCAATCTGACAGGAGCCTTACGTGCACGAAAGCTGCGCGAGAAGGCTGACTACGGCTTTGCCGTTTGTCTCTAGAAAGGCACGAAATCCCGTCGGGCTGACAGGATTTGAATAGGCCCAGAAGTTGCCTCTGACTAGGGGTAACAAGACTCTAACAAGCGGTTTCACTTGCGCTGAGATATGCAGGAGTGCGCTATTTGTGGCTGTTTTTCACGCGTCTTGTAACAGGCAGGTGCCACGCCTATTCTTGCATTTCGACGGACTTTGACAGACAGGTTTGTGCAGTGGCAGCCCTCGATCAATCCCGGCGTGGGTCAACCATGGACTGCCGACCGAACGAGGATCTGGCAGACCGTTGTTCCACGCAATTACCCATTGGCAAGGGGAGATGGACGAACAGTGACACGAGAGAGCGCCGCCAGAAGGACTGAGAATGTGGTCCAGCTCAGGGCCGTGGAGGCTCCCCGGGCACGACCGGCACGGTCGCACAGTCGCCGGATCTTCGGCAACGTGTCGAAGCTCCCGTCCGGACGGTGGCGGGCGCGCTACCCGGACCCGTCCTACCGTGGCCCCGGCCGCGCCCCATGGATCAACGCTCCGACCACCTTCCTGACCAAGGGGGACGCTGCCGCCTGGGTGTCCGCTCGCGAAGCCGAGATCATCGAGCACCGCTGGCGCCCCGCTCCCCCACCCGCACGACCGGCCGTGACCTTCGCCGAGTACTCGGCCCGCTGGCTCGCCGGGCGCGAACTCAAGCCGTCCACTATCCGCGAGTACACCGCGATGATGAAGCACCTGGTGGCGGCGTTCGGCACGCGATACGTGGACGAGATCGCCGGAGCCGACATCCGGGCGTGGCACGCCACCCTGGACCGGTCGAAGCCGGCGGCGAGAGCACACCTGTACGCGCTCATGCACAACGTCCTGAACGGTGCCGTGGAGGACGAGCTGATCGACGTCAACCCGTGCCGCATCAGGGCGGCCGGCGCCACGAAGCGCCTGCGCAAGATCCAGCCCGCCACTCTGGCGCAGCTCGCGAACCTGGTTGCCGAACTGCCGGACCGCTATCGGGTTCTCATTCTCACTGCAGCCTGGTGCGCACTGCGCTTCGGAGAGCTCACCGAGCTCCGCCGCCACGACATCGAACTGGCGGCTGACGACAGCGGCGGCTGGCTGCACATCCGCCGCGCCGTCACCTGGCCCACGGCACACACCCCAGTGGTGTCGACCCCGAAGTCAGAAGCCGGTATCCGGGACGTGGCGATCCCGCCCCACCTCGTCCCGCTGATCCGGGCTCACATCGAGCGCTACGCGATGCCCGGCCCTGACGGTCTGGTGTTTCCCAACACCGAGGGACAGCACATGCACCACGGCAGCATGTACAAAGTCTTCAAGCACGCCCGCAAGGCGATCGGCCGACAAGACCTGCGCTTCCACGACCTCCGCCACACCGGCGCCACCATGGCCGCCCAGGCCGGCGCTACGATGCGCGAGTTGATGGACCGTCTCGGCCACTCGACGCCGCAGGCGGCCCTGATCTACCAGCACGCAGCGGCGGATCGTCAGGCTGATCTTGCTGCACGTCTCTCTGCAATGGCCGCGGGCGAGCTCGATTGACGCTGCTCGTGCCAGGTCGGCGACGATCGCTCTTGTGCGATCATTGTGAGCTTGCGATCCTGCGATCTTGGCGAGATCGCCGGACGGCGGATGAGCGCGCGATCAATACCTTGACGGAGGACATGGGCAACTACTCGCGCAGGGACGACGTGAAGGGGGACGCGTGCCCCTGTAGCCATGGAGCGCCGCGTGGAGATCGAGCGGGCCTCGCGCTCGGCCGGCTCATGTTGACCTTCGCACGGAGGCTAGCCTCAGCCAGCGCAAGCTGGCCACACGGATGTGATGTCCACGACGCAGTCGGTGATCTGCGTGACGAGACCTCTGCTTCTGCCGATGCCGCGCGGGGTCGATCGTTCCGAGAAGCCGTGGCGGGCTAGTGGCAGTCTCCCTTCGCCACAAGCTACCCACCCGCAGCGGGCCGCCGTCAGGTCGGACCGAATGGGACTCTCAGAGTGCAACGAACTGCCTGCCATGATTGGAGCATGACGGATGGAGCAGGCGAAGGATCTTCTGAGCCCGAGGCCGTTCGGAGCCGCATCGAGCGCGAGAGCTCGTCGGGCCCAGCTGACATGACCCCACACGCCTTGGAGGGCGCAGAATCCAGCAGGGCGATGGCCCAGGTGCTCAAGGGGATGGATACCAGCAGGGCGATGGCCCAGGTGCTCAAGGGGATGGATACCAGCAGGGCGATGGCCCACATGATCAAAGGCGTTGATACCAGCAGCTCCCTAGCCCACATGATCAAAGGCGTTGATACCAGCAGCTCCCTAGCCCACATGATCAAGGGGATGGACACCAGCAGCTCCCTAG
>DJWE01000010.1:0-14270 GCA_002441465.1 Propionibacteriaceae bacterium UBA6238 | reverse complement strand
GCAGCTCCCTAGCCCACATGATCAAGGGGCTGGGCACTATCGATCTCGTCACTCGAGTCGTCGGTGGCGGGTTTTCAGGGCCATCCATGCGCTCCGAATGGTACGACTCGACTGCGCGTCATGTCTTGGCCGACTTGGGCCTCCTGGGCCCCGTGGGGCCTGACGTGATCCGGTTCACTCCGTCGTATGACGACTCTGCCTACGCAGTACTTGAGGCTCAAGCGCCAGACGTCGCACAAGCCATCAGCGCCGCGGCAGAACGAGTGACGAGCCCTTTCTGGTCGAAGTCCACCGTAAGGAATTCGCTCGGTTGGCTGGTCGCCACCGTCGTCGTAATCCTGTACGTGGGCGGGACTGTTCTCTGGTTCCCATGGGGCGCTGTGGTCGTTGCGTTGCTAAGCTCCGGGGGCGTAACCGCACCCAACGTCTACAGGGGCATAACCAAAGGGGATGGCCCTTCGGAAGCGGACTGAGCGGTGCGACGCATCGCATCGTCCGAGTCCCTTGGGCCTCGGCGCTGTTTCGTCGCCTCCTCTACGCCTTGTTACCTGCTTGCGTCGGGGATACATTCTTCCGTTCGGTTGCAGCTCGGTATGGTCCGGACTTGTACACGTCTTGCCCGAGGAGCAAGTCCTCGAGGGAGTCGTTCTGGGCACGCTCAGCGTTGGAATCAGCCGGGACGGGCATGCCCAGTTGGTCATAAACGCGGAATCTGTTGAGATCTACCCAGGCTCGCAGAGCCGCGCCGTAGCCGTTGGCCGCCACGACCGCGCCGCGGTAGGCGACGTAGCCGGCGAGGTATGGGACGAGAGCGAGGAGCACCGGCCAGCCTTTGGCCCAGAGCAGGACGAACGTGATGGCGGCCGCGATGTAAGCGAACGCCGAAACGCGGACAGCCAAGTCAACCTGCGTGCGCTGATCGTTTACGTAGCGCGTGTGGGCCGGGTCGGCGACCATGCTCACGTGTGTCGCCCATTTGAGGATTGGCAGGTGGAAAGCTGCGCCGGCTTCAAGCTCGTGCTTTCGGAGGGTGTTCCCGAGCATCGTGGGAAGAGTAGCGAGGCCGTTGCTCGGGTACGCCCCGGCTGTCCGCTGCCAGGAGTCCATTACGGCCTGGGTATCCACGAGTTCGCGGGCAGCCGACTCGTGGGTCGTGAGGCCCTTGGGCCCAAGGTACTCGTTGAGGTCACCACTGTCAGGTTGAGGCAAGGCCGCACGCCTTCGCCTTGCTTCATCGAGACGAGAGTGAGCAAGTTGGACCCTCCGGAGGTGACCCATGACCATCTTCGTACGGATTCCTCTGGCAAGTCTTGAGTCGGGCCAGTAGCCCTCGAAGAACTGTACGAGCGCGAATTGAATGGGATGCCCGACGACAGCGAGGCCGACGGCGCCGGCTAAAGCTGCGGCGGCATACCAAGGTTGAGCTATCGGGTTGTTATCAACGAGTTGTTTGAGGGTCGGGCCGTCAGACAGGGCGCCCGCGGCGACGAGCGCGTAAATCCATCCAACAAGAATCACGGATGGCACCACGCTGACGACGCTGAAGTAGCGCCCGATGCTTGCACCCGTGCCGAGAGTCGGGTCGGCGCCGCTAGTGAGGCTCATTCGCGGTGTCCCCCGCGCCCCCGTCCGAATCTACGGGTGGGTGCAGCAAATGGTTGTAGTCGCATCGGTACAGCGAGCCGTTGGCCGTGACCACGCCATCTGTGTGAACCGGGCACGCGATGACACCGTGCCGCAAGACGGCGGGCCGGGGTCCTGCTCGGTTCTCGACTCCCACGCCCATGGGTATCGCGCCCGGTTGATCCGTCATGTGCGGCTTCCTCTCGGCAACAAAGATGCTAGCTGCGGGCGCGCTCCTCGTCGACCCTCAGGGCGAGGCGCCGACCCAGCAGTCGCACCTGCTGCCATGCTGGGCTTGTGACACAAGGACGGGACGAGAAGCGGTCCCCCCGGGTCGCTGGGTGGATACGGCGCAGCGCGCCCTCTCTTGTGTGGCTCCTGCCCGTTGCGGTCGTCGTCGTGACCGCCGCTCTTGGTAGTACAAAGAATGCGCTCCTGCTCTCGACCTGGCTCGCTGCGGTCGGCGCGGCCGCTGTCGGGGTCTTGGTGCACCTGTCCTTGGAGCCAG
Organism: Propionibacteriaceae bacterium UBA6238; assembly: GCA_002441465.1. Lineage (GTDB taxonomy): Bacteria > Actinomycetota > Actinomycetes > Propionibacteriales > Propionibacteriaceae > Propionicimonas. The sequence continues at coordinate 12,139 of DJWE01000010.1, read as the reverse complement.
CGCCGTACGCCCGCCGAGCCGCCGCCGCTATGGCTGCTCTCGGCGGCATTGCATTGCTGCTCACGCTGACGCAGTTGGCAGGGCTCCCGCTTCTGCACTGATTCGCGGCGCTGGGCTGCCAATCAGGCGTGCTCGACCCACTGAGGATCATTCCGCACGTCGGTGCGCTAGTGCCGAGACTCGCTGGACATGAGGAACAGATCGCCTCGCCTAGGAACTTCGCCGGCCCAACCGGAGTTGCGTCCGGTGCGACCGTCGCTCACGCGAAAGTAGACAGTCCCGACGTCGAGGTCGACGCTCACCATCTTGATGAGGCTTCCAGCCGTTACCGGTCGACGCTCACGCAGGTTCCTTCGCAGGCAGTTCGGGACCGCCGTCGGCCGCTTCCCCGAAAGCGGTCTACTCGGGTGGAAATGGGCTTTCCTTGGCAGAGTCTGGAGCCATGAAGTCACTCCAATCAGTGAGTGGCTGGACCTCGTCTCCAAGCGTTCCGTCGAAGTCAATCAAGTCTGGCGGAATACTCTCGCCAACAGAGAAGATGCGCCAGCCCCGCTCAGGAATCAAGGTAAGAGTTATGAACATGTAGTCGTTGAGCTCAACCCCCTCACCCTCAACAGTGCGTCCCTCAAGAGATTGGTCGCCTGAGAGCTTGACCCTCGCGATACGAGGCGCTGGGTAGTCCACCATCGACGTCGGCTGATAACGCTCGAGTTGAGTTCGGAGCTGCTGTAAGTCTGTCCGCGCCCAGCCGTGCGCCTCGGGCGCAAGCGTGGCCTGCAAGTCGTCAGGGTTGGTCTCCGTGTCGCGCAAGCCAGCGAGAAAGGCCATAGCGATCATCATCGGGTTGAGCAGGCTTGTGTCCCCGAGTTGCCGCTCGTCCCCGGGCTCGGACGCCTTGGACCAGCGGGGCCTCTCCTTTGACACGTCATGCAGCTCGCCATCAGCGTCGCGTAGCCATCTCTTGCCACGCGAATCAGTGAATGTGAGAGTCGCCAGCGGACTCCAGCTATTTGAGTGCGCGAGAAGTGGCGTCGAGATGTCGAAAGCCAGTTCCCTGCGGGGTGCGATGACAGCAATCGGAGCCGGGGCCGCCAACGGCCCGACTGGAGTGCGATGGCGCCCAAGCAGAACATTCACCCTAGCCGCGAAGACGGGTTCATTGCCTTCGTTTGCGACATGCACGACCACTTTCCGCTTGTAGGAAGATCCATCAGGTCGTGGCGCATACTCGTCAGTGACCCAAGCGGATACGACTCGCGCGGCAACATCCTTATCGCGGATCCAGGCCCCAAGCCCTAGCAGAACCGCTACGAGTGCGGCGCCGACCGTCCCAATCGCGGTCAGAACACCCCAGATGTCCCAGCTGACAGTCCAGGGCAACGCATCGACAATCCAGAAGACAAGCGCAACTCCGGCAAGTACAAGGACGACGCCGCCAAGAATCTGGAGCACGACATCAAGGTTGGTCCGGCGTTGATTCATTGCTTCTCTCTCTCGCCCGGGTGTCGATCCGCAACCCCTTCTGCAACGCTTCGGAGATGAAGATGCTGGCTGTTCTTGGAGCGTGCTCAGAGTATCGGCCTCCCCCGACAGGAGACCCTCAAGTCGCCTCGAGGCCGTGAGGGCGCATTCGCGCAAACAGCATGAGCCGGTGAGTCGGCCCGTCGAGACCCACACAACCGGCCCTGGCGTGGCCTTGCGCTAGCGGGTTCGCTGAGGGTACAGCCAAGGCACATCCTTGACCCTGTCGATGAGGTGGCCTTATGAGTCAGCTTGTCGAGTATCGAGACGCGCGGTCCCAGGAGGAGTCTGCGCGTCTCCGTCGTCTCCTGGCGTTGCGCGCGCTCTCTGCGACGGGTTCGAGCCAACGGGAGATCGCAACTGACTTGGGGGTCAGCCAGTCCGCGGTGAGCCAGCAACTGAGGGCGGGACGTGATCTCACTAGCGTTCTCCCCGAGATCCTCCTGAAGGCAGCCTCGCCCATTTTGGTCAACGCCGCTCGATCCAGGGGCTTTGATCGTTTGGCGATGTTCGCGTCCGTCGCTCGCGGCCAGGCTCGAGGAGACTCCGACATCGATCTGCTGGTGGAGGCTCCTCCTGGTTCCGCCATCAAGGAACTGTTGGGGCCTCGCGGCACTTTTCGCGAGGTTCTCGGGCGACCGGTCGACCTCGCTACTCACGGTGGCCTCAAGCCTGTGATCGACGACGACATCCGCGCCGAAGCGGTCTTGCTCTGATGGACCGGAGGGTGGCCAAGGCGCTTCTCCACATCCGTGACTGGCTGTCCATGGCTGACGACATCGTCATGTGAGGTCGGGACGCCTACTCTGTGGACGGGCTCCTGCAGGAAGCCCCGGCGACTCGTTGATGATGAATCTCGGAGAAGCCGCCGGACGACACACGAGGGCAGGAGTCGAACCGCCGTCGGGAATGGTCTGGACCGATGCCATTGCCAACCGCAACTGGCTCATCCATCAGTAAGACGAGATCGGCCGCGCACTCACTTGGATGACTCTGTCGCATGACCTGGCCAGTTGGCGATAGGCGCTTGCCGACACCTTCCGGCTCGCCGAAGCCTCCTTGTCGAAACCCCGCGACACCGACCACCTCTAGCCCCGTCCCCGGATCCGCTCCCCTTCTCGCTCCCCTCCCCTCCCCTTCTTCCCGACCCCGCCCGTCCTTGCCACTACACCGCCGAACAGCGCAGTCCCCGAACAGCCACAAATCCCACGGAACACACCTACTGCACCAAGGAATGGCCGCCGTCTGCGTACGGGTGCATGGATGTGCCCACGTTTGCGCACATTGGGGCCCACCTTGCGGACGGCCCGGCTGACCGCCGCGATGACGCCCCGACCCGTCGCCGGCGCCGCACATTCGTGCGGCTGAGTGGAACTCTCTCCAGCAGGGGGGAGGACGCTGTGGCTAGGCATGGGACAGGACTTCCCACACTTGGTCGGCTGCGCTCCTCCGCTGCACGAATGCGAAGACGTCGGCCTCTCGCGTCCTGATCGCCGACTTCTTTGGCCTAGGGCAAGTAGAAGGGCGTACTTCTGCCGGCTGCGTGTCCGAACTGCCCCTGCTGGCGGCTTAAGGCGTCGACAGCGTGAATCGGCCGATGGCCACGGAAGCCCCGTCCATCTGCCTGTACTCATGAAGGGAGCGATTCGCCGTGATGAGCCTGCAGAAGCTGACGACCGGGTCCGCCTACACGTACCTGACCGACTCCGTCGCGAGGAACGACCTGGACACCCCGTCCACCACTCCCCTGGCCGACTACTACGACGAGAGGGGCGAGGCGCCGGGTGTCTGGATCGGGTCCGGCCTCGTCGGCATCGACGGGCTGGCCGAGGGCGACCCGGTGACCGCCGAGCAGATGGAGTACCTGTTCGGTAAGGGTGAACATCCGCTGGCAACACAGCGTCTCGCCGCTCTCGGCGCGGACGCCACAGATCGGGACCGGCGCGACGCCGTCCGACTTGGACGGCCCTTCCGGTTGCCCGACACCAGCGCGCAGCCCTTCCACACCCAGCTCCTGAGACGCTACGGCGACTGGAACCAGCAGCACGGCAACCCGCGCGCGGCCAGGCTTCCCGACGACGTTCGGGCCAGGCTCCTGACCGAGGTCGCCATCGACTGGTTCAAGGCCACCGAACACCGGGCACCGAACGAGCGCGAACTCGCCGGCCTCATCACCCGGATGACGCGACCGCCCGCGACTCCCGTCGCCGGCTACGACCTGACCTTCTCGCCGGTGAAGTCCGTCTCGGCACTGTGGGCACTGGCGGACCGGCGGGTCGCGAGCATCATCGAGGCCGCGCACCATGCCGCCGTCCGGGACGCGTTGCGCTACATCGAGCGCCAGGTGCTGATGACCCGCCAGGGCCACGCTGGGGTCGAGCAGATCGAGGTCACCGGCCTCCTCGCCGCGGCTTTCACCCATCGCGACAACCGGGCCGGCGATCCCGACCTGCACACCCACGTCGCCGTCGCAAACAAGGTCCAGTCCACCGTCGACGGCCAGTGGCGCGCCATCGACGGACGCGTGCTGCACAAGGCCATCACCGCGGCCTCCGAGCGCTACAACGCTGCCCTCGAATCGCACCTCACCACTGCGCTCGGTCTGAGGTTCGCCGACACCGCCCGGATGGATGGACGCCGGCCCGTCCGCGAGATCGTCGGCGTCGACCCGCGGCTGGTCAGCCTGTGGTCCACCCGGCGCAAGGCCATCTCCCATCGCGCCGCCGAACTCGCCGCCGAGTTCCAGAACCACTACGGACGCCCACCGACGCCAGCTGAACGGCAAGAGCAGTACCAGCGGGCCACCCTCGAGACCCGCGAGGCCAAGCATGAACCCCGATCCCGCAACGAGCAGCGCGCGCGCTGGTACGACCAGGCCGTCGCCCTCCTCGGACGCGGCGGCACGGCGTCCCGGCTCCGCATCGCGCTCGACCAAGCGCCGCTGCCGGCCCCCACTCTGGACGCCAACCTGTTCCGGCAGCTTGCGGCGAGTGTGATCACCACCGTCGAGGACCACCAGGCGGAGTGGCAGATCTGGCACGTCGAGGCGGAGGCGCTCAGAGCCACCCGCGGCCTCGGCATTCCGCCTCACCAGCTCGGCGGGGTCGTCGACAACGTCGTGCAGACCACTCTCGCCACCTGCGTGAGCCTCGATCCTCCCGACGACGGCATCAGCGAACCCGACACCCTGCGGCGGGCCGACGGCACCTCGGTGTACCGGGTCGTCGGCTCCACTCGCTACACCTCCCACCGCATCCTCTTCGCCGAGCAGCGCATCGTCGACGCCGCCGGACGCAGCGGCGGACGCAAGGCCGATCCGAACTCCGTCGACGCCGCGGTTCTGGCCGAGACCACCAACGGCACCGAACTCAACCCCGGACAGACACAGCTGGTCCGCGATCTCGCGCTCTCGGGAAACCGAGTACGGCTGGCCCTCGCAGCGGCCGGCACCGGGAAGACCACCGCGATGAGGGCCCTGGCCACCGCCTGGACCTACAGCGGAGGCAACGTGGTCGCCCTCGCACCGTCCGCCACCGCGGCCGCCCAACTCGGCGCCGAACTCGGTGATCGCATCCCCGCCGACACGCTGCACAAGCTCGCCCACGAGATCGGACGGTCCGAACCCGCCGCCTGGGTGCGACGCGTCGACCAGAACACGCTGATCCTGATCGACGAGGCCGGCATGGCCGACACGCTGCGACTCGACTATGTGATCAGCTGGGCGATCGAGCGCGGCGCCAGCATTCGGCTGATCGGCGACGACCAGCAGCTCGGCGCCGTCTCCGCCGGCGGTACGCTCCGCGACATCGTCGCCGCACACGGCGCCGTCCGGCTCGACGAGGTGCTGCGGTTCACCGACAGGGCCGAAGCCCACGCCACCCTCGCGCTCCGGGACGGCGACCCGGCCGCGCTCGGCTACTACCTCGACCACGACCGGGTCCACCTCGGCGACGCCACCACCGCGGCCGGGCAGGTGTTCGACGCCTGGCTTGCCGACAAACGCGCGGGACTCGACGCGATCATGCTCGCACCTACCCGCGAGCAGGCAGCCACGCTCAACCACCAGGCGCGCGACCACCGCCTCCGAGCAGGACGGGCCGGACGTGAGGCGGCACTCTCCGACGGCAACCACGCCTCGACCGGCGACACGATCGTCACCCGCCGCAACGACCGCCGGCTCCGCGCAGGCAAAGGCTGGGTCAAGAACGGCGACCGATGGCAGGTCACCGGCGTCCACCGCGACGGAGCCCTCGACGTCCGCGACCCGCGCACTCGCCGCCGACTCACCCTGCCAGCTGCCTACGTCACCGGACACGTCGAACTCGGCTACGCCACCACCATCCACGGCGCGCAGGGCACAACCGCCGACACCTGCCACGGCCTGCTCACCGGCCGCGAATCGCGCCAGCAGCTCTACACGATGCTCAGCCGCGGCCGGCAGGCCAACCACGCCTACGTCGAGATCGGCGGGGACGGCGACCCGCACACCCGGTTCCACCCCGACACCGTCAGTCCGCCGACCGCCACCGAGCGCCTCGAGGCGATCCTCGCCCGCTCGGACGTACCGGCATCGGCGACCACCCAGATCGCCGCCTTGAGCGACCCGCGCATTCAACTCGGCACCGCGGTAGCGCTGTACCAGGACGCCATCATCACCGCGTCCGAGGAGTTCGCCGGACCCGGCCTCGTGCGCAGGCTGGAGGCGGCCGCCGAATCGACCGGCATGGACCTCACCGAGGCCGACGCCTGGCCGGTGCTCCGCTCGCACCTGCTCGTGCTCCACGCCAACGGCTACGACCCCTTCAGCGCGCTGCTCGATGCAGCCACCTCTGACGGCGTCGAGGACGCGCGCGACCCGGCTGCGGTGATCGACCACCGCCTCGACATCATCGGACTCCGCGAGGCGCCGGAACGTCGCCCACTCCCCTGGCTGTCCGGCGTCCCGGAGCAGCTGGCCGGTGTTCCGAAATGGAGCCGCTACCTCGCCGACCGGCGCGACCTAGTCGTCCGGCTGGCGGCCGAAGTCGAGGTCGCGGCGCAGACGGCGGATGTCCCACGCTGGGCAGCCGCGTTGGTGCGCCCGCCCTCCCCGGACGTGATCGCCCGGATCGGACTGTGGCGGACCGCTCACCAGATTCCCGAGACCGACCTGCGTCCCACCGGGCCGGAGCAGCACCACCTCGTCGAAGCCCGGGCCCAGCACCGGCTGGACGGCCTGATCGCCGGGGAGTCCGAGCACATACTCAACTGGCTGGGCTGGATCCACGAGGCCGTACCGGCCACCGTGGACGACCCCGGCACGATCCGGCTCGCCCGCGAATGCGCCGAAGCCGATCCGGACGGAGCCTGGCTGCGGGCACACGTCCAGCAGGAGGCGAGCCGCCCCCTGCCCGACGACCACAAGGCCGACGCGCTGCGCTTCCGCCTCGAGATTTGGCTGCATCCGGTCTGGGAGACCGTCTCGTCCGCCCAGCTGCCGCGGCACGACCCGCGCCGTGACCTGCCCCACCTCACCCCTCGACCCGATCGAGGAATCAGCATCTGAACACCCGCTGCCCGGCGCCCCGCCGGGCACCAACCCCAGGAAGGAATCGACATGTCCATCAACCAGAACTCCCGCACCGAGACCGAGTGGGTGTCCCTGCGCGAGGCCGCCAAGATCTACGCGATCAGCACCTACACGCTGCGCCGCCGGATCGCGTCCGGAGACCTGCCCGCGGTCAAGCTCGGCTACAAGCTCATCCGCGTGCGAATCTCCGACCTCGACAAGCTCTTCCCCGCCATCCCGACCAACCGCCCTGAGGACCGCTACCGCCAGTGGTGAGGCCTAAGCTCATGATCGTTCAAAATGAGACGCTGTTCAGCTATATTGAACATGTGGGCATTTTGAACGACCAGGGCGAGCTGTTGGCGCAACGCGTACAGCAGGGTCTGGTGCGTGCCGGGATGAAGGACGTGACCACCTTGTCCGTGCAGCCTGACACGGGACGGCGACTGATCGTGCGCCACGGGCCTTCGCTGCATCGGGTTCATGTCCACCCCGTTCAACGAAGCCCGCGAACACCCGCCGTCGAGCCAGGATGGCTTCCCCTGCTGGTGAGCAGCGAGTTCACTGACGCCAGTGCTCAGGGACTCGCTGATGCCGGGGTCAGCTTCCTGGACGAGCGCGGCAACGCTCACCTTTCCCTGGACGGCCGCACTGTCCTCTTCGCACGAGCCGGCAAGGCTCGACCGACCGGCATGCGCGCAACCCCGGGCCCGCCGGCGCCGGCCGCTCGGGCCCCGGGTGCTTTGGCGCTCAACCGTGCCAGCCACCGGGTGGCCTTCGCACTGGTGGCCAACCCTGAACTGGCAGTGAGTCCCGTTCGTACGCTGGCGGCGGTCGCGAAAGCCTCGGTTGGCACGGTGCACAACACCCTCGCCCAGCTCACCGAGGCCGGGCTCCTGCTGGATGGACGACTTCGCCACGGCGGCCGCCTCCTGGACGCCTGGGCCGAGGCCTACCGAAGGCTGACCATCCGACCCCTCACGCCACGGACGCTGTGCGCGCCGGACGCGCGGTGGACCGAGACCATGTTGGCGCAACCTGAGAGTGGCGTCCTGTTGGGCGGGATCGCTGCGGCGGCAGCCCTGGACAACCAGGTCCGCGCTACCGATGGCATCGTTTACGCCACGGCTCTCGGTCCCGCCGTGACTCTGCTGCGCCTCAAGACGGATCCCACTCCGTTCCGCGTCGAGGTGCGGGAGCGCTTCTGGGGAGACACCTTGCCTACGCCCCAGCCGGGCCTCGTGCCCTCTGTGTTGATCTACGGCGACTTGCTCCGCGAAGGCGACGCTCGTTCCCTCGATATCGCCACTAGGCTCAGGAGGAACGATGCGCACCTTCGCGCCCTTGGTTGATGGCGACCTGCCCGTGCCGGGTGAGCTCCTGGACGCTCTCGTCGACGCGCTGGGTGCACCCGGCCGGTGGGTCCTCATCGGCGCGACTGCCCGAGATCTGGCGCTCATCCTCGGGCGAGTCTCACTACCCCGTCGCGCAACGAACGACGTCGATATCGCGGTCGCCGCCCACGACGCAGCCGAGTTCGACGCAATGCTGGCGACCGTTGGCGAACCAACTCGTGCATGGCAGCGCAGGAGGCTGCTCGGGCAGCAGGTCGACGTGGTGCCCTTCGGCGACCTCGAACGGGACGGCGAGGTTGTCATCCACGAGTCCAGCCTCAGCGTTCTCGGCTGCGCTGAGGCGGCGGCCAACGCTGATCTCGCAACTCTGCCGTCGGGGAGGATCCTGCCCGTCGCTCCTCTTGAACTCATCGCCGTGCTGAAGCTCATCGCTTTCGCGGGACGACAGCCCGCACAGACTAAGGACGCCGACGACCTCCTGACCGTGCTCCGCGCCTCCTCGGAGGGCGTCTACGGCGATGAAACGTGGGAGGACGAGATCGCCCTCGCGGCCACCGACTTCAACCACCAGCTGGCCAGCGCTAACCGCCTCGGCCGTCGAGGCATCGCATGCTTCGGCCCCGACCGCGCACAGCGGGTCCTCGACGTGGCGACGGAGATGCGGTCCGTGCTCCGGTCGGCATGGCGGGGAGCCCACCACGAGGTCCTGGAGGCATGGCTCGACGGACTCCGATCGGACGGGCGGCCGGACTCGGCCAAGTCGACCTAGGTTCGACCGGCCGCGGGCGGTCCGCAATGAACGGCTACCTCCTCAAGGTCGCCGACGACCCCGCCTTCGTCGCCAAGGCGAGAGGTCGAGGTGAGCGACTCGCCGCCGCGACGGCTGGCAAAGCTCGAGGACGCGGCGAAGTGCCTGTGCTCGCTCCCGCACCACGAGCCTGCGCTCGCCAGGCAGGAAGATCGATCTACTGCTGATGAGCTTTGCGGGCATCGCACGCAGCAGGGTCGCGCCAGCGACTGATTCGACGGGGCGACCACCCGCGAATGCGTGTCCCCTGCTTGCGTCGCTCGGCGCATCGAAGCTCTTGCCTTTGTTGGATCGGACACACCGTTGGCAATACTGGGTGTCCGGCGATCCGCGAGGAGGATGGATTCGTGGCGAAGATGGACCCTACATGGGCGATCAGTGAGATCGATGCGTTCCTGCGAACAACAGACCAAGTCGCATATGACAACCGCCCCGGCTCAGGGGTGGTGATTTTCGGCACCCACATGCGGGGGTCCACTACCGAGGCGGCGCAGATGGCTCACGTGGTCGAACAGATCCTTGATCGAGCGCTCCCCGGCTGGGTGAGGGATCGTCCCAAGAAGGACGAGAAGTACACGTGGCTTCGGGATCAGGCCTCCCGCGCGAAGGCGGCGCTCCTGCGGCAGAGTGAGCTTGCCGAGAAGCTGGGGGACAACGCTCCGGACATGGACGCCGCGAATCTTCACCCTTGGGCGTGGGAGAACGGGAAGTCTTACTGGAACACGGGCCACTACAGCCAAGCTGTCATGCAGGCAGCCATTCGAATTAACGCTGAGACACAGTCGAAGCTGGGCAGAATGGACCTTTCCGAGACCGCCCTTTTCAACGAGGCGTTTTCGCTCGAACCGCCCAAACCTGGCACTCCCCGATTGCGTCTCTCTGTAGATGACGGCGGCAAGACTTTCCAGAACCAACACCGTGGGGCCCGCGCCCTCGCCGACGGTCTTTACACCGCTATCCGAAATCCTGGTATGCACGTTCCTGAGCAGCGCGATGGCGGTGAGGAGCAGCTCGCCCTAGAACAACTCGCAGCGTTCAGCCTTCTCGCTCGATGGGTTGACCAGGCCGAAGTCAGAACCCTCTAGAACGGGCTCACCGGGAGCACGGGCCGGGGCGCGGAGGCTCAGTCCGGGAACGGAGGTTCGTCACCCCACAGTGCGGCGGGGACCGCGTTGATCCGAGCAGTCCCGACTTGGTTGACCGGCATAGAAGGCCCACTCAGAGTCGCACTATCGATGCCTCGGTAGACAACGCGATCGCCAACCACAGTCCCGGCGTAGCGACCGGCGGGATCGTAGACTTTGCCGTTGCTGATGCGACCAAGGTACTGACCTGAACGTGAGTAGATCCGGTCCCCTGACTGCTGAAGCGGGCGGCCATCCTTCGTGTAGAGATTGCTCATACCCATACCTTGGCATGCTGCACCGAGAGCGCACCAGACGATCTCAGAAGGCTCGCGCCACCGCATCCGATTGCGGCACAGATCAGCAATCCCACGGAGGATTGCAGAGCCGATGACTGCTAGGCCAAGGGGACATTGGTTACGGCAACCGCATGTTCACATATCGCCCTGTCGGTGGCGTGCACGAGAGCGCTGATGAACTTGGTCTGCCTAGTAACGTCCGACTTGCGCACGGACGCCGGGGCGCTCGCGCGGTGCGCAATCGCGCCGCGCAAGGTGACGAACTCATCGAGCGCGAGTGTGGAGGACTGTGTTGTTCGCTTCTGCCAGTGCCAATCAACCGTGATATCTGCGTACCCCACGTGATCAGCAAATAGGGCCTGGATCTGTGCAGTCTTTGGAGTGTTGAGTTTACGATCTCGCTCTTCCTTTAGGTCCGCCAGCCTCATCGTCAGCACTTGGCGCCATCCGTCATCTGCAAGAGTCCACATTCGCATGTCGTCCGCCTTGAAGTCCGCTGCGATCCGCTTGCGGACCGGCTGCGGCAGAGCGTTGGCATTCGGCGCGTACAGAACGAAATGCTGCACAACCTCGGAAACCAGGTCCTCACAGAAGGCCTCCCACGACGCGCAAAGCAACACGATGGCGGACTTGTTCAACACCTCGACCCGGTACTTGCGTCCCGGCGAGTCGCCAGAGATGTCACCATGCACCTCCATGAGACGGTCGACGTCTGCCCTGTTGCTTGCAAAAGTCACCAACGCCCTACTTGGCATGGGTCACATTATGTCGAACTTGACGCCCCGTGAGCAGGTCTCCGTGCGGCCGTCACGACCGCAGGAGCCATTCGACTGAAGGGGCCGCGCTCAACAGCACGCCCGGCCCTACGGTGGGCAAGACCGCCCGAATCGACAGATAGAGCCCGGCGGCACCGCCAGCAACTGATCCCAAGTTCGCCAGGCCTGTCGTTGGGGCCGATCTTGCCTGCACGGATGTCTGCCTGCCATGCCTGGTACATCTCGATCGTTACGGCGCGGACCGACGAATGCTGGCAGGCGCAAGAGCCCCAGCTCTGAGGGTCGTTGTCGTTGGGTTTGTCGCAGCTCCCGTCGCTGTCCGACCTGTGTTGGTGGCCTTGGCAGGTGCATGGAGCATTGACACCTTCCGGCAGCCAGTACTCTGCGTTGCTGAGCGGCTTCATGCAGCCATCCTCCTGCCCGGACCATCAGTCAGCCGACGCGGCATGCGGGTGGGATCGGACACACACCAACGACACATCTCACAGACAAAGCCTTGGGATCGCGTCAGGCGTCTGCATAGCCGGGGTGGGTGATCAATCGGCCGCCCGGCCCAGCCCGGCAGGACTTCTACCCCCCAGTGTGTATGGCTAACGCCTTCCCCAGCGCCCGTCCTTCTTCCACGTAGGTTCCACGTGGCCTACTTGCCGACCAGTAACTAGCCTCTGACTACGCCATATACCCGTCGGGCTGACAGGATTTGAACCT
>DJWE01000027.1 GCA_002441465.1 Propionibacteriaceae bacterium UBA6238 | reverse complement strand
GCGGACACAGATGGAGACGGCCTCACCGACGGTGAGGAAGCGGGAGCCGTTGTATCGGGCAACGACGAGGCCGTGGTGTACGCCGGCCCGTCTGACCCCACGAATGCAGACACTGACGCCGACGGGCTCGATGACCGTGCCGAGACCGCCGGCTGGCTGACGGTGCAGGGCATCACGCACACGACCGATCCCTCTCGCCCGGACACTGACGGTGACCAACTCTCCGATGGCGACGAGGCCGGAACAGCGCTAAGCGGCTTCGACGGATCAACCCGGTACCTAGGCCTATCTGACCCCACCAAGGCGGACTCAGACGCTGACGGGCTTGACGATGCAGTGGAGACCATAGGCTGGATGAGCACGCGGGGCGTGCTGTACGCCACGGACCCCATGAGGCCAGACTCCGACGGCGACGGCCTCACTGATCGGCAAGAGGCTGGCGAGGTCGCCGATGGACAGTTGACCGGCATTGAGTACGTGACCTTCTCCAACCCACTCGTGAGTGACAGCGACGGTGATGGCCTGACGGACGCCGACGAGGCCGACCTCTCGCTTGACGCCTTCGCGATGGACACCGACGGCGACGGACTCAGCGATTACGTCGAGGCCGTCACATGGCAAACCGCACCAGAACTCGCAGATACAGACGGCGACGGCTTGGGAGACGGCTTCGAGGTCGCGAATCGCGAGTCGCAAGGACTCGACCCGCTATCAACGGATATCAGGCTAGATCTGGCGACCTACGCGAAGGAGTTTGCGGCGGGCGCAATCCTGGGTGAGCTTTCGCCCGGCAACACGCTTCCGTGGTTGGCGGGGAACCTCGTCGCTGGAAGTACGAGCTACCTTCCGGGAGTTGGGTGGGTGATGGGAGGCGCCGCAGACCTTCGCGATGCGATCGGATTGGCCATCCATGCCGACTGGGTAGGGGCGAGCTACTCGCTCGTAGGGCTGGTCCCCGCCGGGGGCGACACGATCGCGATTCCTTCCAAGGTCGCGAAGTTCGCTATCCGCAATCCTGAGCTCGTCCCATTGATCGGCAAGATGATCGCGACGCTCACGTGGGCGCCTGAGAATGTCAAGATCAAGGCTGTCCAGGCACTTTCGCCCGCCGAATGGGCTTCGCTCGAGGACGCGGGATTCAACGAGGCTGCCCTACTACGGCTATACGAGGGGAAGCTCAGCACCAAGTCCCTCACTGCGGCAATGGACAGCACGGAGTTCGTTGCAGGCGTCACTGCGGAGTTTTTCGACTCAGGGCTCGCCGGCGAGATCTTCCTCGCGTATCTCTACGAAGCACCCGATGAGGACGTCAGCGCTCACGTGACGATGGCGACCGATTCATGCCCACAGGTCTGCACTCCACTCGCCCGACGCATCGATGTCTTCGCGGCTGGCGTGGCACACGAGTCGAAGGTCGGCCTCATTGACCTGACCCCGGCGATCAGGGCTCAGATCGAATCTGACGCCTTCCTCGTAGAGACTGGCGCGGTTGAAGCCGCGCATTGGCACTTCTTCGCGAGTGCGACAACCAACACGATCGGACCGACCCAGCCCGTGATCGACCTGTTCGAGCAGCGCGGGATCTCCTTCACCATTCACCCGCCTGCCTGACGCCCACGGCATCGCCACGAGCACGCCTCGTCAACACTGGCGAAGCGACTGGTGCGCGCGACGGAATGTCTGTACCGGCCGCTAGGTTGCCGACCATGGGCGTACTCAGTGACATCTCCAGTAGCTCCGCGCGGCGCATGGCCGGAAGTCGGACTCGTAGCGCGAAGCCGACGAGACGAGACTCTCGCCGCGACGCCGTCGTTGCAGGAGTTGCAGCCCTTACCGGAGCGATGTTCGGAGTCACTCTAGTTGCCGCGATCGCCGCGGCGGCGACTACTTTCGACCTACCAATCGTCGGCAATGCCCCGCCGGATGTGTCGGTCTATGTGACCGCTGCGTTGGCCGCCGCGGCGGGGGTGGTGGCCGTGCAGACGTTGTCGCTGAACCGCCGCGAATCTCGGTTGGCAGAACGACGCCGCCAGGCTCAGATCCTCGTAGAGGCCACCGACCTCGCAAAGTCGAGCGACGAGGCGCTCATGATTGCCGGGGTGAACCTGCTCGCGGCGCTTGCACATGGATCCCAACCGCACGCCCAGACAGTTGCCGACGTCTTGACTTCCCTGCTTCGCCCAGCGCCCGCGCACACACAGACCGGCCCCGACAACGGCAGGCCCGACGAACCTGACCAACGGGCAGCACGACGACGGTCCGAGGTGGTGGTCCGTACGATCCGCAGCATTGCGTCGCTCAGTAGCGGTCCGCGCCACGCCGGCACGATCGCTTGGGACTTCTCGGGTATCCGCGTCCTCGGCGACCTCGAGCTCGGGGGTTCGGTCTTTGCGGCAGGGACGCGTGTCGAGTCCTTGGAAGTTGCGGGCGATCTTCACCTGGGTGGATCCGAATTCCTCGGGTACACCAGCATCCGCAATGTCTCCGTTGGCGGCAGTGTCTGGATGGGCCACGTGAGCTTTCATCAAGGCGCGGCAATCGAGAGCCTCGAGGCGTTGCCGAGCGGCGGTGAACAGACTTCGCAAGTCCTGTCTATCGATCACATCGCAAACCACGGCCCCCTGCACCTTCGCCAGATCCGCGGGTTTGCGCTCGCGACGGTCAACGACGGTGAAGTCATTGGCGACGTGGACATCGAGGACTCGAAAATCGGCGCCATCGATATCATCAACACAACCGTCCATGGGTCAGTCCGCGTGATCGATTCAAGCTTCGCTGAGTACTTGTGCCTGCGGGAGTCGGATATCCGCAAGCACCTCACGCTCGCGCGCCTTGGAGAGTTCGCCGAACTCGAGCACCCACGGTCCGTAGGTGGCACCACGACGATCGTCGAGGTCTATCCGCGCACAACTCTCGGAGCAGTGACCGCTCCCTAGATGTCCGCGCCCGAACCTGGTGTGTATCACCTCGGCGACGGCGGTCGAATTCACATCCGGCCGCCGCTCGTCTCTTGCCAACCGCCCGTACCAGGGAGTAAGTTCCCTGACTTGTGTGCCGCGCCAGTGCGGCACCGGTGAGATCTCGGAAGGAGTCACGATGCGCCTCGACGCCACCCGCTCGGCCATCGCCGGCTTCTCCTTGCGTGCCCGCCATGAGTTGCGCGGCCTCACCAACTCGGCCCTGTCCCCGCGGTATCGGCTCGCCGAACCGCTCGCGGATCAGCGCCACCTGAAGCGGCCTCAGCGCTAACCCAAGCGTGCCCACACCACCGTGGGCTCAGCATGGCGGCGCGATCTCAAGGGCGCTCGACGCGAATGACGATGCCCATCACGGCATCGTCCCCTCGCCGGGCACTCCCCCGCGACAAATCCGCCATGAACCGTGCGCGCGCACGCCTGCTCGCCACGGCCGCCCATCCGGGCGGCACCCACCATCAAGAATCCCTAAGCGAGAAAGGAAAGACCATGGAGAAGCTGACCAATCGGCTTCTGAACTGGGCGTCCATCCTGGACCCCCAGACCAAGGAGCAGGCGCTCACCACCTCGACCATGCCGTTCATCTACCCGCACCTGGCGCTCATGCCGGACGCCCACCTGGGGCTCGGCGCGACCGTCGGCTCGGTGATCCCCAC
>DJWE01000046.1 GCA_002441465.1 Propionibacteriaceae bacterium UBA6238 | reverse complement strand
CGGTAACCAACCCGCGCATATCAGACTGACACCAGCGTCGACCACGACCCGCGCACCAGCCCCAAACCCGTAGCCAGAGCAAAGAGAGGCGCCGCCAGGCACCCAGCCCGGCGGCGCCTCGCCACGCCCTCTTGACACCAAACCACCCCATATCAAGGAAGTAGCACCGAGAACGGATCCCGAATGCCGCAGACGCACCATCTCGTCCTGGCGCTCAGCTACTTGAGCCTGGCCGTCGACCAGCTGCTCGCGGTCGAGCAGGAGTCTCGGGTCGCGCTGTTCGCCGGCGTCGAGTGTCTGGAGATCCAGAGCCAGGTCAGCGAACTCGGACCCGAAGGTGTCCCGGCTGTGGCCGTCGTGCCGCCGAGCGACGCCCTCGCCCTGGCCGCGGACTTACTCAGCCTGGACGGCAGCGCCGAGTTGGACGCCCTCGCCCAACAGTTGCGTCGGCTCTCCAGGGCGGTGGGCTGAGATGGCCACTTCCGCCCTCGATCTGCTGATCGCCCTCGATGCCCGGCTGGCCGACCTCGAGGCCACCACAATGTTGCCGGGCTCGATCCCGCGCGTCCGCCAGGAATGGGGTGCCCTGGCACGGGCAAGCCTGCAACTCCTTCAGGCCCGTCCGCGCCACTCCGACGACAGCGCTCGGCGACTCGAAGCGCTGCTCAACTCCCTGGCCGCGGCGCCCGGCGAGTACCCGCTGCCCGCGCCCGGTACCGGGCTGGTGGCCATCACGGCGACCATCGGCTGCACCGCCGAGGTCATGCGCGTCCGGACCGTCGCCAGCCCAGCAGCCCGCGAGCAGGCAGGCGATGCGATCCGGACCACCCTGGAAGCCGCCCTGGCGCGGGCCGCCCGCTGGACCCAGCAAGGCTTCGTGGACGCCGACGTGAGGCCGGAACCGGAGATCGTGCGGCTTGTCGGCAGCGACGCCGATCCCAACCGATCGCCAGCCCTGCAGACGTGGCGGTTCATCGGGCCGTCCGATCCCGGCATCGACGGCGCTGTCTCCCGCTGGGAGAGTGCAGCAACCGAGACCATCACCAGCCCGCGCCTCGTCACCCAACTCTCGCTCCAACTCGCTGCGGCGGACATTGCGCTCGTGTGCGCATCCGCGAGCGCCGTGATGCGGATCGGCGCCGACGCCGGTGCGTTCTGCGACACCTTCGCAGTATGTGAGGCTCTGGACGGCGCCGGAGGATCCTGGCGGCAAGCCACGCGCTGGCCAGCCGAGTTGCGTCTCGGCGGACGCGCGTCCGAGCTTCGTCTGGCCTCCGCCGACCTGCGCCAGTACCTCGACGACACTCTGCGAACCCGGGATGACTGGAAGCGCCCCGACGACATGTTCGCCGAGGTCACCGCCGACCAACTGGTCGCTGTGATGCACTCCGGCCTCCAGTCAGCCATCCGCGTCGGACAGCACGTCGCCGACGAGCTCGACGACCTGTCCCATGGAGCGAGCCGCGTCTGGCTAGACGCCAGCCAGATGTCCACGCCGGGCCCGATTCAGCAGGTCTTGGACAGCGCTCGCTATGAGTGGCTCCCCGACCCCGCCGGTTTCCACTCCGCCGAAGGGCTTCACCACGACTCCGCAGAAGCGGTCGTCCGTCTCGTGCACGCGACGCCGCAGATCATCGCTGCCCTCGCAATACCGCTCGACCCGCCCCGCCACGTCGATGACAAGGGCCCGTGGGAGACCGTGCCGGTCGTCCTCGACCCGCTCCGGACAGCTCAGGAGCGTGCACTGCTCGCGGCCATCGCGCCAGCCGACGCGCAGGCCAACACCATCGGCTTCTGACCGGGACGGCCGGCACGGGCCGATCTGTCAGATCCCATCCACGGTGTCAGGGTCGATGGCGGCCCGACGCAGTTCGCGGCGGATCCGCTGACGGTCAGCACGACGCTCCCTGCGATTCAGCCGTCCGCAGTGGCACAACTCGCACGGGCAAAGACCATGGCCGTCCCACCGCCAGGTCCAGTGACAGTGGCCGCGCCCCGGCAGGGCATTGCGGTCATACGGGTCGGGCAGGTCGCAGACGCCGTCGGTGTGGTCGTGGACTTCGGCACGACCGATATCGCCACGGGCGATACGGATCTGAAGCGGGACGTGAGCGTCGGTACGAGACACAGTGAGCCTCCGAGGGTTCTGGCCCCGGGCCGCTGCCCCTCGGCGAAGGACGGACCGGGGCTATTGATTGAGCCCCTCGCGCGGTCGTGTCCTCATGCAGATCATTCTTCCACTCCAGGGTTCAGCCTTCGTCGGTGTTGTCCTGGAGGGATGCGCTGATCCCTCGCCTGGTGAGGCGTTCCTGGTCGCGGACGATTTCGCCGAGCTTGGCCTCCAACTCGGCCTTCGGCGGCAGGATCGTCCAGTACTCCGCCACGGCGATTCCGGTCTTGTGCATCTCCCTGAACTCGATGTGGTCACGGTCGGCCTCAGCGCACAGGATCAGCCCGATGGGGGTGTCCTCGCCTTCCTGGCGTTCGTTCGCGTCAAGCCATCGCAGATACAGCTCCATCTGTGCCTTGTGGGCGGGCTTAAACTTGCCCAGTTTCAGTTCGACTGCCACAAGGCGCCTCAGCGGACGGCTGAAGAACAGGAGATCCAGGTAGAAATCGTCCTTGC
>DJWE01000085.1 GCA_002441465.1 Propionibacteriaceae bacterium UBA6238 | reverse complement strand
TGCTGGCGGGCAAGGAGTACGGCTCGGGGTCGTCCCGCGACTGGGCGGCCAAGGGCACCGCCCTGCTCGGGGTGAAGGTGGTCATCGCGGAGAGCTACGAGCGCATTCACCGCTCCAACCTGATCGGCATGGGCGTGCTGCCGCTGCAGTTCCCCGAGGGCGAGACCGCGGAGTCGCTCGGCCTGGACGGTACCGAGACGTTCACCGTCGAGGGCATCGCGGCACTGAACGACGGCACCACGCCGGAGACGGTGCGGGTGACCGCTGCCGGCGCCGGCGAGCCGGTGGTCTTCGATGCGGTTGTGCGGGTCGACACCCCTGGTGAGGCCGACTACTACCGGCACGGCGGGATCATGCAGTACGTCCTGCGGTCCCTGCTGACCAGGTAATGAGTCGCCGGCGGGCGCAGCTACGGACGCGTCCGGTCGAGATCGCCGAGGTGATGCCGGTCTCGGCGCGGGTCGCGTGGTCCTACCTCGCGGCCGTGCTGGCCGCGGTAGGTGCCGGCCTGGTGGTGGTGCTGTCCAACCAGACCGTGGCGCTCGCCTTGTGCAAGGCGGCAGGTTCGGCCGATGACGCGGTGGCCAGCTGCAAGCTGGGCTGGGCGATCTGGGCGGGACTGCTCGGTTACGTGGTGTGCCTGGTCCCGGCGCTGCTGCTGCTCAAGCTGGACTGGTGGCTGTGGGCGGCGATGGTCGCGGGGATGGGCTTCCTGGTCTCGACGGACGCGGTGCTGGCCTGGTGGTGGTGGGTCGGGGCCGCCCTCGTGCCCGCGGCCGCGTCCCTGGTGAGCGCGGACTGGGGGCGGGGCCGAGTGTTCCGGCGGGTTCAGCTCGGCATCGTCCTGCTCGCGGACGCGGCAGCGGTCGCTGCGCTGGTCTGGTGGTACCTGAACGGGTGATCACCCTCGCCGTGCGGAACCGGGACGGGCGCGCCCGTCTATCGCTCTCCGAGTGTTCGATTCTTTCGGTATAATCGAACATGTGAGCGATGCCGTGCGGAGCGGACGGACGACGGCGGCTCCGAGCCGAGGCTATGCACCGCCGGGCTGGCCAGTTCCGGTTCGCCCACCGGGCTGTGTCGACTGGGAGAGGAGTGCCGTCGCGTTCCTGTTCGATTGCTGCCCGGCCGACTACCGCGGGTACCCGGTACTGCGTCGGCACCCGGCGGTCTTGGCCGGCTTCGCGACGGCCTACGTCGAGGCGCAGGTGCGCGCCGATGCCGAAGCGCTCGCCGGCCTGCGAGTGAGTCTGGAGACGGTGGCACCGCCCGAAGTGATCCAGGCCGCGGTCGAGGCCTGGCAGGAGCAGTCGGCGCGGCTGCGGCGGACGCTCCGCGAGATCGGTCTGGTGGAGGAGGCACTGCGTGGCCGGGTGTTCGTGCCCCGGCTCGGGACGTAGACTCGTTCGGTGCCCCTGCTCGACGCTATCAACGGTCCCGAAGACCTGAAGTCGCTCTCGATGAGGCAGGTGCGTGAACTGGCTGACGAGATCCGCGCGTTCCTGATCACCAACGTGAGCCGCACCGGTGGTCATCTCGGACCGAACCTCGGTGTCGTGGAGTTGACTCTGGCGCTGCACCGGGTGTTCGACTCGCCGCGCGACGCGATCGTCTTCGACACCGGGCACCAGAGCTACGTCCACAAGATTGTCACCGGTCGGCGCGACCAGTTTCGGAGTCTGCGTCAAAGCGGTGGGTTGTCGGGCTATCCCAGTCGCGCGGAGTCGCCGCACGACTGGGTGGAGAACTCGCACGCGTCCACGGCCCTGTCCTGGGCGGACGGGCTGGCGAAAGCGCGCCTGTTGCGCGGTGAGGATCGGTTCGTGGTGGCCGTCGTCGGCGACGGCGCGCTCACCGGTGGCATGGTGTGGGAAGCACTGAACAACATCGCGGTCGCCGAAGACGAGAAGCTGGTCGTGGTCGTGAACGACAACGGGCGCTCCTACACTCCGACGGTCGGCGGGATTGCCACGCAGCTGTCCGTGCTGGGCCAGCAGCTCGCCGCGATCCGCACCGACCGGCGCTACGAGCGGACGCTGCAGCGGATCAAGGATCGGGTTCGTCGAACGCCCATCATCGGCCAAGCGTTGTATGGGCTGATGCACGGCTTCAAGACCGGCGTGAAGGACGTCCTGGCGCCCCAGGGCATGTTCAGCGATCTCGGTGTGAAGTACGTCGGCCCGATCGACGGGCACAACCTGGAAGCCATCGAACAGGCACTGCTCCAGGCGAAGGGGTACGGGGCCCCGGTGCTGGTCCACTGCATCACTCAGAAGGGTCGTGGGTTCAAGGCGGCCGAGGACAACGAGCAGGATCGCTTCCATGCGGTCGGCCCGATCGACGAGGTCACGGGCGAGTCGCTCGTCGAGAGCGGCATTCGCACCTGGACCGACGCGTTCGGGGAGGAGCTCGCCCGGATCGGCGCGACCGACGAACGGGTGGTGGCGATCACCGCAGCGATGCTTCATCCGACGGGGCTGGATCGGTTCGCGCGGCATTTCCCTGAGCGCACCTTCGATGTCGGGATCGCAGAACAGCACGCGGTCACCTGCGCGGCCGGGCTCGCCGCGGGTGGCCTGCATCCGGTGTTCGCCGTGTACGCGACGTTCCTCAACCGGGCCTTCGACCAGGTGCTGATGGACGTGGCCCTGCACCGGCAGGGCGTGACTTTCGTCCTTGATCGTGCCGGTGTCACCGGCGCTGACGGGCCGAGCCACAACGGGATGTGGGACTGCTCGCTGCTACCGCTGGTGCCCGGTCTTCGGCTGGCCGCACCCCGTGACGAGCAGCGGCTTGTCGAGGCTCTGCGGCGAGCGGTGCGGGTGGACGACGCGCCGACGGTGTTGCGCTATTCGAAGGAGCGGATCCCCGAGCCGCTCCCCGCTGTCGAGCAGCACGGGGATGTCGACGTCCTGCTCGCCAGTGGCGGACGCGCCCGCGTGCTCGTGGTCGGCTATGGGCAGATGTGCGGGATGGCGGTGGACGTGGGGCGGCGGCTGACCCAGCAGGGAATCGGTGTCACGGTGGTCGACCCGGTCTGGGCAGTGCCGGTTTCGGCCGACCTGCTCCAGCTGGTCGAGGACCACGAACTGGTCGTGACGATCGAGGACAACGGCGTGGCCGGTGGTCTGGGGGCGACACTGTCGCAGGCGGCTCGCGCGGCCGGCATCGACACGCGTCTGCGGGAGTTCGGGATTCCGCAGGAGTTCCTCCCGCAGGGCAGTCGCAGGGAGCTGCTGGAGAAGATCGGGCTCAGTGCGCAACGCATCGCCCGGGTGGTCACGGAGCTGGTTGCCGCCGACGAGAATCCCGAACAGGTCACCACAGTGCGGTGATCACCGGCACGACCAGCTCTCGCTGCCAAGGACGTGTGCCGAGAGTGGCCAGGCGAGCGTCGACCTCCTCGGCCGTGGTTGCGTCCGGGGAATCCCAGAGCAGACGGCGCAGGTGGTCGGGTGAGAGGAGATTCTCCACCGGGAGCTCGAGCTCTCCGGCAATTTCGATCAGGGCGGGTCGCACCCGACTGAACCGGGCGAAGGATTTCGGCCAGCGGCGCTCCCACGAGCGTGGCATCGGCGGACCATCCGGAGCGATCGTTCGCGGCGGCAGCTCCGACTTCGGCAGTGCTGCGACGCGCTCGAGCGCGTCCAGCCACTGCGCCTCGTAGCGGCTGGCTACCCGGTTGCTGAACCCGCGGACCGAACGCAGGTCGGCCCTGGTCAGACTTGTCTTGTGGTCGACCTCCAGCCGCGCGGCCAGGTCGGTGATCGCGCGATCGGGCAGGACGCGTCCCGGTGAGCGGTCCTCGGCGCGAGCCAGGGCGTCGCGGACCTGCCAGAGCTCGCGAACCACGGCCAGGGCTGCGGAGCTGCGCAGGCCGTGCAACCCCGAGGTACGGCGCCAAGGATCGGTGCGCACGTGCGGCGGATCGGCGGCGTGGCTGGCAAGGTGGGCGAACTCCTGCTCGGCCCACTCGAGCTTTCCGGCCGTGGTGAGCCCCTCGATCAACCACTCCCGCAGCTCGGAGAGGCGCTCCACGTCGAGAGCGGCGTAGGCGAGCCAATCGGCCGGAATCGGTCGACGCGACCAGTCGGCGGCCGAGTGCTCCTTGAGCAGGGTGAGTCCGAGCGCCTGCTCCATCAGTGCGCCCAGGCTGACCTTGCTCAGTCCGAGCAGTCGCGCGGCCAGCTCGGTGTCGAACAGGTGGTCGGGCAGGAATCGAACCTCGGCCAGGCAGGGCAGGTCCTGGCTGGCCGCGTGCAGAATCCACTCCGCGTCGGCCAGTTCTGCGGCGAATTCGCTGAAGTCAGCGCGGGCCTGCCCGTCCTCGAAGGCGGTCGGATCGATCAGGTGGGTGCTGGCGCCGGCCCGACGAAGCTGGATCAGGTAGGCCTTGGCCGAGTAGCGGTAGCCCTGGGCTCGCTCGGTGTCGATGGCCAGCGGACCAGCGCCGGCGCGGAGCGCGGCTCGGGCGGTCGCGAGAAGCTCGGGAGTGTCGACGACGTCGGGGATGCCGTCCGCGGGGACGGCGAGCACGGTGTAGGCCTCGGTAGGCGCCTCCGGGGCGCTCACCTCAGCCACGTTCCCGAACGGCGTGGTGCGATCGGCACAACGCCGTCGGGCAGGGGTGGTAACCCGGCGGTGAGGCACAGCAACTCCGACCAGGCCCGCAGATGGCGGACGACGTCGTCGGAGGTGGCGACGGTCGGCGTCCAGGACGCACGGAGTTCGACCTCGGCGCGAGGCGGGTCCGCCGCGATGCCGCCGAAGGAGCGGCTGGACACCGCAGTGACCGTTCCGCTGGGGGAGGTGTACGCGGCCTGGTTCCGCTCAAGGGCGTCCATCAACCAGGACCAACCGACCTCGGTGAGCAGCGGATCGGTCACCATCTCGGGGTCGACGTCGGCCCTGGCATAGGTGACACAGCGGAAGTCGCCCTCCCAGGATGCGTTGCCGGCCGGATCGTGCAACAGCACGAGACGACCGCTGCCCAGTTCGGTGTCGTTCAGTTCGAGGTCCGCGCTGATCGCGACGGCGTACGGCGCGATCTTCTGCGGGGCCGGGATCTCCTCGACCTTGAGTTCCGGGCGCCAGGACATGCTCAAGATCGCCTGTACCGCTGTCTCGAACAGCGGTGGGGTGCTGGGTTCTCGCCTGGCGGCCACGTGCCGAGCGTACCGATCAGCCGTGGTGGGGCGGCGGGTGGCGCGCCGTCAGGACTCGGCAGGTTCGAACTCGAGGCTGACCGAGTTGATGCACCAGCGCTGATCGGTGGGAGTGTCGTAGCCCTCGCCATCGAAGACGTGTCCCAGATGGGAGTCGCAGGCGGCACAACGGACCTCGGTGCGGGGATGCATCGGCAGGCTGTCGTCCTGTAGCAACCGGACGCGGTCCTGCGCGGCCGCGGTGTAGAAGGACGGCCAGCCGCAGTGGGAAGAGAACTTGTGCTCGCTGCGGAACAGCTCGGCGCCACACGCCCGGCACTTGTAGACCCCGACGCCGGTGTGGTCGGTGTACTCACCGGTGAAGGGCGCCTCGGTGCCCGACTCGCGGAGCACGCGGTACTGCAGCGGAGTGAGTTGGGCGCGCCATTCCTCGGGGGTCTTGATCACCTTGAGTTCCATCGATCCTCCTGTTGGGCAGTTCTACGCGTCGCGACTCTGCCGTCCACCGTAGTGATGGTGGCTGACAGTAGCCTGACGGCCATGGCGACGCAGGCGGCGGTGCTGGACATCGATGGACACCACGTTCGGATATCGAGTCCGGACAAGCCCTACTTCGCCGACCTCGGAGTCAACAAGCTCGGGGTGGTCAGTTATTTCCGCAGCGTCGGCCCGGGCATCGTTGCCGCGCTGAAGGACCGTCCCACGGCGATGGAGCGATGGCCGGGCGGCGTCCGCGACGACGTGGTCGTGGCGACCCGCGCCGATGGCAGGGGAGAGGCGTTCTACCAGAAGCGGGCGCCGGCCAACACTCCGGACTGGGTGCAGACGGCCGAGGTGCGGTTCCCGTCCGGACGGAGCGCGACCGAGGTCGCGCCGTCCGACCTCGCCAGCGTGCTCTGGATGGTGAACCTGGGCACGGTCCGGTTCCACCCGTGGCCGGTGCGCGCCGCCGATACCGAGGCGGTCGACCAGCTGCGCATCGATCTGGACCCCCAGCCCGGTGTCGAGTTCGACGCCACCGTGCGTGCGGCCCAGGAACTGCGCGCCGTGCTCGCCGAGGCGGGGTTGACCGGGTTCTGCAAGACCAGTGGTGGACGCGGCGTCCATGTCTTCGCCCCGATCGTGGGCTCGGACTTCATCGACGCACGGCACGCGGCGATCGCGGTGGGCCGCGAGTTGGCCCGGCGGCTGCCGGAGCTGGTCACCGTGAACTGGTGGAAGGAAGAGCGGGGCGAGCGGGTCTTCGTGGACTTCAACCAAATGGCACGCGACCGGCTGATGACGTCGGCCTACTCGATTCGACCGACGCCGCGCGGGTTGGTGTCCGCCCCGTTGGAGTGGGATGAGCTGCCCGAGATCACCCCGTCTGACTTCACGATTCTCACCATGCCCGACCGGTTCGCTGATCGCGGCGACCTGTGGGCCGCGATGGACGCGACCGCGCCCGGCCGGCTGGATACCGCCCTGGCATGGTACGAACGGGACGCCGAGGCTGGGGAGGGCGAGCTGCCCTATCCGCCGGAGTACCCGAAGATGCCCGGTGAGCCGCCGCGGGTGCAACCGTCGAAGAAGAACCCGGCGAACTGGGAATGATGGTGCGAGGACGACCCTGGCCGATCGTGACGGCGGTTCGCCTGTCCGGCGCTGCGGCGATCCTGATCGCTATCGTCGCCACGCACCTCGACGTCGCGTCCCGTGGTCCGGTCAATCCGTTCAACCTGTACGGCTACTTCACCGTCCAGTCGAACCTGATCGGCGCCGGGGCGCTGCTCGCCACGGCGTCGACGCGCTTGGCCCGGCGCGCGCACAGTGTGCCCCTCGGTCTGTTCCGCGCGCTGGCCGCCACCTGCCTGGCGATCGTCGGAATCGTCTACGCCGTCCTGCTCGCCCCGCTCGGTGTCGCCGGTGGCGTGCCGGTGCCATGGGCGAACACGGTCCTGCACATCGTTTCGCCGATCCTGGTCACCGCCGACTGGGTGCTGGTGGGCGACCGTCCGCGGCTGCCGCGCGCGCGAACCTGGTTGATCCTGCTCTATCCGGCCGGGTGGACGGGCGTGGTGCTGATCCGAGGTGCGACCGACGGCTGGGTGCCCTACCCCTTCCTCGATCCGGCGCAGGGATACGGGGTGGTGGCGCTCTACTGCCTGGCGATCCTGGTTCTCTTCGTCGGGATGAGTCTGGCTGTGCTGCGGATCTCCCGTAGCCATGGGCTGGTGCTGCGCTCGAACGATCCTCCAGTCCTGACGCAGGCCCCGGCTCGCCGCGAACGCTGAACGGCCGGTCTGCCGGCTGACGTCACGCAGGCCGAGCCGATCCTCGCCCACAGCGACAACCTCACGCGCGTGCTGGCGAACGCGTCAGGAGTTGCCCGCCAGGACCTCCGCGAGGTCGTAGCCGACGACCTCCTCGAGCTGGGCGAACGTGCACGACTCGGGTTCCCGGTCCGGGCGCCAGCGGCGGAACTGCGCTGTGTGCCGGAATCGAGTTCCTTCCATGTGCTCGTAGCCCACCTCCGCCACCAGCATCGGCGAGATGAGATTCGTCTGCCGGATCTCGGTGCTCCAACGGCTGACCATGCCCGGACGGCGTCCCTCGATCTCGAAGGCACGCCAGGGGTGGTCGCCGGAACCCTCCGGCAGCGTCATCGGCGCGAACCGGGCAGCCAGTTCGGCCCGGCGCGGCTCGGCAAAGGCAGCGGCCACCCCGACAAAGTGCAGGACGCCCGATTCGTCGTAGAGGCCCAGTTGCAGCGAACCCAGCAGCGGCCGGTCGGGTGTGGAGTTCTTGTGCTCCCGCCAGCCGGCAACGACGACATCGGCTTCTCTGGCGTGCTTGATCTTCACCATGGCGCGCTTGCCGGGCTGGTAGGTCCCGTCCAGGGGTTTCGCGACCACACCGTCCAGGCCGGCGCCCTCGAACCGGGTGAACCAGACCTGGGCGAGCTCGAGGTCGCGGGTCAACGGCGTGAGGTGCACCGGGGGCTCGGCATTGGCGAGGGCTCGCTCCAGTAGTTCACGGCGTTCCGTGAACGGCCGTTCGAGCAGTGAGGTGTCGTCCAGACCGAGCAGGTCCCAGCAGACCAGGGACGCCGGGGTGGTCACGGACAGCAGGTCGATCCTCTTCTGCGCAGGGTGGATGCGCTCGCTGAGCCGCACGAAATCGAGGCGGTCGCCGGCCACGACGACGAGTTCGCCGTCGAGGATGCAGCGTGGCGGTGTGTTGGCCAGCACCGCTTGGACGACTTCGGGGAAGTAGATCGAGAGGTCGCGGCCGTTCCGGCTGACCAGGGTGACTTCGTCGTTGTCCCGGAAGACGAGGCAGCGGAACCCGTCCCATTTGGGCTCATAGGCCATGCCGGGCGGGATGGACGCCTGCGAGCGGGCGAGCATCGGCTCCAACGTGGGCCGCAGCGGAAGCGACATTGACCCATCTTGGCACCAATGTCGGCCGGTGGGTCCAGACTGTGGCAATGACCAAGCACAAGGATGCGAAGAACGACCAGCCGGAGCCGTTGTCGAATCTGCTGCGGCTCCCGCTGGGAGCGGTGTCGATGGGCGACCTCGATCCGTCCGCCACCCCGGGCTATCCGGGGGAGGGCAAGGACGACGCCGAGGTGCACACCGCGGCGCTGGCCTCGGAGCTGTCCGACCTGCAGGAGATGCTGTACGCGAGCGGCCGCAGCGTCCCGGAGAAGGCTCCGCGGGTGCTGGTGGTGCTGCAGGGCATGGACACCTCCGGCAAGGGCGGGGTGATTCGCCACGCGATCGGCCTGGTCGACCCACAGGGGGTGGATCTGACTGCCTTCAAGGCGCCCACCGCGGAGGAACGCAAGCACCACTACCTGTGGCGCATCCGGAAGGCTCTGCCCGGCGCGGGCAAGATCGGCATCTTCGATCGCTCGCACTACGAGGACGTGTTGGTCGTGCGCGTGGACAGCCTGGTTCCCGAGGACGTCTGGAGTACACGCTACGACGAGATCAATCGATTCGAGGCGGACCTTGTCGCCGACGGCTACCGCCTGATCAAGTGCATGCTGAACGTCTCCTTCGACGAACAGCGCCGGCGCCTGGCCGAGCGACTCGACGACCCGAGCAAGTACTGGAAGTACAACCCGGGCGACGTGGACGCGCGGCAGAAGTGGCCGGCCTACATGGAGGCCTACGAGGCGGCGCTGGAGCGGTGCAACACCGAGGCCGCTCCGTGGTTCGTGATTCCCTCCGATCGCAAGTGGTACCGCAACTGGGCCGTCGCAGAGCTGCTCCGAGAGACGCTGGCCAGCATGGGTCTGGCCTGGCCCGCCGCGGAGTTCGACGTCGGCACCGAGCAGCGACGGGTGGCCGACAGCTGAGTCCTGCTGGCTATGGCGACGGACAAGACACGAGCCCCGGTCCAGCTGGACCGGGGCTCGTGTGCGGGAAGAGCGTCAGGCGCTGGCGATCCGCAGATGCCGTTCGGGCTCGACGAGTTCTTCGTCCAACCCGAAGTCGAGCAGATCCATCGCGGCGAAGGCGTAGCGCGCGAGCACCAGGTCGAGCACCTCGCGGCAGGCGCCGATCGGATCACTGACGGACACGGCCCCGTAGCGGTAAGCGAGATCGGACTGGGTGTGGTACGCCTCGTCCGAGCCGAGGAAGAACGAACCGACGGCGATGTGTCGGCGTCCCTGAGCCCGCAGGCCCATGATCGCCTGGGCGACCGAGGGGCCGGAGTCGTCGGCGACGGCGGTCAGGCACGGCAACCTGTGGTGGGTCGACCACTGCCGTGCCCGCCGGGCGAGCAGGGCGCTACCGCGCACGTCGCCGGTACACGCCGCGGACAGCACGAGTCCGTCGAGCTCCAGGCAGCGGGCCTGGCTGAGCGAGGTGCGAAGGCGCTGGTCGAGGATGGTGAGCAGGCTGATCTCCGGCCCGATCGGACGGGAGAGAGTGAAGCGAAGGTCGGGGTAGTTGCCGCGGGCGCGGCTGAGCAGGTCGGCCATGCCCGGCTCGCACTCGACGGCGTGGGTGAGCTCCAGGGGGACCAGAACCACTTCGTCGCAGCCCGAGGCGGCGAGTTGATCGATGACCTGGCCCGCGCTTGGCGGACTGGCTTGGAGGAACGCCCCGTGGACGGTCATTTCGGGACGCATCTGCTGCAGACCTCGGACCAGCTGATGAGTGACCTGAGCCACCATGGGGTCGGAGCTGCCGCGAGCCACCATCACGAGTGCTGGGGCGGTCATGGGCGTGCCTTCCTGTCCGAAGGAGCCGGCTCCATTGCCGTGTTGTTAAGCAGAACTTTGGTCGTTACCAACTCGTGACGCAATTTGGCCTACCAGATAGCGAGACGAATGTCCGAATAGTGGGATTTCGCGTTACCGGGACGTTACACGCCTCAGAAGTTCGCGCGTTGAGCCCACAAACGTCTCGCGATGCGAGATTTGAGGTTTCAAGAGGTGGGATCTGCCGGTGGCGGATGGTGGGCGATACTGGGTTCGAACCAGTGACCTCTTCGGTGTGAACGAAGCGCGCTACCACTGCGCCAATCGCCCGCGGAGACCAACCATAGCCGAGAGGTGGCGAGCCCGTCACATCGAAGGCGATAGCCTCGTTCGCGAGATGAGGAGGCCTGGTGGAGACCGGACAGTTGCCGCCGAGTGCCGCTGATCGCGACGGCCTCCCGCCGACAAGGCGCCGGGTGAGCGCCGACCTGCCCGTGGCGCTCGGAATGGCGAATGTGGGCTTCTATGCGGCCAGCATCGGCGTGGTGTTGGTCGTCCTGGCCGACGATCTCGGCATTCCCCCCGAGCAGTTGTCCTGGCTGGGTTCGGCCTTCGGCTATGGACTGATCGTGATGGCGATCGCTGGGCCGGCGCTGCTTCGCCTCGGTCAGGGCCGGGTGTTGACGGGCTCGGCGGTCGTGCTGGGTACGGGCAGCCTTCTGCTTGCCGTAGTTCCCGGTGCTGCTGCTGCCTATGCGGGCGCATTGCTGCAGGGCCTGGGTGCGGCGGGCATGGTCCTCGTTGCGCCGGGTCTGCTTCTCGGCCCAGACGCGGCGATCAAGTTGACCAGGGTGAATGGGGTCGCGAGCGTCGTTGCCGTATCTGCCCCGATCCTGCTCGGGCTCGCCGCGATGGCGGGGATCGGCGCCCGAGTGCCACTGTTGCTGATTACCGCGTCCATGGTCGTGCTGATCGTCGCGTCCCGTGCGCTGCCGCGCGGGCGGCCTCCCGCCGCCGTGCCGGTGAGCCGGAATGCGGCGCCGTGGCGACTCGTCCTGCGGCGCTGGCTTGCCGTGGTGTGCTCGGTGTCGGTCGAGTTCGCGTTCGTCGTGTGGGGTATCGCCCGGCTGACCGCGGCGGGCCTCGATCCCGGCACTGCCGCCATTGTCGGGGCGTCCTTCCAGGTTGGTATGGCCCTGGGCCGCTTGGCCGGGCCGCGACTGATCGGACGGCTCCCGATGGTCTTGGTGGGATCGCTGCTGGCGGCCGGGGGCACGCTGCTCGTTGTGCTGGCTAGCGCGTGGCCGCTGGTGGGCCTGGGGCAGTTGCTCGCGGGAGTGGGCGTCGCGACGCTCTACCCGATCACCTTGGCCGGGCTGATGGCGACGCCGGGGCTGCGTCCGGAGTTGGGCGCGTCGCTGGGTGCGCTGGCCTCGGGGACGGCGATCACCCTCGCTCCGACCACCCTGGCCGCGCTGGCTCTGGTGGTGGACCTTCGAGTGGCGTTCCTCGTCCCGCTGCCTGTGCTCGCGCTGCTCCTGCTGCTCCACTTCGAGCGGCGTCACCCGGGGAAGTAAGCAGTCCGTCGGAGGTTGCTGGCTCGTTTTGCGGGCTGGTCCGCGGCTGGGTTATGGTTGCTCTCGCACTTGCGCCGGGAACGGGGCAAGACATGCTGCGGACGTGGCTCAGTTGGTAGAGCATCACCTTGCCAAGGTGAGGGTCGCGGGTTCGAATCCCGTCGTCCGCTCGGAGAAGGTCTCAACGATCGACTTCGAGACCGGCTCTGGCCGGTGGAGTGGCCGAGAGGCGAGGCAACGGACTGCAAATCCGTGTACACGGGTTCAAATCCCGTCTCCACCTCGGGCGGCTGGCGCAGCGGTAGCGCGCTTCCCTGACACGGAAGAGGTCACTGGTTCGATCCCAGTGTCGCCCACCATCGTGGCTTGTCAAAGCCACTTCGGGGCCCCTTGGGGGTCTCAAAGTGGCTCTCAAGATAGGCACAATGGGCACAGTGAGTGCTGGTCTCAGCCCGCTGCAGGAGCCGTCGAAGAGCGCCGAGTCGCGCCACCGGGCCGTGCTTCCGGAAGGTACAGTCGGGTTGGAGTACCTAGTCGGAGCCATTTCTAGCCCGCCTGGCTCCTTTGAGGTGTGCAGTCCTGGACGAGGCTTGTCGACGCCGTTCGAGAAGTCGTCCGGTGCTGTGGGGGCCGCCGGCCCCTCAGGGTTATGGGAGCGCGCACCAGCGAGTCGTGCTCGTCTCGATGCCGAGTCCCTAGTCCTGAGCTCATGCACTGCAGCGCGCCGCCGACTCGATCTGGGAAGCAATGGACGTCCATCCCGTGCGCCGGTGTCAGAGGTCTTCGGGGTGACCGGGCACGCCATGGCATAGATCTCAGCATGACCACGGGCCAAGAGATGATCGAACGGATGGTGGCTCACGTGCGTCGGCTCGTCGAGCAGCGGGACCTCCTCAACGAGGAGATAGAGCAGGCCGAGCAATTCCTGCAAGACATGGCCGCCCACCTTGCTGCGACCAGCCGAAGGCTACGCAAGGCCACCACACCCGAACGGATGACCATGGCCGACGCCACTCGTTATCTGCGAGCGAGCAAGAACACGATCAAGATGTGGATCGCAGCGGACCACATCCCCAGCCACGTCGACACGGACGGTAGGCGCTACTTGGTCAAGTCGGAGATTGACAGGTGGCTCGTCGCGGGATGTCGGCCTTCCGCTAAGCGAGCGGCATGATTGGGCGAGCCAGTCGTCCCACGTGAAAGCGCTCATCTCCAAGATCTTGAAGTCGTCGAACCCGAAGAAGACCTGGTCGAAGATGTCGAAGAAGGACAAGGCCCTGGTGAAGAAGGAGCTGAAGTCCGGCAAGGTCAAGGTGAAGCTCGTTGCTGGCGGAGGCGTGTCGACAAACGCGGTGCCGGACACCCCATCGACCGGGTCCTGCTGGCAGAAGACGCTGGAGGCCGACTACTACGGCGGCGTCACCCGTGCACTCATGTTCTCCACCACGAACACCACCCAGGTCTGCGCCGACAGCGGAACGGTCACCTTTGTCGACGTGCCGGAGAAGTTCCAGAACACCGAACGGCTCGGCTGGCACAAAGACGGGGTCACCGATTCAACCCTCGACGTGAACTGGGAAGGCCGCGGTGTTGCCCGCGGATCGTTCGACTTCGGTGCTGCCGGCTGGGTGCTTCTGTCGAAGACGATCTGCGCCCAGCTTCGGCTCAATGCCGACATGACGCATTACGCCTCCTCGTCAGAGTGCAGCGTCGGGGCCTAGTGTGAGCGCCGTGGACAACACCACCCCAAGCCCACCAAGCACCCGCCGTGCCCAGATATACGGCTGGGCAGTGTTCCTGCTCGTCCTGATCGTCGCGACCATGCTGTTCGGCCCGGTCGCCCTGATCGTGCTCAGCATCGTCGCTGGCGGGGCACTCATCGTGGCCGGCGTTCGCGCATCAGGTTGGCCACGGCCGGTACTGATCGTTGTCGGCGCACTCCTGGTCGTGGCACCCGCCATCGTGCTGCTCGACTTCCTCACCGGTAGCTGGCAGATCACCGTCCACTAGACAGCAACGAACCCAGACCCCACGAGGGGCCAGAGCCCCTTATCCTCGCCCCCCGTGTGGAGGACCGCGCCCTTCGGAGAGACGCGGTGCATAGAGTCTGGCGACGCCGTCCGCGGGGCCACATGCGCTCATC
Organism: Propionibacteriaceae bacterium UBA6238; assembly: GCA_002441465.1. Lineage (GTDB taxonomy): Bacteria > Actinomycetota > Actinomycetes > Propionibacteriales > Propionibacteriaceae > Propionicimonas. Next base: position 70,249 of record DJWE01000085.1, on the reverse strand, counting down.
GTTTGCAGCCGGAATTACCAGCAAGGGGTAACAGTTGTCACCAGGGTCACGCGGGGTCCCGGCCTCGAAAAGGCCCTACGATAAGGGCAAAGGCCCGCTAGGACACAGTCTCTGGTTCCCTGACACGGAAGAGGTCACTGGTTCGATCCCAGTGTCGCCCACCATCGTGGCTTGCCAGAGCCGCTATGGGGCCCATTGAGGGCCTCGAAGTGACTCGTGCGATAGGCACCATCGGCACACGGCGCTGCTCGACTTCCTGACCGGCTCCTGGCAGATCACGGTGCACTGGACAGCAACGATCCAGACCCCCCACGAGAGGCCAGCGCTCGATCGACGCTGCCCATGGGATTCTGCACACCCGGGTACGCCGGGTCGACGGCAGGCGGGGTCATGACGCGGGTGAGCCCGGTTGACGGCTGGACACTATTCGCTGGAGTCGGACGCTCGGTCGAGCAGGGCCAGTTGGGCCTCCAGCCGCCATCGCGGATCCTCCAGGCGTCCCCGAGCAGGTCGCGTAGTTGGTTGACCCGGTACGCGACGGTCTGTGGGTGGATCGACAGCTCAACGACGATCGCCGAACTCGGCGGCGCTCAGGCGGCGGAAACCGGCTCGGAGTGCGTGGTCACCCAGTACCGCGCGGTCACCCATACACCCAGCACGAGCAGCGCTGAGGTGAGCAGGAACGGCCAAGTGCGATCCATCCCAGACAGCCACCCGGAGATCCAGCCGAAGGGCGCGGTGACCAGCATCACCACGGTGCGCTGGATCGCCATCACCCGGGAGCGTTCGTGGCGATCCACGTGGAGGGCGACCAGCGACTCGGCGAGCATGTAGAGGATGCCTGCACCGAAGGCGTCCAGGACGAGGCAGGCGGCCAGCAAGGCGTAGGTGGTGAGGTTCGCCGATCCCTGCGGTGCGGGGACCAGGACCAGCAGTACCTGCCCGGCCAGATAGATCGTGAAGCCGGTCAGCGTGGGCAGCTTCAGGTGCTTGCCGTGAGTCAGCGCAGGGATCACGGTGAAGAAGAGCAGCACCGACAGCAGCGAGCGCACCATGGGGAAGAACGGAAGCAGCGGATCGGGCACCAGAAGGCGCTGACTGATCACGACCTGCCAGAAGGTGCCGTTGACCAGCTGCACCGCACCCACGATGGCCGCAATGGTGAGGGAGAAGATGGTCCCCTTCGAGTGAATGATGAGCGGGAGCACGTCGCGGTAGTCCCTCAGGGAGTGCCAGATGCTGACGTCCTTGGTGAGCTCCATCCGCAGACGCCCCACCTCGGTCTCGGTCGAGGCTCGGTAGAGGATGACGATCTTCGCGGTCAGGATCACGAAGGCGTTGAGGTAGAGGATGCGCACCGCCGGGACCAGGCCGAACTGGGCGACCAGGACGGCGGCGATCGGCGCGAACAGCGCGGAGAACTCGGCGGCCACCTTGATCAGGGAGTACACGTTGGTGAGCTCCCTGCGGTCGACGTCCTCGACCAGTAGGCAGTCCCAGGAGTTCTGGGTGACCTGCCAGGCGCCGTTCACCACTGAGGCGACCAGGAAGTACCAGAAGTTCTGCGCGACCGCCCAGATCAAACACGGGATCGCCCAGGCGATCACGTCGAACACTGCGGTGGTGAGACGTCGACCGAGCTTGTCGGTGATCACGCCGCTGAGCAGGCCAAAGGCCACCTGGGAGAGCATCGAGATGGTCGCCAGCAGTCCGATCTGAACGTCGTGGACGCCGAGAGCGAGCATGAACACCGACGCGTAGGGCAGGACCAGCATCATCGACAGGCCCCACAGCGGCTCGGTGTACACGCAAGCACGGCCGTTCCCACGCAAGTTGAGCAGGGTGTTCACCAGGGGGTTACGCGCCGTCGCCACCGGATCAGCAAAGCAGGTCGGGCGGCAGGACTGCAATCGCTCACATCAGCTGAGCTCAGCTGTTCCAGCGAATGATCGCAGGGGACTCCTTCTCGTGGCCGAGGACCGACACACTGCCGACCTCCAGCGGAAAGCTCTGTCCGAAAATGATCGGAAAGTCGAGCCAGCACAACGCGAGCACCCGGGACGCATGCCCGTGGCCGAAGCAGATCGCCCGCTCGACCCCGGACGCGCGCACTCTCGCCACCACCCTGGTCAGGCGGGCCCGCACCTGTTCCGACGATTCGCCGCCGGGGCAGCCGTTGAACCAAATCCGCCAACCCGGGAAGTGCTCGCGGATCTGCGGGCTGGTCATGCCCTCGAAATCGCCGTAGTACCACTCGGCGAGATCGGGCTCGATCTCGTAGTCGGTGAAGCCGGCCAGTTCAGCGGTGCGACGGGCCCGCAGCCGTGGGCTGCACAGCACCAGGCCGAAGTCGCCCGGGTCGAGCCGCTCGCGAAGCGACGTCGCCTGCGCGATGCCGGTCTCGGTGAGGTCCAGGTCGGTCACCGAGGTGTGCCGGCCCGAGCGGCTCCACTCGGTCTGGCCGTGACGAACCAGATAGAGCTCGCTCACGCGTCCTCCCTGCGCGCCTCGGCAGCGCCGCGGTTGCCCACGTGATCCGGACAGTGGAGCGGCCATGCTGTGGCTCGGGTAGGGCTGGCTGACATGGCACTCCTGACGATCGGATCGCGGTCGTGCTCATTCTCGCGCACCGGGGCCGGTATCACCGCGGTGAGGTCCCGGCTCTGACCCGGCGAAATGGTGAATTCTTCGCGGTAGCGGAATAGACGGCTTGGCCCGGGATGTTCGGTCTGCTGAGGCGGAAGCTGCCACCGGTGAGCGAACGAGACTGAGCGAACGAGACAGGGGGCTGGCGTGGATCGTGGTCAACGAGCGGTCGTGATCGTCGGAATGCTGGTCGAAGCCGCCGAGGCGCTGGCGGCAGAGCTGGACGTCGAACAGGTGATTTGTCGCTATTTGGCGCAGGGCGTCGAAGCGGACGTCGCCGCGTGTTTCGTGCCCGGTCGTCCGGCCGGGCAACGGGTGGTGACCAGCCATCCCAACCGCGATGCCGCCGACGACCTGATCGAGGCGCTCGACGCGCTCGAACCGGACGTGAGCGGGCCGGCACCGTTGCGGATCGTGCACGGCCTGCTGGGCGAGGTGTTGGTGATCGCGCCGCCGGGATTCGATCCGGACGCCGAGGACGACGCACGCCGGGGCCTGGCGTTCGCGAAGCGGGAGGGGTTCGCGAACAACCAGGTCCTGCTGCTGCATGAAGCCGTGCCGCCGCTGATGGCGCTCCTGCCGCACGTGGCACTGGCGATGCAGCGCCGCGAGCGGGCCCAGGCCGGGGAGGACGCGGCCCGTGAGTTCGGCCTCACCGCCCGAGAGCTGGAGGTGTTGGAACTGCTCGCGCAGGGCCTGCTGGCAACGTCCATCGCGTCCCGGCTTTCGCTGTCGCCGCGCACCGTGCACAAGCACCTGGGCAATATCTACGACAAGCTCGGTGTGCACGACCGGCTGGTGGCGGTCAGCCTGGCCCGCGGACGTGGCCTGGTCGCGGCCTGAATCGGCGCTCGGGTGAGGCGGTGCCTTTCGAGAGTCCGTCCGGCTTGGTGACAAACCGAGGGGGTCGCGAAAGCGATCCGCAAGCTCTCGGTTAGGGCTGTTCGAGGAGGGTGATCGTGGCCTGGTGGCTGTTGCCCTCGCGGAAGTACTCCACCGGGATCTGGTCGCCGACCTGCGCGCTGACCAGCAGCCAGGCGAGCGAGACGGCGGTGGCCGGCTGGCCGTTGACTGCGGTGATCACGTCGCCCGCCTGCAGTCCCGCTGTCGCCGCAGGGCCGCCGCTGGTCACGTCCTGGACGAACAGGCCTGCCCTCGTGCCGAACCGGTCGGCGGTGTCCTGGCTGATCTCGCTCGTCTGAGCCCCGATCCACGGGTGCGTGGCCCGGCCGGTGGCGAGAAGCTCGTCCACGATTCTTTGGGCCGTGCTCGCGGGCACGGCGAAACCGATCCCGACACTGCCGCCGCCGGCGTCCCCGTTGGCGTTCGGCACGGTCGAGATGGCCGTGTTCACCCCGACGAGCCGCCCCTCGCAGGTGACCAGCGGGCCGCCGGAGTTGCCCGGGTTGATGGACGCGTCGGTCTGGATCGCCCCGGACAGCACTGTGGTTCCGCCGCTGGCCTTCGGCACCGGCACGTTGCGTCCGAGTGCGCTGACGATGCCGCTGGTCACCGTCCCGGACAATCCCAGCGGTGCGCCGAGCGCCACGACCGGCTGGCCCACGATGAGCTGCTCGCGTGGCGCCAACAGCAACGCCGGCAGCTTGTTGCGATCGATCTTGAGCACCGCGAGGTCGGTGATCGGATCGGTGCCGACCAGGTGCGCGGTGAGCGTGTCGCCGTTGTTCAGGAGTACCTCGATCGAGCCGGAGTCGGCGGCCGCGGCGATCACATGGTCGTTGGTCAAGATCACACCGTCCGCGCGGATAATCGCCCCGCTGCCCGAACCCGATCCCGACGCCCCGGTCACGAACACCGTCACCACGGACGGCAGCGCCACCGTCGCAACCCGGGTCGTGTCGCACGATCCGGGGGACGGAGAGAGCTTGAGCGCGGCGAACGCGCCCAGGCCTGCGGCAATCAGCGCCAGAGCCACGGTGAGCCCGAGCAACTCCAGCCAGTTCAGGCTCGGGCGCTGCAGCCACCAACTCGACTTCTTCGGCACGATTCCTCCTCCTCGACCGCTCCGGCTCTGCGGTCATGCCCAGCGTGCCCGAACATCGGTGCGGCTCGGCACCGGCGCTCCGATCCGCCTGTCACCTAAAACCGTGTCACGACCGCGTGGTGTGCCGCCACCGAACCGGCCACGCGGGACGTTACGGTTGTCGCGGACCCGGGGAAGGGGAGTTTCGTATGCCCGTGGGCAGCACACTTCGGAGCCGCGGGCTCGGCACTCTGATCGGGCTGGTCGCGGTGATCGGCGGAGCCGGTGCGGTCGGAACCGGTGCCCAGGCTTCGGCCCCGACCGCGAGCGCGGCCGCAACGGCGGACGCGTCCCGTTCGAACGTAGCCGCGGCGGTGGCTTCCGACGCCTCCCCGACGGCGGACGCGCGGCCGAGCGTGGTCCCGTCCGGGGTTCCGGTTCTGGTGGGGGCCGCGCGCAGCGGTTCGGTGCTGAGCTTCGTACCGCCGACCTGGCGACCCGATGCGGTCCGACTCAGCTATCAGTGGCTCCGCGACGGCGTGCCGATCGAGGAGGCGACCGGGACGCGGCGCCGGGTCACCCCGGCCGACATCGGGCACCACCTGTCGGTACGGATCACCGGCATCGGGAAGGGCCTCGCTGCCGCGAGTCAGGACACAGCTGCCGTGGGGCCGATTCTTGGTGCGAAGCTGAGCCCGCAGACGCCTCAGGTGAGCGGCGTCGCGCAGGTCGGCCAGGCCCTGACCGGCGCCGTCCGGCCCTGGGGACCGGGCGCGGTGCGGTTGTCGTGGCAGTGGTATCGCGACGACGTGCCGATCGACGGCGCCACCGCCACGAGCTACCTACTCGCCCCGGACGATCTTGACCACGCGATCACGGTCCGGGTGCGTGGCACGTCACCGGGCTTCGAGGCCACGAGCCGCTCCTCGCGGCCCACCGACGCGGTGGCCGCAGGCGTGCTGAGCCCGACTCCGGTCCCGGCCTACTCCGGCATCGCTGCGGTGGGCCGGACCCTCACCGCACTGCCGCGACGCTGGGGTCCTGGCACGGTGACACTGCATTACCAGTGGTTCCGCGTCGGCGCCGGGGGAGAGGTTCGCATCGACGGCGCGACCACGGCGAGGTACACACTGGTCGCAGCCGACGCCGGCGCCCGGCTCAAGGTGCAGGTGAGCGGCAGCAAGCCGGGCTTCGCGACGGTGCGTACCTTCTCGGCCCTGACCGCGACCGTCCGTCCCGGCGGCCTCAGCGCCACGGCGGTGTCGATCCACGGGCAGCCGATCGTGGGCAGCCGACTTGCCGCCGACCCCGGCACCTGGCTTCCGCAGGGAGTCAGGATCACCTATCGCTGGTTCCGCTCCGGTGCGCCGATCCGCACCGCGGTCGGATCGGAGTATCTGCTCACCCGGGCCGATGTCGGTTCGCGGATCACGGTACGGATCAGCGGACACCTGGACGGGTACCGCGATCTCGCGGTGGTGTCCGCGCCCACCGCGACGGTGCTCACGCGGGCACGCTGATCGCGCGCACGGCCGAGGAGGGTCCGTCCCGCGTCGGCGAGGTGAAGGGCGCACCCCGGAGGGGGCAGAATGGTCGAGGTCGGCAGGTGTCCGGCCGTCGTTGAAAGGAATCTCCCTGTGTCTGTTTCCCTCACCGTGGTGCGTCCAGAGTCGCGCGAACCCCGGGTGGTCGAGACCGGCACTACCGCGCTGGACCTGTTCGGCGACGACCGCTCGATTGTCGCGGTCAGGGTGAACGGGACGGTGGTCGACCTGGCCGGCGTGCTGAAGGACGGCGACGAGGTTGAGCCGATCGACGCGTCCAGTGACGAGGGCCTGGCTGTCATCCGGCACTCGTGCGCGCACGTGGCAGCCCAGGCCCTGCAGCGCCTGCACGCGGACGCCAAGCTCGGCATCGGGCCGCCGATCACCGACGGCTTCTACTACGACTTCGAGATCGCCGAACCGCTCACTCCGGAGGCGTTGAAGGCGATCGACAAGGAGATGGCCGGCATCGTGAAGGAGCGACAGCGGTTCGTCCGTCGCGTCGTGAGCGACGCTGAGGCGGCCGTGGAACTCGCCGAGGAGCCTTACAAGCTGGAGCTGATCGGGCTGAAGGGCGCCGCGGCGTCCACCGAGGGCGCATCGGTGGAGGTCGGCGCCGGCGAGTTGACCATCTACGACAACGTCCGACGCGACGGCAGTGTCGCCTGGAAGGACCTGTGCCGCGGGCCGCACGTGCCGCACACCGGATATCTGGGCAACGCGTGGGCGCTCACCCGCAGCTCCGCCGCGTACTGGCGCGGCGACCAACGCAACACCCAGTTGCAGCGGCTGTACGGAACCGCGTGGGCCTCGAAGGAGGATCTGCTCGCCTACCAGGCGCGCCTGGCCGAGGCCGCGCGTCGGGACCATCGCAAGCTCGGCGCCGAACTCGACCTGTTCAGCTTCCCCGAGGAGCTGGGCGCGGGGCTGCCGGTGTTCCACCCCAAGGGCGGCGTGATCAAGCGGGCCATGGAGGACTACGTGCGCGAAGCGCACATCCGGGCCGGGTTCCAGTACGTCGGTACCCCGCACATCTCCAAGGAGGGCCTGTTCCACACCTCGGGGCACCTGCCGTACTACGCCGACGGCATGTTCCCGCCGATGGACGACGATGGCCAGAACTACTACCTCAAGGCCATGAACTGCCCGATGCACAACCTGATCTTCAAGTCCCGGGGGAGGTCCTATCGCGAGCTGCCGTTGCGGCTGTTCGAGTTCGGCACCGTCTACCGCAACGAGAAGTCCGGGGTGCTGCAGGGCCTGACCCGGGTGCGGATGATCACCCAGGACGACTCGCACTCCTACGTGATGGCCTCGCAGGCGGCCGACGAGGTGAAGCACCTGCTCGGCTTCGTCACCACCCTGCTCGACGACTTCGGGCTGGACGACTACTACCTGGAGTTGTCCACCAGGGACACCGAGGGCGCCAAGTCGACGAAGTTCATCGGTTCCGACGAACAGTGGGAGATCGCGACCGCCGTCCTTGAGCAGGTGGGTCGCGAGTCCGGCCTCGAACTCGTGCCCGACCCGGGCGGCGCGGCCTACTACGGCCCCAAGATCTCGGTCCAGGCGAAGGACGCGATCGGGCGCACCTGGCAGATGTCGACCATCCAGTACGACTTCAACCAGCCGGCCCGGTTCGGGCTGACCTACACCGGCCCGGACGGGCACCCGGCCGAGCCGGTGATGATCCACTCGGCCAAGTTCGGCTCGATCGAGCGCTTCATCGGCGTGCTGACCGAGCACTACGCCGGTGCCTTCCCGGCCTGGCTGCACCCGGTCCAGGTGGAGTGCATTCCGGTGGCTGAGGAGTACGAGCCCTACCTGGCCGACGTGGCCGCGAGGCTGCGCGCGGCGGACGTCCGGGTGGAGCTGGACTACTCCGACGATCGGTTCGGCAAGAAGATCCGCAACGCCCAGACCCAGAAGGTGCCGTTCATGCTGATCGCGGGCGAACAGGACGTGTCGGCGGGAGCGGTCTCGTTCCGCTATCGCGACGGCAGCCAGAAGAACGGTGTGCCGATCCAGGCCGCGGTCGACGAGATCGTGGCCGCCACCCGTCCACCCAAGCATTAGGCGCGCCATGGATTCGATACCGATCGAGGACGCCGGGTCGCTGCCCGGCGTCCCCGACGCGTTCCAGCGGCTGTGGACTCCGCACCGGATGGTCTATATCGAGGGGGAGAACAAGCCCACCGATCCCGGCGAGGGCAGCTGTCCGTTCTGCCAGGCGCCCCAGCGTGAGGACGCCGACGGTCTGATCGTCCACCGCGGCGAACTCGTCTACGCCGTCTTGAACCTCTATCCGTACTCGCCAGGGCACCTGCTGTTGTGTCCGTACCGCCATGTCAGCGACTTCACCGAGCTGACTGTCGCGGAGAGCGCCGAGCTGTCGGCGTTCACCGCCCAGGCGATGACCGCGTTGCGCGAGGTGTCCCGTCCGGCCGGCTTCAACCTGGGCCTGAACCAGGGCGAGGTCGCAGGGGCGGGCATCGCCGCGCACCTGCACCAGCATGTGGTCCCCCGCTGGATGGGGGACGCCAACTTCCTGCCCGTGGTCGCGCAGACGAAGGCGCTGCCGCAACTGCTCGGGCAGACCCGGCAAGTGCTCGCCGCGGCTTGGAGCCGGCTGTGAGCCCGATCGCATAGTCTGGCCTCGTGGCTGGCGAACCGTACGACACCGATCGGGTGCTGACGGTCCCCAACATCCTCAGCTTCATCCGGCTGCTGGGGGTTCCGGTGATGCTGTGGCTGTTGCTCGACCGGCACTCCGACGTGTGGGCCGTGGTCGTGTTGGCCATCGGTGGCGCCACGGATTGGCTGGACGGCAAGCTGGCTCGCAGTTGGCATCAGCGCTCACGTCTCGGCCAGGTTCTCGACCCGCTGGCCGATCGGCTCTACATCCTCGCCACGTTGGTGGGTCTTGCGATCCGCTCCATCGTCCCGTGGTGGCTCGTGGTCCTGTTGGGCGCGCGGGACGTCTTGATGGCCACCACGATCTGGCCCGCACTGCGCCGGCGCGGGTTCGCGAGCCTGCCGGTCCATTTCCTCGGCAAGGCGGCGACCTTCGCCCTGCTGTACGCGTTCCCCCTGGTGTTGCTGGGGATCGGTGATGGGCCTTGGCAGACGATCGCACGGACGGTCGGTTGGGCGTGTGTGATCTGGGGGGCCGGGTTGTACTGGTGGTCCGGCTTGCTCTACATCGGGCAAGGCGTCGACGTGATCCGGCGTATTCCGCTCGAACCCGGTGATCCGGCGGCGGGAAAGTCGCTGTGACTACCGGGCCCGACCGAGCGCCCAAACGATAGTCTTGGCCATGTTGACGGGCAGCGCCGCTGCCGAGAAGGAGTGCATGCGTGTTCCCCGATGATCTTCGCTACACCAGCAAACACGAGTGGGTGCGCCAAGGAGCAGGCGACACCGTGCGGGTCGGCATCACCGACTATGCCGCCGAGGCGCTCGGCGACGTGGTCTATGTCTCGCTGCCGCAGGTCGGCGAGGAGGTGGCGGCCGACGATGCCTGCGCCGAGGTGGAGTCGACCAAGAGCGTCTCCGATGTCTACGCGCCGGCCAGCGGGGTCGTGACGGCGGTCAACGAACTGCTCAACGCGACTCCTGAGACGATCAACTCTGACCCTTACGGTGACGGTTGGATCTTCGAGCTGGAACTGTCCGAGGCGGGAGAGGTCGAAGATCTTCTCGACGCGGACGCGTACAGCGACCTCGTCTCGGGCTAGGCTGAAGGTCAACCTGTCGTTGAGCCTCGGTCGGGGGGAGGGCTCACCAGCCGCGCACGAAAGGTGGCCTTGATGATGCATTGCCCCGCCTGTGGCCACGATCTCGCCGAGGCCGCGAATTTCTGCCCGCACTGCGGTGCCAGTCTGGCGAAACTCTCCGGTGACACCACTCGCGTGATCCCGCCGGTCGTGGAGGAGTTCACTCTCGATGAACTCAGTCCCGACGACGCGGAAGCGATTGAGGCGCTGCCGAGCGGCTCGGCGCTGCTGTTGGTGTTGCGCGGCACCCAGGCGGGTGCCCGTTACCTGATCGACTCCGATGTGATCACCGCCGGCCGGCATCCGCGGTGCGACATCTTCCTCGACGACATCACCGTGTCGCGCCATCATGCCCGTTTCACCCGGCGCGAAGGCCAGGTGTGGGTGAGCGACGAGAACAGCCTGAACGGCACTTACGTGAACCGGACCCTGATCGACGGCGATGTGGCCCTGCGTCGCGGCGACGAGGTCCAGATCGGGAAGTTCCGCATGGTGTTCTTCGCCGGGCAGGACTGATGGCGCTCGGACTGCGTAGCATCGGTCAGGTTCTGGCCATCCTGAAACCCGAGTTCGAGGACATTTCCATCTCGAAGATCCGATTCCTTGAGTCGGAGGGCTTGATCTCGCCGGAACGCGCGCCGTCGGGCTACCGGCGCTACGCCGAGTCCGACATCGAGCGATTGCGCTACATCCTCGATGTCCAGAAGAACCATTACCTGCCCCTCAAGGTGATCCGCGAACACCTCGACCTGATGGACCGTGGACAGGAACCCCCCGCGCTCGGCAACAGCCACTCCGGCGGTCCGGGGGAGGCCGCCGACCCCGACCCGACGGTCGCGTCCCAGCCACGGCCACCGAAACGGGCGATCCGGGTCACCCGCCGGGAGTTGCTGGAGCTGAGCGGCTTGAGCGAGCCGGCGCTGGCCGAGCTGGAGAAGCATCAGTTGGTCGTGCCCCGGCGCGGCACGATCTACTACGGCAGGGACGCGCTGACCGTCGCCGTGATCTCGCGCAAGCTGGCGGCCTTCGGCATGGACGCCCGCCACCTGCGTGTGGTCAAGCAGGCTGCGGAACGCGAGGTGGGCCTGATCGAGCAGGCGATCGCCCCGCACCTGCGCAGGAATCCATCAAACCGGACGCTGCCCGCCGAGGTGATGCAGCTGGTGCTGCACGCCCACGCCGCGGTCATGCGTTCCCAGCTGCCGCAGTGAGGCTGTCGTGCGCGAACTGAAGGTGGTCGAGATCCGCGTCTCCACCGGCGACACGTCCCCGCTGGTGGTCCTCGCCGAGGTCGATGGCCGCGAGCGGCTGCTGCCGATCTGGATGAGCCACGGCGGGGCATCGGCGATCTTCAGCGCGACCGAGGAACCCGACCCGTCCCGTCCCGCGATTCACGATCTGGCGTGGCAGATCATCGAGGCGTCCGGCGATCCGCTCGAGCGGGTCGAGCTCACCGGCTATTCCGACGGCCAGTTCTTCGCCGAGCTGGTGTTCGGGACGCGACGGCTGGCGGCCCGCGCCAGCGACGCGATCGCGCTGGCGTTACGCGCGAACTGCGCCATTGAATGCGCCGACGAGGTGCTCGATCAGGCCGGGGTGCTTGCCGAGACCGAGACGCCGCCTGACGCGCCGCCGGAGGACGAGGTGGAGCGGTTCCGCGAGTTCCTCGACTCCGTGACGCCGGAGGACTTCACCGGCGGGGGCGACCAACCCTGAGGTAGCGCTTCAGACTCGGGTACTACCGAAACCTGCCCTCGGCGTGTCGTTGACCCCCGTATCCGAGCCGGATTACCGTCGTAATCCCAACGCGGTGATTCCCGACGAGGCGAGAAAGAGGCAGCGATGAACGCTCAGCACCAGGTGCCCAATCAGGACCTGTTGTTCGACGGCGATTTTTCGCCGCTGCCCGAGGATCTCGGCTTCCGCGGCCCCGTCGCGTGTCGGGCCGCCGACATCACCTATCGCCAGTTGGACTACTGGGCACGCACCGGTCTGGTCGTGCCTGAGGTTCGTGCCGCCGGCGGGTCCGGCACCCAGCGGCTGTACAGCTTCCGCGACCTGCTGATCCTGAAGGTGATCAAGCGCCTGATCGACGCGGGCATCTCACTGCAGCAGATCCGTACCGCGATCGACCACCTCCGGGCCCGTGGTGTGGAGGACCTCACCACAGTGACTCTGATGAGCGACGGCGTCTCGGTGTACGAGTGCACCTCCGACGACGAGGTGATCGACCTGCTTCGCGGGGGGCAGGGCATGTTCGGAATCGCCTTGGGCGGCGTCTGGCGCGACATCGAGGGCACCCTGCAGGAGCTCCCGGCCGAGCGTGCCGACGATTCCTCCCACCACGACGACGAGCTGGCCCAGCGCCGCCGCGCCCGCGCCGCCGGCTGAGTCATCTGTGGCCACGCCCGGCGGTCCGGCCGGGCACCGGGCATCAGCCGGGATAGGTTGGTGCCTGCGATGAACGACTTCACCCGACGCCACGTGGGCCCTTCGACGCCCGACCAGCAGGAGATGCTCGCGATGCTCGGCTTCGCCGACCTCGACGAGCTCACCGACGCGGCCGTACCCGCCGCGATCCGGCTCGACCAGCCGCTGCAGTTGCCCGAACCGCTGAGCGAGTTCGAGGTACAGCGCAGGTTGTCCGAGCTCGCCCAAAGCAACGCTCCCGGCACCTCGATGATCGGCCTGGGCTACCACGGCACGATTACGCCGCCGGTGGTTCGCCGGATGGTGCTGGAGAACCCGGCCTGGTACACCGCCTACACGCCCTACCAGCCCGAGATCAGCCAGGGCCGGCTCGAGGCGTTGGCCAACTTCCAGACGATGATCGCCGACCTGACCGGCCTGCCCGTGGCCGGGGCGAGCCTGCTCGACGAGGGCACAGCCGTCGCCGAAGCCGTCGCCGTCGCGCACCGCGTGTCGCGCAAGGGCGGTGTGGTGGTGGTGGACGCGAACCTGCTTCCGCAGAGCCTCGCCGTCCTGAGGACCCGCGCGCTGGCGACCGGAACTGAGATCGTGGTCGCGGACGGCTCCCTCGCCGACGGCGTGCGCGCCCAGCAGGCGTTCGCCGTGGTCGTGCAGGTGCCCGGGGCGGACGGACGCCTGCCCTCGGCCGCAGAACTCAACGAGCTGGCCGGCGTGGCGCACGACAACGGCGCTCAGGTGATTGCGGCACTCGACCTGCTCGCCTCGACCCTGATCGGTTCGGCAGCCTCCTGGGGCGCTGACATGGCGGTCGGCTCGGCGCAGCGGTTCGGCGTCCCGCTGTTCTACGGCGGCCCGCACGCCGGCTACATCGCCGTCCGTTCCGGGCTGGAGCGCCAACTCCCCGGCAGGATCGTCGGACTGAGCAAGGATGCGGACGGCGTCGCGGCGTTCCGACTCGCCCTGCAGACCCGCGAACAGCACATTCGCAGGGAGCGGGCCACCTCGAACATCTGCACCGCCCAGGTGCTGCTGGCCGTTGCGGCGAGCTGCTACGCGGTCCATCACGGCCCGGACGGGTTGACCGCGATCGCGCGGTCAATCCACGAACGGACCCGGCGCCTGGCTGCTGCGGTGCGCGCCGCCGGGCTCGAGCTGGCGGGGGAGAGCTTCTTCGACACGCTCACCGTGACCGTGCCGGGCCGCGCCGCGGAAGTCGTCGCGGCGGCCCGCGCAGACGGAGTGCACCTGCGCCTGGTGGACGCCGATCGGGTCGGGGTCAGCGTGGGGGAGGACGCCGATGAGGTCGCACTGACGACCGTGGCTCGGGCCTTCCAGGCGACGCTCACCGATGCGGCAACGGGCGGGCTGGGCGACCACACCAGGGACGCCGACTTCCTCACGCACCCGGTGTTCGCCCGCTACCACAGCGAGACCGAGCTGATGCGTTACCTGCGCACCCTCGCCGATCGCGACTTCGCCCTGGACAAGGGGATGATTCCGCTCGGCTCATGCACGCTGAAGCTGAACCCTGCGGCGGCGATGGAACCGATCAGCTATCCCGGGTTCGCCGGGCTGCACCCGTTCGTTCCGGACGCGGATGCGGCCGGCTACACGCAGCTGATCGGCCAGCTGTGCGACTGGCTCGCCGAGATCACCGGCTACGACCGGGTCAGCCTGCAGCCCAACGCGGGCAGCCAAGGTGAGTTCGCCGGCCTGATGGCGATCCGCTCCTACCACCGCGCCAACGGCGAACCGCACCGCACGGTCTGCCTGATCCCGGCGTCGGCGCACGGCACCAACGCCGCGTCGGCGGTGATGGCGGGGATGCGTGTGGTCGTGGTGGCGACGGCCGCGGACGGATCGGTCGATCTCGCCGACCTGCGCGCGAAGGTCGAACAGCATGCGAGCGAGCTGGCCGCGGTGATGGTGACCTACCCGTCCACGCACGGGGTGTTCGAGGAGACGATCACCGAGATCTGCCAGCAGGTGCACGAGGCTGGAGGTCAGGTATACGTCGACGGTGCGAACCTCAACGCGATGCTGGGCCTGGCCCGTCCGGGGAAGTTCGGCGCCGACGTGAGCCACCTCAACCTCCACAAGACCTTTGCGATCCCGCACGGCGGTGGCGGTCCCGGAGTCGGTCCGGTCGCGGTTCGCGCGCACCTCGCGCCGTACCTGCCGAACCACCCGCTGGTTCCCGTGGCCGGTCCGGCGAGCAGCTACGGCCCGGTCAGCGCCGGCCCCTACGGCTCGGCCGGCGTCCTGCCGATCACGTGGGCGTTCATCGCGCTGATGGGAGCCGATGGGCTGCGGCTGGCCGCCCAATCGGCGATCCTGGCCGCGAACTACGTGGCCCGGCGCCTCGACCCGTACTTCCCCGTGCTCTACACCGGCGGATCCGGGCTGGTCGCCCACGAGTGCATCCTCGACCTGCGCGAGCTCACCAAGCACACCGGGATCACCGTGGACGACGTGGCGAAACGCCTTGTCGACTACGGTTTCCATGCGCCGACGATGAGTTTCCCGGTAGCCGGCACGTTGATGGTCGAGCCGACCGAGTCGGAGTCGNNTGGCCGGTGGCCGGCACGCTGATGGTGGAGCCGACGGAATCGGAGCCGAAGGAGGAGCTCGACCGCTTCTGCGACGCCATGATCGCGATCCGCGGCGAGATGGACGCCGTCGCGGCCGGCACCTGGCCGGCCGAGGACAACCCGCTGCACAATGCGCCTCACCCGGCGTCCAGGATCGTGGCCGAGGAATGGACGCACCCCTACAGTCGCAACGTGGCCGCCTATCCGGCCGGGATTCGTCCGGGGCCGGTCGGATCGGGTGGACGGGACAAGTACTGGCCCGCGGTGGCTCGGATCGACCAGGCCTACGGGGACCGGAATCTGGTCTGCACCTGTCCGCCGGCAGCCGCCTACGAGGAGTGAGACGGAGGGCGCCGATGCTGCAGTGGTGGACCGAGTTCTCGCAGAGGCCTTTCGTGGCCCACCTGTTGCGCGCGGTGACGCGGTTCAATGTCCGCGGCGGCGCCCAGTTGGCCGCCGCGATCGCCTATTTCTCCGTGCTGTCGATCGTCCCGATCCTGATGCTCGCGTTCTCGGCCCTCGGCCTCACCCTGACCGTGCTGAGGCCGGAGGCCCTTGGTGCGATCGAGAGCTGGATCCAGTCCCAGCTGGACGCGGAGTCCGGGATCGGCAAGAGCGTCTACGAGGTGATCGCGGGAGCCCTGAACAACTGGGCCTCGATCGGCCTGTTCGGCCTGGGCATCACCGTCTGGGTGGGTTCGAGCTGGGTCGGGAATCTCAAGCGGGCGGTCCGGCTGCTGATGCGGGAGAGCGCGGACCGGCCGGGCAAACAGCTACCCATGCCACTGGACGTGCTGGTGAACTTCGCCGGGTTGGTCGGACTGCTCGTGGGGGTGGCGGCGACCTTCGCCGCGTCCGCGGTGGCGACGAGCCTCGGTAGCACCGTCGGCACGTCGTTGGGAATCGACGGCAGCCCTGGCTGGAGTCTCGCCCTGCGCGCGGTCGGGTTCGTGGTCGCGCTCGCGGCCGGCGCCGGGCTGTTCCGGCTGCTGTTCGGCTGGTTCAGCCCGCGTCCGCTGCCGACCCACCTCGCCTGGGTGGGCGCAGGGATCGGCTCCTTCGGCCTGCTCGTGCTGCAGGTCGCGGCGGGCTATCTGATCGGCGCGTTCTCCCGGAACCTCAGCACGGCGGTGTTCGGCTCCACGATCGTGTTCATGCTGTTCCTCAATCTGTTCGCCACCTTGCTGCTGTACATCGCCGCCTGGCTCGCCACCTCCGAGGTGCCCCAACCCGAGGTCGAAGCAGCACCCGAAGCGGAGTCGTCCGAACCGGTCGAGTCCCGGCCCGGCGAGCTCTACGTGTCCAGCGATGTGGCGAAACGTACCCTCGGCATCGGCCTCGGCACGGGTTACGTGGTCGGCGCGGCGACCGGATTGGGCCTCGGCGCGGCGATCGCGTCGGCATTGTCCAAGCTGTTCGGTGGACGTCGATGATCCAGCCGTCCTCGCGCGGCCTGGTCGAGCCGTTCCACGTGATGGAGGTGGTCAAAGCCGCCGCTGCCCGGCAGCGGAGCCATGGTGACGCCATCTTGCTCTGCGTGGGACAACCGGGGACGCCGGCACCTGCGCCAGTCCGGGAGGCGGCTGCGGCCGCGGTGACCCGCGACGTCCTCGGCTACACGGTCTCGGCGGGGATGGCCGAACTCCGTGAGCTGATCGCAGCCGAGTACGGCCTGCGCTACGGGGTGGCGGTGGACGCCGGCGAAGTGCTGATCACGACCGGATCGTCGGCAGGGTTCCAGCTGGTGGCGCTGGCCGCGTTCGATGCCGGGGACGCGGTGGCGATCGCCCGTCCGGGCTACCCGGCCTACCGCAACACCCTGCTCAGCCTTGGCTGTCGGGTCCTCGAACTGGACGTGGGCCCGCAGACCCGCTACCAGCCGAGCGTGGCCATGCTCGAGGCGCTGCCCGAAGTTCCGGCCGGGCTGGTGCTCGCGTCGCCGTCCAACCCGACCGGCACCATCATCGATCCCGCGGCACTCGCCGAGATCGCCCGGTGGTGCGAAGCCCATGATTGCCTGCTGATCAGCGATGAGATCTACCACGGGATCTCCTACGGCCGCACCTGTGCGAGCGCCCGCGAGTTCGGTGCCGGGGCGGTCGTGCTCGGGTCGGTGAGCAAGTACCACTCCATGACCGGCTGGCGGCTCGGTTGGTTGCTGCTTCCCGACGCTCTGCGACGTCCCGCTGAACTCCTACAGGGCAACCTGGCCATCTGCGCACCCGCGGTTTCCCAGGCGGCGACGCTGGCTGCGTTCACGGCCGAGGCGAAGTCCGAGCTGGACGGTCACGTCGCTCGTTACGCCCGCAACCGCGAACTCTTGCTGCACCGCCTGCCCGAGCTCGGCATCACCACGTTTGCGCCGCCGGACGGCGCCTTCTATGCGTGGTGCGATGTGAGCCACCTCAGCGATGACAGCGGGCGCTGGTGCGCCGAGGTCTTGGACGCCACCGGCGTGGCGCTCGCGCCGGGCATCGACTTCGACACCGCGCACGGACACCGGATGATGCGGCTCAGCTTCTGTGGCGACACCGCGGACCTGAACGAGGCCCTCGACCGCCTGGTGGCCTACCGGAACCGCTGACCGGTTCGAGCCCACGACGCCGGGCGTCTCCGTCTCTGTGGGACGCAGACGCCCGGCGTTCGAGCTCAGTGTTCGGTGATCGCTGCCGCGACCGGCGCGGGCTGCCCGATCTCGTCGAGCAGGTCGAGGTACCACTGCTGGGAGATGTCGAACGGCTTGCCGCCCTTGATCCGGTCGAACGCGATCACGCTGAGCACGTCGCCGGCCTCCTCGTCGTGGCCGATCACGCCGGGGTTGCCGGCCAGCGCCGACTCGACAGCCAGATCGGTCATGGACCTGATCAGGGCGAGATCGAAGGCGTTCGCGGCGGCCGAGCGCGAGTAGTAGCCCGACTTCTGCACCAGGACCTTCTCCGCCTTCAGCATGTGGGCGAACTGCTTGCCGAACCAGGCTCCGGGGTTGATCCGCTCCAGCCGGATGTGGCCGAACGCGTCCCGAGCCACCTCCTGACCGGCCTTCTCCATCTCGGCGACGATGTCGGAGATGCCGGCGCCCTCGGAGAGGAAGACGTTCACGCACCCCACTTCGTCCATGACCTTGATCAGGCGGGCGGCTTCGGCCGCGATGTCGATCTCCGCTTCGGGCACGAAGATCGCGTGCACGTCCCAGGCCTGCTTGCTCAGGCCGATCTCGGGAAGCCATTCCACGCTCTCGACCCACTCGTGGTACTTGCGAGCGGTGGCGGCGGTGAGCCAGCCACAGTTGCGGCCCATCACCTCGTGGATCAGCAGGATGCGCGTGCCCGCGTTGTGCTCGGCCATCACGTTCTTGGCGAATCGGGCGCCCATCTCCGCCGCCGTGTCGGCGCCCAGGGATTGGCGGATCGGCACCACGTCGTTGTCGATCGTCTTCGGCAGGCCGACGACGGTCAGGCCGTAGTCGTGTTCGGCAAGGTAGGCGGCGAGGTCGGCCGCGGTGGTGTTGGTGTCGTCACCGCCAATGGTGTGCAGGACGTCCACGCCGTCGGCGACGAGACGGTCCGCGGCGACCTTGAGCGGATCGTCCCCCTCCTGGACCAGGCCTCGCTTGATCAGGTCTTTCGCGTTGGTGAGCTTCACCCGGGAGTTCCCCAGCGGCGAGCCGCCGTACTCGTGCAGCAGGCCGGCCTTGGCGCGCACCTCGGGGGTGACGGTGAAGAAGTCGCCGGTGAGCAGGCCCTGGTAGCCGTTCTTGTAGGCGATGATCTCCACCTCGGGAGCCAACTCCGTGTACCGCTCGATCAGCCCGCCGACGGCGGAGGACAAGCAGGGAGCGAATCCCCCGGCGGTGAGCAGTGCGACTTTCTGGACCATCGTTGGCATTCCCATCGTGTGCGTGAGTGTCGAACGGGCTTCAGCCTACCGAGATCCGGATCGACCTCGGCTGTGCATAACTGCCGTGGAACAGGTTGGAGCCCGGCACAATGATGCCCTCGAACGGGGGTGCTTCTCATGGCAGGGAACCAGCGCGGAGTCTCGCTGTCGGCGTTCTTCGCGGTCGTGGTGTTCGCACTGCTGCTGGCCGCCGGCCTGGTCGTGGACGGCGGCGCGCAGGCCGTCGCGGCACGCCGGGCGGAGCTGGTCGCTTCGGCTGCCGCCCGAGCTGGTGCCGACGCAACCACCACGTCCCGGCTCGCCGGACGGGCGCCCGACCAGGTCGCCGCCGTCGCCGCCGCGCAGCGTGTGCTGGCCGAGAACGCGGACGTGAGCGGCGACGTTCGGGTCGTCGGTGCGCGGATCCAGGTGACCACCCGGAGCGGGGTGGACACAGTGTTGCTGAGCCTGATCGGGGTGCGCCGGCTGGAGGCTCGGGGCTCAGCAGAAGCCGAGGTCGTGTCCAGCCGCTGAGTCGTCGGGAATCACCTCGCTCACGATGCGTTGTAGTTGAGGTGAAACGGATCGGATTCTTGTCCTTCGGCCACTGGTCGAGCTCACCCGGGTCGCAGACGCGCAGCGCGGCGGACGCCCTGCTGCAGTCGATCGACCTCGCTGTCGCCGCCGAAGAGCTGGGCGGTGACGGCGCCTACTTCCGGGTGCATCACTTCGCGCGCCAGCTCGGTTCGCCGTTCCCGCTGCTGGCTGCGGTAGGAGCGCGCACCAGCCGGATCGAGATCGGCACGGCCGTGATCGACATGCGTTACGAGAATCCCCTGTACATGGTCGAGGACGCCGGTGCCGCGGACCTCATCTCCGCGGGGCGCCTGCAGCTGGGCATCAGCCGTGGATCGCCCGAGCAGGTGATCGACGGCTTTCGCTATTTCGGGTACGTGCCTGCCGAGGGCCAGACCGACGCCGACATGGCCCGGCGCCACACCGAGGTGTTTCTCGACCTGCTCGGCGGAGACGGGTTCGCCGAGCCGAACCCGCGTCCGATGTTCCCCAACCCGCCGGGACCGCTTCGACTCGAGCCGCACTCGGACGGGCTGCGGGACCGGATCTGGTGGGGCGCGTCGTCCAATGCCACCGCGGTATGGGCTGCGGAGCATGGCATGCACCTGATGAGTTCCACGCTCAAGACCGACGAGTCGGGGGAGCCGTTCCACGTCCAGCAGGCCGAGCAGATCCGAGTGTTCCGCGAGGCGTGGACGAGCGCCGGCCACGAACGCGAACCGCGGGTCTCGGTGAGCCGCAGCATCTTCCCGCTGGTGGACGACCGCGACCGGCTCTACTTCTCCGGCGATGGCGACTCCTCCGACCAGGTCGGCTGGATCGACGCGAGCACGCGCGCCATCTTCGGACGCAGTTACGCCGCGGAGCCGGACGTCCTGATCGATCAGTTGCGCGAGGACGAAGCGATCGCCGCGGCCGACACCCTGTTGCTGACCGTTCCGAACCAGCTCGGGGTGGACTACAACGCCCACGTGATCGAGGCGGTGCTCACCCACCTCGCCCCGGCGCTGGGCTGGCGCTAGGGGGAGAACGGCGCGCGCCGTGATCGCGCGCGCGCCGGAATGGTCTGGGCGATGCGATCGGCGCGCCGGGCGGCCAACCGCGTCCGGTCGGTTGAGGCACCGGCGCAGGTGTACGAGTGTGAGCGGGCGGGTGTATGGGTTTTCCCGCAATTCGCGCCTGCGCACCCCGGAGGCATTAGCGTCCTGGAATCCTTCCCATCCGGTTGGAGGCGATCTCGATGAAGCCCGCGCAGCCCTTCGGCTCCCTTGCCACCACGGCAGCGCGAGCGTCTTGCCTCGCTCTGGCCGCTCTGGCCTCCGGTTGCTCGGGCATCCTCGGCGGCGCGACCGGGCCGGTGCAGGCCAGACCGGTCGAAGGCTGGAGCCTCGAGATCGGCAACGTACAGCACAGCCGGGTCTGGACCTTCAACGGTTTCGAGACTTGCGTGAGCGAACCGGTACCGGACCTCCAGTTCGGTGCCGCCGGGTTGGTCCAGGGTCGGGGAACGGTGAGTGTTCGTGCCGGCATCGACGTAACCGGGAAGGTGCCGGCTGACGTGGAGCCGAAACCGCTCCGGAAAGGCCTGCTGCCGGCCGAGCGGGTGTCCGGGTCGCAGCTGCCGGTGACCGGCTGCCCGAGTCCGGCGACCTACGTGAGGTTCTCCTTCGAAGTGACCTTCGACGAGGCGTGGTCGACGGACGGCTTCCAGCTGGACTATCGGACGGCCGGCGTCACCCGCACCCTGAGCTGGAACCTGCCGGTGACAACGTGCGCTCCATCGGGGTGCTGACGCCAGCCCCGAGTTACGACGGCGTGGCCCAGCGGCGTCACACGCTGGCGGCCATCCTCCGGACACCCTCGACCACGAGGTCGGGGGAGCAGGCCAGGTTGATCCGGACCCACTGATCGTGGCTGCGGGCGAAGTTCGCGCCGGGGGAGAAGGCCACCCGGCCGACGTCCAGGAAGTGCCGCGGGGGATCGGCGAGACCGAGACCGGAGCAGTCCGCCCAGGCGAGGTAGGTGCCCGGGTTCGGCGCATAGGCGACCTCGGGCAAGTGGGCGGCAAGTTCAGTGGCGAGAAGTTGCTTGTTCGCCGCCAACTCACCGACAAGCTCGTCCACCCACTCCTGGGCGTGGGTGAGGGCTGCGGTGTGCACGAGGTTCGCCAGGTGCCCGCTGGACTGCTGCGCGAGCGGGGGAAGCTGGCCGAGGATGGAGGTCGCCGCCGCCCCGGCAACGACCAGGCCGGCCTTGAAACCGGCCAGGTTCCACGCCTTGCCCGCGCTGGTCACACAGACCGCGCGCTCCCCGCCCGGGACGGTGAGCAGCGGGACGAAGTCGGTTCCCGGGTCGACCAGGCAGGCGTGGATCTCGTCCACGATCACCTGGACGCCGGATTGCGCGGCAAGCGCCATCACGGCGGTGAGTTCGGCCTGGGTGTGCACCGTTCCCGTGGGGTTGTGCGGCGAGCAGAGCAGGTAGGCCTTCGGCTGATCGGGGCCGGCGAACGCGGCCTCCAGCGCGGTGAGGTCGAGGCGTCCCGCCGGGGTCAGCGGGGCCTCGGTGATCCGGCGCCGGTAGCCGGAGATCACCTGGCGAAACGGCGGGTACACCGGGGGATTGATCACGACCGCGTCCCCTGGGGACGTGGTGGCCTCCAGGACGGCGAGGATCGAGTTCATCACGTCACCAGCCCGGCGTACCTGAGTTGCGGCGTCCGGCGTCCAGCCCCAGCGTGCTGCAGCCATGGCCGCGAAGGCTTCGGCGTAGGCGGTGCCGTGGGGGTAGCCGGTGTCGCTGCGTTCGATCGCGTCGCACAAAACCTGGCGCGCCGCCGGCTGGATCGCCGTGTCCATCTCGGCGACCCACATCGGCAGCACGTCCGGCGCGAAGGCGCGCCACTTGAGGCTGGTGCGGGCACGGAGGTCTTCGATGGGCAGGGACAGCAAGGCCATGGCCGCACCTTATCCAGGAGGATCTAGGCTCGACTTCATGGCTCGCTATTTCGACGTACATCCCGACAATCCGCAGCCCCGCGCCCTCGCCCAGGTCGCCGACATCGTGCGCGACGGCGGTCTGGTGGCCTACCCGACCGACTCGGGCTATGCACTGGGCTGCCGCCTCGGCAACCGGGACGGGCTGGAGCGGATCCGCACGTTGCGTCACCTCTCCGACAAGCACCACTTCACCCTGGTGTGCAGCGAGTTCGCCCAGCTCGGACAGTACGTGCAGATGGACAACGACGTGTTCCGCGCGGTCAAGGCTGCGACGCCCGGGGCGTACACGTTCCTGCTCAAGGCCACCCGCGAGGCACCGAAGGTGATGCTGCACCCGAAGAAGAAGACCGTTGGCGTCCGGGTGCCCGCGCACACCACGGCCCTCGCTCTGCTCCACACGCTCGGTGAACCGTTGATGTCGTCGACCTTGATCCTTCCCGGGACCGAGGATCCGATGACCGACGGGTGGCAGGTGAACGACGACCTGGGCGCTCAACTGGATGCCGTGCTCGACTCCGGCGACTGCGGGCTGGAGCCGACCACGATCGTCGACCTCTCCGACGACGGGGCGGAGATCGTGCGCTACGGCGCGGGCGACCCGACGCCGTTCGAGGCCTGACCCGGACCGCGCCCGGTGCCGCCGCGCACCGGCGACCGTCTCAGCCGACCTGCACCTGGACGATGTGGTAGCCGGTGGCACCGTCAGGCAGCACACCCTGGACGGTCGCAGGCTGGGGCACGCCGGAGCCGTCCCAGGCACGTGCGGCGATGCTGTGTCGTCCAGACGTCGCCGTCCAGGGCAGATACCACTGCCGCCAGTAGTCGAGGCCGACCTCGGGACCCAGCGTCGCGTCCTGCCAGGCGCCGTTGTCGACCTGCACCTGGACACGGCTGATCCCGCGGTGAGTGGCCCAGGCCACCCCCGCGATGGCGGTCGGCCCGGCGGCGAGGCTGCCATGCGGGGTGTCGATCCGGGTTGCGGTCTTCACCGGAGCCTGTTGCGCCCATCCGCGAACGGTCCAGTAGGCCTGCTCGGCGGCGAAGGTGGTCACCGTGAGTCGGGTCAGCCACTTGGTCGCGCCCACGTAGCCGTACAGGCCAGGAGTGAGCAGCCGAGCCGGGAATCCGTGTTCGGGGGTCAGCGGCCGGCCGTCCATGGCGATGGCGATCATGGCGTCCCTGCCGTCGAGCAGCACGGGTAGGGGAGTGCTTGCGGTGAAGCCGTCGGTCGACGTGCTCAGCACCTGCTCGGCCCCCGGGGACGGCTGCGCGCGAGCGAGGAGGTCGGCGACGCGCACGCCGATCCAGCGTGTGCTGCCACAGTACGGGCCGCCGATCTCGTTGGAGACACAGGTCAAGGTGATGTCGCGCTCGATCATGGGCATGGCCAGCAGTTCGTCCCACGAGATCGTGAACGGGTTGTCCACCATGCCGTTCACGTCGAGGTGCCACTGTTCGGTCTCGAGCCCGGGCACCAGGAGCGCGGTGTCGACCCGATAGAAGTCGGAGATCGGGGTGCGCAGCGGCGAGAGCCCGGCCACGGTCTGCTCCAGTCCGGTGGGGAAGGCGGACGCTGGTGAGCTGGGCCGGGGAATGGTGATCGGTGCCGACACAGGCGCGGCTCCGCGGACGGCCGGGAGGTTGGCGGTCAGGAGCACCCCCAGGACGCCGGCGCCCCCGGTGAGCAGAAGCCTGCGGTCGATTCCGCCGCGCAACTCGTCCGTCGAGCCTCTGGGCTGGGTTCGGCGGAGCTGCCAGCGCAACACTGTCGCGGCGACAATCGCAGCGAGGACGCTGGGTATGGCGTCCAGCAGGGTCGCGGACGGCCGGGTGAGTGCGGCAAGAGTGCCGCCGAGACCCAGCGCGGCGAAGACGATATCTCCGAGCAGCGGACGCCGGATCGAGACGATTCCGGCGAGTCCGCCGAGTCCGGCGACCGCGATCACCACCGCGACCAGCAGGAGCGGCTTGTCGGCGGTGCCCACGGTGCTGACCGCCCATTCCTTCACCGGCGTCGGCGCCACGTCGATCAGAGCCGATCCGACGGCCACCAGGGGAGCAGAAGTGGCATCGAGGAGAGTACCGAGCACCTGGCCGGCAGTGAGGCCCAATCCCGCGGCAGCCAGGCCCGCGATCGCGCCCTCGGTCCGGCTCATCTGTTCAGTATGGCTCGGCCCTTCGCGTCCCCGGGGCTCGGTGCGCAGTGTTGCGCATCACCGCTCAGCGCGGGGCTGCAGTGGTGGATGCCCGCACAATCAACTCCGGCCGGAACAGCAGCTCCGTCCGCGGACCGGGGTTGCCGTCGATCTCGCCGAGGACGGCGGACACCACTGCCTGGCACAGCGCTCCCACCGGCTGATGCACCGTGGTCAGCGGCGGGTCGACGAAGGCGATCAGGGGCGAGTCGTCATAGCCGATCACCGAGACGTCGCCCGGCACCCGCAGGCCCTTGCCGCGCACACCGCGAACGGCGCCCAGCGCCATCAGGTCCGAGCCGCAGATCAGCGCGGTGTGCCCGCTCTCCACCATCCGCTCCGCCGCGGCGTGGCCGCCCTCAAGGGTGTACAAGGTGTGGAAGATGTGTTCCTCGGCATCGGCGGTGCCGAGGTGATCGGCGAGTGCGGTGCGGAAGGACGCGATCTTACGCTGCGCCGGCACCAGCCGGTCGGGACCGATCAGCAGTGCGATTCGGGTATGGCCCAGCGAGACGAGGTGCCGCACGGCGTTGTCCATGCCGGCCGCGTCATCGGTGGCGACGAAGGTGCCGTCCACCCCCTCGGCCCACCCGTTGATGAAAGCCAGCGGGATGCCTCGGGAACGGAGGTCGCGGTAACGCTCGGTCGAGGCGGAGGAGTCGGCGTGCAGCCCCGAGACGAAGATGATCCCGGACACGCCCTGGCCCAGCAGGAGCTCGATCGCCTCGTCCTCTGTGGTTCCGCCGGGGGACTGTGTGCAGAGCAGGGCGGTGTAGCCGTGCTGCGCGAGCAGGAACTCCAGTCCCTGCGCGAAGGCGGGGAAGATCGGGTTGTTCAGCTCGGGGACGACAACGCCGATCAGGCCCGCGGTCTTGTGTCGGAGAATGGCCGGACGCTCGTAGCCGAGCATGTCCAGGGCGGCCAGCACCGAGTTGCGGACTTCCTCTCCCACGCCGGGCTTGCCGTTGAGCACTCGTGAAACCGTTGCAGTGCTCACCCCGGAGACCTCGGCGATATCGAGCAGGCGCGGCTTCTTGCCGCTGGCTTCGCGTTTCTTGCTCATCTCGCCTCCTCGCGGACGACGCCGTCCGGCATGAACCTATCGGATCCCAGGGTTCCCGTGTGAATGCGATGGTCTCAACTCAGTAACGAATTGCGCAAAGCGTTGCACTATCTACGTAACGGGGTACTAGTCTCTGAGCCAGCGGACGCCCATGAGGCCCTCCGCGCAGCCCATTCAACGAAGAGGAGCATGATGCGCAGGAGCATCGTCAGTCTTGGAGTCGCCACCGCGATCGTGGCTCTCAGTGCGTGTTCATCGGGTACAGCGCCGAGTTCTGCGCCAGCCAGCACCGCCGCCAGCTCGGCAGCCGCGGCGGACTACACCGGCACCACACTCACCGTGTGGGTGGACGACACCCGCATGGCCGCGACCCAGGCCGCGGCGCAGGCCTTCGAGGCCGCCACCCACGCGAAGGTGGACCTGGTGAAGAAGAACTTCGCCGACATCCAGGCCGACTTCACCTCACAGGTGCCCACGGGCAAAGGCCCGGACATCACGATCGGTGCACACGACTGGCTGGGCAACCTGATCCAGAACGGCGTCGTCGCCCCGATCGAACTCGGCGACAAGGCGAACGACTTCGAGCCGGTCGCGGTCCAGGCGTTCAGCCAGGACGGTCAGGTCTACGGCGTCCCGTACGCGATCGAGAACATCGGGCTGATCCGCAACACCAAGCTCGCCTCCAGCGCTCCGGCGACGTGGGACGACGCGGTGGCCATGGGCAAGAAGGCCGGCACGAAGTACCCGATCCTGCTCCAGGTCGGCACCACGGGCGACCCGTACACCGCCTACCCGCTGCAGACCTCCTTCGGCGCTGCGGTGTTCACCCAGAACTCCGACGGCTCCTACTCCAGTGAGCTCGCGATGGGCGGCGCCAACGGCGAGAAGTTCGCCCAGTGGCTGGCCGCACAGGGCAAGGCGGGCACGCTGGACACCTCGATCACCTACGACATCGCAGTGGACGCGTTCTCGAAGGGCAAGTCGCCGTTCATCATCGGTGGCCCGTGGATGCTGGAGAAGTTCAAGGGGCTCGACCTGTCCATCGACCCGATCCCGTCCGCAGGCGACCAGAAAGCTTCTCCGTTCGTCGGCGTGCAAGGCTTCTTCATCTCGTCCAAGTCGGCCAAGCCGATCGTCGCGAACGACTTCCTCACCAACTACATCGCCACCACCGACGTCCAGTACGCGATGTACCAGGCCGGCCAGCGCACCCCGGCGCTGAAGAGCGCAGCGGAGAAGGCCGCCGGCGATGCCCTCACCGCGGGCTTCGCGAAGGTGGCGCAGGACGCCGTGCCGATGCCGTCGATTCCCGAGATGGCCGCTGTGTGGACCTACTGGGGCGTGACGGAGGCGAACATCATCTCCGGCAAGCAGCAGGCGGTCGCCGGCTGGCAGAAGATGATTGCCGACATCCAGGCCAAGATCAAGAAGTAGGTTGCAGGTCAGGGGGGCGCCGATTCGATCGGCGTCCCCCTGACCGGCATCCAGGCGAGGGACGATCATGGCGGATCTGAAGCAGGCGGCGGTCCCGGAGACCGCGAAAAGCAAACCCAAGGCCTGGAACTCGCTCGATTTCGGCGTGGGTTTCGTGGTCAAGTTGGTGCTGATGGCACTGGTCAACGCCCTTGGCGTCTACGTGCTGATGGCAGCGTGGCACGAGGAGTCGTGGTGGGTGTTCGGCGGGATGCTGGTCATCCTGGTCGCCCTCGACTACATCTATTTCTCGCGCAAACACACGCTGCCGGCCAAGTACGTCGCCCCGGGCATCGTGTTCTTGATGATCTTCCAGGTCTTCGTCATCCTCTACACGGCCTACATCTCAGTGACGAACTACGGTGACGGCCACAACCTGACCAAAGACGATGCGGTCGCCGCGATCCTGTCCCAGAACGAGAAGCGGGTCGAGGGCTCGGCGTCCTACCCGCTCACCGTGGTCTACCGCGGGTCCGACCTGGGCTTCGCCATCATCGACGAGGGTGCCGTCAAGGTCGGCACCGCGAGCCAGCCACTCGAGCCGGCTCCGGACGCCAGTGTCGCGGGCACCCGGATCACCGCAGTTCCGGGCTACACCATTGCCACCCAGCAACAGATCTTCGGCAATCAGGAAGCGGTGACCAATCTGCGTGTGCCGTTCAGCAAGGACGCGGCCGCGGGATCGATCCGCACCCAGAACGGCACCGTCGGATACCTCTACACGTCGACATTCACCTACGACGCCGCGTCGGACACGATGACCGACACCGCCACCGGCACCGTCTACACCGCCACGGACCACGGGCAGTTCGTCGATCCGAGCGGCAATGCGCTGCCGACCGGGTGGCGGGTGATGGTGGGCCTGGAGAACTTCACCAAGGCCGTGACCGACAGCCAGTACGCCGGCCCGTTCTTCCGCGTCCTCGGCTGGAACCTCGCCTTCGCCCTGCTGTCGGTGCTGACCACGTTTCTGCTGGGGCTGTTCCTCGCCATCGTGATGAACGAGGAGCAACTGCGCGGGCGCAAGATCTACCGCACGCTCCTGCTGCTGCCCTACGCCCTGCCAGGCTTCTTGTCGGCACTGATCTGGTCGGGCCTGCTCAACACCAAGTTCGGCTTCATCAACCAGGTGCTGCTTGGCGGCGCCGAGATCCCGTGGCTGGACGACCCGTGGCTGGCCCGGCTCTCCGTGCTCGGGGTGAACCTCTGGCTCGGCTTCCCGTACATGTTCCTGGTCGCGACCGGCGCCCTCCAGGCGCTGCCGAACGACATCAAGGAAGCGGCGAAGGTGGACGGCGCCGGCCCACTACGGACCTGGCTGTCGGTGACCGGTCCACTGGTGCTGATCACGACCGCGCCACTGCTGATCGCCAGCTTCGCGTTCAACTTCAACAACTTCACTCTCATCTACATGCTCACCAAGGGCGGACCGCGGTTCGGCGACACCTCGGCGCCGATCGGGGCTACCGACCTGCTGATCACGATGGTCTACTCGATCTCCGGCGTGGACGGCTCCGCGCCGAAGAACTACGGCTTGGCCAGCGCGCTGGCGATCGTGATCTTCATCATCGTCGCGGTGATCTCCGGACTTGGGTTCCGGCAGACCCGCAAGCTCGAGGAGGTGCTCTGAGGTGACCGTCATGCAGACCAATCGAGCCGCCAGGTTGCCCGCGCACCGGCGCAGGACACCGAAGCAGTGGCTGAGCAGGCTGGGCTGGCGGCACCTGATCGGCGTCCTTGCCGTCGTCTATGCGGCCTTCCCGATCGTCTACGTCATCTCTGCGTCGCTGACCGTGGACGGCACCCTGACCGGGTCAAACCAGCTGTTCGCGTCCGTCTCCCTGGCCAACTTCCAGGCCCTCAACGACACGAAGTTCTGGTTCTGGATGGGCAACACCCTGCTGGTCTCAGCGATCACGTCCATCGGTACCGTGCTGATGGGCGCAGCAGCCGCGTACGCCTTCTCGCGGTTCCGGTTCACTGGACGCCGCACGGGCCTCACCGCGCTGCTGATCATCCAGATGTTCCCGCAGGTGCTGGCGTTCATCGCGATCTTCCTGCTGCTGCTCACACTCGGCAATGTGGTTCCCGCCCTGGGCCTGGACTCGCGGCTCGCGCTGATCCTGGTCTACTTCGGTGGAGCCCTGGGGGCGAACACCTTCCTCATGTACGGGTTCTTCAACTCAGTGCCGAAGGAGATCGACGAAGCGGCCAAGATCGACGGCGCGTCCCATACCCAGACCTACTGGACGATCATCCTTCCGCTGGTGATCCCGATCCTCGCCGTCGTGGCGTTGCTCAGCTTCATCTCCTCGTTCGCCGAGTTCGTGGTGGCGCGGGTGGTGCTGCAGAGCGAGGAGAACTGGACCCTCGCGGTGGGCCTGTACAGCATGGTGTCGTCGCAGAAGGACGCGAACTGGGGGCTGTTCGCCGCCGGTGCGGTGCTGGCCGCGCTGCCGGTGCTGCTGCTGTTCCTGTTCCTGCAGCGCTACATCGTCTCGGGCCTGACCGCCGGAGCGGTCAAGTAGCGTCGAGCAACTCCTGCTGCTCGGCGAACAGGTTGGCCCGGGCCCTGACGAGCCACCGGTGGCGGCCGGCGGCGGTATGGAACAGCGGTTCTGTGGTCAGGAGCTCGGCCAACCTGGCCAGCCGCATCTCCCGCCACGCGTCCTGGGGAGTGCCGGCGGCCTCGGCGCGCAGTGCGGCCACCGACGCCGCATAGGCGATCGGATCGGAACCGAGCACGGCGAGGTCGGCGTCGCTCACTCTGGCTCCGGCGGGATCGTCCGGGCTAGGGGAGTGGTGCACCGTGACGAGCACGAGCCGGGCCACCTCGGCGGTGTCGTCAGGGTGCAGGCCGGCTCCGGAGAGTCGCATCCGGGCGAGCTGGGCGGAGTCGCGCTCGTCTTCACCCGGGCGTCCGGCGTGCACCGCGTCGTGGAACCAGATCGCCAGCCGCTCCGTCCTCGCGGCACCTCCCAGCTCGGACAGCGCATCGAGGGCGGCGACCAGGTGCGAGGTGTCGTGGTAGCGCCGGTGCGGCTCGCTCCAACGGGCGAGCAACTCCGCACCGAGGTCGGGCCGGCCGGGCAACAGCTCCGTCCAGGCGCGCTGCAAGTCGAAGCTCACCACAGGCCGGTCAGCCACCAAGCGAGCCCCGCGCAGGCCGAGGCGAACAGGACGCTGGAGAAGGTGCCGATGATGAATCGCTCGGCGGCTCCGGTGGTGGTCGCCTTCAGGTCGGGGTAGCGGGCCAAGCCCTTGATCGCGAGAACGATCGCGATTCCCTCGGCGAAGCCGGTCAGGATGGCAGCGTAGATCGCAAGGCGTTCGAGCAGGCCGATCCAGTGGCCGCCGCGCAGTTGCGCGGATGCGGCCTGGATGCCGGCGGACTGCGCGGGCTCGCCATCCCCGAGCTCGGACGTGACGCGCCGGGGCGAGTCGGCGACCCGAAGGACGGTTCGCACCAGCGGACTCCCGGCGAGGACGGCAAGCAGGCCCACGCCGAGCACCACCGCGATCTTCAGCGCCGCACCGAGCACGGGATTCATCGGGGATCGCCCGCCGGTTCGGGCGCCTCCTGCAGGCGGGCCAGAAGACGGACGCAGAGTTCGGCCCCGCGCAAACCTTCCTGGCGCGCCGACCGAGCGAGACGCTGGCTGACCGCGGACGGGCTGACGGCGAGCCTCGCTGCCGCCTGCGCGTTACTGAGCCCCTGGTCGAGGAGATCCACCAGCTCCCATCCTTCCTGGCTGCGCCGTCCCAGAACCGAGCGCAACAGCCACAGCGCGCCTTCGGCGTCCCTGGCCCGTTCGGTGAGTTCACCGTATCGTCCGGCACCCACAGCAGCGTCGACCGCGACGGCCAGGCCGGTCGGTGCTCGCCGAGCGGCGGTGATCGCGGCCCGGGCGGCGAGATAGGCTCCGCCGCGAGCTGCCCGGGTGGAGTCGGGCAGGGGAGTCTCGACCGTGCCGACCCCGATGCCGAGCCGCCAGCCGTCGAGCCGTGTGAGTCGGGTGATCACCTCGACGACGTGGCCCGGTTCACTCGCGAGGCCCTGGATCTCGTCGCCGGCCGTGCGCTCGAACGCGAGCGCGAGGGGCAGATCGGCGAGCGCGGCCAAGGCTGCAGGCACGCGATCCTCCGCCGACCTGCTGGCCACCTGATCCGCCATGATCGCAAATGTGAAGGTTTCGGGCTTCATTTGACTAGATTAAGGCGAATAGCTTCATGCCGCAAGACCCTGGGCGGGCGTCCGCCCTCGGGCAGAGACGCACTAGCTGCCACCGAGGATGACGGGGAGCAGAAGAAACAGGCCCAACGACCAGATCAGGTGAATGATGATGGGGCCGAGGACGCCGCCGGTGACCCGGCGGTGCGCGCCGGCCACGAAACCAACCACGGCGGCAGCGAGGACCATCAGTGGGAATCCGCTGGGAATGGTGGTCAACGCGTAGACCAGGGTGGTCACCAGCAGAGCCTGACGTCCGCCGACAGCGGCCCAGAGCGCGCCCCGGAAGAACAACTCCTCGCCGATCGCGATCAAACCGGTGAGGACCGCAACCAGCGGCGCCAGTCCCTTGTCGCCATGGAGCAGCATGGCCACGAGCGGATCGCGCAGCGCGGGAATCGGCGCAACCAGGGCAGAGCCGGCGAGGAAGATCGAGAGCAGCGCAATCCCCAGGATCACTCCCTGCAGAATTCCGCGACCGAACCCGTTGCCACGACGTCGGCGGGACCGGCCGAGGTGGATCGAGCCCGCAACCAGCCCAGCGACGATCCAGACCACCGAAAGCGCAAAGGTCGCCGCGTAGAAGGCCGGATCGCCAGGTGCCAGCCGCAGAGTGAAGGCGAGCATGAAGGACCCCACAGCCAGGCCCACCGACGAGATCCAGCGGCGCTGAACGAGGGCCTCGGTCGACTCCTGGCGCTCATGCTCGAGAGGATCAATCAGGGCTGCACGGCCGAAAGAGCGCAGTTCGGCGATGGGGCTGATCACTGAGCCGCTCCTTCGACGATCCGGGCACTAGGGCACATGCTAACGGCCCGATGCCCGCATTGGGGGAGCAGGCATCGAAGGAGATCGGGGGGCTGGACGAATGGGCGGACGTTGAGCCTGGAGACTGACTCCCGTGCAATTCAGTCTGGCGCCTTCACGGAGTCCGAGCAGAGATCGGCGAGCACCGCCGCAGGAGCGAGGGCGAAGAGATCAGCGGCGGCGAGCTCCACGGTGAACTCCGGCGACCCGCTGCCGCAGTACACGACCGTGAAATCGAGAAGGGCGCGGTCGAGTACCCGGACGACGTGTGCGTCGTCGCAGACCGGCGTCACGCCGCCAGGCTCCATGCCAAGAGCCAGCAGCGCGTCGGTCGAGGCCGGGCGCAGGGCCGCACGCGATACGCCCAGGGCCCGGGCCAGATTCGGGTACCTCAGGCGTGCCGGGCCGGGGATGGCGGCCAGCACCAGGCGGCCATCGGGAAGGCTGAACGCCAGCGTCTTCGCTGCGCTGTCGACATCGAGTCCGGTCAGGTGCAACTCAGCCTCGGTGCGGGCTGCCGGGTGCTCGTGCAGACGATAGGAGATGCCTGCCCGCGCAAGTACGGAGACCGCCACTGGTGGTTGGGCATTGCGCACAGACGGCAGTGTGGCAGAACCGTCACCGGAGAAAGCAGAGGTCCCACCGCCAATCAGGGCGGTGAGACCTCGGAACTCTCAGCGACCGACCGGGATCGCGATTGGGGCGGGTGTCGCGGGGAAACTTGCCGGGAGTGGGCGACGGGCCGGTGCGGCCTCAGTCACGGATTCTTGGTCGGGTGCGCCGTCGTAGACGACCACGCCCTGGTACTCAGGGTGGCAACGAAGGACGTGCTCGATGCCTTCGGAGCGATTGTGGAAACGATCGTCACAGGCGGCGCAGATGTATCGGTCGTCAGTAGCGACTACGCGGTCCAGCCAGCGGTCGAACCGAGCGACCAACCGGGCGATGATGGCACTCATCTGCGTTGTCCGATCAGGAGTGGGGGGACGGTCACCGGAGTGATCGTTTGGATCGGAATGTCATAATGTACCTTATCGGACATCCCGATCCCGGGGGGTCTGGCGGTCTTGCGCCGCCTACTCCTTGCTCCTGACTCCGGGGTGAGCATCGGTGTTGCGTGAGTTGACGGCCGTGCGGATTACGGATTACGGATGGAAGTTGGTGAAGAAGTCGGCCACGGGCGTGAAGAGCCCCGTGGTGGCACCACCGAGGGCTGCGACCCCGGTGATGATGACGGCAGCGACGAAGGCCACGAAGATGCCGTATTCGACGGCCGTTGCTCCGCGTTCTCGGTCCCAGTTCCCCATCACCATAACCGCGATCATAAACCCGCCCCGGTACCCGTGAAAACCCGTTTCGACAAGTTTCAGAGCAATTCTTGCCCGCCCCCGGTCCCCCCTTCGGGCGACAATTCCTTGAAATTGTCACCCGCTCGGAGGACTGCTGTCACCCAGATGGAGGACCGCGCGTCGGAGCCGTGAACGAGACGCTCACCGCGTGAGCCTCCGCTCCCGCTCCCCCGCCGGAGGGGGTGTGGGCCCACCGAACTCAGGGCTTCCGCGCGGCAGTGATCGCCAATCCGAATTTCGACCCCATTGTCTATTCGTACGGAGTATTCACGATCAAACCGCGTCGCGATCGCTTCGAATATCGCCCTGGTCGGTGAACGCAATCCTCGCGCAGCCTCGACGGGACGCAGCGAGCCGGCCGGACCGGCACAGGCGGCGATCCGGAGCACCGCGACGGGCTCACCAGACCTCAGTGAGAGGCGGGTTCACGCTTCGGATCTCGCGCAGGATCACGCCCGTCGATACGAAAAGGGGCCCCCGACCGTGGTCGGAGGCCCCTTTTCGAAAGCTGGTCGAGCGGGAGCTCAGAGGTTGATCATGTGGCCGGCGATGCCTTCCACGGCCTCCTTCAGCGCCTCGGACAGGCTGGGGTGCGCGTGAATGTTGCGTCCGACCTCGTCAGCGGTGAGATCCCACTGCTGGGCGAGAGTGAGTTCGGGGAGGAGTTCGGAGACGTCCGGACCGACCATGTGGGCACCGAGCAGCTCGTTGTACCGGGCGTCCGCGACGACCTTCACGAAACCGGTCGCGTCGCCGAGGCCGTGCGCTTTGCCGTTCGCGCTGAAGGGGAACTTGGCGACCTTGACCTGGTAGCCGCGCTCCGCAGCCTGGGCCTCTGTGTAGCCGAACGAGCCGATCTGCGGCTGGCAGTAGGTGGCCCGCGGAATCATGTCGTAGTTGATCGGCATCGTCTCGGCGCCTGCGATGGTCTCCGCAGCCACCACACCCTGCGCCTCGGCAGTGTGGGCGAGCATCAGCTTCATGGTCACGTCGCCGATCGCGTAGATGCCGGCCACGTTGGTGCGCAGGTAGTCGTCGACGGCGATCGCGCCTCGCTCGGTGAGCGCCACCCCGGTGTTCTCCAGGCCGTAGCCGGTCGTCCGCGGCGCGAAGCCCAGTGACTGCAGGACGCGCTCGGCCTCGAGAACCTGGCCCTCTCCCCCGGCTGCGGGGCTGACCCGAACCCGGACGCCATCGGCGTGCTCCTCGATACCGTCGACCTTCGTCCCGGTGAGCACCTTCACGCCCATCTTCTTGTAGGCCTTGAGCAGCTCCGCGGCGACCTCGGGGTCCTCGTTGGGGACCATCCGATCGAAATACTCCACGATGGTCACGTCGACGCCGTAGTTGGCGAGCACGTAAGCGAACTCGGTGCCGATGGCGCCCGCGCCGCAGATCACGATCGAACTCGGCAGCTGCTCGGAGAGGATCTGCTCCTCGTAGGTGAATACCCGATCCGAACGCTGGGTGCCCGGCAGGAGCTTCGTGGTCGCCCCAACGGCGATGATGCAGTCGTCGAAGGTGACGGTCTCTTCTCCGGCGTCGGTCGCGACCGAGATCGTCTTCGCGTCGGTGAACGTCCCCCACCCGTTGATCTCAGTGATCTTGTTCTTCCGCATCAGGAAGTGGACGCCCTTCACCATCCGCTCCGAAACGGCCCGGCTGCGGTCGAACGCCGCCTTGAAGTTGAACCGCACCTCGCCCTCGATGCCGAAGGTCGCAGCTTCGGCGTGGAAGATGTGCGCGAGCTCGGCGTTGCGCAACAGCGCCTTGGTCGGAATACAGCCGACGTTGAGACACACACCCCCCCACCACTGCTTCTCGATGACGGCCACGCTCTTGCCCAGCTGGGCGGCGCGGATTGCTGCGACATAGCCCCCGGGGCCGGCACCGAGGACGACGACATCGAAGTGTTGGGTCATGGGCGCCACTCTAGCGGTGTCTCAGCGTGATTCGACGCTCCGGCACGGGTCGCCGAATGCGGCCGGACGGTCCGGATCGCCCTGGTCGCGACGGTCCCTGGATGCGGTACCCTCCCGACGTGCGAAGCCCGTCATATCCCATATGAGATAAGGTAGAGCCCGTGGCAGACCTCCTCCCCAGCAGCATCGGCACCCTGATCCGAGACGCGCGCAAGCAGCGGGGCCTCACCCAGCAGGAACTCGCCGACGTCCTCGGCACCTCGCAGAGCGCTGTGCACCGGATCGAGTCCGGTGGCCAGAACCTGAGCCTGGAGATGATCAACCGCATCGCCGGCGCCCTCGACTCCCCGCTGATCCACGCCGGACCAGCAGGGCCCACGCACCTGCGCATCCACGGGCCGGTGAAGCTGCACGGGTCGATCGCCGTCCGCTCCTCCAAGAACGCCGCGGTGGCCCTGCTGTGCGCGTCCTTGATCAACCACGGACGCACGGTGCTGCGCGGGATCGCCCAGATCGAAGAGGTGAACCGCATCCTCGAGGTGCTGACCAGCATCGGGGTGAGGGCCCGGTGGTCGGCCGACAAGTCCGAACTCGAGCTCGTCCGTCCCGCCCGGCTGAACCTGAACCGGATGAACGTCGAAGCGGCCCGGCGGACCCGCTCGATCATCATGTTCCTCGGCCCGTTGCTGCACTCCGAGGACGCCTTCGACCTGCCCTACGCCGGCGGCTGCAACCTCGGTGCCCGCACGATCACCCCGCACCTGCAGGCGCTGCGGCACTTCGGGCTCGCGGTTCGCACGACTCAGGGCTTCTACCACGCCGAAGTGCACACCACGCCGGCGCCGGACCGGCGGATCACCCTCACCGAACGCGGCGACACGGTCACCGAGAACGTGCTGATGGCGGCCGCGCAATTCCCCGGAACCACCGAGATCCGCAACGCCTCCAGCAACTACATGGTGCAGGACCTGTGCTTCTTCCTGGCCGAACTCGGAGTCCGGATCGACGGCATCGGCTCCACCACGCTGACCGTGCACGGCATGGACCGGATCGAAGCGGATGTGGCGTTCTCGCCCTCCGAGGACCCGATCGAGGCGATGAGCCTGATCACCGCCGCGATCGTGACCGGGTCCGAACTCACTGTCGAACGTGCCCCGATCGAGTTCCTCGACATCGAACTGGCCATCCTCGCCGAAATGGGCCTGGACTACTCGCTCAGCCCGGAGTACCGCTCCTGCAACGGCCAGACGCGGTTGGTCGACGTGACGGTCCGGCCCTCGGTACTGAAGGCGGCCACCGACAAGATCCACCCGATGCCCTT
The DNA here is from genome assembly GCA_002441465.1 of Propionibacteriaceae bacterium UBA6238. Taxonomy (GTDB): domain Bacteria; phylum Actinomycetota; class Actinomycetes; order Propionibacteriales; family Propionibacteriaceae; genus Propionicimonas. Next base: position 33,466 of record DJWE01000085.1, on the reverse strand, counting down.
CCCTGGCCTCAACATCGACAATCTGCCGTTCTTCGCGGTGATCGCCGCAGTGGCCGAAGGACGGACGCTGATTCACGACTGGGTCTACGAGAACCGCGCGATTCACCTGGTGGAGCTGAACAAGCTCGGCGCGGACGTCCAGCTCCTCGACCCGCACCGCGTGGTCGTGAACGGACCGACCCGCTGGCGAGGCCAGGAACTGGTCTGCCCGCCGGCGCTGCGTCCTGCGGTGTGCCTGCTGCTGGCGGCACTCGCGGCCAGAGGAACCAGCGTGCTGCGCGATGTCTACGTGATCAATCGCGGCTATGAAGACCTGCCGAACCGGTTGAACGCCCTCGGCGCGCGGATCGACGTCTTCCGGGACTGACGCGCCACCGGTCCACGATCCCCGCCGGCTGGCCGAGGTTCAGCGCGCCGGCCCACGCAGTGCCGGGATGGATCCCTCCGGTGCCCAGCACGATCAGCGCGGCCAGAACCGCCGCCACCGCCTCCGGCCCCGGTCAACGTAGGCGCACCACCTCGAAGTGATAGCTCGGGCTGACCAGTTCGTCCTGGGCCTGTACCAGCAGGAGTTCCTCGGAGCCGGCTCGGGTCGTCGCCCTCAGCAGCGAGTACACGGCGTCCACGGTGCGGCCCAGGGCCAATCCGGCATGGTCTCCTTCCAGGTAGTGCGCCAGGAACAGTGCCGCGGTCAGGTCGCCCGAGCCCGTGAACGTGCGCTCCAGCCGCGGCGTCGCCACCTGCCAGGCACCGTCGGCGGTGACGACGAGCATCAAGATCTCGTCGGGGTCGGCGTGGTCCAAGACGGTCGAGGTGACCAGCACGACGTCGGGGCCGCTGGCCCGCAGGGCATCGGCGGCCTCGAGAACCTCTGCCACGGTGTTCGTGACCCGACCGGTGAGGAAGTCCAGCTCGAAGTGGTTCGGCGTCACGATCTGGGCGCGGGGCACCACGTGGTCGCGCATGAACTCGGGGATGCCGGGCCGGACGTACATGCCGCGTCCGACGTCACCGAGGACGGGGTCGCAGCAGTACACGGCGCGGGGATTGCGCTGCCGAACCAGGTCCACCGTCCGGAGTACCTCCGCGCCCACCTCGCGGGCACCCTGATACCCAGAGAGGACCGCGTCCACCCGGCCCAGCACGCCGCGTTCGTCGATCCCGCGGACCACCTCGGCGATGTCGCTCGCCGACAGCAGCGGCCCGCGCCAGGCACCGTAGCCGGTGTGGTTGGAGAAATGCACGGTGAGCACGGGCCAGACCTCCACGCCCATCCGCATCAGCGGGAAAGTGGCCGCGCTGTTGCCGACATGGCCGTAGGCAACGCTGGACTGGATGGAGAGGATCGTGGTCACTGCGACATTACACACCGTCCAGCGAGCCCCAACTGCACACTTCGACCCCGTAAGGTGCTCACGTGCAGGCCCGCAGCCACCCGTACTTCGCCGCTCGATTCACAGCGCTCGCGCACCGTGGTGGCTGGGTGACGCCCGCCGACGCGCCGAGAGAGAACACGGCCTACGCCTTCGGGCAGGCGCTCGGACTCGGCTACCGCTACCTGGAGACTGACGTGTGGGCGAGCGCGGACGGGGAGTTGGTGGCCTTCCACGACGACCGTCTGGACCGGGTCGCGGACGCGTCCGGTCCGGTCGGCAAGCGGACCTGGGCGGAGTTGAGCGCCGTCAGAATCGGCGGCATCGACCCGATCCCACGGCTGAGCGATCTGCTTGAGGAGTTCGCGACGGCCCGGTTCAACATCGACATCAAGGACGACAACGCCGTGGAGTTGCTGGCCGACCTGATCGAGCGGCACGGCGCCGGCAACCGGGTCTGCGTGGCGTCCTTCTCCTCGGCCCGCCTGCGGGAGTTCCGTCGTCGCGCCCCGCAGGTCGCCACGGCGACCTCGCCGGTGGGCGTGGCCTGGGCGACCCTCGCCTTCGGCAGGCGTCGTCCCTGGCCCGATCCCGGCCTCGCGCTGCAGATTCCGGTGCGCTACGAGAACGCGCCGTTCACCCTGCTCCGCCCGGACGTGATCAGGCTCGCCCACGCGAGCGGACGGGTCGTTCACGTGTGGACGGTCAATGACGCCGCCGAGATGCATCGCCTGATCGACCTCGAGGTGGACGGATTGGTCAGCGACGACATCACGACGCTCAAACAGGTGCTGATCGAACGCGGACTCTGGGAGGACGAATCATGAAGAGCACCCGGGCACAGCGGTCCTGGTACTGGTACGACTGGGCCAATTCCGCGTTCTACACCACCACCGCGACGGTTCTGATCAGCCCCTACCTGGTCAGTCTGGCCACGAATGCGGCCTGCCCGGGCCTGGACTCGGGACAGTGCACGCGACCAGTGCAACTGCTCGGCTTGTTCCCCGTGCTCCCCGGCGCCCTGCCCTCGCTGCTGGCCACCGTGAGCACCCTGGTCTCGGCCGTGGTGCTGCTGCTCGTCGGCGCCGCCGCCGACCGTTCCGCGCATCCGCATCGCTGGCTCGGCGCAACGGCATGGATCGGCGCCGCGGCCGGTTCGCTGATGTTCTTCCTGATGGGCTCCAACTGGGAACTCGGGGCCTGGCTGATGGTGATCAGCCTGATCGCGTTCGGCGCATCGGTCGTGGTCTACGACTCGATGCTGGTCCGGATCGCGGGCCCCGACGACCGCGATCGAGTCTCGAGCCGCGGCTGGGCCTGGGGCTATGTGGGCGGCGGCGTGCTGCTCGCGCTCAACTTCGCACTGATGTCCTTCTACCCCGCCGTGGGCATCGACAAGGCGATGGCCGTGCGCCTGTGCCTGTTGTCGGCCGGCCTGTGGTGGGCCGGGTTCACCGTCATCCCGGTCCGGGGCCTGCGCCGGCTGCCCAGGGACGTCCCCGCCGAGATCGCCCGCCGAAACCCGTTCCGGCAGCTGGCGGCCACCTTCGTCGAGCTGCGCAACTATCCGCAGACCCTGGCGTTCCTGGTGGCGTTCCTGTTCTACAACGACGGCATCCAGACCGTGATCGTCTCCTCCAGCGTGTACGCGATCCGTGAGCTCGGGATCGAGGAGAATCTCGTCCTGGCCACGTTCCTGATCACTCAGTTCGTTGCCATCGCGGGCGCGCTCGGCTTCGGACGGGTGGCTGCGCGGATCGGCGCGAAACGCACCGTCCTGGCCGGGATCGCGATCTGGCTGGTCGTCGTCCTGGTCGGTTTCCTGCTTCCGGCAGGCCAGGTCGGCGCGCTGTTCGGCCTGGGTGCGGCGATCGGGGTGGTGATGGGTGGCACCCAGGCGTTGTCCCGCTCGATGTACAGCCAGCTGATCCCGAACGGGCGCGAATCGGAGTACTTCGGCTTCTATCAGGCGATGGAACGCGGCACGAGCTGGCTGGGCACGCTCAGTTTCGGGCTGGTCTTCCAGTTCACCCAGTCCTACCGCCTCGCCTTGATCGCATTGGCCGCATTCTTCGTCGTCGGCGGCATCTTGCTGGCCCGGGTCGACATGCGCAGGGGAATCATCGATGCCGGGAACGCGTTACCCAAGGTGCTGTGACCCTCGGGGTCTGCACGGGTATCGCGAAACAATGGTTTGGGCGGCTCGCTAGCTTTGGGACGGAAGGTAGGTGCGATGGCAGAACGTGCGTTGAGAGGTTCCGGGCTGGGCAGCAAGAGTCACGCGGACCCGAGCGGGGTGGAACTCGCACCACGCCAGGAGATCGGTTTCGACTGCCCCAAGGGGCACCACTTCACGATCGTGTTCGCCGAGGAGGCGGATCTCCCCACCGAGTGGGAGTGCTCCCGGTGCGGTGAGATCGCGCGCCGATCGGACGGGGTGGAGCCGGAGGCGAAAGAGACCAAGACGCCGCGCACCCACTGGGACATGCTGCGCGAGCGCCGCTCGATCGAGGAACTCGAGGACCTGCTCGCCGAGCGCCTCGACGAGATCCGCGGCCAGGAGCACTGACCGCCGGGAACGCTATTCCTCGATCTCGCCGCTGACTTCGGGCGGTTCGGCCGACCCGTCGGGATCCTCGACCGCTTCGCCGCGGATCACCGTCCCGCCATCGGCATAGGGAGATCGGACCGAGCCGAGGTCGAACCCGGTGCGCGCCGCCTGGCGGGCGATCACGATGCCGATCACGCGCCGGGCCAGTGGCCGGGTCCACGGCAACAGGCAGATCAAGCCGACCACGTCGGTGAGGAAGCCCGGCAGGATCAGCATCAAGCCGCCCACCAGGACCAGCGCGGCATCGGCCAGTTGCCCGGAGGGCATCTTGCCGGTGGTGTAGGCGTCCACCAGCGCGCGCCAGGCCTTATTGCCTTCCCGCCGCATCAACCAGGCGCCCAGAACCGCCTCACCGATCAGAATGGCCAGCGTCCACGGCAGACCGATCCGCACACCGACGAAGGTGAGTAGCCAGACCTCCCCTGCCGAGATCAGGACGAACGCTCCGACGAGGGCCGGCAGCAACCAGGGCCGCCGCCGCGCGGATGCGGGGCCGCTCACGAGCCGTCCTTCGCTCCGAAGATCCGCCGCACCTGCCCCCACCGGTACGCCAGTCCCCAGCGAGTGGTCAACAGCATCGCTTCCGCGACGATCTTGCCGCTCATCTTCGAGTCCCCGAGTTCGCGCTCGACGAATTCGATCGGCACTTCCGCCACGGTGTGGCCGGAGCGAATCGCGCGTCGAACCATCTCCACCTGGAATCCGTAGCCGGCCGACTCGATGCCGTCCAGCCCCATGCCCTGCAGCGTGGTGGCACGCCAGGCCACGAGCCCGCCGGTGGCGTCCTTGACCGGCAGGCCCAACATCAGCTGGGTCCACAGGTTGCCGCCCCGCGACAGCATTTCCCGATGCAGCGGCCAGCCCTTGGTCGAGCCGCCCTTCACATAACGCGAGCCCTTCACGGCATCGGCCGTGCTGAGCCGGTCGAGGATGGCCGGCAGGTATTCGGGCTGGTGGGAGCCGTCGGCGTCGTGTTCGACCAGCACCTGGTAGCCCTCGGCGAGGCCCCAGTGGAAGCCGGCGATGTACGCCGCGCCCAGCCCCTCCTTGCCCTTGCGGTGCAGCACATGGACGTGGTCGTCGCCGGCTGCGAGGCGATCGGCGATGTCGCCGGTTCCGTCGGGCGAGTTGTCGTCGGCGACCAGAATGTGCGCGTCCGGCACGGCCAGGCGGATTCTGGCTGTGATCGGTTCGAGGTTCTCCGACTCGTTGTAGGTGGGGATGATGACGAGCACCCGCTCAAGCGGGGCTGCCGAGTCGGCCATTCGCTTCTCCAGTTCCGGATTCGGTTCTCTTCATTCTGCCGTATCGCAGGGATGCCACGAGGCCGGCAGCGGTGAGGACGATGAGGGTCAGTTCCAGCGGCGCGGCCAGCCACGTCGCAGGGGTCAGGCCGGAGCGTTCCGGCAGGGCGGTCACCCCGGAGGCGCCGACGTGGTCCGGCGCGGTGAACGCCACTGATCCGTCGGCGTCGATCAGGCCACTGACGCCGCTGGTCGTGACGACGAGCACCTCGCGGCGAAGCTCCATCGCCCGGGCCCGAGTGATCGCGAACTGCTGGTCGATCTGACCGGTGCCTTGATACATGGCGTTGCTGGACTGCACCAGGACGACCTGTCCGCCGTAGCGCACAGTGTCGTAGGCGAAGTCGTCGTAGACGAGGTCGTAGCAGATCATCACGCCAAGGGTCAGGGTGCGTCCGTCGGACAGGGTCACGCTCATGGCGCCCGGCTCGTTGCCCGCGATCGACTGCGGTCCTACGAAGGCGAGCTCGGGGATCAGCGGCAGCAACAGCGATCGCAGCGGCACCCACTCCCCGAACGGGACGATGCCGCGCTTGACGTAGCGAGCGGTCTCGCCGCGGCCCGGCTCCCACCACAGGGAAGCCGTCTGGCGCTCGTCCGCGCCCGGTCCGTCCAGGATCACGCCCAACAGCATCGGCACGCCGAGGCGGGATGACATTGCGGCGACCAGGCGTCCGGTCTCGGCGTCGGTGTAGGGGTCCATGTCGGTGGTGTTCTCGGGAAGGACGACGAAGTCCGGCTCCGGCAGTTCTCCGGCGTCGATCCGGGTGCGTAGCTTGCTCGCCTCGGCGAGATGGTTACGGGTCGTGGTGCGAGCCGAGCCGATTCCGTACACACCGCCGCCGGGGGCGCCGCCCTGCACCCAGCCGACCTGGGTTGTCCCGGTCTGCACGCCGACCGGTACGAAGCTGCCGCCCATGGCGAGCAGAGCCATCGCCGCGACGGTGGCGGCCGAGCCGAGCACGCGGCGCCAGGTGAGGCGCTCAGCCAGCCAACTCAACCCCTGCCCGAGCAGCGCGGTGAGAAAGCTGAGGCCCGACACGCCCACCAGGGGCAAGACCCAGGCCAGCGGGGAGTCCACCATCGCGTAGCCCAGTCGCATCCAGCCGAAGCCGTCGAACGGGAACCGCGCGAAGGTAAACTCGATTCCGGTCCAGCAGCCGGCGGCCAGCAGGGGCCACCAGCGCGTCCGTGCGGCGACCTTCACCAGTGCGGCGAGTCCGGCGTAGAAACAAGCCTCGATCGCAACCAGCGCGAACATCGCCTGGACGAAGATGACCTGCATCCAGCCCACGCCGAGCAGCAGGAAGCCAATCCCCCACAGGTAGCCCAGGCCGAGCGCTCCTCGGACTCTGTGGGCGGCCAGGACGGCGAGAGTGAGTCCGGCGACCCCGACCGGGACCAACGGCCACCATCCGTAGGGCTGGAAGCCGAGCGCCGCCGCGACTCCGGTGAGGATGGCGATCGTCGCTCGCAGGCTCCAGTGCCGTGCGGCGAGCCAATCGACCACGGGCCTCCCTTCGACAGCCCGCCCAGCTTAGCCAGCCCCTCTCCCCCTCCGAGTTGTCAGAATCTGGTTCGGCTATGACCGAACCAGATTCTGACAACTCGGAGGGTGGTGCGGCAGCATGGGGGGATGGCCGAGCCCTCAGTGATGCTCTTCGACACCGCGTCGTTGTACTTCCGCGCCTTCCACGGGCTGCCGTCGAGCCTGCAGGCCTCGGACGGACGGCCGGTGAACGCCGTACGCGGATTGCTCGACTTCCTCGCCCGCTTCATCAGCGAGTACTCCCCCAGCCAGGTGGCCTGCTGCTGGGACCAGGCCTGGCGTCCGACCTGGCGGGTGGCCCTGCTCCCGTCCTACAAGGCGCATCGAGTCGCGCACGACGATGTGGAGCTGGTTCCCGACGACCTGGTCGCCCAGGTGCCCCTGATCCGCGACGTCCTGGACGCGCTGGGCCTGCCGATCGTCGGTGCGCCGGACTGCGAGGCCGATGATGTGATCGGGACCCTCGCCACCCGCTCCGAGCTCCCGGTCGACGTCGTCACCGGAGACCGCGACCTGTTCCAACTCGTCGACGACGCGCGCAATGTCCGGGTGCTCTACTGCGGACGTGGTGTGGCCAACCACGATCGAGTGGACGCAGCCTGGCTGCGGGCGAGATACGGCGTGGACGGCGCCGGCTATGTCGACTTCGCGGTGCTGCGCGGCGACCCGTCCGACGGGCTGCCCGGGGTGGCCGGAATCGGGGAGAAGACCGCGGCGAAGCTGATCGACGAGTACGGGGACCTCGACAACGTGATCGCGGCTGCATCGGCCCGGAGACTGCCCGCGACCATGACCGCGAAGCTGGCCGCATCGATCGACTACCTCGGCCCTGCGCGCGAGGTCGTGGCCGTGCGGACGGACGCGCCGGTGCCGGACCTCGACCTCACCCTGCCGAGTCTCCCCGCCGATCCCGTCCGGTTCGCCGCGCTCGCGGAGGAACTCAACCTGGGCGGCGCCGCAGTGCGCGTCGTCAAGGCACTGGCCGGCCAGGAGTGACGTCAGGTCCCAGATTCCGACGGCCGACGCGCTCCCCGGCGCCAGTCGTCCTCGCCCCTCAGCCGCCGTTGGTGTGCAGCACGTACACCGCCGACCCACCGACGACGTTGTAGAGGCGATCGCCGCCGCGCAGCGGCACGCCGGCCGGACTGAGCACGATCCGTTGCTCGATCCTCAGCCCGAGGCTCGCGAACAGCTCCTCCAGCTCGACCAGGGTGGTGTGCCGCAGGTTGGGCGTGTCGTACCAGGCGTGCGGGATCTCCCGCGACATCGGCATCCGGCCGCGCAGCAGGCGCAGGCGGTGCCGCCAGTAGCCGAAGTTCGGCACCGAGACGATCAGCCGGTCTCCGATGCGTCCCATGTGGTTGAGCACATCGACCGGCCGGTGCAGGGTCTGCACCGTCCGGGACAGCACCACCACGTCGTAGGAGTGGTTGGCGAACTCCTCCAGCTCGGCGTCCAGGTCCAGCTCGATCACGGGGACGCCGGCTGCGATCGCGGCCAGCACTGAGTCAGGATCGATCTCGACGCCGGTGCCGCGGCAGCGCTTCTGCGCCATCAGGGAGGCCAACAACTCCCCCGAGCCGCAGCCGAGGTCGAGCACTCGACTGCCGGCGGGGATCAGCCCTGCGACCAGGGCGAGGTCGGGGCGCAGGGTCATGCCCGCACCTCCCGCAGGGAGCGGTCGAAGAACGCCCGCAACGTCGCGTGGTACGGCTCGACCGGGAGCAGGAAGGAGTCGTGGCCCCAAGTGGAGGGGATCTCCCGGAACGTGACCGGCTGGCCCGCCTGCTCCAGCTTGCGGACGATCCGACGGGAGTGGTCGGTGCCGAACCGCCAGTCAGTGGCGAAGGAGAGCACCAGCCAGGTCACGGGGTCGGCGGACACCGCAGTGAGCGCGTCCGGATCGGCGAAGGGGTCGAAGTAGTCCATCACCCGGGTCAGATAGAGGTAGCTCAGGGCATCGAAGCGCTCCAGGAAGGCCTGGCCCTGGTGGTCGAGGTAGCTCTCTACCGCGAAGTCGATGCCGAAGCCCGGATGGTGGCGGTTGGGGTGCGGCTGGCGTCCGAACTTCTCGGTGAGCGCGTCTTCGGACAGGTAGGTGATGTGTGCCATCATCCGCGCGATCGCGAGGCCGGTGTCGGGGTTCACTCCAGCGGCGGCATAGTCGCCCTCGGCGAAGTTGCGGTCGGTCATGATGGCGCGCCGCGCGACCGCCGAGAAACCGATGTTCTGCGCGGTGAGCCGACTGGACGCGGCGATCACCAACGCGTTGGCGATCTCGTCGGGGTGGTCGAGCGCCCACTGCAGCACCTGCATCCCGCCGAGGGAGCCGCCCAGGGCGGCGAGCAGGCGAGTGATGCCCAAGTGCTTGACCAGCGCTCGGTGCACCGCGACCAGGTCGCGCATCATCAGCAGGGGGAAATCCAGCCCGTAGGCCGCGTCCGTGGCCGGGTTGATCGAGGACGGTCCGGTGCTGCCCTGGCAGCCACCGATCAAGTTGGCGCTGATCACGAAGAAGCGGTTGGTGTCCAGCGGCTTGCCCGGCCCGATCAGGTTGTCCCACCAGCCCGGACGCTTCGCTCCCTCGTGGAAGCCGGCGGCGTGGGCGTCGCCGGTGAGCGCGTGACAGATGAATACGGCGTTGTCCGCGGCCGGCGAGAGCGATCCATAGGTCTCATACGCCACGTCGATCGGCCCCAGTGTGCCGCCCAGCTCGAGGTGCAGTGGCTCCTCGGCGGTGAACAGGCGGACGGTCTGCGTGCGGACCAGACCCACTGAGTCGGCCGGCAACCGCTCCACCATCGAGAACCTCTCCCCTGCTGTTCGGGGCCTCAGCATAGTCATCCGCTGCGAGCGTCCACGCCATGAGAGACTGGTGTGGTTTGCGCGGAAAGGATCACGATGAGCGAACTGAAGGACACGATTCAGGCGGACCTGGTCACAGCGATGAAGGCCCACGACGAGCTCACCAAGTCCACCCTGCGGATGGCGGTCGCCGCAATCAAGAATGAGCAGGTGGCGGGCACCCAGGCGCGCGAGTTGAGCGACGCGGAGGTGCTTGGGGTGCTGAACCGCGAAGTGGCCAAGCGTCGCGACTCTGCCGAGGCTTACACCGCGGGCAACCGGCCGGAGTTGGCTGCGAAGGAGCTCGCCGAGGTCGAGGTGTTGCAGCGCTACCTCCCCGCGGCGCTCAGCGACGCCGAACTGGACGCGATCGTGGCCGAGGAGGTCGCCGCGGCGGCGTCCCAGCTCGGTTCGACCCCGACGATGAAGCAAATGGGCCTGGTGATCAAGGCCGTGAACGCCCGCGCGTCCGGTCGTGCGCAGGGCGCGGTCGTCGCGGCCAAGGTGAAGGCAGCCCTCGGCTGACCCCAACCTGCCGAGTTGTCAGAATCTCCTTCGGTCATAGCCGAACGAGATTCTGACAACTCGGCGGGTGGGGCGGCGGTTCACCACCAACCTTGACGCTTCGCCCAGCGAAGCAACACCAGCGACAGGGCGATCATCACCGCCAGCAGGATCGCCAACCAGAACCAGTCCGTCTGCTCGCGCACGATCACGTTCATGCCCATCACCGAGCTGATCGCGGTCACGGGCAACGTGATCGCGGCGATCACGGCCAGCCGCTCGGCGGCCACGGTCATCTTGGTGTCGGTACGCGCGCGGTAGTACTCGGTGACGCCGGAGAGGAACTCCAGCTGGCCACCGGCGATGCGGCTGAGCCGGTCGTAGGCGTCCTTGTTGTCGCGCAGGAACTCGCGCACCTCCGCGTCCTCACCCAGCAGCCGGACGGCGCGGCCGTAGATCTCGGCGGCCTGGCCGGCCATGGTCCGCAGGGTCAAGAGCGCATGGCGGGTGTGGAACAGGTCCTCCAGCAGCGCCTCCGGATGCGAGTCCCCGACGTGTGCCATCACTTGTTGCTCCAGTCCGCCGACGTCGCGTGCGAGCCGGTTCACCTCGCGTTCCTGCGCGATCGTCAGCGCGGAGACGATCCGGTGCGAGGCCGCCCATGGTCCGGAAGGCAGATGACGTCCGGTGAGCATGCGTTCGGCGAGGTCGTCGGTCTCCTCCAGCAGCAGCTCCAGCGGCACCGCCGGGTTGCGGGGGCCATGGACGGTGACCAGGTAGTTCGGGCCGACCAGCTGATCCAGCTCGAGATAGTGGACGTGCCCGCCTTCCCCCGCCAGCGGACGCTGCAGGATCAGCAGCAGCGAGTGGCCATAGACGTGCAGACGCGGCACGTGATTGCGCTCGACCAGGTCCGTCACGGCCGCCGGGTGGGCTCCGAAAACCTCGCCGAGCAGAACGCCGGTCTGTTCGTCCGGCTCGGGCACGTCCAGCCAGAGCCAGCCGGACGGATCGGACAGCAAGCCGGCGATGTCGGCCTGCTCATGCCGGGTGACCGCACCTGAGGCACGATCCACCCACAACACCCGTTCGGGGGCCATGCCCGCGACGATAGACGACGACCGGCCCGCAGCGACAGAGCCACCTAGCCGGAGCGGTACCGCCAGAACGCCGGCACCAAGAACGCGACCAGCGCGGTCAGGACGATCACGAGCAGCCCGCCGCCACCGGTCGTCCACGCAGTGCCGAACGCGCCGGCCGCGTAGCCGTGCACCGTGTCGGCGATCCGCGGCCCACCGGCCACGACCACGATGAACACCCCCTGCAGCCGCCCGCGCACCGCGTCGTCGGCCGCCGAGAGCAGCATCGCCTGCCGGAACGCGGCGGACGCCATGTCGGCGGCCCCGCCCAGCATCAAGAACACGCACGCCGCGACGAGCATCGGCAGCGACCAAAGCGGCGCGAAGCCGACGGCCACGCCGACCGCGACGATCGCCGCCCCCCAGGCCGCGATGCTGATCACCACAGCCCGGCCCTGCCTGCGGACGCGCGAGATCCATCCCGAGAACACCCCGCCAAGTACCGCACCGACGGGCATGGCCGCCATCAGGACGGCGAACTGGGTGCCGCCCTCGACCGAGCCGCCGAACGACTCGTGGGCGATCTGGGGGAACAGCGCGCGGGGCATGCCGAAGATCATCGCGATCAAGTCCAGCACGAAGGAGGTGAGCAACACCGGATGCAGACGCAGGTAGGCCAGGCCGTCGATCACCGAACGCAGCCCCGGCGCACCGACCCGGTTCTCCATCGCTAAGGCAGGCAATCGCCACACCGCGGCGAAGGTCGCGAGCAGGGTGACGGTGTCGACCAGGTACAGCCACGAGTAGCCCAACACGGGGATCAGCACGCCGCCGATCATCGGCCCCACGATCGCACCGGCCATCATCACGGTCATGTTGAGGGCGTTCGCGGCGGGCAGCTGTGCGGCAGGCAGCAGCCTCGGCAGCACCGCGCTACGAGTCGGCTGGTTCACCGCGAAGAAGGCCTGCTGAAGCGAGAAGACACCGAGCATGAGCCAGACGTTGTTGAGGTTCAGCGTTGCCTGGATCCAGAACAGACCGCTGGTCGCGATCAGCCCGACCGTCGTGACGAGCAGCAGGATCCTCCGGTCGAAGTGGTCGGCGAGGGCGCCACCCCACAACCCGAACACGACCAGCGGCACCAGACCGAACACGCCGGTGAGGCCGACGTAGCCGGAGTCTCCGGTGATCGCGTAGAGCTGCGCGGGCACCGCGACCACGGTGAGCTGGGCACCGATCACGGTGATGATGTTGGCCTGCCACAGCCGCCGGAAATGAGGATTCGCCAGGGGTGCGGTATCGGCGAACAGTCCCCGGATGGCAGCCACGAGCGGGCAGCATAGCCGTGGCCCGGCATCGGTCGCCGAGGATTTGGACGCGAGCGCGCTCGCCCGAACCGCTCGGTTGCTCAGCCGGCCAGCGGAAAACGGCCGAGGACCTCGTAACCCGCGCCGCCGCGGAGCAGCCGCGAGCGGACCAGCGCGAACTCCTCCACCGGCCAGGACTGCGCGGGGATCGCGTCCAGAACCGTCAGCCAACGGCGGGCAGCGAACGGCTTGGTGCGCGCGAGGGTGAGGTGCGGACGGAACCGTCCTCCGTCGACCTCCACGCCGCAGCCGGAGGCGGCATTGCGACACCGGACGGCGAGCTGCGCGAGGTCGTCGGCTCCCTCGAGGACGCCGAGCCAGAGCACGGTGGCACGGCTCGCGTCCGGAAAGGCCCCGGAGCCGGCGAGAGTGAGCCGGAACCGGCCGGTGCGAGCGGCCACTTCACCCAGCGTCTCCTCGAGTGGCTCGACCTGAGTCAGGGCCACCCGCGGCAGGAAGGCACAGGTGAGATGCCAGCCGTCCGGAACCGTCCAGCGCAAGCCCGGCTCCGCGTCGCGGCGGGGCTGGAGGAAGCGGTCGATCGCGTCGACCACCTCCGCAGGCAGAATCACTGCCGCGAACAGCCGCTCGCTCATCGGCGCGGCGGCTTGTCGTCGGGCCGGATCCTCGGGTCCGAACCGGTCGGGTCGCTCGCCGCGTGCTCGCGACGGGCCAGCCAGGTGAACGGCAAGGAGAGGGCGAGGACGCCCGAAGCGACCAGGTAGGACGCGGCGTACCCGGACACGTCCGCGACCCGGCCCAGTGCGGGCTGAGCGACGACTCCTCCGGAGGAGCCCATCAGGGAGTCGAAGGACAAGACGGTGGCCCGCTGTGCCGAGGGGACCAGGCCGTTGACGAACGACTGCCGCAGCGGCGCGGTTGCCGCCGCCACCAGTGACCAGACCGCCACCAGGGCGAGCGCGACCCACAGGCTGCCCGCCACCGCCAGCCCGACCAGAAGCGCGACGCCGAGCAGGCCGCCCAGCAGCAATGCGTCGGTGCGACGCCGGAACAACCGCCGGACTCGGCCGACGAGCAATCCGCCGACGATCTGGGCGCCAGCGGTGAGCGCGGCCGCGGCCCCCGCGATCGCGTAGGCGTGCGGATCGCCGGCCAGCTCAAGCAGATAGGGCTGGAGGGCGTAGAACACGTAGATGCCGGTGCCTGCGGTGAAGGGTGCGGCCAGCATCAGCCACCGGACGGGTCTGTTCCGCAGGCCGCCGTCGATGGAGCCGGCTAGGACCGCGCGGATCGCCTCCCCGGGACGCAGGCTGCGGTCCGGAGTGAAGCCGCGGTCGCGCATCGCCGCCGCGGCCACCACGGCGGTCACCGCGAGCAGACCCGACCGGATCAGGTACGGCACGCCGAGATCGCTCACCTGAGCGATCAGGCCGCCGGCGAGCGAGCCGACCAGCAAAGCCGCACCCGAGGCCACCTGAGCCCGCCCGAACACGGCCTCCAGGTCGCCGGAGTGGCCGGCGTCGGCCAGCGCGTCCACCAGCCAGGCCTCGGTGGCCCCGGAGAAGAAGGTGAAGCCGAGCCCGATCAGCAGCGAGGCCAACACCCAGCCCAGGAAGGGTGCCCGGACGAACCACATCCACCAGTACAGGAGTGTGGACGCGAGCAGGGTGACGGTGCCGAGAAGGAAGGAGAACCTGCGACCGCGGGTGTCCGCCACAACGCCGGTGGGGATCTCGAAGAGGACCATGCCGAGGGTGAATGCGGCGTTGGCCGCGAAGGCCTGCGTGTTGTCCAGGCCCGCGTCCAACAGGAACAAGGTGTTCACGCCCCAGATCGAGGACGCAGCGAGCGTGGTCAAGACGGTGAGGGTGAGATACGTCCGTTGTACCGGTGTCGAGGTGTCGGGCACCGAGTCAGGCTAGCCGCACCGAGAAATCGGCGCTGATCACGGCAGCTCGCCTCGCTACGGCGTCCGGGTGCACGATTGCGCCGGACACCGCTCCCCCACTGCACGAATGATCACGATTCAACCCTCGCGTTGGGTGTATGAGAACGTATGACAATCCATGTCAGGGAGAGGTTCGCATGCCCCGTCGCAGCTGGCCGGCGCACGCCGCGCTCTCGCTGCTGTGGGGTCTGTCGATCATGCTGGTCTGCGGAGTCGTCTTCGGTTTCGGCTGGGCGGCGGCCGCAGCGCTGACCTCCTTCACCGCTGCCGCGGCCATCGCCTTGTCCGTCCGGCTGGGCGGACGGCGTCTGGCGCGTCCGACCGATGCCCGCTCGATGGTCATCCTCGCCGCAGCGATCGCGGTCCAGAACATCGGCTTGTGTTTCGCCATCGACCACGTCGGCGTCGCGCTGAGCGCGATCGTGCTCGGATCGATGCCCCTGTTCGCGACGCTCTTCGGGCAGGTGTGGGGCATCGACCGGATCACTGCAGCCGCGGCCGCCGGGCTCGCCGCAGGTTTCGTCGGTCTGTTCCTGGTCGTCGTCTTCCCCGTTGACGGCGACAGCTGGGCGTTCCTCGCCGGAATCCTCGCCGCCTTGCTGAGTGCGATCGCCGGTGGGTTCGCGATCCGCTATGGGACGCTGCGGCTGCGTGGAGAGCCCGACGTCGCGGTCGGAGCACACGTGATCGCCGGGGCGGCGACGTTGCCTGCGGTGTTGCTGTTCGGCTCTCCGGGGACGGGCACGCCGTGGGGCTACCTCGCGCTCGCGGCTTTGGTCGCGGTCGCCGCGCTGGTCTCCCCCGTGCTGGAGGTGCGGATGCCGGACGCCGGCGAGGGTGCTCGCGCGGGCATGGTGAAGACGATCGGCCTGGTGGTCGCCGCTCTCGCGGGGGTCCTGTTCCTCGGTGAGCAACTCGACGTCGGCCAGGTGTTCGGGATGTTGCTGCTCGTGGTGGGCGCAGCACTGGTTCTCGAGCTGCTCCCGTCACGGACGTCGGCACGCTGAGACAGCGCCGCGCGGGCGCGGTGGCATCGTCAGCGGCCACCCGAGGCCCTACGCTGCTCGCATGGCCGACCCGAAACAGAACGTGAGCGACGAGTCCGGGACCGCTATCGAGCCTGCCCGGCCCGAACAGCTCGACCACGCCGCCACCGATGCGCCGGACGCGGCAGCCGACGACCGAGACCCCGCCGGCGCCGTCTCGATCGGGAACCCCGTCCGCAAGGGACGGTTCCTGGTCGACCTCGGTCACCCGCTCGCCTGGGGCTTCACCGCGACAGTCGGTGCGTTGATCGCGTTGACGCTCGCCAGCGCGGTGTCCTCGCTGTCGACCGTCATGGTCTCGATTGGCGTGGCGTTGTTCATCGCACTCGCGCTCGACCCGCTGGTGCGCTGGCTGGAACGCCATCGGATGTCGCGCGGGTTGAGCATCACGATCGTCTTCGGCGGCTTCGCGGTGATCTTCGGTGGCCTGATCGCCTTGGTTCTGCCGACAGCCATCGTGCAGGTGACCGAGTTCGCGCTGGCCGTGCCCGGCTACATCACCGGCATCCAGAACTCCGAGTGGTTCGCCAATCTCGCGGCGATGACCGGACAGGCCGACCTCTACGACACAGTGCTGAACCAGGTGCGCACCTGGCTGTCCAACCCGGCCAACCTGCTGGCGATCGGCGGCGGAGCCCTGGCCGTCGGCACGGGCGTGGTGAACGCCGTCTCCGGCACCCTGATCGTCTTCGTCCTCACCCTGTACTTCCTGGCTTCGCTGCACACCATGCAGTCCGCCATGATCCGGCTCGCTCCGGCGCACGCCCGCTCCCAGTTGGAGAAGATCACCGACCAGATCACCGATTCCGTCGGCGGCTACGTCTCCGGAATGGCGATCCTCGCCGCCGCCAACGCGGCGTTCTCGTTCATCCTGATGACCATCTTGCAGGTGCCGTTCGCGGCACTGCTGTCCTCACTGGCGCTGGCAATCACGATGATCCCGATGGTCGGGCCGGTGCTGTTCTGGATCTTGGCCACCGTGGTGATCCTGTTCACCAACCCGTGGGCCGCGCTGATCTTCGCGGTGGTCTACTTCGCCTACATGCAGGTCGAGGCCTACGTGATGACCCCCCGCGTGATGACGAAGGCCGTGGACATCCCCGGCTCGCTGGTGCTGATCGGCGCCCTGGTCGGCGGCACCTTGCTCGGCCTGTTGGGTGCTCTGGTGGCCGTGCCGGTCACCGCGTCCTTGCTGATGGTCCTGAACACCGTGATCGTGCCCAGGCAGGACGCCAAGCTCAGCCCGGAGTGAGCCCCGGCGGGCCTTGCCGCGGCGTCGTAGCCTGAACCCGGATTCACGAGGAGGAACACGATGGAACTCGGCATGGTCGGCCTCGGCCGAATGGGTGGGAACATGGCTGCGCGCCTGCGTGCGGCCGGGCACACCGTGCTCGGCTACGACGCCAATCCGGACGTCTCCGAGGTACCCAGCCTCGCCGAACTGGTCGACCGGCTGGAACAGAGGCCACGAGTCGTGTGGGTGATGGTGCCGGTGCGATTCCTGGACGCCGTCGTCGACGAGCTCGCCGGGCTGCTGTCCGAGGGCGACATCGTGATCGACGGTGGCAACACCAAGTGGACCGGCGACCAGGGCCGAGCCGATCGGCTGGCGGCCGGCGGCGTCCGGTTCATCGACTGCGGCGTCTCCGGCGGCGTGTGGGGAAAGGATCTCGGCTACGCCTTGATGTGCGGCGGCGACGAGGCGGACGTGGCAACGGTGCAGCCGATCTTCGATGCGCTCAAGCCCGAGGGCGAGTTCGGTTTCGTCCACGCGGGCGGACATGGCGCCGGGCACTTCGCCAAGATGGTGCACAACGGCATCGAGTACTCGATCATGCAGGCCTACGCCGAGGGCTGGGAACTACTGGAGAAGGCCGAGTTGGTGCACAACGTTCCGGCCATCTTCGACAGTTGGCGTGAAGGCACGGTGATCCGTTCCTGGCTGCTCGACCTGATCGCCCGCGCACTGGCAGACGACCCCCACCTGGAGAAGCTCAAGGGCTACGCCGACGACTCCGGTGAGGGACGCTGGACCGTCGACGCCGCGATCGACCTCGGCGTCCCGGTGCCTGCGCTCACCGCGGCGCTGTTCGCCCGCTTCGTCTCCCGTCAGGACGAGTCTCCGGCGATGAAGCTCGTCGCTGCGATGCGCAATCAGTTCGGTGGGCACGCCGTGCAGGCCGAGTCGCCGAGCCTGGGTGAGGTGTAGCCCGGCTCACAGCGTCGCTACCACGATCCCCGCCGACGCCGAGACCGACTGGTCGAGAGCCATCAGTTCCGCTCCGGCTTCGGCGAGGCCGACCACCCGTCCCACAAGCGGACGCGGGTCGAGCCGGCCCGAACTGATCAGCTCGAGCAGGGCCGGGTAGTCCGCGGCGGCCATGCCGTGGCTGCCCACCACTTCCAGCTCGTGCGCGATCACCGGCCCCCAGGGCAACGGCGCGTCCGCGTGGCGGTCGAGCATCAGTCCAACCTGCACGTGCCGGCCGCGGCGGCGCAGGCTGCGCACGCAGGCGGACGCCGTGGCCCCGCTGCCGACCGCGTCCAGGCTGACGTGGACGCCGCCGTCGGTGACCGAGCGGACCGCCTGCGGCTCCGCGCTCGCCAGCACCGATTCCGCGCCGAGGTCGAGCGCCCTCGTCCGCGCGGCGGGAGAGGGATCCACGGCCAGCACGCGCGCCCCGAGCGCGCGGCCGACCAGCACCGCCGAGAGCCCAACCCCGCCGCAGCCGACCACGAGCAGCCACTCGCCTTCGGCGAGCCGGCTCTGGGCGGTGAGCGCGTGGTAGGACGTCGCGAAGCGGCAACCCAGCGAGGCGGCAGTGACGTCGTCGATCTGATCGGGAAGCCGGACCAGGTTGAAGTCGGCGGCCCGCACGACCACCCGCTCGGCGAACGACCCCGCGTGGGTGAAGCCGGGCTGGGACTGGTCGGGGCATACCTGCGCCTGGCCGCCATGGCACCACTCGCAATGGCCGCAGCCGTTGACGAACGGAGCAGTGACCCGTTCGCCGACCTCGAAACCGGTCACCGCGGGGCCGAGCTCAGCCACGACTCCGGCGAACTCGTGCCCGGGGACCATCGGCAGCGGGACCGGATCGTGGCCGCGCCACGCGTGCCAGTCCGAGCGGCAGACGCCGGTGGCCCGCACCGCAACGACGGCGCCGTCGGGCGGGCAGGCCGGCTCGGGCCGGTCGACCAGGCGGGGCTCCGCCCCGTATTGGGAGTACTCGATCGCGCGCACGACGCCCGTCCTACCAGATCCGGCGGGGCCGAGATCGAGTTACGTCCCTGCTGGACGGGACGAAGCGGCGGCGACGACCCACTCACCGAGCAGACTGACCGTGTCCGGCATGAAGTCCTCGGGCTGGGTGCGGATCGCGTGCAGCAGCTCCACAGGGCTGAGCCACTCCCCGCTCGCTACCTCTTCGGGCTGCCAGCGGATCGCGCCGTCCCACACGGTGAGGTAGCAGAACCCGTGAAAGGTGGTGTGGGCGTCGGCGTAGTAGCCCTGTCGCAGTGGGGTGAGCGGCACCCCGGTAACGCCGAGCTCCTCGGCGAGCTCGCGGACGGCGGCGGCGTCTGGGTCCTCACCCGCCGCGATCACCCCGCCCGCTGCGAAGTCCCGGCGTCCCGGGTAGACGTCCTTGGTCGCGGTGCGACGGTGCACGTAGACCTGTCCGAGGGAGTTGCGAACGATCACGGCGGTGGCGGCATGGCGCAGGTTCTGCGCGCGCATCCGCGATCTCGGGGCCACCCCGCACGGGTTGCCGTGCTCGTCGTACAGCGCGATCAGTTCATCCACGTCGGCCGACCCTACGCGCCGATCGGCCACCGGGGAGCCCGGGATCACGGATTGTCGGCATATTCGAGCTGCGCGACCGTGGCGGCGCAGCCCACCGCGAAGGTGAGCACCAGGACGACGAGGCTCGGCCAGGCCACCGCGGACGGATCGGCGGACCCGATGAGCACGATCGACCACGGCGTCCACCCGGCCCAGCCGGTGTGCCCGAGCAGGTCACCGAGCAGCAGCGTGCCGAAGGCGAACCCGACCGCCCCCAGCGCGCTCCGTGTCGCGACGGTGATCCAGGCCGCCAGCGGCGCCACCAGGAAGCTCATTCCCGCAGAGACCGCGATCGTCCCCGCTGCCGCGGCGATCGCTGCGGGCGTGCGGCCGGGCAGGTCGAGCAGCCAACCGAGCCCGATCCCCTCGACGAAGACGACGAGCACCAGTCCCGCCCACCACGCGAGCGCGACCACGAGCTTGCCCAGCACGAACCAGCCCCGGCGAACCGGTAGCGCGAGCAGGTTCTTCGCGGTGCCTTCGGCGTATTCCCGCCCGAACAGGTAGGCCAGCACGAAGCCGAGCAGGCCGATCCCGCCGCCGCCGGCGACCAGGGCGAGGTATCCGACGAAGGCGGGCCAGGTCGCCTCCAGCCCGGCCAGGTTCGCCTTGGTGCCGAGCAGGCCCAGCGACGCCGCCGTTTCGGGGTGCTGGACGATCCACATGAACATGGCGATCCCGCCCGGGGCGAGCATCATGGCCCCCAGAGTCACCCAGGGCACCACGGACCGCTTCAGCTTGGCGAACTCGGTGCTCACCACCTGCGCGATCATCGGGACGCCTCGGGGTTCGTACGGGCCAGGAAGTAGCGCTCGAGATCCGCGGTGAGCAGCGCTTCCTCGCGCTCACCGGCTGTGAAGGAGTCCTGCACGTACGCGCGGGCCCGGGCCGCCAAGACCTCCCGCGGCGCCTCCTCGACCAGCACCCCGGCATCGACGATCCCGATCCGGTCGGCCAGATGAGCGACCTCGGCGAGGATGTGCGACGACATGAAGACCGTCACGCCCTGGTCCGCCAGGCTGCGCAGGAGCTCACGCACCTCGACGATTCCAGCCGGGTCGAGCGCGTTGGCCGGTTCGTCGAGGATCAGCAGTTGCGGAGAGTGCAGCAGCGCCCGGGCCAGCGACAGGCGCTGCTTGTTGCCCAGGGACAGCCGCCCCGCCCGGCGTCCGGCGTAGGGGGCCAACCCGAGCTGCTCGATGACGTCGGCCACCCTCTGCCTCGGTGCGCCGGTGAGACGCCGCTGCAGGTCGAGGTTCTCGGTCACGGTGAGGCTGGCGTAGGCGGTGGCGCTCTCGACCAGGAACCCCACCCGACGCAGCCACTCCTGATCGCCTCCGATCGGCCGACCGAACACCTGCACGCTGCCCGCACTGGGCCTGATCAGGCCCAGCAGCATCCGGATCGTGGTGGTCTTGCCCGCGCCGTTTCGGCCCAGGAAGCCATAGACCTCGCCGCGGCGAACTTCCAGGTCGATCCCGTCCACCGCGCGGACGCGTCCGTAGTGCTTCGCCAGCGCCGTGGTGGCCAGGACGATATCGCTGCCCATCACTGCTCCCGGTAACCGAGGACGCGCAGGGCGAAGCGGGTGGACTCGGTCAACGCGGCGGGAATCTCGGCCATCGGCGTTTCTGCGAGTTCGATCGCGCGCAGACCACCGAGGATGAACCACGCCGCGGCCCGCGGATCGGGGACGTCGAAGGACCCCTCGGCGACGCCGTCGCGGACCAGGTCCTCGATCACAGGCAGCAGGCGGGGCAGGAACTGCTCGGTGAACCGGTCGTGGAGGCCGATGTTCTCCCGGCGATGGATGAACTCGGCGACGTCGGTGAAGGACTGGTCCCTGCTCGCTTCGGCGAAGCCTCCGATCACGCTTCGAAGCCGTTCGACCGGGCTGCGGTCGGGCGCCTGTACAGCTTGTGCGAAGCCGGCCATGAGCTGATCGGAGACGTCCTCCACGACCGCGAGGATGATGTCGTCCTTGCTTGCGAAGTACAGGTAGAACGTGCCTTGAGCCACCCCGGCGGCGCGCACGATGTCTGCGACCGAGGTGGCGCTCACGCCCTGCGTGGCGAAGACCTCAGCGGCGGCCGACACCAGCTGGGCTCTCCGCGCGGCCTTGTCGACGGTTCGTGGACTCATCTTCACTCCATAACTGACTGATCGTCAGTCAGAAATATAGCTCAGCCGGGACCGAGTTAGGAACCGTCCCCGTCCGGTTCGCGGACTGGACCGGGTTAGGAACCGTCCCCGTTCGGTTCACTCGCGGCCCGCCGAGCCAGCACGATCGAGTCCTCCAGGCTCGCCGGCTTGCCGTCCGGGCCGATGGACTCACGACCACGGACCTCGGCGAGCACGATCTCCCACTCCCCCGCGTCGAGGCCGAGCGCGGCAACCTCCTCTGCGGGAGAGGAGAGGTCGTGCGCGTGATGGACATGCCACTGACTGGCCCACGGAGGTGGCGCGGCGTGGGACACCACGAGCAGGTGCCCGCCCTGGGCGACACTCCCCGCGGCCCGGCTCAGGATCTCCTGGCGAGCGAACTCGACCGGTGACTGCAGGAAGAACGCGCTGACCAGGTCGAACCCGGGCTCGGGGATCCAGTCGCTCAGGTCGTGCGCCACCCAGGTGATCCGATCATCGGGGACGCCCGCGGCCGTGGCCGCCGCCCGTCCGCGCGCGACCGCGGTAGCCGAGATGTCCACGGCGGTCACCTGCCACCCGCGCTGTGCGAGCCAGACCGCGTCCCCACCCTCCCCGCAGCCCAGGTCGAGGGCACGCCCGGCCGGCAGGTCGGCGGCCACCTCCGTCAAGACCGTGTTGACCCGTCCAGACCACACCTTCGTGCTGCCCGCGTAACGCTGTTCCCAGAACTCTGCGGCTTCCAAGGGGTCCTCCTAGATGGGGCTGAGCCGTTGATGCGGCTGCGGGGGCAGTTCGACGTCGATCGGATCGCCGGGCCGGACCGTCCCGCCTTGCGAAACGATCGCCATCACCCCGGCGAGGCGCTCCACCTCACCGTCGGCACCGCGGCGCAGCACCCGCTTGAGCAGTCCGGGCCGGAAGTCGTCGATCTGGCGACACGGGTTGCGCAGCCCAGTGATGGTGACGACGGCCTCACCGACGGCGAGCCGGGTGCCGACCGGCATCCGGAGCAGGTTCACCCCGCGGGTGGTGATGTTCTCGCCGAGTTGCCCTGGGGCAACCTCGAAGCCATCGCGAGCAAGTTCGTCCAGCAGTTCGGCGTGAATCAGGTGCACCTGGCGCAAGTTGACTCGGTCGGGATCCTTGCGGAGCTGGTGCAGGTGCTGGACGGTGGCGCCGCTGTGCGCGTCCCCGTCCACGCCAACCCCCTCGACGAGGTCGACCGAACTCACCGTGGGCTTGCTGAACGAATGCGTAGCGCTGCGGGCGACCGCGACAACGGAGGGCACGGCCGCCATGCTACGTGAGCCGGGGCCGCATCGGCCGTTCCCGCGCTCGCCGGATGCCGTCCGGCGTAGGGTGCGAAGGGAAGCCGGAACGAAAGGGAGTAGTCGATGCAGCGCTCGATCGTGATCAACCGTGAATTCGGCAGTGGCGGACGGGAGATCGGACGCGTGATCTGCGAGCGCACCGGGATGGAGTTCTACGACACCCGGATCCTCGCCGAAGCCGCGAGCAAGCGCGGCCTGCCGCCCGACCTGCTGGAGGGATTCGACGAGCGCATCGTCACCGGCCAGTTCTTCGACCTGTCGATCATCGGCGGCACCGACCCCGAGACGATCTCGCTGCCCTACCGGATGTACGGGGCGATCGCCGAAGTCATCACCGAGGCGGCGCGGACGAAGCCGTCGGTCTTCATCGGACGGTGTGCGGACAAGATCCTGCGGGACGCGGCGGTGCGCTTCCGCAGCGTCTTCATCTACAGCACCGATCGCGAGCGCAAGGCCGAGCGGGCGATCAAGGTGGACGGCATCGCGCCCCGGGACGCGGAGAAGTACATCGCGAAGATGGACAAGACCCGGGACCGCTACCAGCAGTTCTTCACCGGCACCAAGTTCGGCGACTACCGCGAGTACGACCTGTGCCTGAACAGCGGACGCCTCGGTTACGAGGGTTGCGCGAACCTCATCCTGGCCAGTCTCGACTAGAACCGAGCACGAGTCGCCCCGGCGGCGGTGCGGGTAGCCACCCGCCGCCGTGCCGGGCGACTCGCGTCCGGTGAGATCCGCCCGGCTAGACCGCCGCGCCGATTCGCTCGGAGAACTCGACCAGCCGGTTGGAGAATCCCCACTCGTTGTCGTACCAGCCCAAGACCTTGACCTGCCGCCCGACGACCTGGGTCAGCGGGGCGTCGAAGATCGACGAATGCGGGTTGCCGACGATGTCGGCGGAGACCAGCGGCGCCTCGGAGTACTGCAGGTAGCCCTTCAGCGGGCCCTCTGCCGCAGCCTGGGCGAAGGCGTCGTTGATCTGGGCGACCGTGGTCTCGCGCGTGAGGACGGCGGTGAGGTCGGTGATCGAACCCACCGGAACCGGGACGCGCAAGGCGAAGCCGGTCAGCCGTCCGTCGAGCTCGGGGATCACCGCTCCGATCGCCTTCGCCGCGCCGGAGGAGGTCGGGATCGTGGACACCGCGGCGGCCCGCGCGCGGCGGAGGTCGGAGTGCGGCGCATCGTGCAGGCGCTGGTCGCCGGTGTAGGCATGGATGGTGGTCATCAACCCGGTCTCGACGCCGAAGCTGTCGTTGAGCACCTTCGCCAGCGGGGCCAGTGAGTTCGTGGTGCACGAACCGTTGGAGAACACGTCCGAGCTGGTCGGATCGAGCCGGTCGTCATTCACGCCCAGCACGAAGGTGGGCACGTCGCCCTTCGCCGGCGCGGAGATGATCACCTTCTTCGCACCTCCCTGCAGGTGGGCACGCGCCTTCACGGCGTCGGTGAAGAAGCCGGTGGACTCGATCACCACGTCGACGCCCAGATCGCCCCACGCGATCGCGCCAGGGTCCCGCTGGGAGAGCACCGTGATCTCGCTGTCGCCGACGCCGATGACGTCCCCCTCGACCCGCACGCCGTCGAGGTGTCCTGAGATCGAGTCCCACTCCAGCAGAGTGGCCAGAGTGGCCGCGTCGGTGAGGTCGTTCACGGCGACCACCTGGACGTCCGCCGCATTGGCCAGGGCCGCGCGCAGGTAGCTGCGTCCGATCCGTCCGAAGCCGTTGATACCAACCCGAATCGTCATGTCAGTGATTCCTCTCCTGTGCTGCCGCGGCCCTCGCCACGACGGGTCTATGGGTGGGCGCCACGGCTCGAAGCAGGTCGAGCGCGCCCGCGCGGGCCTCCTCGAACGGAGCCGGATCCTGGGCGGCGATCGCGAGTACGTAGCCTCCCTGAATCGTCGCCGAGAGCAAGTAGGCCAGTCGATCCGGATCGACGCTGCCGGCGAGCTCACCGCGATCGATCGCCTCGCGCACCGTGTCGGTCAGGGCTCGGTGGATGGCCGCGAAGGCGTCCGCCACCGGCGCGAGAAGTACCGGGTCGCGGGCCACCTCCGGATCCTGGGTCATCCGGCCCACCTTGCACCCCTTCAACGCGGGCAGGGGCCGGCTCAGGTAGGCGGTGAGCTTGTCCATCGGATCGCCCGGACCGGCGAGGATCGCCTCCGTGGCGGGCAGCAGGTCGGAGCAGTTTCGCTCCAGGGCGGCCAGGGCGAGGTCGCGCTTGCTCGGGAAGTGGTGGTACATGCTCCCCTGCCCCACACCGGAGCGTTCGCGCACCTCCCGAGGGCTCGTGGCCGCGTAGCCGCGCTCCCACATGAGGTCGCTCATCGCCACTACCAGGCGCTGCTTGGAGTCCACAACCGCGACTGTACCTAGAGGTAGGTACAGGCACAAGCTGGAGCCCCCCTTGTTGCGATTCTCACCATGTACCGAGGAGTCGGAAGGGTGGCGCCCGAGCATTCCGCCCCGGGACGACCTGTGTGGAAGTAACAGAGCGTTCGGAGCACCCGGGGCAGGCCGCAGAGCGAGGCGCATACCTCCCGTGTCCGCCTGGCGCCCGAGTCAGTCCAGATGCTCCAGTCGCGCGACTACCTGGACCGGTGCCGGCGCGAGCATGCCGGTGAGCTCCTCGAGCGACTCCTCTGCCGCACAGAACAGGACGCAACTCGACGGCCCGCCCGAGGCGGCGATCTCGATCGAGGAGGGCAACCACTTCACGCCGAGGCCGGCCGATCCGGCCAGCTGGGGCACCTCCCATGCCAAGCCCTTCGAGCCCACGGGAAGCGCATCGTGGACCAGGCCGGATGCGACGGCCGCAGCCACGGCCGCAACGCTCGCCTGGTCGGGGTGCCCGATGTAGATCTCGTCGCGAGGAGCAGAGATCGGCAACCCTGCGCACACGACCGCGTCACCATCGCGGCCACCGCCGGGCCGGCAGGTGGCCGAGGGCACCAGCCGTCCGAGGACGGTGACACCGATCCCGGTGGCCGCGGTCACCACGTTGTCCTCGGTGCTGCCCGTCACCGCCTCCGGCGGCACGCCCGCCGCCGCGGCGAGCCGACGAACCTCCTCGATCATCAGGCGTCCGGTCGGTTCGAGCTCGACGCACAGGTCGTCGACCACCAGCACCGGGACAGCCCCGGCACAGATCACCTCGAGCAACGGAACCCGCACGGCGAAGTGCGCGACCGTGACGGCATCGGCAGGGACGGTGTCGGCCGGCTTCGGCCCGATCCCGCCGATCGAGTCGGTGGCCACGACCAGGTCGTCGTCGAGGATGACCAGATCCCTGATCCGCCCGATTCGCGGTGCGCGCGATGGGGACATGACCGTGCTCCGTTCAGCGCCGCAGGGCGACCAGCTCGGCGGCGAGGCCGGCTGGGTCGATCGCGTTGACGTCCTCCAGCCGGCGACGAGTCGCCTCCGGGATGCTCGCGCTCCCCGACAGCGCCCCGGACATGGCTCCAGCCATCGCCCCGATGGTGTCGGTGTCGCCGCCGAGGTTCGCGGCGAGCTCGGTCGCCCGCACCGGGTCTGCCTCCGCGCGCATCAGCACGCCGATCGCCGCCGGGACGCTCTCGGTCGTCGTCACCCACGCCCCGACCAGGTCGTACAGCTCCACCAGGAACTCCCGATCGCTGGTGGGGCGTCCGGCCAGCTCGATCGCCAGGCGAGCGCGCGCAGGCACCGACGCCGCGACCGTCTGCTCGCCCCGCCGGCGTCCGCTCGCGGAGACGGCCAGCCCGAACTCGATCGCCTCGGCGACCTGGGCTCCCTCCACGGCTGCGGAGACCACCCCGGCGACCAGGCAGGCGCCGCTGATCGCGACGCCGGTGTCGTGCGACATCACCGTCGCCTCGACGACCGCGTCGACCAGCGCGTCCGGGTCGTTCGTCGAGCGCGCCAGTCCGATCGGAGCGATTCGCATCGCGGCACCGTTGGTCTCCCCGCCGGCACCCGTGCTGCGCGGGTCCGCACCCGAGCGGAGCAGGTCGATCGCCCTTGCCGAGCTCGGCCCGAGGAAGTTGCCGTCGCTGGCGCCGACCCGATCGGCCCAGGCGACGAGCTCGCGGGCGACGTCCTCTGCCCTGACCTCACCGCCGGCCGCGCAGATGGTGCGGGCCAGCATGTAGGCCTGCTGGGTGTCGTCGGTGACCTGACCGGCGACGAAGCCGTCCACGATCTGGTGTCCGGGCGGCGCCGGGTGGAAACCACTGAGCCAGCCCCAGGTCTGGTGGATACGTTCGGGTACCCACAGCTCTCCGGGCATGCCCATCGCGTCTCCCAGGGCCAACCCGGTGAGGCAGCCGGCGGCACGGTCCACGACCTGGTTCATCACAACGCTCCCATTTCCCATCCGTAGCGGAGCCAGATGACTCCGCCGAGCACGATCAGCACCACCGTCATCACCGCGATATCGGCCGGACGGAACCGCAGGTCCCGCATCGCGGTCATCGCGTTCGTGGCACCGTAGCCGCGGTTGGTCATCGCCACCGCGAGATTGTCCGCCATCAGGATCGAGTTGGTGATCAGCGGCACCATGATCGGCACGAAGGACACGATCTGGCCGACCGGGCCGGAGTCCTTGACTCGCGCGCCCCGGGCTCGCTGCGCCTCGACGATCAGGTCCTTCTTGCGTCCCATTGTCGGGATGAACGAGATCGACGTGGTCACCAGGATCGACAGCCAGTAGGGCGCGTGCACCCGGCTGAGCACCTCCAGCAGGTCGTCGATCGGGGTGCTGATGGTGAAGGCGTAGGTGGCCAGCACCATCAGCAGGATCCTGGCCACGAAGTTCAGCCCGACCAGCAGCCCGCCGAGGGTTGCCGAGAGCCCCCACAAGGAGAACAACTCGGCGTGGAGCTCGGGCTGGGTGAACTGGGTGCTGGTGAACATGGTGACCGCGACGATCAGCACCAGCACGATCAACAGCGGCTGAAGCATCGCCCACAGTCCCCGCAGCGGCGTTCTCGCCGCGACGAGAGCGGCCAGCAGCAACGCCAGCAATACGGTGTTCGCCAGCGGATCGGTGAACACGAACATCGCCACCATCACCGCGAAGAAGGCGAGGATCTTCACCCGCACGTCGACGCGCTCGAGGATCATCGCGCACTCCTTGTCCGGGCCAGCTCGGTGGCCAGGTGCCGGCCCAATGCCACCTCGTCGAGAACCGGTCTGGACTGCGGCCACAGGCGTGCGGACAGGTCCACCGGCTGCGTGGTGGCCACGGCTGCCGCGGCAAGGACGTCCGCGCGCGCCAGCACGTCGGCGACCGGCCCGTCCGCAGCCACCCGGCCGCCGTCCATCACGATCACCCGGCGGGCGTGGTGGGCGACCACGTCCATGTCGTGGGTGACCATCACGATGGTGGTGCCGGCGGCGTTGAGCTGGTCGATCAGGGTCATCATGCTCTGCACGCCCGCCCAGTCCTGCCCAGTAGTCGGTTCGTCCACCACGAGGATCTCCGGCTTCAGGGCGAGGATGGAGGCCACCGCGATCCGCTGACGCTCGCCCTTTCCGAGCGAGAACGGATGCTCGCCGCTTTCGGCGGCCAGGCCGACGAAGCCGAGTACCTCGCGGGTTCGGCTCTCGATCTCGTCCTGGGCCAGCCCGGCCAGCTTCAGCCCGTACCCCACCTCTTCGGCGACCGTGGCGCTGAAGATCTGATGATCGGGGTTCTGAAACACGTAGCCGATGTGGCGGGCCAACTCCCACGGCTTGAGGGTGGCCGCGTCGATCCCGTTCACCAGCACCGTCCCCGACGTGGGGTCGAGAATCCGGTTGAGATGCTTGGCCAGCGTGGTCTTGCCGGCACCGTTGCGGCCCACGATCGCCACGTACTCGCCGCGAGCGATGGTCAGGTCGACCCCGCTGAGTCCGCGGTGGCCGCCGGGATAGGTGTGCACGAGATCGCGCACCTCGACGACCGGCTCGCCGGCGGGAAAGGTGGTAGTCGGCTCCGGCTCGAGTTCGGGCGGTGGCGGCAGCGGACGCCCCCGCGTGAGCCGCCCGACCAGGGCTTCGGCCTCGGTCACTGTCAACGGGATCTGGTCACGGGTAATCAACCCGGCCGACAGCAGCTCCTCGCCGACGACCGAGATCGGCAGGGGTTTGACCAGGTTGTCGCCGACCAGGCCGAGGTCGCGGAAGAACGCCGACGGCTCGCCCTGCCAGCTGACCCGGCCGTCCTTGAGCACCACGAGGTGGTCGGCCCGGCCGACGATGTCCGCGCTGGCATGCTCGACAGCGACGATCGTCACCTCTCCGGTGTGCCGCAGCCCGTCCACGGTCGCGTAGATCTCGTCGCGGCCCTGCGGGTCGAGTTCGGAGGTCGGCTCGTCCAGGCAGATCACCTGCGGTTGCAGGGCCAGGATTCCCGCGATCGCCAGCCGCTGCTTCTGGCCGCCGGAGAGCTGGGCGGTCTCCCGGTCGTCGAATCCGTCGAGCTGCACCTGGTGCAGGCAGTGGTCGACCCGAGCCCGAATCTCCTCGCGCGCCACGAGGTAGTTGCGAGGGCCGAAGGCCACGTCTTCGGCCACGGTGCGGCCCAGGATCTGGCTCTCCGGATCCTGCAGCACCAAGCCGACGTACTCGGTGATGGTCTGGACGCGGAAGCCGCCCAGATCGGTGCCGTCCATCAAGACCGTGCCGTGCAGGCTGCCCTCCTTCAAGTGTGGGATGACCCCGTTGAGCGTCATCAGCAGGGTCGACTTTCCGGCTCCGGTCTGGCCCATCACCACGGTGAAGCTGCCGGCGGGAAAGCGCAGATCGATTCCGTCGAGGACGTCGGCGTCAGCCTTCGGATAGCGATAGCTGACGCCGACGACGTCCAGAGAGCTCTTCATCAGGTCAGTTCAGGAGCTTGCTGTTGCGGACGGCGTAGTAGGCGATCGCCGCGATCACCAGGTTCACCACAGCGGCCACCAACAACGACGGGACCGAGGCGACGTACATCCCCCAGCCGCCGATCGGCAGCACGATCAAGCCGAGCGCGAAGCTGTTCAACAGGGCTGCGACGACCACGGCGACGACCAGCCACACCGGGCCGCCGCGGCGTCCGAGCCAGCGGAAGACGACCGCGCAGACGCCCATACCCAAGGCGACCGCGATGTGTACCGGAAGGGTCAGTGGAAAGCCGACGATCGCGGCCGAAAGCAGATGGCCGACGGCGATCACGACGAACCCGATCCAGCCGCCGAAGGCGAGGGCGGCGAAGTAGCCCGGCGCCGAATCGAGGCCGATCGAGCCGAGCGGGCTCGGGATCTTGATCAGCGAACCCACCGCGCTCAACGCGATGAAGATCGCCATGATGGCGAGCTGGCGAGCGGAGACCGGTGACTTCTTCACCTGGTCGGGCGCATGGTCGGACAAAGACACTTCTACTCCTTCGTAGTTGCGGACAAGAATGCGGACAACTCGTCCCGGTTGGGTCCGGAGCGAGCGCCCAGGCTGGTGCAGGATGCGGCCGCGACCGCGTTGGCGAGGCGGATGGCCTCGCGGAGTTCCAGGCCGTCGGCGTACCGGAAGGCCAGGAGGGCGCCCGCGAACGCGTCGCCGGCGCCGGTGGTGTCGATGGGGGTGACCGGGACGCCGGAGACGGTGATCCGCTCCCCCGTCGCTGTCACCGCGACGGCTCCCTCGGCACCGAGGGTGACGATCGAGGTGCCCGGGCAGTGGGTGGCCAGGAAGGCGAGCCCGGCCTCCAGGTCGGCGTCTCCGGCCAGCCCGGTGAGCCCGTCCCGGCAGGGCAGGAAGACCTCGGCCCGGGAGATCGCATTCAGGATGTCGTCGGTGCTCACGCCGAGTCCGTGCATGGTGGGCAGGTCGACCTCCATGCCGACGACGATCGGGACGCCGGCCTGTTCGGCGGCGGCGAGCCCGGCGTGGGCGGCGTCCCAGGGAAGCAGGTCGGTGTAGAACACGTCCGCGCGGCTGATCGCGTCGAGATCGACCTCGCCGGCCCCGAACGTGCCGAAGGCGTCCCCGAGGTCGAGCAGGATGAACCGCTGGCCTTCGGCGTCCACGACAACGGTGGTGGACAGCGAGCGGCCGCCGGGCAGGATCGGCATCGAGTCGGTGTCGACGCCCTCCTCGCGGAGGCTGGCGATGATCGCTTGGCCAGTGGCGTCGTCGCCCACCTTGCCAAGGAAGGTGCAATCGGCACCGAGGCGGGCGGCCTGCGCGATCACATTGGTGCCGGATCCGCCGGGCAGCGGGGTGCGGTCGTTGACGACGGCGAAGCCGTCCGCGCCGGGCAGCCGGTCGACCTGGATCAGGACGTCCATGGCCAAGGTGCCCAGACCCACCACGCGGGTCATCACTTCCTCCTCAGGGTGACGGTGTGCCGGTATCGGTCCGGACGGATCGCGATCCGGCTGTACTCGATCGGGCGTTCTGCCTTGTCGAAGCCGCAGCGAGCAATGATCAGCAGGGGATCTCCCGGCCTGACCTCGAGGGCTACGGCCGCTTCGGCGTCTGCTCGGGCGATGCCGAAGGTGTCCTCGGTGGTCTGCACGACCAGGTTGAACGCGTCCTCCAGCTGGGCGTACAGGGACTGTCCATCGAGCAGGCGCTGGATGTCGTAGCCGGTGAACAGTTCGAGCGGCAGGTAGGAGACATTCATCGAAACCGGTGCCCCGTCGGCCAGGCGAACCCGCGAGAACCGGACGACCTCGGCGTCCGGCGCGATGCCCAGGGCTGCGGCGACCTCCGCGTCCGCGTGGTCGGTGGTCAGCTCGACCTGGTCCCGCCCCGGCACGATGCCCTGGGAGATCATCATCTGGGTGAAGCTCATCAGGGCTGCGGGAGTGAGGCTCAGCCGCTGCGCGACGACCCGCGTCCCCATGCCGTGGACGATCGCCAGGGCTCCCTCGTTGACCAGGTCTTCGACGGCCTTGCGCACGGTCGTCCGCGACACCCGGTATCGCTGCTGGAGGTCGGGCTCGCTGGGAATGTAGGTGCCGGGCGGCCACGCACCCTCGGTGATGCGCGCAGCGATGTCCCGTTTGACCTTGAGGTACAGCGCCTCTGCTGCCATCAGTCATCCGTTCGTCACGACGTCATGATGTCTAAGCGTGGAGCTTGGCTGTCGGTCGTGTCAAGGGGCCCCCGGGCCAGAAGGACGCGATGGCGTACGCCCGCGGGACGGGCGGCGTGTGGCGACGGCACGCCGGCGAAGGTCTCGCATCGCGCGGGGCGATCAATCGACTCGCGACATCCCAGTTGCCAGGCTCCAGGCGGTCTCGATAGGCCGGTCCATGGAACTCATCGACCGGACGCGCCCAGCTCGCGCCGCTCCTGCGTGCCTAGCTCGAAACGTCCCCAGGCAGCTGATGGATCCAGTCCCGCAGGGCCGGGTAGAGATTGGGGTGGGCCAGCATCTGAGTCCCGAACTCCGGGTGTTTGGCCGCGATCTCGGAGAGGCGTTCGGCCGTGGTACCGGAGTCGTTGACCTCAAGCCAGGCGCTGGTGCGCTCGGCCTCGGCGTCGAGCTCGGCCGGATTCTGCCGTTCGGCCGGGTCGCGAACCTCATCAACGAGCGAAGGGGACGGCGCTGGTGCGAC
This sequence comes from Propionibacteriaceae bacterium UBA6238, assembly GCA_002441465.1. Classification (GTDB taxonomy): domain Bacteria; phylum Actinomycetota; class Actinomycetes; order Propionibacteriales; family Propionibacteriaceae; genus Propionicimonas. The sequence goes on along the minus strand of DJWE01000085.1, from coordinate 992 downwards.
CGCGGGGAGGGCCTGAGGATCGGGGTCCTCCCCCATTGCCGAGGAGGGAAGGCTCGTGGCTGACGAACTCGCCAGCAGGACGCCGTTGCCGGTCTGGTCCGACGGCAGCCCAACCTGGCTGGGATTGCTGCGCTTCCGCGCGTCGGCGATCACCGCACCCAGTGCGAGGAGTGCGATCACCGGCCCACCCATCACGATCCAGGGATAGGTGAACGACCGAAGACTCCCGAGGAAGAGCGCCAGCAGGATCAACCCGCCGCCGATCGCCCCCGACTTGAGCCGGATCCCGGCGGGAATGCCGTTCACCGGGACGATCGCGATCGCAGCCACGATGATCCCGGTGAGCAGCACAAGCGTGTCGTAGATACTCCACATGGCTCAGGCCTCCACTCCACGTCGCAAGATGGTGACGCTGTACTCCCCTAACCCGAGCGTCCAGCCGTCGCCGACGGGCACGAAGATCCCGGGTTCGCAGGCAAGGGCCTCGCCGACGTCGTTGGTGAGCGTCGTGCCATTGGTCGAGTGCAGGTCGCTCACCCAGGGCAGCCCATCACGGAGTTCGACGAGGGCATGGGTCTTCGACACCGACCGGTACGGATCGTCCACCGGCACCGGTGTAGCAGCGGCATGCCCGGGCGGAGCACTGGGGTTGCGGCCAAGCACCACTGTCGCCGACAGAGGTACCTCGCGCCCCTCAGCCAGCGTCAGGAACCATGGCAGTGCGGACGCACCCGACTGCGCCATCCGCGTGTGGAAGAGCGACTCGTCCTCGGCGAACAGCTGTTCGGCAAGGGACGCGAACCCGGCCGGTTCGACGTCGATCGAGGCCTCGTGAGCAACCTCTCGCTGGGGCATTCCCGGAACGCTGGTGACCAGTCCCGTCGCCGGCGGGACGCTCGGCGGCTGGGCACCTCGGGGCGGTGCGGCGTGGGGAGGAGGCGGCGCCCAGGAGGCCGGCGTGGCGACTCCAGGAAGCGGCGGCGGGGGTGGGT
>DJWE01000087.1:10676-10900 GCA_002441465.1 Propionibacteriaceae bacterium UBA6238 | reverse complement strand
GGTCGACATCGACGCCACCCAGCTCTCGCCGTTCGTCACCTGGGGAACCAACCCCGGTCAGGGTGTCCCGCTGAGCGGCGCAGTGCCCGCACCGGACGACTTCGGCGACCCGGTCGACCGTTCCGCGGCCGAGCGTGCGCTCACGTACATGAACCTGGCCGCGGGCACGCCGATGCGCGAGATCGCGGTCGACACGGTGTTCCTCGGCTCCTGCACCAACGGCC
>DJWE01000087.1:0-10604 GCA_002441465.1 Propionibacteriaceae bacterium UBA6238 | reverse complement strand
TGTGCCTGGGCATGAACCCCGACCAACTCTCGCCCGGCGAGCGCTCGGCGTCCACGTCGAACCGCAACTTCGAGGGACGCCAGGGCAAGGGCGGACGCACCCATCTGGTCTCGCCCCTGGTGGCGGCCGCCACCGCGATCCGCGGGACGCTGAGCTCCCCGGCCGACCTGTAAGGAGCAGCGAATGGACAAGTTCAGTACGCACACTGGCATCGCCGTCCCACTGCGGCGCAGCAATGTCGACACCGACCAGATCATCCCGGCTGTGTACCTCAAGCGGGTCACCCGTACCGGCTTCGAGGACGGCCTGTTCGCGGCGTGGCGCGGTGACAGCGAGTTCGTCCTGAACCAGGACGCGTACCGCGCGGGTTCGATCCTGGTCGCCGGACCCGATTTCGGCACCGGCTCGTCCCGTGAGCACGCGGTCTGGGCCCTGCAGAACTACGGCTTCGCGGTCGTGATCGGGTCCCGGTTCGGAGATATCTTCCGCAGCAACTCGGGCAAGGCCGGGCTTGTGATCGCCACCGTCGGCCAGGACGTCGTGGAGAAGCTCTGGGAGATCGCCGAGAGCGAGCCCGGCATCGAGTTCACCGTCGACCTGAGCCACCGCACCATCGAGGCCGCCGACAACGTGTTCGAGTTCACCATCGACGACTACACCCGGCACCGCCTGCTCGAGGGCCTGGACGACATCAGCCTCACTCTGCAGCACGAGGCCGAGATCGCAGCTTTCGAGGCGAACCGTCCGGCCTGGTTGCCGCGGACGCTGCCCGTGAAGACCGCGGGCTGAACGAAAGGGAACGGCCCCAACCGCGACTCATGCGAACGGGATCCGGATCCGCCGGGCCATCGCGCACGGACTTAGCTGTCTGTTGGCCTCTCCTCCATGTGCTGCAGCACCTCCTGCAGTTCCGCTCGTATGGCGTCTCGTCGTCCAGAAGTGAAGAGGTCGAGTGGCTGCCAACGCAATGACTCGGCCTCTTCCTCGGAACACCCGAGAGCATTGGCAAGGTGTATTGCGACGTGCTCTGGCGGCGCTGATATCAGAGCGGAAACAACCCCGAGAGGATTCTCGCTTGCGCGGAGCATCAGCTTGAGCAGGCGAACACGGAGTTCAACGTCAGGGCTGTTCAACGTAGGCATCCAGTAGCCCTGCAACTAACGCCCGTCGGCGAACTGTCATAGCCACGTTGCCCAACCGTTGCCGGTGCTCTGGATGCGGTACTGATCTGCTGTCCATGTGAATGAGAAATCGGGGGCCTAGGAGAGAGTTGACGAACACGCGACGATGGAACCGGCTTCGGTGACGGTCGCGGAGAGGAAGTTGCATGATTGCTCCTGGGGGTTGAGCGTCCTGGTGACGCGCGTTGTTATGCCATTTGGGCTCGGGCCGGCTGGAAAGTGAGAAATCAACCCGACAGGATCGGATGTCCGCGTCGGGAGCAGTTGTCGTTCCCGGCCGGGCCGCCCCGGCGTCGAACAGCCATGTGTGATGATTCCCGCGTGACCTTTGACAGTTCTCGGCTGCCCCTGCGTGTGGTCAACCCGACCCTGGTCCAGCCCACCTACCGCCGGCTGGCCAGGTTCGCCGGGTGGCTGCTGCGGCTGCTCACCGATCAGGACTGGGACGACGCGGCGCCCCTTCCCCGCACCGGCGGGGTGATCGTGGTGAGCAATCACATCTCGAACTTCGACCCGCCCGCACTGGCCCAGTACCTGATCTGGCATGGACGCTGGCCGCGCGCACTCGGCAAGTCCGATCTGTGGCGGGTCCCGGTGATCGGTCGGCTGGCCCGCGCGACCGGTCAGATCCCGGTGGAGCGCGGCACCGATCGGGCCAAGGACGCTCTCGTGCACGCTCGCGCGGCGCTCGAGGCCGGAGAACTGATCCTGATCTATCCCGAGGGCACCATCACCGCCGATCCCGACACCTGGCCCATGACCGCCCGACCCGGAGCGGCCCGGCTGGCCTTGAGCACCGGCTACCCCGTGGTCCCGGTGGGGCAGTGGGGCGCGAACTTCGTGATGCCGGGCAAGAAGCCGGTCTGGCCGCGGTTCCGGCCGCGCCGCACGATGGTGTTCCGGTGCGGCGAACCGGTAGACCTCCGCGATCTGGCCGGACGTGACGACCCCGACGCGCTGGCTGCGGCCGGCGCGCGGATCACGGCTTCGGTGACCGCGCTGGTCGCGCAGATCCGCGGGATTGAACCACCCGAGGACGTCTATGACATCCGGGTGGGCGAGAGGGTTCCGCGCGCGTCCGGCCGATAGGGTGAACGGGTGACGAATCCCCCCAAGGTCCGGGTAGCCCTCATCTTCGGCGGGGTGAGCTCAGAGCACGAGATCAGCTGCCTCACCGCAGGTGGCGTGGCCCGTGCCGTGGATCCCGACCGGTTCGAGTTGGTCGGCATCGGCATCACCGGGGACGGCTCCTGGGTGCGGATCCCGATCGAGGAGCTGAGCGGATATGAGGTCAAGGACGGTCGGCTGCCCCGAGTGGCGAGCGAACGTCCCGAGGCCGTGCTGTTGCGCGGATGCTCCGGGGCCGAGGTGGCCACCCGCGACGGCGATCGTCTCCTCGACATCACCGGCGTCGACGTCGCCTTCGCACTGCTGCACGGCCCCTGGGGTGAGGACGGCACGATCCAGGGCCTGTTCGAGATGCTCGGCGTGCGCTATGTCGGTGCGGGTGTGGCGGCCAGCGCGATCGGCATGGACAAGGACCTGATGAAGCGGGCGATGGCCGCTGCGGGTCTGCCCGTGGGGCCGTGGGTGGCGATCACGCCGGCGCAGTGGCGTGACGACGCTGCGGGCTGCCTCGCTCGCGTGGACGAACTCCTCACCTATCCGGTCTTCGTCAAGCCGGCTCGTGGCGGTTCGAGTATCGGGATCGCGAAGGTGGACGAAGCGTCCGGACTCGCGCAGGCCATCCTCGCCGCCCAGCACTACGACCCCAAGGTCGTGGTCGAGCAGGGCTTCGTCGGCGCGCGGGAGATCGAGGTTGCGGTGCTGGAGGACCTGTCCGGCCCGCCCCGCGTCTCGCTGCCCGGAGAGATCCGGATGCACACCGCAGACGCCTTCTACGACTTCGACGCGAAGTACCTGCCCGAGGAGCAGGTGAGCCTGGACGTGCCCGCGCGGCTCGAGCCGGAGCTTCTGGCCGCGATCCAGGACGTGGCTGCGCGCACCTTCGCCGCGATGTCGGTCGAAGGCTTGGCCAGGATCGACCTGTTCGTCACCCCGGACGGGACGGCGTGGGTGAACGAGCTGAACACCATGCCCGGCTTCACGCGCACGTCCATGTTCCCGATGATGTGGGCGAATAGTGGACTGGACTACACCGAGCTGATCACGACTCTGGTGGACCTCGCGTTGGCCCGCCCGATGGGTCTTCGGTGACCGAGGGCGATCCGTCCGGCCGGCCGGCGAAGGCGGCCACCATCGGCGAGCTCGGCGAGTTCGCCCTGATCGATCAGGTGACGGCGGGACTGAGCCCGTCCGGCCCGGTCGTGCTCGGGGTCGGTGACGACTGCGCGGTGTTGCGGTTGGCCGGCGACCTGGCTGTCTCGACCGACACCATGGTCGAGGACGTCCACTTTCGCCGCGACTGGTCCGGTGCCGAGGACGTCGGGCGCAAAGCCGTCGCGGCGTGCGTGGCCGACGCGGAGGCGATGGGCGCCGCCCCGATCGGTGTGGTGATCAGCCTGGCCGCGCCCGCGTCCACGCCGGTGGAGTGGACGGCCGGCTTCGCCGCCGGGGTCCGGGCCGAGTGCGAGGCGGCCGGCGTCCAGCTGGTCGGGGGCGACACGACCTCCGCGGCACAGATCGTGATCACGGCCACCGTGCTGGCCGACCTGGGTGGCTTGCCGCCGCTGACCCGGGCCGGTGCGCGACCGGGCCAGGTGCTGGCGATGGCAGGACGTCTGGGCTGGGCCGCGGCCGGGGTGGCCGTCTTGGCGCGCGGGTTCCGCTCGCCACGGGCGGTGGTGGTGGCACACCGGGTGCCACAGCCGCCCTACGGGCAGGGACGGGTGGCCGCGGAGGCCGGCGCGTCCGCCCTGATCGACATCTCCGACGGCCTGCTTGCGGATCTCGGACACGTCGCGCGGGCGTCTGGGGTGACGCTGGACGTGGACACCTCGAGACTGGAGATCGCCGAGCCGCAGCAGGCGGTCGCGGCGGCGATCGGCGGCGGCGACCCGTTGCTGTTCCAGCTCACCGGGGGTGACGACCATGCCCTCGTCGGTGCGTTCGAGGCCGATCGGGTGCCGGAAGGCTGGGTGGTGATCGGACGGGTGCTCGGCGGAGAGCCGCGCGTGCTCGTCGACGGCGCCGAGTGGGACGGCCCTCCCGGCGGTTGGCAGCACTTCACCTCCTGACCGCCCGCGAGGACGCGGTGGCTCTCGCCCGGCGTGGGGGCTCCGCATTGTCGCTGCCATCGCCTACCCTTCGTTTCATGGCGACCCGCGCGTCTTCCCCTTCGCGGAGCCGCAGCAGCGCGACTTCGCGCGCTGGCGCCTCCCGGAGCACAGGAAGCAAGAAACGTACCTCCCGTGGCCCTGCCCGCAAGCAGCCGCAGCCCTCAGGGCTGAGCCGGGTGCTGTCGGGCCTGGGCCGCGGTATCGCAGCCACCTGGCGCGGACTGGCCACGGTGATCGGGTCGGCGGCCCGGGCCATCCCGCCCGCGGTTCGCGATCTTGAGCCGGAACGTCGTCACGATCGCACCGGGTTGTTCCTGGTGCTACTCGGCCTGCTGGTCGCCGGCGAGTTCTGGATCGGCCTGCCCGGGGCCGCGGGCAACGGCATTCAGTTGGGCGTGACCACTCTGTTCGGATCGTTCGCCTACGTCGTTCCGCTGCTGTGTTTCGGTCTGGCCTGGCGCACCCTGCGGCATCCCGAGCGCCACGGGTCGGCCGGACGCCAGTCCGTGGGCTGGTTGTCGGCTCTGTTCGGTGTCCTCGGCCTGGTCCACATCACCAAGGGCCTGCCCCGGGGCAACCACCCCGAACTGGTCCGGGAGGCCGGAGGCTTCCTCGGGTTCATCTCGTCCTCGCTGACCGTCGACCTGCTCACCGTCTGGCTCGCCGTTCCGGTGCTGGTGGCGCTGACCGGTTTCGGGATCCTGGTCATCGCCGGCATCCCGATGAGCGACCTACGGCAGCGACTGGTCGACCTACGCGAACGGTTGCGGCGTCCGGAGAAGCCCGAGATCGAGTACGGCGCGCAGCACCGGGCCTACGACACGCCCCTGGTTCACGAACCCGAGATCGAGCCGGAGGACGAAGTCACCGTCGCACTCACTGCGGAACCGGCAACCAAGGCGAGCCGACCGACGCAGCCGCCGCTGGAGGTTCCGGTGATGTCGCCGGGCCCGTTGCGGGCCGAACAGCCACCGATCACCGGGGATCTGGTCTACGCCCTGCCCGACCCGTCCGTGCTCAAGGCCGGTACGGTGCCGAAGGCACGCAGCCAGGCGAGTGACGCGGTCGTGCAGAGCCTCACCGAGGTGCTGAGGCAGTTCGAGATCGACGCCACAGTGACCGGGTACACCCGCGGCCCCACGGTCACCCGGTACGAGGTGGAGCTGGGCAATGCCGTGAAGGTCGAGAAGGTGACCGCGCTGGGCAAGAACATCGCCTATGCGGTGGCCTCCGCCGACGTCCGGATCCTCTCGCCGATCCCCGGCAAGTCCGCGATCGGCATCGAGATCCCGAATGCCGACAAGGAGATCGTCTCCTTGGGCGACGTGCTGCGCTCCCCGCGAGCCCGCAGCGATCATCATCCGATGACGGTTGGGCTCGGCAAGGACGTCGAGGGCGGCTATGTGGTGGCCAACATGGCGAAGATGCCGCACCTGCTGGTCGCCGGCGCCACGGGCTCGGGCAAGTCGAGTTTCGTGAACTCGATGATCACTTCGATCCTGATGCGGGCCACCCCGGACGAGGTGCGCCTGATGCTGGTCGACCCGAAGCGGGTGGAGCTCACTCACTACGAGGGCATTCCGCACCTGGTCACGCCGATCATCACGAGCCCGAAGAAGGCCGCGGAAGCGCTGCAGTGGGTGGTCCGCGAGATGGACGCGCGCTACGACGACCTCGCGGCGTTCGGGTTCCGGCACGTGGACGACTTCAACAAGGCCGTCCGAGCCGGTCAGGTGAAGCTGCCTCCGGGTTCGGAACGTGAGCTCGCGCCGTACCCCTACCTGCTGGTGATCGTGGACGAGTTGGCCGACCTGATGATGGTCGCCCCGCGCGACGTGGAGGACTCGATCGTGCGCATCACGCAGCTGGCTAGGGCTGCGGGCATTCATCTGGTGTTGGCCACGCAGCGTCCGTCCACCGATGTGGTGACCGGCCTGATCAAGGCCAACGTGCCCTCCCGGCTCGCCTTCGCGACCAGCTCCATGACCGATTCCCGGGTCATCCTCGACACCCCGGGCGCGGAGAAGCTGGTCGGTCAAGGCGACGGGCTGTTCCTGCCGATGGGCCAGTCCAAGGCGCTGCGGGTGCAGGGCGCGTGGGTCACCGAGGCGGAGATCCGCGCCGTGGTGAAGCAGGTCAGCGACCAGCTCGGTCCGCAGTATCGCGAGGACGTGGCGGTTCCGGCGGAATCGGGCCGCGCGGTGGCCGAAGACATCGGAGACGATCTCGAACTCGTCCTGGAGGCCGCCCAGCTGGTGGTGAACCTGCAGCTCGGATCGACCTCGATGCTGCAGCGCAAGCTGCGGGTGGGCTTCGCGAAGGCCGGACGCCTGATGGACATCCTGGAGACCAGGGGAGTGGTCGGCCCGTCCGAGGGTTCGAAGCCTCGTGAGGTGTTGGTCAAGCCCGACGACCTCGACGAGGTGCTGGCGGCTCTGCGGGCCGGCTGATCACGGTCTCGACACCCGGGTGGGGTAGCGTGGCCCGGGTGATTTCGACGCCCGTGCACCTGATCAGTCTCGGCTGCGCGCGTAACGAGGTCGACTCCGAGGAGTTGGCCGGACGCCTGGCAGCCGGCGGGTTCGCCTTGGTCGACGACCCGGACGACGCCGAGGCGATCGTCGTGAATACCTGCGGGTTCATCGATGCGGCCAAGAAGGATTCCATCGACACGCTCCTCGATGCCGCCGATCACAAGGCGGGCGCGAGCCGTACCCGAGCGGTGATCGCCGTGGGCTGCCTCGCCGAGCGCTATGGACGTGAGCTGGCCGAGTCGCTGCCCGAAGCGGACGCCGTGCTCGGCTTCGACGCCTATCCCCAGATCGCCGAGAAACTGCAGTGGATTCTGGACGGCGGGCAGGTCGAGGCTCACGCGCCGCGGGATCGGCGCAGCCTGTTGCCGGTGACGCCGGTGGCGAGACCGGCGCGCGCCGCCCAGGTGTCCGTGCCCGGTCACGCGATCCCGGGTCATGGCTGGATCCCGCGACACCGGCTGGCCACCGGTGCGTCCGCGCCGTTGAAGATCGCTTCGGGCTGCGACCGCCGCTGCGCCTTCTGCGCGATTCCGTTCTTCCGTGGGTCCTACCTGTCCCGGCCGATCGAGGAGGTGGTCGCCGAGGCTCGCTGGCTCGTTGAGGGCGGCGTCCGGGAGGTGGTGCTGGTCAGCGAGAACTCCAGCGCCTACGGCAAGGATCTCGGCACGAATCTGGAACAGCTGTTGGCCGGCCTGAACGCCGTCGACGGCCTGGACTGGATCCGGGTCTCCTACCTTCAGCCCGCCGAAGTGCGACCGTCCCTGATGGAGGCGATGCTGGGCTTGGATCGGGTGGTTCCCTATTTCGACCTGCCGTTCCAGCACGCGTCGGCTCCGGTGTTGCGCCGGATGCGGCGTTTCGGGGACGCAGATTCGTTCCTCGGCCTGATCGGACGGATCCGTGCTGCGCGTCCCGATGCGGGGATCCGCAGCAACGTGATTACCGGTTTCCCCGGCGAGACCGAGGCGGACGTCGCGGTTCTCGCCGACTTCCTCGCCTCGGCCCGTCTGGACGCGGTCGGCGTGTTCGGCTACTCCGACGAGGAGGGCACAGAAGGGGCGACGCTGCCGGGGAAGGTCGAGCCCACGATGATCGACGAGCGCGTGGATCGGCTGGCCACGCTCGTGGACGAGGTGTCGGCGCAGCGGGCGGCGGATCGGGTCGGCGAACGAACGCAGGTTCTGATCGAGGCGGTCGCCGAGGACGGGACGGGATCAGGAAGATCCGCGCACCAAGGCCCGGAGACCGACGGTGGTACTACGCTCGATCCAGCAGATAACGATCTGGTCACGGGCACGCTCGCCTGGGGCACGGTCACGGCGACGGACGGCGTGGACCTGGTCGTGGAGCTGGAGGGGTGATGACGCAACCCGCGCAATCCGCTGAGGTCGGCGTTCCCGCGTGGCTGCCCAATGCGCTGACGGTGTTGCGGCTGATCCTGGTGCCGGTCTTTCTGGTCCTGCTGTTCCTGCACCCTGAGGAGTTCTCCTGGCGCCTGGGCGCCACGGTCGCGTTCGCCGTGGCGATCCTGACTGATCTGTTCGACGGCAGGATCGCCCGTCGCTACGACCTGGTCAGCGACTTCGGCAAGATTTGGGATCCGATCGCCGACAAGGCCCTCACCGGGGCGGCGTTCATTTCGCTGAGCATCCTCGGCGAACTGCCCTGGTGGATCACGATCATCATCTTGGTGCGGGAATGGGGCATCACCTGGATGCGCGCGGCGATGCTCAAGTACGCGGTGATGGCCGCAGCGGCCGGGGGCAAGCTCAAGACCGTGCTGCAGTCGATCGCATTGATCATGTTCCTGCCGTACCCCATCCCGAGGGTCCAGGAGATCCTGCCCTTCTGGTTCTGGCTGGCCTGGCTCGTGATGGGCGCCGCCTTCGTGCTGACCCTGGTCACCGGCGTGATGTACGTCCGCGACGCGCTTCGGCTGCGTGCTGCGGCGCTCGCCAAGGGCAAGGGGTGACCAGTTCCGATCCCGCAGCGGAGGTCATCGCGGCTCTGGCTGCGAGCGGACAGAGCCTGGCCACGGCGGAGTCGCTGACCGGCGGGATGATCGGGGCCGCGCTCACCGCAGTCCCGGGTGCCTCCGCGGTCTACCTCGGCGGAGTCGTTGCCTACGCGACCCCTCAGAAGACGCGTCTGGCCGGGGTCCCCAGCGAGGTTCTGGACGCGCATGGGCCGGTGTCGGCCCAGGCCGCCGTGGCCATGGCGAACGGGGTGCGGATCGAGACCGGTGCCGACTGGGCGATCGCTGCGACCGGCGTCGCTGGGCCTGATCCGCAGGATGGACACCAGCCCGGCGAGGTGTGGCTCGGCCTGGCCGAGCCCGGCGGTGTCGTCCGCGCCACCCGGCACCATTTCGCCGGGGACCGGGCCGCGGTCCGGACGGCCACCACCACGGCTGCGCTGGAATTGTTGTTCGGCGCGCTGGAGCGGGAATCCCCGCACTCCGCGACCCGGAGTTGAGGTCTCGGCGTCCGGCGGCCCGGCTCGATCTGGAGGGGCTTCGCGCGCTTGCCGAATCTGTGGCGGACGCCAGGGAACAACCACGTGCCCGCGTGGCGTTGTACCACCATCAGAATCCGACCCATCAGGACAGGTAGAGTCGTCCCATGATCCAGGAAGTGCGCGAGCGCCCGCTGCTGATGCGGGAAATGCTCGGCGAGTCGCTGCGCGAGCTGCGTACGTCCTCGAATCTCACTCTGCGTGAGGTTTCGGGGAAGGCCCGGGTCAGCCTCGGTTATCTTTCCGAGATCGAGCGCGGCCAGAAGGAAGCCTCCTCGGAACTGCTGAACGCGATCTGCGGAGCGCTGGACGTGCCGCTGTCGAACGTGTTGCGCCAGGTGTCGGACAAGATCGACGATCACGCCGGTGTCACCACGCTGCCCGTGCGCAGCCCGCATGTAGCTGCGGCCTGAGCCGCTGATGCGTGAGGGCGACCTGCGTCTGAGACTGGCGAGCCACTTGGGTGAGGCTTACTCGGTGATGTGGTCGGACACGGTTGTGTTGGAGCGGCTGGGGCACCGCACGGTAAGTGAGGCGCTGGCTGGCGGCACGCCGTGCAAGGAGATCTGGCGCGCGGCGTGGGAGGCGCTGGAGCTACCGCTTGCCGAACGCTGAATCGTCCTTGTGAGCCGTTCCGGACCGCGACCGGGGAGCGGCTGGTAGCCGCGCGAGAACGTCGTGCGTGTCGCGGGCATATCGAACATCTGTTCGGCTAATCTGTGGACAGTTGCCCGGCGCGAGTGGGGATATCCACACCGACGCCACCACCTGACCGAATGTCAGTGGCGTTGCCTAGGGTGATGGCGACAACGATGGAAGTGTCGAGTGAGAGGACGCGGCAGATGGCGGTAGCGGACCGGGAGAAGGCGCTTGCGGCGGCGCTTGCCCAGATTGAGAAGCAGCACGGCAAGGGTTCAGTGATGCGACTGGGCGACGAGACCCGCCAGCCGATCGAGGTGATCCCCACCGGCTCCATCGCGCTCGATGTCGCGCTCGGCATCGGGGGGCTGCCCCGTGGCCGGGTCGTCGAGATCTACGGCCCGGAGTCGTCGGGCAAGACGACGGTCGCACTCCACGCGATCGCCAACGCCCAGGCAGCCGGCGGCATCTGCGCGTTCATCGACGCGGAGCACGCG
>DJWE01000060.1 GCA_002441465.1 Propionibacteriaceae bacterium UBA6238 | reverse complement strand
GCAAGATCGCGCGCTACTTCGCGCCCAAGACGGTAGCTGCCCGCTACCGCGACCTCATGGAATCCCGCGCCGACGCTCTGGTGGCGGAGATGGTGGCAGACGGTCAGGCCCGGCTCGACGACGTGTCCCTGCGATACTCGACCGAGGTCGCCGCCCAGGTCATCGGGCTCACCAACTCGCGCATCGACCGCATGGCCCGCCGCCTGGAGCGCCTGTTCGACCAGCCGTCCTTCGACCCGGCCTCGTCTGAGCCGGAGGGTCGCGTCGCGAGCACTGTGCGCCAGCTCCGTGGCAGCGCCCCCATGCTCTGGTTCTACCTGTGGGACGTGCGGCCGGCGATCCGGGAGCGTCAGCGTCAGCCGCAGGAGGACGTCATCAGCCACCTCCTCAAGGAGGGCTACGGCATCCCCGCGATCCTCATCGAGTGCGTCACCTACGGCGCCGCGGGCATGGCGACCACCCGCGAGTTCATCTCGATGGCCACGCTGCACCTCCTGCGCGACGACGCGCTCCGCGCCCGCTACGTTCAGGCGGATGAGCCCGAGCGTTATGCCATCCTCCACGAGATCCTGCGCCTGGAACCCATCGTCGGGCACCTCTACCGCCGCGCCCAGCGCGGGTTCAGCTTCACCGACGGCGGCCACACCTACACCGTCGAGCCGGGCGATCTGTTGGACCTGTTCATCCGCCAGGCCAACGCCGACCCGGCCACCGTCGGCGAGGCGCCGCTGGATCTGTGCCCTGCGCGGCCACTCCCCCGCGGCGTCGGGCCCGAGGTGATGAGCTTCGGCGACGGCCCGCACAAGTGCCCCGGCAACGCCTTGGCGATTCAGGAGACCGACATTCTTCTGACAAGGCTGTTCGCCCACCGGGTGACGATGCTCCGCGAACCTCAGCTGGGGTGGGACGACATCATCTCCGGCTACGCGCTGCGCGACGTCGCGGTCGCCGTCGGCTGACCGGCACACCTAGAGTTGGCCCGTGACTACCCTCTACGAATTCTCCGCGTCCACCCTCTCCGGCCGGGAGCAGTCGCTGTCCGAGTACCGGGGCAAGCTCGTCCTTGTGGTGAACACGGCCTCCAAGTGCGGCTTCACCCCGCAGTTCGCCGGGTTGGAGAGGCTCTACTCGACCCACTCCGCCGATGGGCTCGAGGTGCTGGGGTTCCCCTGNNCCTTCCCCATGTTCGCCAAGGTCGAGGTCAACGGGGACGAGGCGCACCCACTCTTCGCGTGGCTCCGCACCGAGGCCCCCGGGCCGCTGGGCGATGCCATCGAATGGAACTTCACCAAGTTCCTCGTCGACCGAGAGGGTCACGTCGTGCGCCGCTACGCGCCGAAGGTCGAGCCGTCGGCGATCAAAGCCGACATCGTGGCTCTCTTGTGACCCGCTCCGCAGCTGACCGCACGGCCCTGTTCTCGCTACCGTTCGTCGTCCTGATCGGGGCGCTCGTGGCGCTGGCGGGCAGCCAGGGCGGGGCCACCGTCGCTGGGATCCCCGTCTTCGCCATGGCGGTGACGGCCGCCTTCGTGATCCAGTGGGTGGTGTTCGTTCCGTCGTTCGCGGCACAGACGGAGCGCTTCTTCGACCTCACCGGAAGTCTGACCTACATCTCGATCACCCTGGCCATCGCCCTCCTCACCCCTGGGGTCGACGCCCGGGCGCTCCTGCTGGCGGCCCTGGTGCTCGCCTGGGCGGCGCGGCTCGGCACCTTCCTGGTGCGGCGCGTCCACAGGGCGGGCAAGGACGACCGCTTCGACGACCTCAAGCCGTCGATCATCCGGTTTCTGAGCGTATGGACCATCCAGGGCCTCTGGGTGACGCTCACCGCCGCCGCGGCCTGGGTGTCCATCACCTCGGTGACCCGGGTGGGGCTGGACTGGTTCGCCCTGATCGGGTTCGTGGTCTGGGCCGTCGGCTTCGGGATCGAGATCGCGGCGGATCTGCAGAAGAGCCGCTTCAACGCCGACCCCGCCCACACGGGCAGATTCATCTCCACTGGTCTCTGGGCACGGTCGCGGCACCCCAACTACTTCGGCGAGATCGTGCTCTGGACCGGTGTCGCGATGATCGCGCTGCCCACGCTCCAAGGCTGGCAATGGGTCGCGCTCGTCTCACCCCTCTTCGTGACGCTTCTCCTCACCAAGGTGAGTGGCGTCCCGCTGCTGGAGAGGAAGGCCGACAGCAAGTGGGGCGGACAGCCCGACTACGAGGCGTACAAGGCGAGCACACCGGTCCTCATCCCCAGGCTCCGGTGAGCAGATTCAGCTGGGCGACGGTGAGCCGACGCTACCTGCGCGCCACCTGACGCAATGTTGCACGGCGGAGCCAATGTCGCGCTTGGCCTGCACGGATGACCGCCATACCCATCGGAGGCGCTGGTGCGCGTGCCAGACTCGGGCGAGGACGCCGTCGGACCGGCGGCCCACACAGGGAGGACAGGCATGCCGCACGGAGACATCACCCACATCGACATCCCGGTGACGGACCTCGACCAGGCGCAGCGCTTCTACAGCGAGCTGTTCGGCTGGCAGATCGCGGAGCTGCCCGGCTTCGAGGGCTACCCCATGTGGCAGGCCCCCAACAAGATCAGCGGAGGAGGGCTGGCGCCACGCGGTGAAGGTTTCACGCAACCGCGGTCCTACGTGGAGGTGGACTCGATCGACGAGGCCCTCGCCAAGGCCGAGGCGAACGGTGGCCGCGTGCTCATGGCCAAGGCGCCGATCAGCGAGACCAGCTGGTGGGCGATTTTCGAAGACCCCTTCGGCAACCACATCGGCCTGTACGAGGGGACGACCGACACGCAGGCCCCAGAGGCCTAGGGTTCGCCGGGGGTGAGCCAGGTCCCCTAGTGTCCGCGGGACCAGGGTTCCGTCTCCGGTCGGAACCGCCCGGCAACTTTCTCGCTGTGGAGCCGACTGCGTGCATATGCACGCAAGAAGCCCTCCAGCGAGAAAAGTGCGGATGAGCTCAGCTCCCGCCGAGAAACACCGCCGCCAGAAACGCCGCGTAGACGACGGCGGCCGCGACCGCCAGCCCCTCCGAGGCCCGCTGCCATCGGCCGCGCAGCGCTGCCATCGCCAGAGCTCCTGCGAGGAGGGCCCAGACCACCTGATGCCCCCACGCGACGATCAGACGCGACCAGCCCCCATTGTCCGGGGTCTCGACGCCGTCCCCCACGGTCGCGAACACGACGGCGATCACCGCCGCCGCGACCGCACCGGCCGTGTAAAGCCACCGGCGCCACCGGGGCGCGTCCTCACCGCCGGTCACGTCGCGGCGCCCTCGGGCTCGCTGCCCGGTGAGGACAGGCCCGCCGCCTCCATGAGCTCGACACCGAGCGGTCCCGGGTTGTAGGCGACCTCCCACCGGATCCCGTCCGGGTCGGCGAAGTACCCGCTGTAGCCGCCCCAGTCCCGGGTCTGCCCCGAGACCACGTCGCCGGCGCCCGCGGCGGCCGCATCGGCGAGCACCCCATCGACGTCTTCCGGCGCCGGGACGTTGTGCGCAAGGGTGAGCGGGACGAGGCCATCGCCGCGGGCGATCGGGCCGACCTCGGCCTCGAACTGGTCTTCGTCCCAGAGCGAGAGGACCAACG
>DJWE01000104.1:18261-31163 GCA_002441465.1 Propionibacteriaceae bacterium UBA6238 | reverse complement strand
CGTGTGGGGCTTGGGTGCAGTCGTGCTCGTCGCCGCCGGTTTCGGGGGTGCAGCGGTAGCTGGGTGCGGGGCTGGGTGTGGGTGTGGGTGTGGTGGGGGTGCATGTGGTGAGTAGGCACAGTGTGGTGGCGGTGAGGGCGAGTCGCTGTGGGTGCGACGGCATGGTTGCCTCCTGGGGGTGTGGGGACTGTGGGTGTTAGCTCAGCATGGTTGGGTGTGGTCGGGCCCGGTTATCCACAGAGTCCAGCCAAAGTCATTCACTTATCCACAAGTTGATTCGTCCGATTCGGGCAGGTGACGCCCCCGCAGGTCTTCGTACCGGCCACCGGGTGTCGGAGGCCGCAGTTAGTCTTCGAACATGACACGCGTTTTGGTGACCGGAAGCAGTGGAAAGCTCGGACGAGCGGTGGTGGCGCACCTTGTCGAACAGGGCTACGACGTGATCACGACCGATCGCACGCCGCCCCCGGCAGGCCAGCCGGGTCGGTTCACCAGGGCCGATCTCACCGATCTCGGGCAGGTGGTCGAGTTGCTCACCGGCGTCGACGAACGCTACGACCACGTGGACGCCGTCGTGCACCTCGCCGCGATTCCTGCGCCTGGCCTGTTCACCAGCGGCGCCACCTTCCACAACAATGTGCCGTCCACCTTCAACATCTTCCAGGCGGCGAAGATCGCCGGCATCACGAAGGTCGTCTGGGCGTCCAGCGAGACCGTTCTCGGCCTGCCTTTCGATGTCCCGCCGCCCTACGCCCCGGTGGACGAGGAGTACCCGGTGCGTCCGAACTCCACCTATTCCCTCGGCAAAGCCGCGGAGGAGGAGATGGCCCGTCACTTCGCCCGCTGGAATCCCGAGCTGTCCATCATCGGCTTGCGCTTCTCCAATGTGATGGACCCCGAGGACTACCACGCCTTTCCGACCTGGCAGGACGACCCGTCCGCGCGTCGCTGGAACCTGTGGGGCTATATCGACGCCAGGGACGGCGCGCAGGCGGTCCGCCGAGCGCTCGAGGTCGACCTTCCCGGCTTCGAAGCCTTCGTGATCGCCAACGCCGACACCGTCATGACCCGGCCCAGCGCCGAGTTGATGGCGGAGGTGTTCCCGGGCGTCCCGCTGGCCCGTCCTGTGCAGGGCAACGAAACCCTTCTTGCCATCGACAAGGCGCGTCGCCTGCTCGGCTATGAGCCGCTACATTCCTGGCGTAGCGAGGTGTAGGCAGGCCGATCACAGCACCTGATGATGGATGGTGAGGTCCTCGTAAGGAGCACGTAAGCAGCGGGACATAGAGCGCCGTTCGCCGCGGGCGTGGACTAGCGGCTGTCCACACAAGCTCGCGAAGGAGCGCCATCAATGAAGTTCCTATCTCTGTCCAGACTGTTGCCCGTGGCGGCCGCCGCCGCACTCACCATGACCCTCGGTGTCGCCTCGGCTAGCCCTGCCACCGCAGTGGGGCCCGCGCCCGTCACTGCCGTTGCACCCGTCGCTGGGGCCGTCTTCGTGCTCACCAACGACGTCGACCACAACTCGGTGATCAGCTACGACCGTGCTCCCGACGGCACGCTGACCAAGACCGGCACCATCGGCACCGGTGGCTCTGGGGCGATCGTGGACGGAGCGGCGGTCGATCCGCTCGCGTCCCAGGGAGCGCTCACCCTCGATCGCCGGCACAGGTTGCTGTTCGCCGTGAACGGAGGCAGCGACACGGTCACGGTGTTCGGCGTCAGCGGCAGTCGACTCGCCCGACGTCAGGTCTTGTCGACTCGCGGCGACCTGCCGGTCTCGGTCAGCGTGGTCGGCAACCTGGTCTACGTGCTCAACGCCCGCGACGGCGGCTCGATCGCCGGCTATCGGATCGTCGGGGGCCGCGTCGTGCCGCTGCCCGGCAGCTCGCGCTCGCTCGGCCTGACGCCGAACGGGAAGCCGGAGTTCCTGCAGTCGCCCTCGCAGGTCGCGATCACACCCGATCAGCGGGCCGTCGTCGTGGCCACCAAGACCCACGGCACGCTGCTGAGCTACACCCTCGATCACAGCGGGCGTCCCGCCGTGACTCCGGTGACAACCGCCTCGGGCGCCGTGCCGTTCGCCCTGTCCTTCGATCGCGCCGGTCGCCTGCTCGTGGTGGACGCCACCGGTCTCGCGTCCAGCTATCGCGTCGGGCGTGACGCCGTCCTCACCGAGCTCTCCTCGGTCGGGCCCACCGGCCAGGCGGCGGCTTGCTGGTCGATCGTGGTGCGGGGCATCCTCTACGCGGCCAACGCCGGGTCGGACAGCATCTCCGCGTTCACCGAGCGACACGGACGGCTGAGCCTGTCCGACGCCACGGCGGCGCACACCGATGGCGGGCCGATCGACATGGCCGCGTCCCGTGACGGGCGTTACCTCTACCAGCTCAGTGGCGCCGACGGAACCGTCGAGACGTTCCACGTCGGCCACGATGGCTCGCTGACCGCGGTCGCGACCGTCGGCACCGGACTCGGGTTGGCAGCCGGGCGCCCACTGGAGGGGCTCGCCGCCAGCTGAGCGGCAGGAAACAGTGGGTGGGTCGGCGTCCGCAGCCCGGACGCCGGCCCTGCTGCGTCCAGGGTCCGCCCTGGCCGACGGGTGCTCACACCGGCGCTCCGGTTGCGGCCAGGCCCGCGCCGGCCAGACGGCGCTCCGCGTCAGTCACATGATCGGCGAACAGGGCCGGCCAGGCCATGATGCCGTACGGCGTACGGGCCACGATTCGTCGACTGCCCCGGATCGCCTGATGCAGCAGTTCCGCAGTCCGTAACGGATGAGACGGGTCGTCGGCCCAGGCGAGGATCAGCGTGGGCACCGCGATCTCGGCAATGGTCTGAAGGGCCGGCAGATTCGAGGACGCGGCCCCGCGCAGCACGGTCGCCAGCAGCGGTTCCGCCACGCTCGGACGAGTGCGCGGGGCGTCCGCGAGCGCCGGCGGGTCGGGGTTGGCGCTGCCGAGTTCGACGAACGCGTCCACGCCCTCCCGCTCGACCAGGTCGGCATTGGCACGGTAGGCGTCCGCGCGCTCCCGGCGCGTCTCCCACGCTGTCGGTGGCACCACCAGGGTGAGACTGGCGAACCGTTGTGGCGCCTGGACGGCGGCGTGCAGGAGGGTCGCGGCCCCCATCGACGTCCCCACACCGTGCACCCCGACGTCGGGAGAGACGTGGTCGATCAACGCCAGGAGATCCTTGGCGAGGGCCGGCCATGCGTAGGAGGCGACGTCCGCGCTCCCGGTGGACCGACCGTGACCGCGGGCGTCGTAGCGCATGATCCGGTGGCCGCACAGGGCCCTGCCGAGGTCGAGGCCGAGCGCGGCATCCCGCTCCCGGCACGAGGTGAGGCCGTGCAGTTGCACCACGAGAGGACCGGAATCCCCAGCGATGTCGTAGTCGAGACGGGCATCCTCTACGTCCAGGCCGGGCACGTGATCCTCCTGTAACCAATTGGTCGCTTGTGACTCCTAGGGTAGGGCGGCATGCGGCTCACGAACGTCGCGCAGATGGCGCTCCCACAAGGCAGACTGCTCAGTATTGCGGTGCTGCCCGGTGCGGTCGGACGTCCGTTGCCGATCTCGTTCGACCAGCGCCGTCACGTCGGTCAGGGACAGCGTCCCGGCTCGTGGATGGCGATCTCGGCGCGCCTTCCCGAACACGCGACCCCCGAGCGGATCGCGTCGGCATGGTTCGCGGTGGTGAGCCGGCACGGCACCCTGCGCACGGTCTTCACCAGGGACGCGGCGGGCCAGCCAGTCCTGCACGAGGTGGACCTGGTGCTCGGGGAGTGGGCCGAGCACGACATACCCGCGGGCCGAACGATTCGGGAAGTGCTGCGCGACCT
Organism: Propionibacteriaceae bacterium UBA6238; assembly: GCA_002441465.1. Taxonomy (GTDB): domain Bacteria; phylum Actinomycetota; class Actinomycetes; order Propionibacteriales; family Propionibacteriaceae; genus Propionicimonas. The sequence goes on along the minus strand of DJWE01000104.1, from coordinate 27,319 downwards.
GTTCGATCGGGTCTGTGCACCCTACGCGCGCCCGTCGTACCGGCTGGCGTTGCTTCTGCCGGACGCCGCCGAGCCCGACCGGCGTCCCGTCGTGGTGCTCGGCTCCGATCACGCGCATGTGGACATGTGGTCCTTCCTGGTGATCCTGCGCGACCTGTACGCCGGCTTGGTCGACCTTGCCGACGGGCGACGACCCGGGACCGGCTCGGTGCCGGCGGCGAGCTTCGCCGAGCACAGCGCGGCGCTCGAGGCCCGTCCGCCCGCCCCGGAGGCTGTGCACCGGCGATGGGCAGAGATCCTGGACGCCGGCGGCGGGGTGATGCCGAGGTTTCCGCTGCCACTGGGCGATCCGGACCCCGCGGGCGTGAGCGCGGTCGAGGTGCGCGACCTGCTCGATGCCGGGCAGGCCGTCGCGTTCGCCGCGGCTGCTCGCCACTACGGCGTCCGCACGATCGGGTTGGTGATGTCGGTGCTGACCCGGGTCACCCGCGATTTGGCGGGGACGCCGCTGCGCGCGGTGTTTCCGGTGCACAGCCGGGACGAGGATCGCTGGCGGGACTCGGTGGGATGGTTCATCACCAACTCCGTCCTCGAGCTCGCCGATCCCGATCCCGCGGCCTGCGTGGGTGCCGTCGGGGAGGCGGTCGCGCTCGGCTCGTACCCGCTCGCCCCGATTCTTGCTCCCTATGGAGGCATGCCCGTGGCGCCGGGCATGTTTGCGCTCTCGTGGCTGGACACCCGTCGTCTGCCCGCGCTCCCTGAGGACGCCCAGGTGCAGTATGTCTCGGCGATCGTGCGTGACGACGGGGTGATGGTCTGGTTCATCCTCAACGACACCGGCCTGCACCTACGGGCGCGCTATCCCGACACCCCGCCGGCCCGGGCGAGCGTCGGGGCCTGGCTGGACGCCGTCCAGCATGGCTTGCTCGACCTCCTGAACTGATCGGGGACGGTTCCTATCTCGGTCCAGGTGCCGGTGGGCCGAGCTAGGAACCGTCCCCTGGGTTCGGCGCGGGGTCCAGGTGCTGGTGGGCCGAGATAGGAACCGTCCCCAGGGCTGGGGGATCAGGTGGCTGCCGGACGGACCACGTTCTCCAGGGGCTCACCGGCGATCAGGTGCTCGAGTTGGCGACGCAACAGCGCGGCGACCCGGGGATAGGTGGCGTCGCTGTTCCCGCCCTGGTGCGCGGTGATCAGCGTGTTCGGTGCCCGCCACAGCGGGTGGGTGGACGGCAGCGGCTCGGGATCGGTGACATCAAGTGCGGCCCGCAGACGGCCGGACTGCAGCTCGGCCACCAGGGCGTCCTGGTCGATCACGCGACCGCGGGCCATGTTCACCACCAAGGCCTGGTCGGGAAGCAGCGCCAGCGCGGACGCATCCAGCAGCCGGTCGGTGGCGGGGGAGTACGGCACGGCGAGCACCACGATGTCGGCCGTCGGCAGCAGCGCAGGAAGCTCCGCCACACCGTGCACCCCCGGACGCGCGGAGCGCCCGACCATGGTGATCTCGACCTCGAACGGACGCAGCCGCTCGGCAATGGCCTGGGCCACCGACCCGGCGCCGATCACCAGGACGCGGCGGTCCGCGAGCGAAGGCACCTCGGGCGTCGCCCAGCGGCCCTCCCGTTGGGCATCCAGCGCGACGGCCAGCCCGCGCTGGGACGCCAGGATCAGGGCCACGGCGAGCTCTCCGGTACCGGTCGAATGCACGCCGCGCCCGTTGCACACGGTGACCTGATCGGGAACCAGCGGCAGTGCGTGCTCGAACCCCGCCGACGGCAACAGCACCGAGCGAAGATTCGGCAGGTCACGCAGCCGCAGCCAGCGCTCCGGCTGGGTCCAGTAATGCCCGATCTGGACCACCTCGACCCTCGCGGCCAGGTCGGCCGGCAACGGCTCGAGGCAATCCCACAGCACCAGCTCAACGCGTCCGGACAGGTCGCGGACGCGGGCCAGCAGATCCTGATCGGGCACGGTGACGGTCAGCACACGGTCGAGTCTGCCAGAGGCGATTCGCGCCGGCGGACGTGCTCAGCCAGCGTCGTCCCGCGTCGAACCCTCAACCAGTGCCCGGCCAAAGTCTCAACCAAATGTGCTCGATACGCGGGCTCGTGGAAAACTCTCAACAACGGTGGCCGAAAGGCCGCGATGTGGCGTTGCCGCTCGAATTCGGGGGTGGGTGCGACGCCCCGCAATGCGTGCCCAGCGCTATTGGTGCGCCCGAGAACAGAAATATGGAAGGTCATCGGTAATGGTCAAGACGGCCCGCGCATTAGTTGCAGTCCTGGTCGCGACCGCATTCTTCGCCTTCAGCGGCGGCGTGGTCATCGAGCCGGCTGCGCATGCGGCGAAGGCTGCGTCCGTCCGCGCACTCAAGGCTCAGGCGATCTACTTCCAGCAGGACCGCAACGCCGCACAGCGGGACATCGCGGTGAGTTCGATGGTGACGTCCTCCGCCTGGGAGGCGGAATTGTGGTCGGATTTCGTGAGGTCCTGGTCCACGATCAACAACTCCATGAAGATGAACTCCTCGGTGCCGTCCGGATTGCCGAAGAAGGGACACGTCTTCGTGGTCCTGGGATCGGCGCTCAAGAAATCCGGGGCCATGAGCACGAAGTTCAAGCGCCGACTCGTCCTGGCCGTGAAGGCGCTCAGGAAATACCCCGCCGCCAAAGTCCTGGTCAGTGGTGGCTCCCCGAAGAGCGGGAAGACCGAGGCCGAGGTCGGCTACCGGTGGCTGATCGCCAAGGGGGTGGCCAAGTCGCGGATCCTGGTCGAGAAGAAGTCGTCCAGCACGATCGGCAACGCGAAGTACTCGATGGCCATGCTGGCCGGCTCGTCGTTCACCAGCTACAGCCTGGTCTCTGACTCCTCCCACCTGCGGCGCGCCTCGATCCTGTTCGAGGCAGCCAAGGTCTTGGTGCAGGAGCAGAGCGGCACGACCTGGTCCATCTCGCGGGAGGCGAACCTCGCCTACCCGGACATGACGAACGCGGGGCAGGCGCCGCTGGCCGACTGGTCGGTGTCCTACACGGCGAGCAATGTGGCCAGCCTGTTCGGGCTCACCTCGCCCTACAAGAAGCTGCTCTCCTCGCCACCGCCGAAGGCGGTCCTGACTGCCGTGACGCTCACCGCACCGAAGAAACTGACCTACACGGTCGGCGAGAAGTTGAGCACCACCGGCCTGGTCGTGCGGGCCGTCTACAACAAGGGCGTCTACACCACAGTGGTGACCAAGGCGGCGAAGGTCTCCGGCTTCTCTTCGTCGTCGGTCGGCGACCGTTCGGCGACCGCGTCCTACTCCGACGGCTCGGTGACGAAGACGTCGTCGTTCGACTACACGGTCCTCAAGGCGTCCAGCGCGGCCAAGGTCAGCGCATCCACCACCTCGGTGAAGCGCATGCGCACCCGCGTGGTCGTGACGGCGCGGATCTCCACCACCGCCGACGGCGTGACTCCGACGGGCAAGGTGCGCTTCTACCTCGACGGCCGGCGACTGAAGACGGTCGCGCTGGATTCCGACGACAAGGGACGCGTGAAGTACACCTACCCGAGGCTCAGCAAGACCGGGTGGCGGACGCTCACGGTGAAGTACGTGGGCAACTCCCGGCTGGACTCGTCGAAGAAGTCCGTCCGGGTGAAGGTCGCCTAGCGAACTGGCGGGAGCGTCGCTGGCAGGACCCGTGCCTGGACGCTCCGACGTGGCTTGCCACGGGTTCGCCACCGGTCTGGCGCGCAGATCCCTCGTCGCTCGGTCGAGCGCCCACACCGCCGTCGTAACGAAATCGCCACTGGTGCGTCTAACTGGTGGAAGTGAGGTGATCGGTGGTGGACATGACGGCGGCCTATACGGCACACAGCCGACAGGTGTACGCGTTCGTCCGCGGGCTTGGCGCGGATCCACACGAGGCCGAGGAGGCGACGCAGGAGACCTTCTTGCGCGCGCTCAAGGCCCTGGATTCGTTTCGCGGGGACTGCGCGATGTCGACGTGGTTGTGTCGGATCGCCCGAAACGTCTACGTGTCTCATCGACGGTCGGCGCAGCGGTTCAGCGGCGACGAGGTCGAGGAACGAGGGGACGGGCCGGACCTGGTTGCCCGATTGGCCGACCAGGAGTCGGCGATGACGGTCCACCATGCGCTTCACGTCCTCGGCGAACCCTACAAAGAGGTGTTCTCACTGAGGGTTCTGGGTGAACTGCCGTTCGCGCGGATCGCCGAGCTGTTCGGCAAGACCGAGAGCTGGGCCCGGGTCACCTTTCATCGGGCAAAAGCCCAACTGAGGGAGGAATTGAAATGACGAACATGACTGCTGACTGTGCTGTGGTGACGGACCTTCTGCCCCTGTACTACGACAGGGTGTGCAGCCCTCAAAGCCGGGCGCTCGTCGAGGCCCACCTCGCCGGCTGTGCGTCCTGCCGGGGTGCGCTGGCCGCGCTGGGACAGAATGTCGGCGTCGAGTCCGACCACAGGGAAGAGGCTGCGCCCATGCGCGCGCTGGCCTCGTTGCTTCGGCGGAACCGCTGGCTGGCTTTCTTCGTCGGCGCCTTCGTGGTCGCCCTGGTGGGCAGCATCGCCAGCGCGGTGACCTTCCGGCTGATCGGGGCGACCGTGGACGCCGAAGGAATCCTGAACGAGCCGTTCTTCCTGGTCCCGATCGGGATGCTGCTCGGACTGATCGCCCTCGGCAGCGGCATCGCCGCTGTGGCGATCATGGTGCGCCGGCGGATCGCCTGAGCGGGGTTGGCCGCGCTCCGAAGGAGCGGCCCCTGGGGGGTTGGGTCGCTCCTTCCGTGAGCGGGCAGGGATCTCGTCGGCGGTTGTCCGGCGCGGTCCCTGCCCGCGAGGGGACGGGCGTCAGTAGCGGATGTAGACCACCTGCGACTGGAGGTACTCGTACAGGCCGTGCTTGCCGTCCGCGCCACCGATGCCGGACTTGCGCCAGCCGGCATGGAAGCCCTGGATGCCTTCGAAATGCTCGCGGTTGACGTAGGTCTCGCCGAAGTTCAGGTCCTTCACGGCCTGCATCACGGTGTTCACGTTCGTGGTGAAGACCGAGGACGTGAGGCCGTACTCGACGTCGTTCGCCTGGGCGATCACCGTGTCGTAGTCGTCCCACTTCACGATCGGCAGGACGGGCCCGAAGATCTCCTTCTGCACGATCTCGGAATCCTGCGTCGCACCGGCGATCAGGGTCGGCTCGTAGAAGTAGCCGGTGTCGACCGACGCGGGCTTGCCGCCGGTGACCACTTCGGCCCCCGCTGCGACTGCACGCTTGACCATGGCGTCGATCTTCTCCAGTTGCGCCTGGTCGATCTGGGAGCTGTAGACCGGGGTCGGATCGGCGAACGGATCGCCATAGGCGGCGGCCTCGAAAGAGGCCTTCAGCTTGGCCACGAACTCGTCGTAGATGCTGGCGTGCACATACACGCGTTCGGCGCAGTTGCAGACCTGGCCGCCGAAGATCAACCGCGAGTCGGTGACACCCTTCACGGCGATGTCGAGGTCGGCGTCGCCGAACACGATCGCGGGGGCCTTGCCGCCGAGTTCGAGCGAGGTCTTCATGACCTTGTCGGCGGCGTCGCGCAGGATCTCCTGGCCGGCTTCGACCGAGCCGGTGAGCGAGACCATGTCGACGTCGGGGTGCTTGACCAGCGCCTTGCCCAAGGTGGCGCCACCGCCGGAGACGACGTTCAGCACGCCCGGCGGCAGATCGAGGGACGCGACCAGCTTCGCGAACTCGAACGTGGTGGCCGGAGTGTTGGACGACGGCTTGATGATCGAGGTGCAGCCGGCGAGCAGGGACGGAGCGACCTTGCGGGCCATGACGAAGAACGGGAAGTTCCACGGGCAGATGCCGGCAACCACGCCGATCGGCTTCTGGAACAGCAGGATGTTCTCTCGGGGGTCATCGGAGTTGATGATCTCGCCCTCATAGATGCGGGCCCATCCGGCGTAGTAGTCGAAGTATTCCGCGGTCACGTCGATCTCGACCTGGGCCAGTGGCAGCACCTTCGCCTGCTCGCTGGCCAGCGTCTTCGCGAGTTCGACGCGATTCGCCCGGATCAGTTCCGCGAACTTCTTCAGATAGGCGCCGCGGGCCACCGGGGCCCGCTTGGCCCAGGCGGGCTGGGCGGCCTTCGCGGCCGCGACCGCGCGGTCGGCGTCTTCGGCGTCGCCCTTGGGCGCGCGTGCGATCACTTCGTTCGTGTAGGGATTTTCGACCTCGATCCATTCCGAGGAGTGGGAGTCGACCAAGGCGCCGTCGATGAATTGCTGATAGGTCTCCACGTGAAAGCACACCTCTCTAGCAGATCGGTACACCGTCGTACCTGAGTTCAGTCGTAGCACGCCGCGTCGCGATAGGTAAGACCAAAAGAGCAAAAGGTCGGACCAAGAGGAAAAAGGTGCAAGTGGCGATCGTTTCGTGCAGGTGCGCTCGCTCAGTCCGCGCTGGGTGCAGCCGCGTCCTTGGCGATCCCCAAGGTGACGTAGGCCCGCCGGATGTGCTGCTCGACGAGGTTCGCCGCGGACACCGGGTCGCCGGATTCGATCGCAGCGAGAATTTCGGAGTGCTCGCGAAGAAGCTGGTTGCGATGCTCGGGCCAGTCCGGCAAGGCGGCCGATGCGGCGCGGATCGCCCCGCGCACCGCGTGCCGGATCGCGACGGTCAGGTCGGCGATCAGTTCGCTTTGCCCCGTCCGGGCGATCTGGACGTGGAACTGGGTGTCCAAGTCGTTGAACTCGTCGACCTGGTCGGCGTCGTCCATCGCGGTCACCAGGCTGCGCAGTTTGCGGATCGAGCGGGGGCTGGTGCGCTGGGCCGCGAGTGCGGCGGAGGAGCGTTCGAGCGCGATCCGGGTCTCGGTCAGGTCGGCCGTGCCGGCATCGGAAAGCATCAAGTGCAACTGGAAGATCCGCGCCAGCGCGTCGCCCCGAGCCGGAGCGATCCGGGTGCCGCGACCCGGCCCCGTGCTGGAGGTGATCAGGCCCTGCGTCTGCAGCACGCGCATCGCTTCTCGGACGGCCGAGCGACTGACCGCGAGTTGCGTGGCCAGGTCGCGCTCGGTCGGCAACTGATCGCCGGGACGGTGCGTTCCGGCGAGGATCCCCGCCTCGACGTGTCTCAGCACCACCTCGTAGGCATGCAGGCCGTCACGCTCCTCGGTCACACTCACCCGCCCATTGTGGCCGAAATTCGCCCGGGCACTTGACGATCGCGGGCGCCGGGTACAGACTCAGAAATGGTCTGACCAATAGTGAGCGTTGGGCCGGACAACGGTGTCGCCGGGTCTCCCCGCGCACCGGTGGGCATTCGCCCACCCGGTGAGTACTGGCGCCCGACAAGGAGGAACGATGACGATCCCTGCGCAGCGAGTCACTGTCGCCCTGTTCGCCACGTGCATCAACGACGTGATGTTTCCCGGCACTCCCAAGGCGGTGGTCTCGGTGCTGGAGCGGCTTGGCTGTCGCGTGGAGTTCCCACTCGAGCAAACCTGCTGCGGCCAGATGTTCACCAACACCGGATATTTCGACGCTGCGGTCCCCGACGTCCGCAACTACGTCAAGGCCTTCTCCGGCTACGACTACGTCGTCGGCCCGTCCGGTTCCTGCGTCGGTGCGGTGCGACACCAGCACCCGATGCTCGCCGAGCACGCCAGGGACGTGAAGCTGGCCGAGGCGGTGGAGGAAGTGGTTGCGAAGACCTACGACCTCAGCGAGTTCCTGGTCGACGTCCTCGGCGTCACCGACGTCGGCGCCTACTTCCCGCACCGGGTCACCTACCACCCCACCTGCCACTCGGTACGGGTCGCCAAAGTCGGGGATCGGCCCTACCGGCTGCTGCAGTCGGTGAAAGGGATCGACCTGGTCGAGCTGCCCGCCGCCGATCAGTGCTGCGGCTTCGGCGGCACGTTCTCGGTGAAGAACCCGGACGTGTCCGTCGCAATGGCCTCCGACAAGGCCCGGCACGTGATGGAGACCGGCGCGGAGTACCTGGTCACCGGGGACAACGCATGCCTGATGAACATCGGCGGCATCCTGCACCGGCAGAACGCCGGGGTGAAGACGATCCACCTCGCCGAGATCCTCGCCCACACCGAAGGAGGCGACCGATGACCGCCGAGGCCCAGCGCCGCACGCCGGCCCCGCCGCCCGGGACGTACCTGGGCATGCCCAAGTTCCAGAAGAACGCGAAGGTCCAGCTCGGCAACGAGCAGCTCCGCAAGAACCTGCGCCACGCCACCGGAACCATCCGAGCCAAGCGCGCCGCCCGGGTCGCGGAGGTGCCCGAGTGGGAGGAACTGCGGCTGGCCGGCGAGGCGATCAAGAACCGAACCCTGCGTCACCTCGACACCTACCTCGTCCAGCTGGAGGAGTCGCTGCAGCGGGCCGGGGCCACCGTGCACTGGGCCAGGGACGCCGCGGAGGCCAACCGGATCGTGGTCGGGCTCGTCCAGTCCAAGGGCGTTGACGAAGTGGTCAAGGTGAAGTCCATGGCCACCCAGGAGATCGACCTGAACGAGGCTCTGGAGGACGTCGGCATCGCCGCCTGGGAGACCGACCTCGCCGAGCTGATCGTCCAGTTGGGCCATGACCGACCCAGCCACATCCTCGTCCCCGCCATCCACCGCAACCGGGCCGAGGTGCGCGAGATCTTCCTGCGCGAGATGAAGCAGTACGGCACCCCGGCGCCCGAGGACATCACCGACGATCCGGCCGAGCTCGCCGGTGCCGCCCGACGGCATCTGCGGGAGAAGTTCCTGCGCGCGAAGGTGGCCATTTCCGGGGCGAACTTCGCGATCGCGGAGACCGGGACGCTCGTGGTCGTCGAGTCCGAGGGCAATGGACGGATGTGTCTCACCCTCCCCGAGACCCTGATCTCGGTGGTGGGGATCGAGAAGGTCCTGCCGACGTTCGCCGACCTCGAGGTGTTCATGCGGCTGCTGCCGCGTTCGTCCACCGGCGAGCGGATGAACCCCTACACCTCGATGTGGACCGGGGTCACGCCGGGCGACGGTCCGCAGGAGGTACACGTCGTGCTGGTCGACAACGGCCGC
>DJWE01000104.1:0-18212 GCA_002441465.1 Propionibacteriaceae bacterium UBA6238 | reverse complement strand
GGTCTACCCCGGCCCGATCGGGGCGGTGCTGAATCCGCAGTTGCGCGGGCTGGGCCACGAGATCGACCAGTCCCTGCCCTACGCGTCCAGCCTGTGCGGGGCGTGCTTCGACGTCTGCCCGGTGCGGATACCGATCCCCGACCTGCTGGTGCACCTGCGCAAGGAGGTGGCCGACCACAAGCGGGGCAAGCCGAAACTGGAGCCGACGGCGATGGCCGTCGCCGGCTGGGTGCTGGCCGACCACAAGCACTTCGAACTGGCCGAGCGGGCAGCCGGGTTGGCCGCTCGGGTGCTGCCGAACACCACCCACCTCGGGCCGTTGCCCTGGCCGGCCTCGGCCTGGACGCGGGCGCGAGACCTGCCGATGCCGCCGCGGGAGTCGTTCCGCGAATGGTGGCGCAAGAACCGCGGGGAGGAGCAGCGATGAGCGCGCGTGAAGAGGTCCTGGGCCGGGTTCGCGCCGCCCTGGTGGACGTTCCCGAGACCGACCCGGCCGCGGACGTCCCGATCGAGTGGGAGTACGCCAGACCGACCGCGATGCCGGACGTGCTGGCCCGCTTCATGGACATGTGCGCCGACTACAAGGCGACGGTGGCCCGCTGCGACGAAGGGAGTCTCGCCGATCGGGTCGCCGAGCTCCTCGGCAGTGCCGGGGTGCGCTCGGTGGTCCTGCCGTCAGGGATGGAGCAGCCCTGGCGGCAGGCCATCGAGGCGGCGGGCATCACCGTCCACGACGACGACCCGCCGCTGTCCCGGGCCGAACTGGACGCGATCGACGGCGTGGTCACGGCCGCCGCGGTCGGGATCGCGGAGACGGGGACGATCGTGCTCGACCACGCGTCCGACCAGGGTCGCCGGGCGCTCACTTTGGTGCCGGACACGCACCTGGTGGTGGTGCGGGCCGACCAGGTGGTCTCCGACGTGCCGGAGGCGGTGCTGCGGCTGGCCGACGCCGTGGCCGAGGGGGCCCCATTGACCTGGATCAGTGGTCCCTCCGCCACCTCAGACATCGAGTTGAGCCGGGTCGAAGGCGTGCACGGGCCGCGCAACCTGCTGGTGATTCTCGCGGGCTGACCCCTCGGCGACCCCGGAGTAGCCTGCGCCTACGGCTGTTGGGAACCGGAGGAGGTGGCGTCGTGGAGTACGACTGGCAGGAATCGCAGCGCGCCTATCGGGAGGCGGCGGCCTGGTTCGAGGCGATCCTCGCCCAGGTCGGCGGACGATGGGACGCTGCGGGACTGGGGGAGTGGGACGTCCGCGCGTTGGCCGGACACACCAGCCGTTCGCTGTTGACCGTCGAGGCCTACCTACGGCAGCCGGCTGCGGCCGTGATGATCGACTCTCCGGTTGCCTACTACCTGGCCACGCGCGACGTCGCAGCGGGGCCTGGGGTTGTCCAGCGCGGTCGGGACGCGGGTCAGGCGCTTGGCGGAGACCCGGTGGGCGCGGTGGCGAGGATCGCTGCGCGCGTCCTCACCCTTGTGGACGGGCTGTCCGGTGGCGAGCTGCTCACCACCATCGCCGGAGGCATGCGACTGATCGACTATCTGCCCACTCGCATTCTCGAACTCACCGTGCACACCGCCGATCTGGCCCGGGCACTGGCGCTGCCCGTGCAGCCGCCCGCGCGTCCCGCGGCGTTGACCCTGCGCCTGCTCTGCGACCTCGCCGTGGTTCAGGGCGAGGCAGGTCCGTTGCTGCTCGCCGCTACCGGACGCGGTGGGCTGCCCGAGGGCTATTCGGTGCTCTGAGCTTCCTGCGCGGTCGCTGCGCAGCGGAGGTTCCGACCATCATCGCCTCGCGCCCCGGGACGCGATTCGCGTCGTACCTCCTGGGCTCGATCGTGCGCCGGCCCGGGGCCGGGCGGAATAGGCACTTCGCCGGACGCGTTATGCTGCTTACCGACCGGTAAGTAAGGAGACTCGTGAACGATCGGCAACGCAACCGGCTTCTCGCCGTCCTCTTCGTGGGCGTGCTCATGGGCGCGCTCGACATCGCGATCGTCGGACCGGCGCTGCCCGCGATCAGGTCCGAGTTCGGGCTGGACGCCCGAGCGGTCTCGTGGGTGTTCAGCGCCTACGTCCTGGCGAACTTGATCGGCACACCGCTGATGGCCAAACTCAGCGACTTCTTCGGCCGGCGTGCGGTGTACGTCCTCGATGTCGCGCTGTTCGCCGCCGGGTCGCTGGTGGTGGCGTTCTCCCACGGCTCCGGTGCGTTCTGGCTGCTGCTCCTGGGACGCGTGGTGCAGGGCCTCGGCGCCGGTGGCATCTTCCCGGTCGCCAGTGCCGTGATCGGCGACACCTTCCCGCCCGAGAAGCGCGGCGGGGCGCTCGGCCTGATCGGTGCGGTGTTCGGGTTGGCATTCATCATCGGCCCGATCCTCGGCGGCGTGCTGCTGCCGTTCGGATGGCAGTGGCTGTTCCTGATCAACCTGCCCGTCGCCGCGGTCGTGGTCGCGCTGGCCTGGCGGCTGCTGCCGCACCACAAGGTGGCCGGCGCCGGCGGTTTCGATGCGGCGGGGATGATCGCGCTCGCCGTCGCGCTCGGCACTCTCGCCTACGGTCTCGGCGCGATCGACACCGGCGGCTTCTGGACGAGCCTGGCCAGCCTGGACGTGTGGCCGTGGCTGGTGGTCTCGGTGCTGGCCTGGCTCGTGCTGGTGCGCATCGAGCGGAGTGCGGCCAACCCGGTCTTCCCGATAGCCCTGTTCGGACGCAGGCAGCTGCGGCTCGGCTTCCTGCTCACCGCCGGTGCCGGCCTCGGTGAGGCGAGCCTGGTGTTCCTGCCCACGCTGGCTGTGGTCTCGCTCGGCGTTTCGGCCTCGGTGGGCAGCTATCTGCTGATGCCGGTGGTGGCCGCGATGGCGGTCGGTTCCCCGCTGGCCGGACGCCTGCTCGACCGGCTCGGCTCCCGGACGGTGATCGCGGTCGGTGTCGCGGTGCTGGCGCTCGGCATGATCCTGCTCAGCCAGACGTCGTCCTCGTTGGTGATGTTCATCGTCTCCGGGCTCCTGATCGGACTGGGCCTGTCCGCGCTGCTGGGGGCGCCCGTCCGCTACGTCACCTTGAACGAGACCACCGCGGCTGAGCGGTCCGCGGCTCAGGGACTGGTCACCACGTTCACCAGCACTGGACAACTGCTCGGTAGCGCGGTCGTGGGCGCCGTCGCGGCCTCGGCCGTCGGCACCGCTGGCTACGCCACGGCGTTCGCGATGGTCGGCGTGGTCTCCGCGCTGCTGCTCGTCGCCGCACTGTTCCTGAAGTCGCGGGACGCCGAGGCGCGACCTGCAGCGGGGCACGACCACGGCCGGCAGGAGGCTGCGCATGCGTGAACGGATCCTGGCCACCGCGACGGGACTGTTCGTCGCTCGTGGCTACGAGGGTGTGGCGATGCGCGAGATCGCCGAGGCCTGCGGCATCACCAAGGCTGCGCTCTACTACCATTTCGCCGGCAAGTCGGAGGTGCTGAACGCGATCGTCACCGGGTATCTCGCCGAGATCGCGGCCGTGGTCGAGGCGAGTTCCGATCACGGTGACGGCGAGCGGCGGCTGCGTTGGCTGGTGCAGCAGTTGTTCGCGCTGCCCGCCGAGCGGCGGGCGATCATGCGGTTGGCCATGCACGACGTCGGCCGGCTCGAACCCGAGCAGCGCGCGTCCTTCGCCGCCGAGTATCGCGAGCGGTTCATCGAGCCGCTGCAGCGCTTCGTCGCGGACGGGGTGGCGTCCGGCGAGTTCGTGGCGAAGGATCCGTCCCTGGTGGTGTGGCTGTTGCTCGGCATGCTCTATCCGTTCTTCGCCCCGCCTGGGGCCGGAGCCACCGCGGACGCCGGCACGATCAGCGATCTCCTCGACGTCTTCTTCGGCGGCCTCAGCGCCTGACTCGGTGGACGCGGGAAACCGGGGACGGTTCCTATCTCGGTCCGGGTAACCGGGGACGGTTCCTATCTCGGTCCGGGTAACCGGGGACGGTTCCTATCTCGGTCGGGGATCGGGTGGGCCGAGATAGGAACCGTCCCCGGTTTGGTCGGGGATCGGGGATCAGCGGCGAAGACCGGCCTTACGGACGGCGGCGATGCGCTGGCGGCGCAGCTCGTCCAGCTCGGGATTCGGCAGCGGATCGAGTTCGTGCCCGAGCGCCCGCTCCAGCAGGTGGTCGGCGAGCTCGGGGTTGCGGGCCAGGATCGGGCCGTGCGGATAGATGCCCAGCACATTGCCCTGGACGGCGCCGTCGGTGCCGTCACCGCAGTTGCCGACACCGATCTCGACCCGCGCAAGCGGTTCGGCGTCCGAGCCGAGGGAGGTGAAGCCGCCGTGGTTCTCGAAGCCGGTGATCAGGCCCTCGGTGCCGTCCGGACGCGTCCAGGTGCTCAGCACCTCGCCGACCGCCCGCTCCGGGCCGCGTCGGGTGGTCACGTCCAGCAGGCCGAGGCCCTCGATCACCTCGTCGTGATCGCCCACGGTGAAGGTCTTTCCGACGATCTGATAGCCCGCGCACACGGCGAACAGCACCGCGCCGGCCTCGATCGCCTCGAACAGGTGGCCGTCGGCCCTGAGTGCACGCACCGCGGATATCTGCGCTGCGTCCTCGCCGCCGCCGAGCAGGTACACCGCACCCGTGGACGGGACCGCCTCGCCCGGATCGACCTCGGTGAGGGTGGCCTCGATGCCCCGCCAGGCCAGCCGCTGCCGCAGCACCATCGCGTTGCCGCGGTCGCCGTAGATTCCCAGCAGCGACTGGTAGACCAGGACGATCTCGACCGGCTTCATCTCAACCCCGCCATCTTCAGTAGCCGCTGGAACGGGGTGTAGGTGGCGATCACGTCCACCGGAAGGTCGCGCTCGCCCAGGGCGGCCCGCAAGTCGGGCTCGATCTCGTGCTCCACCCCCGCATAGCTCAGCCGGACGGCCAGATCCTGCGCCCGTGGTCCGGTGCAGACGACGCGGCGACCCGCCAACTGTTCGTACTCGACGTCCCACAGCCAGGAGACGTCCTTGCCGTCCGCAGCGACCGAGTCGATCGCCAGGATCACCGGGTCGGAGGTGGCCAGCGGCAGTGCTTCGGCCCAGCCGGCCGGGTTTTTGGCCAGCAGCAGGCGCGCTCGGGTGCGGCCGAATTGGGTGGTGGCGAACCGTCCGGCGGGGGCGCTGACGGTGTGCATTCCGGCCAGCGCGTCCGGCACGGGGACGCCGAACTCCACCGCGGCGGCCAATGCGCAGGCGGCGTTGGAGACGTTGAACGAGCCGGGCACCTGCAGGTCCGGGTGCACCATTCGACCGTTCGGCAAGACGATGTGTTCGCCGTCCACGCGGTAGGCGGACGCGGGCTGGGTGAGGTCGCAGCCCGGGCAGTCCCAGCGGCTGCGGCCGTCGGTGGCGGCGCGGGTGAGGACCGTACCGCACGCGGGACACAGCGCGCCGTCGGCGTTCCACACGGTGGCCGTCTCCACCCAGACCACGGTGGCCGCAGTGCCCGCTGACCACACCACGAGCGGGTCACAGGCGTTCGCCACGATCGTGGGGCCGAGCGGTCCGGCGGCGTCGAGTGCGACCCGCCAGGCTCGCCCGAGTGCCTTGATCTCGTGGTGGCGGTCGAGCTGGTCGCGGCTGAAGTTCAGCAGTACGAGGATCTCCGGACGGGCGTGCGCGATCATGTCGGAGACCACCCGCTCGTCGGTTTCCAGTACCGCGATGTCGGATTTGGGCCGCTCGCTGAGCGCGGAGGCGATGCCGTAGTGCAGGTTGGCGCCGTCGGCGTTGGTGACCAGGCGGCCGGCATCCCGGCCGAGCCCTGAGCGCACAGCTGCCGCGAGCAGGTGGGTGGTGGTGGTCTTGCCGTTCGTGCCTGAGACCGCGAGCACCCGGTGGCCCTGCACGAGTTCGGCGAAGGCGTCCGGGTCGATCCGAGTGAGCACCTGACCTCGAATGGACGCGCCGGAGCCGCGTCCGGCCAGCCGGGACGCGAGCGCGGCCAGGTTTCCGATCCGGATCGCCGTCCACAGCCGCAGGTGCTCGGTCCGGGTGAGGGACGCGGGTCGCGCGGGCGTGCTCAGGGTGGACGGCATGGCCCCATTGTGCCAAGCCGCGCCTACCGACTCGGGTTCGCGCCACCGCTCGGCCGTCGATCCTGTGATTCGATCTTGACAACGTACAACTAGATGGTTGTATGTTTGCCCTGTGATCGAGGGGGACGAGGATCGGGCGGACGCGTTCTTCCACGCCCTCGCCGACCGCACCCGGCGCGACATCCTGCGCCGCGTGCTGGCCGGAGAACACTCGGTCACGGCACTCGCGGCGTCCTACGACATGAGTTTCGCCGCAGTGCAGAAGCACGTCGCCGTTCTCGAGCGGGCCGGCTTGTTGACCAAGCGCCGCCAGGGCCGCGAGCAACTGGCCAGCGGCGACGTGGAGGCGGTCCGCTCGGTCGCCTCGATGCTCGACGAGCTCGAGGAGGTCTGGCGCGGCCGGATCGCACGGATCGACACACTCATCCAGGAGGAATGACCATGCCCGTGACCGATATCACCAGGGATCTCGACGCCCGTTCGCTCGTCATCACCGCCGAGTTCGCCGCTCCGGTGGAGCGAGTCTGGCAGGTCTATGCCGACCCGCGTCAGCTCGAGCGGGTCTGGGGGCCGCCGTCCCACCCGGCGACCGTGGTGGAGCACTCGCTCAACCCGGGTGGCCGGATGCATTACTACATGACCGGACCGGACGGTGAGAGGTACTACGGCGGCTGGCGGGTGCTCGCGGTGAACGCGCCGCACCGGTTCACCTTCGAGGACTTCTTCGCCAGCGATGACACCTTCACGCCGGCACCGGGCATGCCGGTGGCGTCCGCGGAGTTCGCGTTCGAGCCCACCGGCGCAGGCACGAAGGCGGTCTTCACCACCACCTACGAGACGATCGAGGCCCTGCAGCAGGTGCTCGACATGGGCATGGAGGAGGGCGCAACGCTCGCCACCAACCAGATCGACGCCCTGCTCGCCGAGGGCTGAGCCGAATATCGGGGGCATCTCCCCAGCCCCGAGGAGCGGACGCAGGCCCGTGAGGCCGCCGGGTGGTGCACGGCGTCGGCGTCCGCTCTCAGGCAGTGGACGCCGACGCCGTCAACCGGCTGGGGAGGGCTGCACCTCGCGGTAGCTCGGCTGCTTGGCGCTGCGGCCGGCGCCGGAGGACGTCCGGCGAATCCGCCGTCCGAGCCACGGGGCGAGATGTTCACGCGCCCACACCACGTTCCAGTCCAGCTGCTCGCGACGGTTCATCGGTGGCACCGGAGGCAGCGGCTCATCCCAGTCGGGGGAGTCGGGTTCCAGGCCCAGCGCCACCAACGCCGCCTGTGCCACCCGGGCGTGCCCAAGGGCGTTCAGGTGCAGCCGGTCGTCATGCCACATCCGCCAGTCGTGCAGCGAGCGCAAGCCCCAGGTGTTGACCACCCGAGCGCCGTGTCGGCCGGCCAGGCTGACCAGATTCATGTTGAACACCGCGACGCGAGAGCGGGTGAGACTGATTACGGGGGAGTCCTTCGCGTCGAAGCCGAGCCCGATCAGGACGTCCGCTCCGATCGAGCGGAACCGCGCGACGGCCTGCTCGACCGCCGCGGCGAGCGCGTCCGGGTCGGCGTCCGGGCGGAGCACGTCGTTGCCGCCGCCCCAGATCGAGACCAGGTCGGGCTCCAGGGCCAGCGCCGGGGCGACCTGCTCGTCGAGGATCGGCCCGAGCAGGCGGCCGCGGATGGCCAGGTTTGCGTACTGGACGGGTTCGCGCGCCCGGTCGGCGAGGATCTGGGCGAGCCGGTCCGCCCACCCGACGGGCTCACCGGACGCGTCGCGGTCTTCAAGCCCCTCGGTGAGCGAATCGCCGATCGCGACGTAGCGACGCCAGGGGATGGTCATGGGGTCACCTGCCTTCAGCTCGGAACCGATGCCACGGTAGCGCCCCGGTCCGGGTTCGGCGCGTTGTCCCTTCCGCGCACGACCGCGGAGATGCCAGAGTGGGGCGATGGGCATCCCTCTCGACGCGATCAGTTTCTTCGCCGAGCTCGAGCTGAACAACGAGCGTGGCTGGTGGACGGCCAACCAGGAACGCTGGCGGCGATCCGTTCGCGAGCCGATGGAGAAGCTCTGCGACGGGCTCGCCGACGAGTTCGGGGAGGCGAAGCTGTTCCGGCCCTACCGAGACGTGCGGTTCTCCTCGGACAAGACCCCTTACAAGACGCACCAGGGTGCTGTGGTGGCGACCTCGCCGGGCGTGGGTCTGTACGTGCAGGTGAGCAGTCAGGGCCTGCTCGCCGGGGCGGGCTGGTGGCGTCCCGAGCCCGGCCAGCTGGACGCCTACCGCGCGGCAGTGCTCGACGACGACAGCGGTGAGGCGCTGGCGTCGATGGTCGCGGTGCTCGAGGAGGACGGGGCGGAGGTGCGCGGCGACGAGTTGAAGACTGCGCCGCGCGGTGTCGATCCGGGGCACCCGAGGATCCGCCTGCTCCGGTACCGCACCCTGCTCGTCACGGTTGAGCACGGCGTGCCCGACTGGCTCGGGACGCCGGAAGCCCTGGAAAGGGTGCGCGCCGATTGGCGGGACTGCCGTCCGCTGATCCAGTGGCTGGACGCGCACCTCGCTGGCTGAACCGCCGGTGCCGGGCTCTGGGGCTCCGGTAACGCTCTCCTTCGCGGTCAGTTACCAGCAGTTGTCGGGTCCTTGTGGCTGCGGCGCAGGGCACTCGTCCGAGGCTGTTGGGTGTGCGCGTCGACCCGAGCCGGACTCCTCAAAGGAGCCCTGGTTGCACGAATGCCGCATCAGAACACCCGCCCTAACTATTTCACTTAGTCAGAACGGGTTTCCACTGGGGTGAGTAACGGGACTCGAACCCGCGACATCCTGGACCACAACCAGGTGCTCTACCAGCTGAGCTATACCCACCATGCGCCACGAAGGCTGAGCCAGCTTAGCGGCTCTGTGGGGGAGAGCAGAAATCAGTGGTTGTCGGCCGAGACCTTTTCGCCGGTGAGCGATCCCTGGTGCTTGGCCGCCAGTTCGCGCAAGGCCTCGGTGCTCAGTCCCGGAGGTGTGACGAAGAGCGCCTCGCGGTAGTAGCGGAGCTCCTCGATCGACTCCTGGATGTCGGCCAGCGCGCGGTGATTCCCGGTCTTCGACGGCGTGTTGTAGTAGGCGCGCGGATACCAGCGTCGGGCGAGCTCCTTGATGCTGGAGACATCGACGTTGCGGTAGTGGACGTGGCCTTCCAGAATCGGCATGTCGCGAGCGAGAAACGCCCGATCCGTGCCGATGGTGTTGCCGGCCAGCGGCGCGCGACGAGGCTCGGGAACATGCCCGCGGACGTAGGCCAGCACGGCTTCCTCGGCGTCGGCCATGCTCAGGCCGTCCTCGAGCAGCGGGAGCAACCCCGAGTTCTCGTGCATGGTGCGGACGAACTCGCCCATCTGCGCCAGTGCGTCGGCCGGAGGCTTGATCACGACCTCGATGCCGCTTCCGAGGACGTTGAGTTCCGCATCGGTGACCAGCGCGGCAACTTCGATCAAGGCATCTGCCTTCAGATCGAGGCCCGTCATCTCGCAGTCGACCCACACCAGGTGTTCGTTCACGGTCGGTACTTTACGGCGTTAGGTAGTGATAACGGTCACAAGGTGCTCAGGCGGTACCGGCCCAGCCCGAATCGATGCCCCGGCTGCGTTCGCGCAGGCCCCGGACGTAGCCGGCCTGGCCGACATGCTGGGCGGTCTCGACCATCACCGACACCAGCCGGACGCCGATCGTCACCGGCGGGGTGTAGCGGGTGTCGACCACCTCATCGAGCCGATCCTCGGTGAGCGAGGCCAGCACGGCCTGGGTCTGTGCCCAGGTGGCTGCCGCGTACCCGTTGAGCAGGCGGGTGTCGGTGACGTTGAAGGCGCCGACCTCGACCGGGGTCATCCGGAAGCCGTGGGCGTGTTTGAGGTAGGGCAGGCCGAAACGCTGGTACCAGCCGTCGGCCGTCCAGGATTGCTCCACTTCGCCCAGGCGGGCGAGGTGATCGTCCTCGACGCGGGTCAGGTGCCAGATCAGCCATCCGATCGGGTTGGCCTCGGGGTCGGCCCGCCACAGCAGGTCGTCGCCGGTGAGACCGTCGAGCACGGCCGGGATGAGTTCGTGGACGCGGCCCAGCGAGTCGCGCACGGCGTCGAGTGTGTTCATGCGGCCATCCTGCCTCGCGGCTCCGACAACGGCCAGATACCATCGATTCCGCGATCGGCCCCCGTAGCTCAGTGGATAGAGCAACAGCCTTCTAATCTGTCGTGCGCCGGTTCGAGTCCGGCCGGGGGCGCTGGCGGCCCGGATCGGGGTGTCACGGCAATCGGTGCGGGCCAACCAGCCAGGTCGCCACACCGACGACCAACACAAACCACGCCCAGCCGAAATCGCTGGACGCGTCGATTGTTCGGCCGAACGGGTGCGTCCGTAGGCGACCTGCCCGGCGTTGGCAGTTCTTCGCTTCTGCCGGTGTCAGACCGGTGGATCAGGGTCGAACGTATGGAGACCGTTGCGCTTGCCGGCCAGCCGTACGGCTGGCACGCCGCCCGCGGCGAGCCCGGCGGTGTCGCTATCGTGAGCGCGTGCCAGCGAGCGAACCGGACGACACCGAGCAGCAGCTCGATCCAGGTCGGCTGCGGCGCACCGTCCTGATCGTCGCGGCACTGAACTTCGGCTACTTCTTCGTCGAGTTCGCGGTTGCGCTTGCGGCCGGATCGGTCGCGCTGCTCGCGGACAGCGTGGACTTCCTTGAGGACACCGCCGTGAACGCACTGATCTTCCTGGCGCTCGGCTGGCCGCTGGTCCACCGGGCCGTGATGGGCAAGGTGATGAGCGTGCTGATCCTCGCTCCGGCGCTCCTGGCGGGCTGGGAGGCGTACCAGAAGTTCCTCGATCCGACCCCGCCGGCGGTGCTGCCGGTGATCCTCGCCTCGCTCGGCGCGATCGCGGTGAACGGGACGGCTGCCTGGCTACTGACGAGCGTCCGCCACCACGGCGGTTCGCTGAGCCGTGCCGCGTTCCTCTCTGCTCGCAACGACGTCCTGGTCAACGTCGCGATCATCGCGATGGCCGGTCTGACCGCATGGACGCGCTCCGGCGTACCCGACCTGGTGCTGGGCTGCTTCATCGTCCTCCTTGCCCTGTATGCCGCCCGGGAGGTGTGGGAGGTCAGCGAGGAGGAGAGACTCGCGGCCCGTGCGCTGGCCGGGGAGGACATCGACTGACCCGGCGCCCGCCGCCTGCTCAGTGCGTCCGGCTCGACGCGGGAATCGTCACCGTGACGGTCGCGCCCGTGCCGGGACCCTCACTCGCGGCGACGATCGTGCCATGGTGGGCCTCGACGATGGCGCGGGCGATGGTGAGGCCCAAGCCCGAGCCGGTGCTGCCCGGGCCCTTGTGGAACCGCCGGAACAACTCCTCGGCGTCCTCGGACGGGAAACCTGCCCCGCTGTCCTGGACGCGAATCACCGCTGTGGGGTCGCGCCGATCCGGACCTGGACCGGCCTTCACCTCGACCCGCCCGCCGGCCGGAGCGTGCCGTAGCGAGTTCTCCAGCAGGCCGGCGAGGACCTCGCCGATCCGATCGGCGTCGACCACGACGTCGGGAGTGCCGGGTTCGACCGATCCGACGAGCTCCACCGCGGCGGCGCGATACCGGTCACGGCTCGCCGTGACAGCCGCCGTGACCAGGTCCGCGACCGGCACCGGCTGAGCGCTGAGCAGCAGCTGGCGTTCATGGGCGCGGGACACCACTTCCAGGTCCGCGACCAGGCGGCGCAGCCGGGCGCTCTGCACGCTCAGGGTCTCCAGTGTGGTGGCGTCCACGGGAAGGACCTGCTCGCGGACAGCCTCGACCGTCGCCTCCAGGGACGCGATCGGCGTCCGGAGCTGGTGGGCGAGCTCGGCGGTGAGTTCGCGACGGGTGGACTCGGTGACCTCCAGACGGCGGGCGAGCTCGTTGATCGCCGTCGTGAGCGTGGCCAGTTCCGGGCCCATCCGTGGATCCGCGAGCCTGGTCTGCAGCCTGCCGTCGGCCAGATCGCTGGCCGCGTCGGCGGCGTCCCGGATCGGACCGGCGATGCGTCGGGCGATCAGCCAGCTGAGGGCGAGCGCGGTGAGCGCCGCGGCGACGGTTCCGACCGCGAGAGCGGTGAGGACGGCCTGCTCGAACGCCCGGTTGACGTGTTCGAGCACCTGCTGGTCGACCACCACCCCCGCGTTGTGCAGGTGGAGCTGGAACAGGGCCGGAGCGAGCAGCACCGCGGCGACCAGGACGGTCACCGCCCCGGCGAGGATGACCAGCCCGATGTTGGTCAGGAGCCGCCCGGCCAGCCCGAGTCCCGGACGTCCCGACCCGGTCCGACGCCCACTCATCCCTCGCCCATCCGGTAGCCGACCCCCCGGACGGTGAGCACGTACCGGGGCGAGCGGGGGTCGTCGCCCAGCTTCTGGCGCAGGTGCCCGATGTGGATGTCGACCAGGTGCTCGTCGCCGGGCACCGCGCCGGACGTGCCGTCCCACACCGCATCCAGGAGCTGTTGCCGGGTGAACACGACCCGGGGACGGCTGCTCAGGGTCTCCAGCAGGTCGTGCTCGGTCCTGGTCAGCCCGACCAGTCTCGAGCCCACGCGCACCTCGCGGGCGGGCAGGTCGATGACGAGTTCGCCGAAGACGCGCTGGTCCGACCCCGCAGGTTCGGGCGATCCCGTCCCCTGGGTGCGAGGGCGGCGGAGCAGGGTGCGGATGCGCGCCACCAGTTCTCGCGGGGAGAACGGCTTGGTCACGTAGTCGTCCGCTCCCACACCGAGCCCGACCAGCAGGTCGACCTCGTCGGCGCGGGCGGTCAGCATGAGCACGTAACAGCCGGAGAAGGTCCGCAGCTGCCGGCAGACCTCGATGCCGTCGATGCCGGGAAGGCCGAGGTCGAGCACCACGACGTCGGGCTCGGACTCCCGAGCCAGGGCGAGCGCAGTCTCGCCGTCGGCCGCGGTGCGCACCGCGAAGCCGTCCCTGGTCAGGAAGCCCTCGACGACTCGCACCAGGCTCGGCTCGTCGTCGACCACCAGGGCGCTCAACTGCTGGGTTGCGGCCACGATCAGGTGTCCTCCTCCGCGATCACGGTGCCAGGCCAGGCGTGGTACCAGCCTGCACCGGCACGGGCACCACCGAGAGCACTCCCGCAGTGTCTGCGGCCGATTCGGAAACTGTGCCGTCGTGACCGGGCACCCCGCGCCTCGCCGTCACCGCAGGTCTTGGCCGCGTGCGCTCGCCAGCGCGGACCGCTGCGCCTGGTAGGTCTCCAGGTCGATCTCGCCGCGCGCGAACCGCCGATCGAGGATCTCCTCCGGGCTCTCCTGGGCCGACCGGGGGCCCTGGGCCGCCTGACGTCCGGGCAGCAGTCGTACCACCACCCAAACGATCGCCGCGATCAGCGCCGCCCACAGCAGCACCATCCCGATCATGCCGCCGAAAGGCATCCCGCCCCAGCCCATGCCGCCGTATCCCATCATGTCCGCTCTCCTGTCATCAACGGGCGATGCCTCTGCTCACCCGACCAGACCAGCGTCGCGGCGGTTTGTCACCGTTCTCCACGGTGACAAGTAAAGATCTCCCATAGCCCGTCCAGCGACTCGGGACCGGCCGGACTACTCCGCGGCCCGCACTGAGGTGACCCCTCCATCGGGCGCCACCAGGACGGCCGCATGGTGAGCCAGGGTGGCCAGCCAGCCGACGGCAGTGGGTCCCTTCACGAACGCCGCCGTGGCGTAGACGTCGGCCCAGGTCAGCTCAGGACCGATCACGCTGGCCGAGAGCAGCCCGATCGCCGGGACGCCGGTGGCGGGATCGGTGATATGCCGGCCGCGCGCGGCCGTCCCCGACGTGGCGACCGCGCCGGTGCGGAGCTCCAGGGTTCGCAGGAGGCGGGAACGGTCGCGGGGATCCTCGATCGCGATCCGCCAGGCGGGCGTGTCGGTCCGGGTGCAATGGACGGCGATGTCGCCGCCGGCGTTGATCACGGCGTCATGGGCGCCGAACTGGCGCAGCCGTCCGACCAGGCCTACGAACGCCTGCTCGACCGCCCAGCCCTTGACCAGGCCGGTCGGGTCGAACCGGATCGTCCCCTCATCGTCGGGGAGCCATGCGGAGAACGCGCTACCGGTGCGGTGTCCGGCGAGTTCGCACAGCGCCGCGACGTGGCGGATCCGCGGGTGGGCCTCGGCCAGGGAGTCGCGTCCGTCCCGGATCCGGCTCACCGGGCTGTCCGGCTTCCAGACGCTGAACGTGGCGTCGTCCGCGCGCAGTTCGGCGAACGACTGCTCGACGGCGTGCGCGACGGCCTCGTCCCGGGCGCGCGGGCCGCGCACGTGGACGCTGATCGGCAACCCCATGATCTGCGCGACGAACGCTCGGCGGGGGAGATCCGGCGCCGCGCCGGCGAGCGGCGCGACCGGTGTGGTCATGGTCACAGGTGGGCGTTGTCGATCGCGGACTGGAGCGACTGCAGGTAGCCGTCGCTGGTCACGGTGGCCCCCGAGATCGTGTCGATCTGCGCGCTCTGGGCCTGGACCACCTCCGCATTCAGCTGCGGGATCGCGTAGGCGTTGATCTGCTGGTCGCGTCGGTTCTCGTCGGGGTACTGGATCGCGTCCGCCGAAGTGATCGTGCCGTTCTCGACCGTGATCTGGACCTGCACGGGCCCCCAGCGAGTCTGGACGGCGTCACCGGTGTAGGTGCCGGAGGAGGAACTCGTGCCCGCGTCGGTGTCCGCTCCGCCCGGGCTCGTGGTCGCTTCGCTGTTCGTGCTGGTGTGGTAGCTGAACAGCAGCACCAGGCCGCTGATCGTACCCATGACGGCCGTGACGATCTTGCGCATGTGTGGTTCTCCTGTCTCGTGGTCGCCGGGGTTACCAGCTGAAGCGTTCGCTGTGGATCCGTTCGGCGGGGACGCCGCACTCGCGCGCGGCCGCCGCGGCGGCGTCCATCCATTCGGTGGCACCGCACAGGTACACGTCCGATTCGGCGACGTCGGTCACCAGTTGCCGCAACGCCTCGGCGTCGCTGAGCCCTGCCGCCGTCTCGGGAAGCCAGGTGTCCCGGCCGGGAATGCGGCGTCCGAGCACGTAGAACACCCGCGCACCGGACGCACCGGCGATGGCCTCGATCTCGTCCCGCAGCGCAAGGTCGGCCTCGGTCCGGGCCCGGTAGATCACGGTCACCTCGCCCGGCTGTTGCGGGAGGCCCTCGAGCAGAGCCCGGATCGGGCTGATCCCGATCCCGGAGGCCATCAGGACGACCTGGCGCCGGGTGCGCACCCCTGGGTGCAGCCGTCCGTAGGGACCTTCGATCAACACCCGGGTGCCCGGCGTGACCTGGGCGAGCGCGTGGCTGCCGTCGCCGAGATCCTTCACCGTGATCCGCAGCGTCGCTCCGTCCGGCGCCGCCGAGAGCGAGTAGGGGTGCGAGCGCATCCAGCCCGGCCCGGTCAGGAACCGCCAGGCGAAGAACTGGCCGGCAAGGGGAGCCAGGCGATCGAGCCGGCGTCCGCGCATCGTCACCGAGACGACGTCGGGGGTCTCGCGCACCACCTGCTCGACCCGCAGGTCGTGAACGAGGCTGCGGTAGACCGGCAGTCCGATCCGCCAGATCAGGATCGCGCCGGCCGCGGCAGCCCACAGCGTCCACCAGTACCCGGCGGCGAGTGGACTGCTCAGGAACTCCTGGCCGGTCCACAACTGGTGCGGCAGCGCCAGCCCGACCCCGAGGTAGGCGTACAGGTGCAGCAGGTGCCAGGACTCGTAGCGCAACCTGCGGCGGGCCCTGCGGATGCTGGTGGCGACCACCAGGATCAGCAGGACGGTGCCGGCGAGGGCCAACAGCATTCCGGGGAAGTCGACCACCATCTCCCAGAACTGGACGAACGGATTCGCCCCTGCGCTCGCCGCGTAACCGACCGAGATCGCCACGATGTGGGCCACCATCAGCCAGAACGACCAGAACCCGACCAGCCGGTGCCGCCGGGCCAGTTCGTCCTGCCCGTAGACGCGCTCGACGACCGGAATCCTGGCCATCAGCAACACCTGGATCAACAACAGGTTCGCCGAAACCAGACCGGTCAGGCGACCCAGCCCGGTCACGGCTCCAGCCCATCCGGTCATCGCCTGCACGCCGCCACCGGCGACCCACAAGGCCACCACGACCAGCATGCTCGCCCAGGTCGCCACGCCGACCGCGTCCCGCCACCAGCCCGGGACGCGGGCTCGGCTGGGACGCGGTGCTGCGGGCGCGGAACGCGGCGTGGCGGCAGGCGCCGACGCCGGGGCGTCGGTCAGAAGGCTCATCGAAGTCCTGTTCGGGTCGGGATCTGAACAGAACCTTCGCCGGTCGCCCCGTCAGGGCCGTGAGGAATGCCTGTGCGGTTCCTGTGAGGCTGCGGCGGGCAACTCGATCCGGACCTCGGCGGGCTCGCCCGGAGCCGAAGTGGTCAAGCTGCCGTGGGCGTGCTCGACGAGTCGCCGGGCGATCGTGAGGCCCATCCCCGACGTCCCCGGACGCGGCTCCGAACGCTGAGCGGGGAAGCCTGGTCCTGCATCCCGCACCACCAGGGTCGCCGCGGTGCCGGAGCCGGCCAGTGAGACACCGAGTCCGGTGCCCTCCGGCGTGTGCGCGAAGACGTTGTCGATGCAGATGTCCACCACATCGCCCAACTCGAGTGCGCTCAACCCCACTCGCAGGCTGCCCGTGGGCAGGGCCGCGTCGAAGACCCGATCCTGGTCCTCGGCCAGCGGCCGCCACCAGTCGACCCGGCCCGCCAGCACCGCCACCGCGTCGCAGCTGCCGGGCAGATCCTCCCGCAGCGGACGCCGGGCTTCGCGGACCACCTCGTCGATCGCCTCCTGCAACTGGCCGACGAGCTCGGCGAGATCGGTCCGGGTCTGGGCATCGTCGACCTGCTCGGCCTCCAGCCGCAGCGCGGTGACCGGCGTGCGCAGGCGATGGGCGAGGCCACGGACGTTGTCCCGCTCCGCGGCAAGCAGTTGCTCGATCCGGTCGGCGAGACCGTTGAGGGCCGAACCGAGCTCCACGGTCTCTGGAGGCCCGGCGAGAGGGGCGCGGGCCGCCAGGTCACCCTCGCGCAGCCGGTGCGCGGTGTTCGCCACCGCGAGGAGTGGCCGGCTCACCCCGCGACCGACCTGAGCGGCCACGAAGACGGCGACTCCACTGAGAACCAGTCCGAGAGCGACGATGCTCGCCCAGGCCAGAGGGACGCCCTCGGCGAGCTGGGCGCCCGTGATCGTGGCCCGGGTCACCGCGACGCCGCCGTCCACCACGACGGGGACGTAGACCCGGCCCCCGTCCGCGTCCCGTACCGAGAACGCCTCGCCCTGCTGGGCGCGCTGGTAGGCGGGGTCCTCGGTCGCGTCCGGCCACGGGCTGCCGAGCACCGTGCCATCGGCGAGAACCACGCTGGTCGCGGCCGGGGAGTCGGTGAGGCTGGGTTCGAGCAGGTCGGCGACGCGCGCGTCCTCGTGCAGGCTGGAGACCAGCACCGCCACCGTGTTCGCCTGCTGGCTCGCCACCGCCATCCCGCGATCCTCGGCGAGGGTGCGCACCAGCAGCATCAGGGGGATCACGAACGACGCCACGATGGCGGTGCTGATCACCGCCATGAGCACGCTGACCTGGCGACGCATCAGGACGCTTCGCCTGGGGGAGCGAGCCGCACGCCCACCCCGCGCACCGTGTGCAGGTAGCGCGGCTCGGCCGCGGTCTCGCCCAGTTTGCGCCGCAACCAGCTCAGGTGCACATCCACGGTCCGGTCGCCGCCGCCGAACGGCAACCCCCATACCTCGGCCAGCATGTCGCGCTTGGTGATCACCTCGCCGGGACGGCTGGCGAGCAGCCAGAGCAGGTCGAACTCCTTGCGGGAGAGCTCCACCGGGGTGCCGGCGACCTGGACGCGTCGCGCGGCCGGATCAATCTCGAGCTCACCGATCCGCACGGTGGCGTCCGCGACCGAGCCGGGTCCGGACCGCCGCAGCACCGCGCGGATCCGGGCGGCGAGCTGCTCGCTGCCGAACGGCTTGACCAGGTAGTCGTCGGCACTGGCATTCAGGCCGCCGATACGGTCGGACACCTGGTCGAGCGCCGTCAGGATGATGACCGGCGTCACGTCGCCTCGGCCGC
>DJWE01000078.1:11295-27687 GCA_002441465.1 Propionibacteriaceae bacterium UBA6238 | reverse complement strand
CCGCGTCAGCGTTCCGAGGAATAGAACCGTCCCAGCGCCTCGGCCTTGAACTCCGCGAACCGGCCGTCCTCGATGCTGGCCCGGATGTCATCCACCAGACGGACGGTGAACCGCTCGTTGTGGATCGTGGCCAAGGTCGCGGCGAGCATCTCCTTCGCCTTGAACAGGTGATGCAGGTAGGCGCGGGTGTAGTGGGCGCAGGTGTAGCAGTCGCAGCCGTCCTCCAGCGGGCCGAAGTTGCGCCGGTTGGCTGCAGTGTTCACGTTGAACCGGCCGTCTCGGGTGTAGATCGCCGCATTGCGCGCCACCCGGGACGGCATCACGCAGTCGAAGGTGTCCGCACCCGCCTCGATCGCGGCGAAGAAGTCGTCCGGCTCAGAGATACCCAGCAAGTGTCTCGGCTTGTCAACAGGCAGTTCGGAGCAGACCCAGCCGACGATCGTGCCGAGGTTCTCCTTCTCCAGCGCGCCACCGATGCCGAAGCCGTCGAAGCGGTGCCCGTCCACCTCGAGGGCAGCCAGATCATGCGCGGCCCGGCGGCGCAGGTCCTCGTACTGTGCGCCCTGCACGACGCCGAACAGCGCTTGGTAGGGCTTGCCCGTCCGATCCTGGGTGAGCCTGCCGTGCTCGGCCAGGCAGCGCACCGCCCAGGCCTGGGTCCGCTCCAGCGAGCGCTCCTGGTACTCACGGGTGTTCATCAGCGTGGTGCACTCGTCGAAAGCGAACATGATGTCGGCGCCCAGCTCGTGCTGGATCCGCATCGAGACCTCCGGGGTGAACCGGTGCCGGTCACCGTTGAGATGGGAGGTGAAGGTCACCCCGTCGTCGTCCACGTGGGCGAGCCGGCTCTTGCCGTCGGCGATCACGTCGTCGTCGGCGAGGCCGGCCGCGTCCATCGCGAGCACCTTCTTGAAGCCGACCCCGAGGCTCATCACCTGGAACCCGCCCGAATCGGTGAAGGTGGGGCCCGGCCAGTTCATGAACGCACCCAGCCCGCCGGCGGAGTCGACGATGTCGGAGCCCGGTTGCAGGAACAGGTGGTAAGCGTTCGCCAGCACCGCCTGAGCCCCCAGCTCGGCAACGCTGTCGGGCAGCACGGCCTTCACCGTGGCCTTGGTCCCCACCGCGATGAAGGCCGGAGTACGGATATCGCCGTGCGGGGTGTGGATCACCCCGGTGCGGCCGAGCCCGTTCGGCAGGACGGTGCGCGGGGCGAAGGAGAACTCAGCGGTCACGGACGGCCAGGGCCTGCAGTTGGGCCAACCCGACCACGCCGGCCGTGGACGTGCGCAGGACGGCGTCGGCGATCAATGCGGTGCGGCCCCCGGCCGCGGTGAACTGGGCCACCTCGTCATCGGTGAGCCCACCCTCGGGACCCACGATGAGCATGATCTCCCCGATCGGCGGCAGCGTGAACGTGCCGAGCCGGGTCTGTGCGGTCTCGTGCAGCACCACGGTGAGGTCGGTCTGCTCGATCCGCAACGCGAGTTCGGCTGTGGTCATCGGCATGGTCACGGTGGGCACGCGGAATCGACGGCACTGTTTGGCCGCCTCTCGAGCCGTCGCTCGCCACCGGGTCAGCCCGCGCTCGACCCGGTCGGGCGCCCACTTGACCACCGACCGCTCCGCCTGCCAGGGCACGATCTCGTCGACACCCAGCTCGGTGAGCATCTCCACGGCCTGCTCGGCCCGATCCCCCTTGGGCAGCGCCTGCACCGCGACGTAGCGCACCGGACGCTCCGGCTCGCGCAGCACCTCCTCGACGGTGACGCTGAGCCCGCTCTTGTCCACGCTCGCCACTGGCCCGCGGACGGCGGTGCCGTTGCCGTCACCGATCAGCACCACTTCGCCGACGCGGAGCCGGCGGACCGCGGCCGCGTGTCGGCCCTCCTCGCCAGTGAGCTCGACCAACTGGCCGACCGCGGGGGCGTCCAGGACCGCGAGGAACAACGGTTCGGTCATGCCTGCCTCCCCCACTCAGAACTCCGGCGAACGAGGGTGGATCCTGGCCGGAGCGCGACGGCGCCCGCGGCGAGACTCACGAGAAGGCCTCCTTCAGCCACCCGAGCACGCCCTTGCCATGCTTGGCCACCGACACCTCGGGACGGCCCTCGTCGCGAAGCTCGGCCAGCTGACGGAGCAGATCGCGCTGGTCGTCGTCCAGCCGGGTCGGGGTCTGCACGAGCAGGGTCACCCCGAGCTCGCCGCGACCGTCCCTGCGCAGGCGAGGAACGCCGCGTCCGGGGATGGTGATCCGGGTGCCCGACTGGGTGCCGGCCGGGATGTCGACCGCCACCGTGGCGAGCTCCGCGTCCAGGTCGTCGCGTTCGGCCTCAAGCGTGTCGAGAGTGACCTGAGTGCCCAGCGCGGCTGCGGTCATCGGCACCTTCACCACGACTTCCAGGTTGTCGCCCTCCCGCTTGAACACCTCGTGCGGCGCGATGGACAGCTCGACGTAGAGATCACCGGCCGGGCCGCCGCCCGGGCCGACCTCGCCCTGGGAAACAAGATGCACCCGGTTGCCGGTGGCGACGCCGGCCGGGATCTTGACGTTGATGGTGCGGTTGCTGCGCACCCGGCCCTCGCCGGAGCACTCGCCGCAGGGATTGGCGATGATCGTGCCGTAGCCGCGGCACGTGGGGCACGGCTGGCTGGTCCGGATCTCCCCAAGGAACGACCGCTGCACCTGGATCACGTCGCCGGAGCCGTGGCAAGTTCCGCAGGTGACCGGCTCGCCGCCACCCTCCGAGCCGGAGCCCGAGCAGCGCGGGCACACCACTGCGGTATCGACCCGCAGCGGCTTGGTGATGCCGAACGCCGCCTCCGCGAGGGTGAGGCTGAGCCGCACCAGAGCGTCCTGCCCGCGACGCACCCGGGAGCGGGGACCACGACTCGCCTGGCCGCCGAACATCGCGTCCACGAGGTTGGTGAAGTCGAATCCCCCGCCGGGGAACCCGAAACCACCGGCTCCACCGCCGAACCCGCCGCCCAGCGGGTCGCCGCCGCGGTCGTACATCGAACGCTTGTTGGGGTCGTGCAAGACCTCGTAGGCCTCGCCGATCTCCTTGAACTTCTCGGCGGCGTCCGGGGCGTCGGCCACGTCCGGGTGATACTTCATCGCGAGGCGGCGGTAGGCCTTCTTGATCTGCTCAGGGGTCGCGTCCCGAGGCACGCCCAGCACCTCGTAGTAATCAGCGCTCACACATCATCCTTCAGCTAGGAACCGGCCCACGTAGCGGGCCACCGCCCGCACCGCGGCCATCGTCGAGGGGTAGTCCATCCGAGTGGGACCCACCACCCCCAGGTTGGCCCAGATGTCGTCGTCGGTGCCGTACCCGCTGGCGACCACCGAAGTGGCACGCAAGGGCGCGTACGGATTCTCGTGGCCGATCCGGACGGTGACGTCGCCCGAGCCGGCCACCTCGCCCAACAACCGCAGCAGCACGACCTGTTCCTCCAGTGCCTCCAGCACCGGACGAACGGTGGTCTCGTACTGGTCGGAAAAGCGGGTCAAGTTCGGCACGCCACCCACCACAACCCGCGTGGACGGGTCGGTCGTGACCAGTTCGAGGATCGCCGACACCACGGCTGCGCCCAGGCCGCGGGCGTCGTCGGGCAGTGCCTCCACCAGACGCTCGGCCTGCTCGGCCACCTGGTTCGGCGAAAGCCCGACCAGCGCGGCGTTCAGCCGTCCGCGCAGATCGGCCACCGTGTCCTCTGCGGCGCCGCCGAGATCCACCGGGTGCTGGTCGACCTTGCCGGCGGAGTTGACCAGGATCAGCAGCCCACGCTCAGGAGTCAAGGTGACGATCTCGAGGTGACGGATGATCGCGGTGGACAAGATCGGGTACTGCACGATCGCTACCTGCCGGGTGATCTGAGCGAGCAGCCTGACCGTGCGGCGCACCACGTCGTCGATGTCGACCGCACCGGCCATGAACGTCTCGATCGCCCGACGTTCGGCGATCGAGAGCGGCTTGACCGTGCCCAGTCGGTCGACGAAGAGGCGGTAGCCCTTATCGGTGGGAATCCGGCCGGCACTGGTGTGGGGCTGCATGATGTAGCCCTCCTCCTCCAGCACCGCCATGTCGTTGCGCACCGTGGCAGGCGACACGTCCAGGTGGTATCGATCCACGAGCGCGCGTGACCCGACGGGCTCTCGCATGGACACGTAGTCGGTGACGATGGCCCGCAGGATGGTCAGCTTGCGATCGTCGAGCACGCCGAGCCTCCCTAACCGTTGGCACTCTCGATGGTGGAGTGCCAGTCTAGACGACGACGGCGCCGGACGCGCCAGCGGCCGGCAAAGGAGGAGTCTCGACGAGCCCGGCGCCTGCGCCGGGCGAGGAACAGACGACGACGGCGCCGGAGGCTGCGGCGAGCGTGCTCACGCGCACAGAGGAGGACGGGCGGCGCGTCCGGGATTCGCAGACACGCCCTAGGCTGCGGCCATGATGCAGTTCAGCGTGGGCGAGTTCATGCCGGTCGCCGACGGCGCCTTCGTCGCGGTCGCCGAACCGGACGGGGTCAACATCGGCCTGGTCGTCGGGCCGTCCGGCTGCCTCGTGATCGACACCGGGTCTTCCCCAGAACAGGGCCTGCAGATCCGTCGGGAGGCGGAGCGGGTCGCTGGGGCACCGGTGGTCGGCGTCCTGGTCACCCACTGGCACCACGACCACCTCTTCGGCCTCGCAGCCTTCACCGACGTGCCGAGCTACGCCCACGAGACGGTGCCGTCGTGGCTGGGGCGTCCCGAGTGCAGCCGGGCCGCTGACGAACTGGGCGTGGCGGTCGACGCGCTCATGGCACCGACCGACACCTTCGCGCTGGCGAAGGTGATCGACGTCGGCGGACGCCGCGTGGAGGCCATCCATTTCGGCCGCGGCCACACCGACGGCGACGTGGTCGTGGTCGTACCGGACGCCTCACTGATCTTCACCGGTGACCTGCTGGAGAGCGTCGGACCGCCCGATTTCGGCGAGGACTGCCACCTGCGCGAGTGGCCGAGTGCCGTCGACGGCATCCTGGGCCTGGTCGCGGAGGAGACCGTGCTGGTCCCTGGGCACGGAGCCCCGATGGACCGGCTGGCCGGGTTCACCCAGCGCGCGGAGATCTCCGGGTTGTACGGGCAGGCCGAGTTCCTGGTCGCTCAGGGCGTCAGACTCGAGGACGCGTACGAGGCCGGCGAGTGGCCCTTCGACGAGGCGACGGTCCGAGGCGCACTGCCGCTGCTGTACGCACAGCTCGCCGCAGAGGGCAAGGTACCCAGAACCCAGCTGCGGCTCGCCTGAGCCGACTAGCCTCCGCCGCCGGCCTTGCGGCGGAACATACCGCCACCACCCTTGCGTCCGCGCTCGGCCGGGCCCTTCTGCTTGTGGTGGCCCGAATCGCCGACGCCTTCGACGCCATGCTGCTTGCGCTCCAGTGCCTCGCGCATCTTCGCCTTCAGGTCCTCGTTGCTGTCACTCTCGGCCATTTCGGCTCCCTTCCGGCGTTGC
Organism: Propionibacteriaceae bacterium UBA6238; assembly: GCA_002441465.1. Classification (GTDB taxonomy): domain Bacteria; phylum Actinomycetota; class Actinomycetes; order Propionibacteriales; family Propionibacteriaceae; genus Propionicimonas. The sequence continues at coordinate 22,189 of DJWE01000078.1, read as the reverse complement.
TCGGCCTTCACTCTGCCACCGTCGGCCCGCCCGCGTACAGCCGGCCGGACGGGTTCGTCAGCTGGTCACGGTGATGTCGCCGGTCCCGGTCCGGGCGACGACGGTGATGAACGCCTCGCCCTCGGCGGGTTCGCCGCGCGCGCCGAGATCGCAGCGCGCTTCGCCGAGGGCCGTGGAGAGGTCCTGCCAGACCGGGACGCCGTCGGGCACGGTGATCGCGACGTCCCCCGTCCCGGTCTTCACGGTGATGCTTCCCGAGGCCACCTCGGCCGTCACATCGCCGGCGCTGGTGGAAACCTCGGTCGTGGCGACGCAGCGGCCGATGGTGACGTCGCCGGCGCCGGCGGACGCGTCCAGGTCGCCGTCCGCGCGCCCGATCGACACGTCCCCGCCCCCCGTTCGCACCCTGCCCGCACCAATCCGTGCGATCCGGATGTCACCGCCACCGGTGACGATCGTGCCATGCCCGATGTACTCGACCTCGATGTCGCCGCCGCCGGTGTTGACCGAGCCGGACTCCAGGTGCTCGACGTGAACGTCACCACCGCCGGTTCGTGCGGCCACCTCGCCCGAGGGGCCGTCGATCTCGATGTCGCCGCCGTCGAGGTGGAGGTCGAGGTCGGCGCCGGGCGGGAGGTGCACCTCCAACCACAGCTTGGCGGTGTTCCCCACCGACGCCATGAAGCGGCCGAGCTGGACGGCGAGGCCGAAGCCCTCGGTGTCCGGAGGAACCAGCGGCGGCACCTGGATGCTGATCTCGCGTCCGTTCGCCCGTGCCTGCACCGGGTCGATCTCGACCGGCAGCCGGCTGGTCAGCTCCACCCGCGTCTCCCCCGGGCCGGCGTCGTGCACGACACGGACGTCAGCGCGATGAGCCTGCAGGCGCAGGCGCGGAACCTCGTCGGTGGCGAAGGTCCAGGCGTGGCGGGTTGTGGTGGCGTTCATCGGTGACTCTCCTTTCAGGCCCAGCCGGTGATCCGGCGAGACGACCTGTGCGTGGAGGCGGACGGGGTGGAGACCTGGCCGGCTCTCCGGATCGCCTGGACGATCCAGCTGTTCAGCGACTGGTCGGCGCGCTGGGCGAGGTCCTCGGCCCGGCGCTTGAGGTTCTCGGGCAACCGCACCGTCACGCGCGCGGTGCCGTCGTCGTCTTCGGGCTCGAGGACGGGCAGTACCACGGTCGGTTCGAGCGCGGCCGCTTCGTGGTGCTGCACCTGAAGGACCGGATCCCTGCCCTCGATCCGGACGGTCACGACCGCGTCGCCAAGGTCCCGGCTGAGGTGCGCGGCAGCATCGGAGAGGAGCTGGGTCATGGCCAGCCGCAGGGCCGGTTCGAGGCTGCTGGCGAGCCGGCCGACGGTCTGCTTCGTCGCGTCGTCGGCCAGCGAGGTCGCCCGGTCCAGATCGGCGGAGACGGCGCTCAGGTAGGGCTCGAGTTCCATGACATCAGTGTGACATCATCATGACGTCACCTGCAAGAGGAGTGCCGTCACTCGGGCGTCACCGTACGACGCGACCCCAGCCAGGCCCCGGTCGTCGTGCGGATGCGGCGGACTCAGTCGCCGAAAAGTGCGTCGCGGGCGACCTGCCACAGGTGCGGATCGGTGGCCGACACCAGACGGCGTCCGATCACCCCGGCGTGATAATCCGCGCCGGCGTCGGTCGCGATCCGTCCACCAAGCTCGGTGACCATCAACGCACCGGGCAGGTGATCCCAAGGGAACATCGAGCGGTAGCACAGGAAGTCGAGCTCTCCGGTGATCAGCTTCGGGTAGTCGATCCCGCAGGAACCCCAGGACCGAACCAACTCCACCTCGGCGTGCTCCTCCCCGGGAACGGGCAGGTAGCTCGCTCCGAGCGGCATCTCGCGCAGACCGGGACCGGGAGGGCTGAGCCGCTCGCCGTTGCAGGTGACGCCGGCACCGCGTTCGGCGACATAGAGGCGGGAGTAGACCGGTTGCCAGATCCAGCCGCGCACGGTCTGCGCGGATCGCACCTCGGCAAGCATGACCGCGAAATCAGCCCGTCCGCGCGCGAAGTTGCGGGTTCCGTCCACCGGATCGATCACCCACGCGTGCTCGGCCGTCGGCAGCGCATCCAGGCTGGCCGGATCGGTGAACACACCCTCCTCGCCCACCACAAGGACGCCGGGCTCCGCCGCGCGGAGAACACGGGCGATCTCGACCTCCGCGTCCCGGTCGGCCACCGTGACCAGATCGCCGGGCTTCTTCTCCTCGATATCGCCCGAGCCGAGGGCGCCGAACCGGGGCAGAATCAGCCGGTCGGCCACGTCGGCGAGGAGCTCCGACACCTGTTCGGTTTGCACTGCGGAACTCCTGGGAAGACGGGGATCGGGCGTGGTGATCAGGCTATCCGTCCGACGCGTCCAGACCGCGCGTCGTCCGTTCTGCAGTCCTCCACCGACGGACAAGCTGGAATCAACTTCGAACTCCGTCGTAATCCGCACGTGACGCACCGACGGCACGCTGGTGAGCAGCGGTTGCGCCTCGGGCGTGCCCCGACTCCGGCGCCACCGCTGGCCGAGCCGAGCGAGAGCGGGGTTGAGATGGGCTACTGGGATCGTCCGATCGAGGTCACTCCCCTGCAGGCCGAGGGTCGGCTCGGCGGCTTCCTGCTGGTCGGACGCTGGCCGCGCGACACGTCGGAATGGACGCAGTTCCTGCTGCTCGCCGTTCGGGTGGCCGCCGCACCGGGAATGCTGCCCAGCGGCAGCACCGTGTTCCGGGTGGTCGAGGACGTGCCGGAGGTGGCACCGCTGGACACGATCGGGCTGGTCCTCGCCGAAGGCCCGCTGCTCGGTAACGCGGCGGTCACGCCCGGCCACTTCGCCAGCCCGCCGGCAGGGCTGGCCGTGCTGCACCCGCCGTCGAGCACGGTGGCCAGCCAGCCGGTACACCCCACGGCGTCCGGCTGTCTGTTCCTGCCCGGACTGCCGCACCTCGGTCTTGCCCACCGCGCAGCCTGGATCGAGGCGGACAGCGACGGCACCATCACTCGGCTCGCCTCCAGCGACCAGGTCGATCCGATGACGAACGCGGACACTGCTGTCTTGTCCACCCTGATCGCCGCCTGAACCCATCGGTTCGCGACATCGCGGTGGCGCCACCCAGTGCGCCGAGACCCAGCCAGCTCGGCAGGGACGCCGGGTCAAGCAGTGACGAAGTCGATCAGGCGTTCCACCTCGCGAGGCAGCGCAGGGTCGAGGTCGCGCCAATCGCGCACCCGGCCCAGGATCCACTGCCAGGTCGCGGCGATGTCGGCCTGGCTCGCATAAGGCCGGCCGAGCGCCCTGCTGATGCCGTGCTTCCACTCCATCTCGCGGGGCACGGACGGCCAGGCGTCCAGCCCCACCCGGCCAGGCCGCACCGCCTGCCAGATGTCGATGAACGGGTGCCCGGTGATCAAGACGTCGGCCGAGCTCACCTGCGCCACGATCCGGGTCTCCTTGGTTCCGGCGACCAGATGGTCGACCAGCACGCCCAGCCGACGCTGCGGATCGGGCGCGAACTCAGCGACGATCGCAGGGAGGTCGTCGATACCGCCCAGGAACTCGACCACGACGCCCTCGTGGCGCAGGTCGTCGCCCCAGATCTTCTCGACCAGTTCGGCGTCGTGGCGTCCCTCGACGTAGATCCGGGACGCGGCGGCCACCTTCGCCGGGCCCACGTCCCCCACCCGCGAACCGGACGCCGTGTGCGTCGGCGCGGACGGACGCGTGCGCGGCGGCGGCACCAGGCTGACCGGCTTGCCGTCCAGCCAGAATCCCGGCCCGAACGGGAAGCTGCGCCGAGCACCGGCGCGATCCTCCAGCACCACCAGGCCGTTCTCCCAGCGCACCACGGCACCGCAGAAGCCGGAGGTGGGATCCTCCACGACCATCCCGACGCTCACCGGGGTCTCGACGGTGACCGGCTTGCCTGCACGCTGCCAACCCGGGCTCAAGACGTCACGTTCGTAGCGCACCCGGCCACCCTAGGCGAGAACTCCCGACCCGCGGTGACGAACGCACCGCGAAGGCCCGCAGTCGCAGATGAGGACCGGGACGCGGCTCAGTCGACGCCGAGGTAGGCGCGCCGCACCCGGTCGTCGCCGAGCAGGTTGCGGCCGGTGTCGGAGAACATGATCTGGCCGACCTCGAGCACATAGCCCCTGTCGGCCAGGGATAGTGCCGCCTGCGCGTTCTGTTCCACCAGCAGAATCGTCACGCCCTCGGCCTGCAGTTCCCGGATCGTCCGCATGATCGTCTGGGTCATGATCGGGCTCAAGCCCATGGACGGCTCGTCCAGCATCAGCAGCTTCGGCTGGCTCATCATCGCCCGGCCGATCGCCAGCATCTGCTGCTCCCCGCCGGAGAACAGGCCCGCCGCCTCGTGACGTCGTTCACCCAGCACGGGGAACAGGTCGTAGACCCGATCCATGTCCGAACGAACCCCGGCGGTGTCCTTGCGCGAGTACGCACCGAGCTTCAGGTTGTCCTCCACCGTCATCTGGCGGAACAGGCGACGCCCCTCGGGCGACTGCGCGATGCCGCGCTCGACGATCTTGTGCGCCGGCTGACCGTCCAGGCGCTCGCCCTCGAACCAGATCTCTCCGGAGACCAGCTTCAGCAGTCCCGAGATCGAACGCAGGGTGGTCGACTTGCCGGCGCCGTTGGTGCCGAGCAGCGTGACCACCTGGCCCTGCTCCACCGAGAAGCTGATCCCCTTGACCGCGTTCACCCGGCCGTACGCGACGACCATCTCCTTCACCTCAAGCATCGGAGGCCCCCTTCCCGGAATCCGGTCCGGGTTGCTCGTACGGCGTGGTCTGCGGTGAGCCGATGTAGGCCTCGATCACGCGCGGGTCGTTCTGGACGACGTCGCCGACTCCCTCGACGAGCACCTCTCCGCGGACCAGGCAGGCCACCCGGTCGCACAGGTTGAAGATGAACCGCATGTCGTGCTCGATCACCAGCACGGCCAGGCCGAGGTCCCGGATCCGGAAGATCAACTCCTCGGCCTGCCGAGTCTCCTGCGGGTTCATCCCAGCGGTCGGTTCGTCCAGCAGCAACAGCTTGGGATCGGTCGCCAGCGCGCGGGCGATCTCCAGGCGCCTCTGGTCGCCGTAGGGCAGGTTGCGAGAAAGCTGGTTCTCGGTACCGGTGAGCCCGACGAACGCCAGCAGCTCGCGAGCCCGCTCGGTGGAGGCAACCTCCTCGTGCCGGTGTCGCGGCAACCGGAACACGGCGTCGAGAGCGTTCGTCTTGGTGCGGCAATACATGCCGACCATGACGTTCTCCAGCGCGGTCATGTTGTGGAACAGCCGGATGTTCTGGAACGTCCGCGCCATCCCGGTCCGCACCACGAGCCGCGGTTGGGGCGGCAGGGGCTCACCGGCGAAGTAGACCGTCCCCGAGGTCGGCTTGTACAGCCCGGTCAGGCAGTTGAAGAAGGTGGTCTTGCCGGCACCGTTCGGCCCGATCAGACCCACGATCTCACCGGAATGCACCTGCAGGCTCACGTCGTTGACCGCGCGCAGGCCGCCGAACTGCATGGTGACGTTGCGGGCGTCCAGCAGCACGTCGCGTCCGCTGCTGTCCACCGACTTCATGGCCTCCTCGATCGTGACTCCCATCAGTTCCTCCCTCCTGCGCGGTGGTGGTTGCGGCTCATAGCACGAACCCCCCAACCTCCGGGTTGAGGTGGGCGTGGTGGCTGGTCAGGTCCTCCTCGACCTCCTCCGCGAGCTCCTCGTCGGCGTCGTGGAACTCCAGCTGGCGCCGCTCGTCCGGCACGATGCCCTCCGGACGGAACCGCATCATGACCACCATCAGCAGGCCGAACAGCAGCAGCCGGTAGTCCGCGAAGAACCGCAACTTCTCCGGCAGCAGCTTCAAGATCGTGGCGCCGATCAGGACGCCCATCACAGTGCCCATGCCGCCGAGGACCACCGCTGCCAACAGGAAGGCCGACTCCAGGAACACGTACTGGTCCGGCGTCACCGATACGTCGTAGTGGGCCTTCACCGAGCCGGCGACGCCGGCCAGGAACGCGCCGCCGGCGAAAGCCAGCAGCTTCAGCGTGAAGGTGTTCACACCCATCGCCTCGGCGGCGAGCTCGTCCTCACGAATGGCCACCCAGCCGCGCCCGATCCGGGAGTGGTTGAGGTTGGTGAAGACCACGATGATCAGCGCGATCACGACCAGCATCAGCCAGTAGTAGTTCGCGAACCGGCCGATGTCGATGCCGAGGATCACGTGTGCCTTGCCGAAGTCGAACCCGAACAGGTTCAGATCGGGGATGCCGGGGATGCCGTTCGAGCCGTTGGTCAGGTTCGGGCCGTCGTTGCCGTCGAGGTTGTTCATGGTGATCCGGAAGATCTCTCCGAACGCCAGCGTGACGATGGCCAGGTAGTCGCCGGAGACCCGCAGCGTCGGCGCACCGATCAGCAGGCCCAGCAGGGACGAGACGGTGCCGGCGATCAGGACGGTGACGATGAACGGCGGCGACCACTTGATCGTGGAGAACGCCGACTCCGACAGGATGGCGGCGGTGAACGCCCCCGCGCCGAGGAAGGCGATGTAGCCGAGGTCGAGCAGGCCGACCAGGCCCACCACGATGTTCAGGCCGAGCGCCGTCGCGGCGAAGATCAGCACCTGGGAGGCGACCGACATGTTCGCGTCCGACCCGTTCTGGGTGAACGGGAACGCGAAGGCGACCACGAAGGCCGACAGCACCAGGACCCGATTGTTGGCCGCCGCGGCGATGCCCAGCCAGCCGAACACGCCGAACTGGCGCAGCACCATCACGACGCCCACCACGAAGGCGGCGAACATCAAGAAGTCGTCCGCGTCCTCGAAGCCCAGGATGTAGGCCGCTCCGAACAGGAGCAGCGCCATCAAGATCACGATGCCCAGGATCTGCAGCCACTTCGGGCTCTTCACCCGGTACAGGGTCGGCTCCGGGGAATCGGGCAGGAACGGCGTGGCCGCGACGGCGATCACGCCGCCGAGCAACGCGAGCCAACCGCCGAGCTCGACGTTGATCAAACCGCCGAGGTCGATCGCGATCGCTGTCACGGCCACCGCCGCGACGATCAGCGACATGATCGAGGCCGTCTTCGCCGACGTGTTCCAGGCGACTATCTTCGCCGCCTTGCCCAGCCGCGCCTTGCCGACCAGCGGAATCGCCAGCAGCAGGATCACCAGCACCGGCAGGATCGCGAAGAAGAGTTGCAGGGGCGACGGCGCGCCGTAGTAGGTCATGTCGTCCAGCGCAGTCGGGGCGTACGCCCAGGGCAACAGGATCGACACGACCATCAGCACCGCACCGGCGATGCCGAGCGCCCGCGCCGGGTAGCGGTAGCGAATCTTCAGTTCGTTCGGAATGACCACTCTCATGCCCGGTCCACCACCTTCGCGCCGAGCAGGCCCTGCGGTCGGAAGACCAGCACCAGGATCAACAAGACGAACGCCCAGACGTCCTTCCAGGCGGAAGCTCCGAGGTAGGTCGCCGCCAGCGACTCCACGACGCCGAGCACCAGGCCGCCGACGACGGCGCCGTTGATGTTGCCGATGCCGCCGAGCACGGCAGCGGTGAACGCCTTGAGTCCGGCCAGGAAGCCCATCTTGAAGTCGATGTTGCCGTAGCGCAGGCCGTGGGCCACTCCGGCGATCGCGGCGAGCCCGGCTCCGACGGCGAAGGCCGCCATGATCACCTTGTCCACGTTGATGCCCATCAGCCGTGCCGTATCGGGATCCTGCGAGGTGGCGATCATGGCGCGTCCGGTCTTGGTGCGGTTCACGTAGTACCACAAGAACACCCAGCAGACCACGAGCGCAGCCAGGGTGAAGACCGCAGACATCTGGATCAGCACCCCACCGACCTGGATGGTCGCTCCGGAGATCCCCGGAACGCTCGGGAAGGCGATCGCGCTCTTGGCGTCCGGGAATCCGGGAATGTAGCCGTAGAACAGCCGGACGAACTCCTGCAGGAAGACCGAGACGCCGATCGCGGTGATCAGCGGTGCCAAGCGGGGCGCATTCCGCAATGGGCGATAGGCCCATCGCTCGGTGAGCAGCGCGACCGCGACAGAGGCAACGATGCCTCCGATGATCATCACCGGCAGTAATACCAGGATCGACAGCGGAGCACTCCAGTCCGACGGTTGCCCCAGCACCATCCAGGTGGCATAGGCACCGAAAGCGCCGATCATGAAGATCTCGCCGTGCGCGAAGTTGATCAGCTGGACGATGCCGTAGACCACGGTGTAGCCGACCGCGATCAAGGCGTACAACGAGCCGAGCGAAAGCCCGTTGATCAGCTGTTGAAAAAAGAGATTGACAAGGTCCACGTGGGTAGCACCCCTCAGCCGAATTGGGTCGACCCGTCGGCGCCCACCTCTGGGGCGGACGCCGACGGGTCAGGGATCACTTCAGCTCGCCGGTCTTCTCCGGCTTCCACTCGCCACCGGTGACCTTGTAGACGGTCAGCACGCGAGAGGTGGAGTCGCCGAACTCGTCGAACGCGACCTTGCCGGTGGCGCCGTCGAAGCTGACGCTCGCCATCGCATCGATGGTCGCCTGGCGGGCCGACTTGGCGTCGGTCGCATCCTTCAGGCTGACCTTCAAGGCGTTGATGATGGCGTTCGCGGCGTCGTAGGCGTAGGCACCGTAAGCGGCATAGGGCTCGGAGAAGCCGGCCGCGGAGTAGGCACTGACGAAGGCCTTCGCCGAATCGAGGCTGTCGACCGGAGCGCCCACCGAGGTGGCCAGGTCACCGTCGGTACCACCGAGCTTGATGAAGTTCGGATCGTAGATGCCGTCGCCGCCCATCAGCGGGACGTTCAGGCCGGCGCCCTTCATCTGCTTGGACAGCGGCCCGGCCTGCGGGTACTCGCCGCCGTAGTAGACGGCCTCGGGAGAGGTGGTCTTCACCTTGGAGACGACCGCCGAGAAGTCCTTGTCTTCGGGGTTGATCGTCTCGGCATCGGTGATGGTGCCGCCGCCGGCCTTGAAGGCGGTGGTGAACGCCTCGACCAGGCCCTGGCCGTAGGCCTTCTTGTCGTGGATCGTGGCGACGTTCTTGATCCCGCTCTCGAGCAGGTACTGCGCCGCGAACGGACCCTGCACCGAGTCAGTGGTGCAGGTACGGAAGTAGTTCGCGTACGGCCGCTTCGGGTTGGCCAGATCCTCGCCCTGGGTCAGGGTGGGGTTGGTATTGGCCGGAGAGACCTGGACGATCGTGGCGGAGGCGAGCACCGGGATCACCGTCTGGGCGACGGAAGAGTTCAGGGTGCCGACCACGCCGACGACGGTGTCGTCACTGGAGAGCTTGGTGGCGGCATTCTTGCCGACGTCGGGAGTGGCCTGATCGTCCTGGGCGCTGAGCTTCAGCGTCCAGCCGGGAATGGCATTGGACTCGTTCGCCTGACGAATCGCCAGGTCAACCGAGTTGCGAATGCCGAGGCCCAGAGCGGACAGGTCACCGGAGAGCGGGCTGATCACACCGATCGTGGCCACCTTGCCGGTGGTGCCACCACTGCTGCTACCGGTATCGGCACGAGAGCCACAGCCGGCGAAAGCGAGGGAAGCCGCAACCAGGGCGACTCCCACCAGCTTGAACGAGTGCTTGTTCAATTTCCCTCCTCATGTTCAGGGGAACCCGTCCTACCGGGTTGGGCAAGATTACGGGTGCGAAGTCATTGCAGCACCCGTTTATCTCGAAGTTGTTACAGAACCGTTGTGTGCTTCGGTGTTACCGAATCGTTAGCGAACTCGGCCGTCCGACGGCCCCTCCCAGGCGCCTGAAGGGGGTTAGTCGAGAAGATCGCGGACGACGGCGTCCGCGAGTAACCGGCCCTGGAGCGTGGGTCGCAGCCGTCCCTGGTCGACGACACCCAGTCCCGAGCTCACCACGGACGCCACTCGCCCACGCTCGCTCGGCGCCAGGACCTCCAGTGGAAGGCCCATCGCCAGCCGCAGCTCCAGCAGAACCCGCTCGACGCGGCGCTGCTCGGCGTCCAGGACCTCGCGTGCCTGCGCCGGCGACTGCTCCGAGGCCAGCCGCGCGGTGTAGTCGCGCGGGTGCCGGAGGTTCCACCAGCGCACCCCGTTGACGTGGGAGTGGGCACCCGGCCCGATCCCCCACCAGTCATGCCCGAGCCAATAGGCAAGGTTGTGTCGCGACTCGTGCCCGGGACGCGCCCAGTTGCTCACCTCGTAGGCCGCGAAACCGGCCTCGGTCAGCCTGTCTTCGGCAAGGAGGTAGCAGTCGGCGTGGAAATCGTCATCAGGGGCGGGCAGCTCGCCGCGCCCGATCCGCGCGGCCAGGCGCGTGCCCGGCTCGACGATCAGCGAGTAGGCGCTGAGGTGGTCGGGCCCGAAACCGAGGGCGGTCTCCAGGCTGGCCCGCCAGTCGTCGAGCGTCTCCCCCGGGCTGCCGTAGATCAGGTCCAGACTGACCGAGCCGAACCCGGCCTCGCGGGCCCAGCCGACCACGTCACCGACCCGACCCGGCGTATGCCGACGCTCCAGCACGGCCAGCACCCCGGACCGCGCCGACTGCATGCCGAGCGAGAGCCGGGTGAAGCCGTGCTCGACCAGGGTGTCGAGGTAGCGCCGGTCCACGGACTCGGGATTCGCCTCGGTGGTCACCTCCGCCCCCGGCGCCAGCGGGAATCGCTCGCGCACCGCCGCGAGCAGGCCGGCGAGCGCGTCAGCCGGCAGCAACGTCGGCGTCCCACCCCCGAAGAACACGCTCTGCACCGGGTGGGATTCACCGAGAACGCCACGCGCGAGGTCGAGCTCGGCGACGGCCGCGGCGAGGTAGGCGTCCTGGCTGGCACCGGGAGCGGCGCCCAGCTCAGCTGCGGTGTAGGTGTTGAAGTCGCAGTA
>DJWE01000078.1:0-11284 GCA_002441465.1 Propionibacteriaceae bacterium UBA6238 | reverse complement strand
GGACGGCACGTCAGGGCAGCTCGAAGGGCAGCGTCTGGCCGTCCAGGGAGTGACGACAGGCGCAGGTGGCGACCGCATCGTCGGGCTCGTAGCCGGGCAGTCCCGCGATGGTGCGGGTGAGCAGGCTCTTGAGTACCTCGATGTTCGCCGCGAACTGAGCCAGCACCGCGTGGTGGCTCACCACTTCGCCGCCGTCCACCCCCGCGTCGTGATCGGTGACCAGGCAGACCGTGGAGTAGCACAGGGCGAGATCCCGGGCCACCGAGGCCTCCGGCATGCCGGTCATGCCGACGATCGTGCCGCCGAAGGACTGGTGCATGCGCGACTCGGCCTTGGTCGAGAACCGAGGTCCATTGATCACCACCAGGGTGCCGCCGTCGACCGGCCGCACCGTGTCGTCGGCCGCGGCGAGGATGGCTGCCCGTCCACGCGGGCAGTACGGATCCGCGAAGCCGACGTGGACGACCGCGCCGACGTCGTCGAAGCAGGTGTGCGCGCGGCCCCAGGTGCGGTCGATCACCTGATCGGGCACCACGAAGGCGCCGGGACCGAGTTCGGCACGCAGCGAACCCACAGCCGCCGGCGCCAACACCTGCCGGACGCCGACGCTGCGCAGCGCCCAGAGGTTTGCCCGGTAGTTCACCCGGTGCGGAGGGAACTCGTGCTGCTTCCCGTGGCGGGGCACGAACGCGACCCGGCGTCCGGCCACCTCGCCGAGGGCGAGCGGAGCGCTGGGCGGCCCGTACGGGGTGTCAACCTCGACCGTGGTCGGGTTCGCGAGGAACTCGTAGAAGCCGCTGCCACCGATGATGCCGATCTCTGCGTCCATGGTGTGCAATCTATCGCCAGGGTCTGCCGCCGCCCCAACCCCACGGACGTGATTCTGACCGGGTGCCCGACTTTGGTGGTGCGCCCAAGGCCGGGAAAAGGGCAGTTACCACTTCGTCAAACCCGACACCGCGCCACCACGACCTGTTAATGTGCCAGCACCCCAGCCGAAAGGAACCCATCCCCATGAGATCCTCGCGCATCACCATTCGCAGTATTGCGGTCGCGCTCATCGCGGGCATCATGCTTGCTGCCGGCGCTGCCACACCCGCGAGCGCTGAACCCCACACCTTCTACATGCGCTGCACGAACACGAGTGGCATCGTGTACACGGTGAGCAGCATTTCCGCTTGCGGGCGTGGTGGCTATATCCGTGTTTATGACACCTATGACGGGTCACGCGTCGGATCGATCGATGTCAACCTGCTCGAGGATCATCGGAAGCGATTTGACACCTGGGACGAATCGCGGGCGGCCTGCGAAGCGAATTGGGTATGCCACCTTGCCTTGTCCGCGGCCGAAGCGTACTTCGTCGGCAAGGTCCTCGCCGGCGCGAAGTGGTTGATCGCCCTACTGGGCTGACACCGACGGGGAGGGCCTACCCAGGCGCGTGGGCCCTCCGCTCGCGTCATCGCGTCAGCTCTGCCTGCTGGCGCCGGTCTCGCCAGTGGACAGCGCGGCGACGAAGGCCTCCTGCGGCACCTCGACCCGGCCGACCATCTTCATCCGCTTCTTGCCCTCCTTCTGCTTCTCNNTGATGTCACCGCCGTAGCACTTCGCGAGCACGTCCTTGCGGACCGCGCGGACGCTCTCCCGGGCGATCACCCGCGAGCCGATCGCGGCCTGGATCGGCACCTCGAACTGCTGCCGCGGGATCAGCTCCTTGAGCTTCTTCGCCATCGCGACGCCGTAGTTGTAGGCGGCGTCGATGTGCACGATCGAGCTGAACGCGTCCACCGGTTCGCCGTGGAGCAGGATGTCGACCTTCACGAGCTTCGCGATCTGCTCGCCCGCCTCGTCGTAGTCGAGCGATGCGAAGCCCTTCGTCCGCGACTTGAGTGCGTCGAAGAAGTCGAACACGATCTCGGCCAGCGGGAGCAGGTAGCGGATCTCGACCCGGTCCTCGCTGAGGTAGTCCATGCCGAGCTGCTCGCCGCGACGGGCCTGGCACAGCTCCATGATCGTCCCGATGTAGTCCGAAGGGGCCAGGATCGTCGCGCGCACGACCGGCTCGTGCACCTCGGCGATCTTGCCGTCGGGGTATTCCGACGGGTTGGTCACGGTGTGCTCGGTGCCGTCCTCCATCACCACGCGGTAGACCACGTTCGGCGCGGTGGAGATCAGGTCGAGGTTGAACTCGCGCTCGAGCCGCTCCCGGACGATCTCCATGTGCAGCAGGCCCAGGAACCCCACTCGGAAACCGAAGCCGAGCGCGCCCGAGGTCTCCGGCTCGTAGACCAGGGCCGCGTCGTTGAGTTGCAGCTTGTCCAGCGCTTCGCGCAGTTCGGGGAAGTCGGCTCCGTCGATCGGATACAGCCCGGCGTAGACCATCGGGTGCGGCGGACGGTAGCCACCCAGGTCCTTGCGTGCCGGTCGGGACGCGGCGGTCACGGTGTCGCCGACCCGGGACTGCCGCACCTCTTTCACGCCGGTGATCAGGTAACCCACCTCGCCGACGCCCAGCGACTGGGCCTTCACCGGGTCGGGCGAGATCACGCCGACCTCGAGGGTCTCGTGGGTGGCCTTCGTCGACATCATCAGGACGCGCTCGCGGTGGCTGAGCTCACCGTCGACGACCCGGACGTAGGTGACCACACCGCGGTAGGTGTCGTAGACCGAGTCGAAGATCAGGGCCCGCGGGGGTGCGTCCGCGTCTCCGACCGGGTGCGGGACGTCGGCCACCACGTGGTCGAGCAGCTCACGGACGCCTTCGCCGGTCTTGGCGGAGACGCGGAACACGTCGTTGGGATCGCAGCCGACCAGGTGCGCGATCTCCGCGGCGTACTTCTCCGGTTGTGCGCTGGGCAGGTCGATCTTGTTCAGCACCGGGATGATGTGCAGATCCGCCTCGAGCGCGAGGTAGAGGTTCGCGAGTGTCTGGGCCTCGATGCCCTGGGCGGCGTCGATCAGCAAGATCGCGCCCTCGCAGGCGGCGAGTGAGCGGGACACCTCGTAGGTGAAGTCGACGTGCCCGGGAGTGTCGATCATGTTCAGCACGTAGTCGGTGTCGTCCACGCGCCACGGCATCCGGACCGCCTGGGACTTGATCGTGATCCCGCGCTCGCGCTCGATGTCCATCCGGTCGAGGTACTGCGCACGCATGGAACGCTCGTCCACCACCCCGGTGAGCTGCAGCATCCGGTCGGCCAGGGTGGACTTGCCGTGGTCGATGTGCGCGATGATGCAGAAGTTGCGGATCAGCGCTGGCGGGGTCTTGCCGGGAACGGGAGCAGGCATGCACTTTCCTGGTTGCTGGAGCCAGCACACGATACCGGACGCCGACCCAACCCTCCGCCCCTGCCGAGTTGTCAGAATCTCACTGGGCTACAGGCGAATGAGATTCTGACAACTCGGCAGGTGGGGGTCGATTTGAGGGGCCCGAGGCTGGCTGATAGAGTTCACAGTCGCGTCTGCGCGGCGCGAGAAGCAGAACCACCAGCGAAGAGGGTCACCGGCGTGGCGAACATCAAGTCTCAGAAAAAGCGGATCCTGACCAACGAAAAGGCCAGGCTGCGGAACAAGGCCGTCAAGTCGGGCCTGCGTACGCACGTCCGCAGGTTCAACGAGGCCGTCGCCGAGGGCGACACTGCCAAGGCCCAGGAGCTGGCGAAGTCCGCCACTCGGGCACTGGACAAGGCCGCCACCAAGGGGGTCATCCACAAGAACCAGGCCGCGAACCGCAAGTCGGCGATCGCCGCCAAGGCTGCCGCGCTGTAGAACTTCCTCGACAAACGCCGTCCGGTGATCCGGGCGGCGTTTGCCATTCCCGGGACGAGGACCGTGGCTCAGCGGCGGTCCCGGCCGCGGCATCCGATCACGGTCAACACCGCTTGCTCGAGAGCGAAACCGGGGTCGCTGGCCGCCCCCTTGATCTGGGCGTCCGCGACCGCCACTGCCTGGATCGCCCGCGCCACGGCCTGGGGCTTCCAATCCCTGGCCAGCCGGGCCAACTCCTTCAGCTTCCAGGCAGGGACGCCGATCTGGCGAGCCAGGTCTCCTTCGCGCAGTCGCGCGTCCCTGCCGTCGAGGTACTTGCCGAGGCTGCGCAGGTTGTTCGACAGTGCACTGGTGATCAGCACGGGAGCGACTCCCGTGGCCAAAGCCCAGCGCAGCTTGCCCAGGGCGCCGTCCGCCCTCCCGGAGAGCACATCGTCAGCCACCGCGAAGCTGGTGACCTCCGCACGTCCACCGAAATAGCGCCGTACGGTCGCCTCGGTGAGCAGCCCGTCCGACGAATCGTCGAGCAACTGCCGGACGGCGGCGGCCAGCGATCTCGTGTCGGTACCGACGGCCTCGATCAACGCGGTGGCGGTGGCTGCATCGGCACGCCCCTTCTGCCGCCGTACCTCCGCGGTGACGAATTGCGGCAGCTCCCAGGCTTTGATCGCCGGGTAGTCGGCCAGCTCGATTCGCAGCTTGCGGAGCCGGTCCAGCACGCCTTTACCCTTGTTGCCCCCCGAATGGACCAGCGCGAGGGCCAGATCGGGACCCGGGTTCTCGGCGAGCGCGAGAAGTTGGTCGGCGAGATCCACCGACAGATCGCCCAGCTCCGTAATCACCAGCACCGAGCTGGACGCGAACAGCGAGCCCCCTGCGGCTTCGGCGAGCGAGCCCGCATCGAGTTGGCCGGCCGCGCACCTGGTCACGGTCGAGTCGGGCCGCTCACGCGTTGCCAGACCCACGAAGTCCGACACTGCCCGCTCAGCGAGCAGCGTCTCGGGGCCGGTGACGAGCAGAACGCGACCGAACGGGTTGGTACCATCCACAGGGCCAGCATGCCAGCCGCCACTGACGATGCGCTCGCCCCGACGAAACCGCGACCCATCGGGAACGCGACGGAGCCGCGCCGCACCGCTCGGACGGCTACCATCGCGAAGATGGCGACAACGAGGAGCGGAAGTGATCATCAGCCACGAGCACCGGTTCATCTTCATCCACATCCTCAAAACCGGGGGTGAATCGGTCACGGCCGCCCTCGAGCCGACCCTGGGCCGCCACGACATCGTCTTGAAGAGCGAATCGGATATCTGGCTGAAGTCGCTTCTGCACTCGCGCTATCGCGAGCTGGACGGGCTCCGCAAGCACTCGACAGCCAGAGCCGTGCAGGCGGCGCTCCCCGAGCAGATCTGGCGCGACTACTTCACGTTCACCTTCGTTCGCGATCCGGTCGACCGCGCCGTCTCGCTGTACAAGTACATCGCCATGGTCTCGGACCGGCGGGACCGCCGGCGACTGCGTCACCTGTGGTACCGGACGACCCAGAGGGGACGGAATGCCGACCCGGCGGCCTGGCGCGTCACCAAGGCCTTTCGCGAGACCAACTCATTCTCCGAGTTCATCCGGCACCCCGACTGTGCAACGGCGACGGGCATGCGTCCGCAGGTGAGCTTCGTCACTGACCGCAAGGGCCGAATGCTCCTCGACTATGTAGGCAAGCTAGAGCACCTGGACCACGACTTCGCCGACGTCACCGCCCAGCTCGGACTCCACGTAGGCCCCCTCCCACGGGTGAACGTCTCGCGGGTCAGCGAACCGCGGATCGCGCACATCGAGGTCACCGACGACGACCGGACTTTGCTCCGGGCACGGTACCGCCGCGACATCGAGATGTTCGGCTACGGCTCCGGCCAAACAGTGAACTGAGTACCACTGGTCAGCCGCCGCGCTCGGTGGTGACGACAAGCCGGTCACCCTGCCTGGCCACACCGATCGAGCCGTTCTGATCGGTGCGATAGATGCGGGCTCCGGAGTCCCCGATCACAGTGATCGTACGGGCCGCGGGATGGCCGTAGTCGTTGTTCGCTCCGACGCTGATCACGGCCACGGATTCGTGCACCGCACCGAGGAAGCCGGGACTGTGGTGGGCCGAACCATGATGGGGCACGAGGAGCACGTCCGCAGTCAGGTCGGGCACGGCGGCGAGGACGTTGTCCTGGCCGGCCTCCTCGACGTCGCCGGCAATCACCATGCGCAAGTCACCGCTGGTGACCAGCATCGCGATCGAGGAGTCGTTCACATTGGCGTTGTCGCCGGCATCGTTTGCCATCGATCCGGCGAACGGAAGGATTGCCAACACCGACAACCTCACCGCGCCGGCCGCAACCACCATGCCTGGGGACGCCACCGTCCGCGGCACTTGCGGCAACGCCGCCTGCACCAGCCGCCAGCCGGACTCCGGCTCGGTGACACCCGAATACAGCACGTTGTCGACTCGGCGTCCCGAGGCGACGCCGGCCACCCCTCCGACGTGGTCGGCGTGAAGGTGGGTGAGTACCAGCCACGACACCTCTGTGATCCCCAGTTGGTCAAGGCACCGGTCCACCCGTGCAGGCTCGGGGCCGGCGTCCACCACGATGGCCTGTCCGGCGCCGGACGCGACGACCGTGGCGTCCCCTTGCCCCACATCGCAGTCGATCACCTGCCAGTCGGCCGGTGGCCACCCAGGCGACGAGATGGGCCGCAGGAGCACCACCGCCATCGCCACCACGAGCAGGGCAATCAGCCAGGGCCGACGCCACAGCCTCGGCAGCGCGACCAGCACAGCGAGGCAGCACAGGGCCAGCACCACCGATGCCACCGGACCCGCCGGCCATGCCATCGCTGCTCCGGGCAGCGCCGCACCGGCTGCCGCTATCCAGCACAGCACCTGAGCGAACCCACCTGCGAGCCATCCGGTCGCGCGCGCAACAGGCATGGAGACCACCGACAGCCCCGCGGTCAGGAAGCCGAGTACGGTGCCCGGTCCGACCAGCGGGGCGGCAACCAGGTTGGCCGCGACGCCGACCAGGCTGACCTGACCCGAGATCGCGGTGACGATGGGCTGCGTCGCCAACTGGGCGGCGACGGGCACCGTGACTGCCTCGCCCAGCCACCGCGGCGCCCATGGCATCAGCGTGGCCCATCGATCGGCCCACAGGATGATTCCGCAGCACGCACACACCGAGAGAACGAACCCCACCGAGCGACACAGCCACGGGTCGACCAAGATGAGCCCCACCACCGCCCAGGACAGGTAACGCAGGCCCTGCCGGCCGCCACTCCAGCCCAGCGCCGCAAGCCCCACCACACCCATCGCCGCGGCTCGCTGTACGCTCGGCTCTGCTCGACACAACAGGACGAACGCCACCACACCGACGACCGCCACCCCGCGCCGCCACCAGCCCGTCACGCCCAGTCGTGCCGCCGCCCACACCATCGCGGCCAGGAGGAGAGTCAGGTTCGCCCCGGAGACCGCGGTGAGATGAGTGAGTCCGGTCGTGCGGAAGTCCGCCTGCAGCTCCGCAGTCATCGAATCAGTGTCACCGACCACCAATGCGGGGACGAGCGCCCGCGGCCCTGTGGGCAGGTCGGCCACGGATTCGCGCAGCCCACTCCGGACGACGGTGACCGCGAGGTCCAATGGATCCGGTGACGCGACCACCTGCGGGGACGCACGCGCCCGGACCCAGGCGACCACAGGCTCGTCCGCCGCAGCAGGACTCAGCCGCGCGGCCGCTCGCACCGTCGCTCCTGGTGGCACCGCAGCCCACTCCGAAGCAAGCTTGCCGGAGGCACTGAGCCGGACCGCCGCGCCTGAGACCCACGTCTCCCCCCTGCCCTCGACGCCGACGAGGGTCGCACTCGACGTCCAGACCGGTCCCCCAAGCCCGGCGTCCGTGGTGTGACCCCCGACCACCCGGGCCTGCATCACCACGACGGCGCCTTGCCGAGCCCATTCCGGGACCGGACCAAGGCCCGCAGACCACACCCGCACCGCACCGATCGCGGACGCGGTGAGCAGGGCCAGCGCGACGGTTACCAACAACCACCGGCCACGCCACCAGCCGAGACCGCCCGCTAGCACCGCGACGGCGACACCACCGAACAGCAGCCACCCGCTCCCCGAGGTGCCGATCCATGCTCCGAGCCACAGTGCGATCGCCAGCACGGGCGGACGCCAGTCCGTCCGAGCGCCGCTCTCGGTGCCCGCACGATGCCCCCGGGCCGATTCAGGACCCGTCACCCGCGGCTCAGCGTTGGCCGAAGCGTGGCTAGATCCGAACATTCGATGCGATGTCGGCGTAGGTCTTGGGACCGATCCCGTCCACTTCCTGCAATTCCCTCACCGCCGTGAACTGACCGTGTTTGGTACGCCAGTCCAGGATCTTCTGCGCGGTCACGGGTCCGACACCGGGCAGCGTGTCCAGCTGCTCCAGCGTTGCGGTGTTCAGCGAGATCGTCCCCGTCGCCGATCCCTGGCCACCCCCGGACGCGACGCCGGCTGCGCGCACCTCGCCCCGGGGCTTCGCACGGGTGCCGATCACGATCTGCGATCCGTCGACGACCACTGCCGCCAGGTTGAGTTCTGCCGGGTCCCCCGCCCTGGTCAGTCCTCCGGCGGCGGCGATCGCGTCCTCCACCCGGCTGCCGTCGGCAAGCTCCACGACGCCTGGGCTCCGCACGGCACCGAGCAGGTGCACCAGGAGCGTCGGCGTCGGGGTCGGCGTCGCGGTCGGGCTGGCCACGACGGACGGCGGCGCCGCCACTGCCACCGGTGTCGACCGTGCCTGAAGCAGGCTGTACGCCGTCCAACCGGACCCGACCAGCAGCACCAAGACGACCGCTGCGACATGGTCGCGGCCGAAGGCCCACGCCTGGCGCCCGAGTTCCCCCGCACGTCCACCGAGTTCGGTCCATGCGCGCTGAGCCCGGTGACGACCGAGCCCGGAGGGCTCGTGCGGATCGCTCCCAGGCGACGGCTCCTCGTCCGGCGTCACCGGGCTCGCCTCCGGTATCGGCGCGGGCGACGGTTCGTCGGCCAGTGCGCGTCGCGGTTGTACCTGCGCCACGAGCAGTTCCAGTCGTTGCCGCACCACTTCGCTCATCGCTGCGTCCTCAGCCACCTTCATGCCCCGAACTATCGGCACCGGTGCCCGTCCGCGGTCACCGGAATTCGCGGCCTGTGGACAACGAGGACGCGGGGTCCGTTCGTCCACAGCCTGATTCGCCCTCATCCCCGAGCCCGGGTTACCCTTCGGTCTACTCGAAGCCAGAGAAGGAGCCTGATGGTCACCCAGCTGAATCTCGCCAGCGCACCGGCCCGGCAAGGTGGCTGCGGCTGCGGGTGCGGCAGCAATGAATCCACTCCGGAGTTGGTGGCTCGTTCGCTGCCCAAGGTGATCCGACACGGTGCGATCATCGGCGGCCTGACCAGCATGAAGCCGGGCCAGAAGGTCATTCTGGTCGTCGACCACGACCCGCTGCCATTGCTCACCCAGCTCAATCGGGTCGCTCCCGAAGCGCTCGACCTCACCTACCTGGAGCGGGGTCCCGAACAGTTCCGGCTGGAGTTCACCCGCCGCTGACGGCAGGCCTCGCGCATCGGCTTGAGTCCGGCTGGGAAGCTGGACGACGTGACCCAGCCCACCCGACGCCGAACAACCCGGTCGAAGAGCCGCCCTCCCGGTAGGCCCGCCCACACCGGTCGGGCCACGTCTCCCCACGCACGTCCGAGCGTGGCCGTGCCGAGCCGTCGCTGGCTGCTGTGGCTGGCCACACCCTTCGCTCTGATCGGCCTTGGGTTGTTGTTGCTCACCGTGGCGCCCGAGCTTCAGTCCCGACACCAGTGGCTCGCAATGGCCGCCTCGTTCGCCCCCTACGGATGGATCGCCTGGCTGGTGTCGGTCACGCTGGCCGTGATCGGCGCGCGTGGCCGAACCCGCCTGCTGGTCACTCCACTCGCCCTCGGCCTCGCCTGGCACACGGGCGTCCTGATGCCCTACCTGCCCGCGCCGGACCACGCCTCGGCTGCCGGACCGAACTCTTGGACCGTCCTCGAGTTGAACCTCCACTGGGGCGAGGCGGATCTCGACGAACTGGCCGACGACGTCGAAAGGCAACGCCCCGACGTCCTGGTCCTCGCCGAAGTCACCCGCTCGGACGCGAAGACGTTCGCGCACCGTCGCTGGTCGGCCCTTCTCCCCTACCGGACGGGCACGGCCGGAGACGACCACCAACCCGGCGCAGAGGTCGGCGACTCACGGGGCACCATGGTGCTCTCCCGGCACCCGATCTCGCCGCTGGACAGCGCGGAGGACACTCTCTTCTCGAACTTCGCCGTCCGCCTCGACCTCCCCGCTCGCCCGGTGACGCTGATCGCAGCCCACCCCGCCAACCCCGAGCACGGACTCTCCCGGTGGCTGGCGGACGGCGATTCGCTCACCCGCCTCGCACTCGCCCATGACACCGGGCCACTCGTGGTGGCAGGTGATCTGAATGCGACCGCCGAACACCTGACCTTGCGGGAGCTGGTCGCGAAAGCGGGGCTCACCGACGCAGGGGCCGGCGAGGGCTGGCACCCGACCTACCCGGCGGACGCCTGGTACCCGCCGCTGATCCAGATCGACCACGTGCTGGTCTCGAAAGACTTCAGCACGATCGCCTACCGCACGTTCCGGGTGTCTGGCACCGATCATCTCGGGGTGATGGTCACCCTCGCCCTGAACTGAGGTTCGGCCCGGCCGACGCCCGCAGGTACAGGTCAGGCAGGGACGATGCTGACCAGCCTCGGGGCACGCACGATCACCTGGCGAACCTCCCGCCCGGCCAACGCACGCTGCACGGCCGGGTCGGCCAGCGCTGCGGCGGTCAGCTCGGCGTCCGTCGCCGACGGAGCCACGTCCAGCTTGGCGCGAACCTTGCCCTGCACCTGCACCACGCAGGTCACCGAGTCGGCCACGAGGAGGGCCGGATCGACGACCGGCCAGGACGCGTTCGCCACCGACGGAGCATGGCCCAACAGCTCCCACATCTCCTCGGCGACATACGGCGCGACGGTACTCAGCATCACGGCAACCGCCTCAACCGCTTCGCGGACCGCGGGATCCGCCGGCCCGGCGCCGCTGTCGATCACCTTGCGGGCCGCGTTGACCAGCTCCATGATCCGCGCGACGGCGACGTTGAATCGGTGCGACTCCAGCGACTCGGTGACCTCCGAGACAGCCTTGTGGGTCGCCCTGCGCAGACCGAGATCCCCGGAGGCTATGTCGATGCCCGCTCCGCTGGTGACGTCCTGGGCGAGCCGGTAGGCACGCTGCAGGAACTTCAGCGAGGAGCCTGGAGACATATCCGCCCAGTCGATGTCATCCTCCGGCGGCCCGGCGAACACCACTGTGGTGCGGATCGCGTCCACGCCGTAAGTGTCGATCTGCTGGCCCAGGTCAACGCCGTTGCCCAACGACTTGCTCATCGCCTTGCC
>DJWE01000005.1 GCA_002441465.1 Propionibacteriaceae bacterium UBA6238 | reverse complement strand
CGGGCATGCACACCCACCAGTCGCTTTGGCGCGATGGCAAGCCGCTGTTCTACGACGAGGCCGGCTACGCCAACCTGTCCGACCTCGCCCGCTGGTACATCGGTGGCCTGCTCAAGCACGCTCCGGCCGTGCTCGCGTTCACCAACCCGACGGTGAACTCCTACCACCGCCTGGTGCCGGGCTTCGAGGCTCCGGTGAACCTGGTGTACTCCAGCCGCAACCGCTCGGCGTCCATCCGGATCCCGATCACCGGCTCGAACCCGAAGGCCAAGCGCATCGAGTTCCGGTGCCCCGACCCGTCGTCCAACCCGTACCTGGCCTTCCCGGCCATGCTGCTGGCCGGCCTCGACGGCATCCAGAACAAGATCGAGCCGGTTGCTCCGGTCGACAAGGACCTCTACGAGCTGCCCCCCGAGGAGCACGCTCTGGTTCCGACCGTCCCCGGTTCGCTGGGCGACGTGCTGGACGCGCTGGAAGCCGACCACGACTTCCTGCTGGCCGGCGACGTGTTCACCCCCGACCTGATCGAGACCTGGGTCGAGATGAAGCGCGCCGACATCGACGCGATCCGCCTGCGTCCGCACCCGCACGAGTTCGAGATGTACTACGACATGTGATCGCTTCGCGATCGAGGTCCTGACCAGTGGCCCGGGGGATTCGTCCCCCGGGCCACTGCCTTGTCCGTCCGCGCCGAGGGCCAGCCTTCGCGTCGAGGGCTCGACCCCCGGGCGGGCTCTCGGCGGGAAGACGGGCGCTCTGTGGTCGCGAAGGTCGGGGACGGCGCGGCGTGACATGATCGTCCGGTGTCCGCCTGCATCATCGTGAGCCCCGTCGAGGCGTCCGCGACGACGCCACTCGCCGAGCGACTGCACCTCGTCGAATCCGACACGCCCCAGGTGTCCGTCCTCGATCTCGGAGTGACCAGAGGAGACGGCGTCTTCGAAGTGATCGGCGTGATCGGTGGCCGCCCGCAGTCCGTGGACGCGCACCTGCGCCGGCTGTCGGTCTCGGCTGCCATGCTCGACCTCCCCCGACTCGACCTGGACGCGATCCGCGCCGCCGTCCACCGCGCGGTCGAACTCGCCGAACCACGCCCGGAGTACGTGGTGAAACTGATCGTCACCCGCGGCATCGAGGGCTCCGGGGTGGCCACCTGTTGGGTACTTCCGCTCGCGCTGCCCGACGACTTCGCCGGCGAGCGCGCCCACGGCCTGCGCGTGGTGCTGCTCGACCGGGGCTACCCGCACGACATCGCCGCCCGGTCGCCGTGGCTGCTCGCCGGAGCCAAGACCCTCTCCTACGCGGTCAACAAGGCGGTGCTGCGGGAGGCCGCCCGGCGCGGCGCAGACGACGTCATCTTCACCGCCACCGACGGCTACGTGCTGGAGAGTCCGAGTTCCACCCTGATCGCCCGCTACGGCAACCGGGTCTGGACGCCGTCCACCTCACAGGGCATCCTGCGCGGCACCACCCAGGGCGCGGCGTTCGAGTTCTTCGCCGATGCGGGCTACGCCACCTCGGAGGTGCTGCTGCGGGTCGAGCAACTGTGGGACGCGGACGCCCTGTGGCTGGCCAACTCCGCGCGCATGCTGGCGCCGATCCGGGAACTCGACGGACGCCCCGTCCCCATCGATCGGGAACTGACCGACGCGGGCAACGCAGCGCTGCTCGCCCGCACCGAGTAGGCCACCCTCGGCCACCCGGATTCCTCCCTCCGGACCGCGCTGCGTCCCTGATCCTCGTGGTTCCGGCACCGCCGGTCAGGAGTTCGCGCGTGCCGGTCTGACGCGATCGTGGCGCGTGTCTAGGGTGGTGGCCGTGACCGAACAGGTGGTGGCCGTGCTGGGCCGCGGCGTCGTACCCAGGGATACTCCGCTCTTGGTCGCCGACGACCTCGGGTTCACCCGCGGGGACGGCTGCTTCGACGCGGCCCGCGTGGTGGTCCGCGACGGGACCGCGCGCGTCGACCACCTCGATCGGCACCTGGCCCGATTCACCCGCTCCGCCGCTGCCCTCGAGCTTCCCGCACCCGACCCGGACGCCTGGACGTCGCTGATCGACGAGGCGCTCGCCGCCTGGACCGGAACCGGAGAGGCCGTGCTGAAGCTGGTCCTCACCCGCGGGTCGGAGCACTCGGCGTCCGGCGTCACCGCGCTGCTCACGATCACCGAGGCAGCCGACGCGAGCGCCGCCCGGCAAGGCGTGACCGGCGCCACCCTCGACCGCGGCTATGCCAGTGACGCGTTCCGCACCGCGCCGTGGCTGCTCGGCGGCGTGAAGAGCCTGTCGTATGCGATCAACGTCGCGGCCAAGCGCGAAGCCCTCCGCCGCGGCATCGACGAGATCGTGTTCACCTCCAGCGACGGCTACCTGCTCGAAGGGCCGACCACCGGCCTGCTCGTCGCCGCCGACGACCAGCTGTGGACTACTCCTCTTGCCGGCACCGGTGTGCTCGAGTCGGTGACGATCGCCGTCATCATGGACGCGGCCAGGGCCGACGGCGTGCGCACCCGAGAGGCGCTGTTCCGCGCCGACGACCTGCCCTCGACCGACGGCGTGTGGCTCGTCTCCGCCGTCCGCGGTGTGCTGCCGCTGGTCGAGCTGGACGGCGTCCGGCTCCCCCACGACCCGGCAATCAGCGCCCGGCTCGCCACGGCCGCCGGCTTCCGATAACACACGACGGCGCACCCTCCCGCCATCCACCTATCCACGGGATACCCCCGGGCGTACATCGACAGTGGCCCTACCGTGGATCCATGAAGCTAGTCGTCGTCGGTGGCGTGGCCGCCGGAGCATCTGTCGCCGCCCGGGCTCGCCGCCTGGACGAATTCGCCGAGATCGTGGTGTTCGAGAAGAGCCACCACGTTTCCTTCGCCAACTGTGGCCTGCCCTACCACATCGGCGAGGTGATCACCGACCGCAACCGCCTGCTCCTGCAGACCCCGGAGAGCCTGCGCGAGTCGCTGGACATCGACGTCCGCATCGCTACCGAGGTGATCTCGATCGACCGGGACAACAAGACCGTCACCGTGCGAGAGCTCGACGAGGGCCGCGAGTACACCGAGAGCTACGACAAGCTCGCGCTGTGCATGGGCGCCCGCGCGATCCGTCCGCCGCTGCCGGGACTCGACCTGCCCGGCATCCACGTGCTGCGCCGGATCAGTGACATGGACGCGATCAAGACCATCGTCGACGCCGCGGCCAGCAAGACGAAGAGCGGCAAGGCCAGCGGCCTGCGGGCCGTCGTCGTGGGGGCCGGCTACATCGGCCTGGAGATGGCCGAGAACCTGGTCCACCGTGGCGCGAAGGTGGACGTGGTCGAGATGGCCGACCAGATCCTGCCCCCGCTGGACCGCGAGATGTCGATCCCGGTCCAGCACCACCTCGCGTCCCGCGGCGTGAACCTGCACCTGTCCACCGCCGTGGCGGCGTTCGCCGTCGATCCGTCCGGCGGATTGAAGGTGGAGCTGAACAACAACACGATCCTCGGCGCCGACCTCGTCATCTTGTCCACCGGCGTCCGGCCGCGCACCGACCTCGCGAAGGCGATCGGGCTCGAGATCGGCGAACGGGGCGGCATCACCGTCGACACCCACATGCGCACCTCCGATCCCGACATCTACGCGGCCGGCGACATCGTGGAGACCCCGCACACCGTGCTGCCCGGCGCCCAGCTGGCCCCGCTGGCCGGGCCGGCCAACCGGCAGGCGCGGGTGGCAGCGGAGAACATCTGCGGCCGCGACACCGAGTACCGCTCCACCCAGGGCACCTCGATCGTGAAGGTGTTCGAGATGGTCGGCGGCGGCACCGGCGCCACCGAGCGGCAGCTGAAGATGTTCCAGGTGCCCTACCGGTCGGTGCACGTGCACCCGTCCGGGCACGCGGGCTACTACCCGGGCACCTCGATGCTGCACCTGAAGGTGCTCTTCGATCCGACCACCGGACGGATCCTGGGCGGTCAGGCGACCGGCTTCGACGGCGTCGACAAGCGCCTCGACGTGCTCGCCGCAGCGATCCGCAACGGGTCGACCGTGTTCGACCTGGAGGAGTACGAGCTCGCCTACGCCCCGCCGTTCGGCTCGGCGAAGGACCCGATCAACATGGTCGGCTTCGTGGCGTCCAACACGATCCGGGGCGACCTCACGCTGTGGTACGCCGAGGACTACCCCGCCAACACCGAGGGCGCACGGATCATCGACGTCCGCACCCCCGAGGAGTACGGCATCTGGCACATCCCGGGCGCAGTCAACGTGCCGCTGGGCACCCTGCGCACGGCGTGCGTGGACTGGGACAAGACCACACCGCTGCGGGTGTACTGCGCGGTCGGCTTCCGCAGCTACCTGGCCCAGCGCGCGCTGGTCCAGCGCGGCTTCGAGGACGTCGCCACGCTGTCCGGCGGTTCCACCACGTTCCGGTTCTGGCACGATCTCGAGGACACCGACCAGGGCTCGCCGCCACCCATGGAGCCCTACGCCGAGCGGGAGTCGCTGAAGGCTCCCGAGCGTCCGGCTACCGGCGTCCGCGTCGACCTCGACTGCGCGGGACTCGCCTGCCCGGGCCCGATTCTGAAGCTCAGCGAGAAGATGGGCACGCTGGACGCGGGCGACGAGATTCTCGTCAACGTGTCCGACCCGGGCTTCGGCAAGGACGCTCCGGCGTGGGCCAAGCGAAACGGCCACCAACTGCTCGAGCTCACCCCGAGCGGCCCCGGCTACACCGCCCTGTTCCGCAAGGGCAAGGCCGGGCAGCTCTCCGGTGAGGCCGTCGCAGCGGCGCCGGCAGGAAAGGCCAAGACCTCGTTCGTGGTGTTCTCCGGCGACCTGGACAAGCTGATCGCCGCGTTCATCATCGCCAACGGCGCCCTGGCCATGGGCGAGGACGTGTCGATGTTCTTCACCTTCTGGGGCCTCAACTCGCTGCGCGACAAGAACGCGCCCGCTCGCGAGAAGTCGATGATGGACAAGATGTTCGCCACGATGATGCCCTCCGGCGCGGACTCCCTGACGCTGTCGAAGATGAACATGCTCGGCGCCGGCACCGCCATGATCAACAAGGTGATGGAGACCAACGGGGTCGCGTCGCTGCCCGAGATGATCGCCACCGCCCGGGCAGGCGGAGCCCGCCTGATCGCCTGCACCATGACCATGGACCTGCTCGGCATCGCCGAGTCCGACCTGGTCGACGGTGTCGAGTTCGGCGGCGTGGCGACCTTCCTGGACGAGGCGGCCGACTCCCGCACCACGCTGTTCATCTGAGCCCGCCACGCTTCCCGAGGAGGCCGCGCGGGGGACGAGCGCGCGTCAACGAGGGGTCCGTCCGGCACTGACCGGCACGGACCTCTCCTGACGGCCGGATCGCTCGTCAGGCGGCGGGTGTGGCCACCTCGACGCGGTTGCCCCAGGGGTCGTTGACGCCGAGGCGGGCCGCGTCGGGCCCGGCATCCAGGGCGACGTCGAGGCCGCGTCCGCTCAATCGAGCAGCAGCGGCCAGCACGTCCCCGATGGTCGGCACCTCGATCGCGACCTGACCGAGCCCGAGACCGGGAGCGCGCAGGCCGACACCTTCGGTGCCCCAGGTGTTCATCGCCATGTGGTGGTGGTAGCCGCCCGCGGACACGAACAGTGCCCCGGGAAGCTCGGCGGTCACCTCGAAGCCGAGCGTGTCGGCGTAGAAGTCCTTCGCCCGCGCGGTCTGACCCACCTTCAGGTGCACGTGGCCCACCACCTGTGCCTCGCTGCCGGCGAGCGCCCCCCGACGCTCGGGCGCGGTCTCCAGGTAGTCCCGGGACGCCTCGGTCAGGTGCTCGGCGAGGAAGGCGTTGGGATCGAGCCAGAGCGTGTCCATGGCCACCTGCCCGCCGTGCCACGTCCACTCCGAGCGCGGCCGGTCGACGTAGAGCTCCACCCCGTTGCCCTCCGGATCGTCCAGGTAGAACGCCTTCGAGACCAGGTGGTCACCGCTGCCGGTGTACAGCTCGGGGGTGCGCATCGCCACGGAGGCCAGCACGGTGGCGAGCGTCTCCTCGTCCGGATGCAGCAAGGCGGTGTGGAACAGGCCCGCGCTGCGACGCTCCCCCTTCGGCAGGTCGGCTCGGTGCCGCAGGACCACGAGTTCGCGTCCGTGGCGACCCAGGGCAACCGTGCCGTCGGATTCGTCGAGGCGATCCAGGAGGAGGACCTCGGAGTAGAACCGGGCCATTGCCTCGAGGTCGGCCACGTCCAGCGCGACCTCCGACATCGTGGTCTGGGTCGGCAGCAGCTCGGTCATGACGTCCTCCTAGGTTGTTGATCATTCAACCATATTCGTCAAGCCGGTATTCCTTGGGGGATCCACAGGAGCGTCCGTGCGGGAGCACAGACGAAGGGAGTGGAGTAGTCGCAACAAGCCAACCGAGAGCACCAGGAGGTAGATGGCGACAACGAACCTGATTTCCCTTCATGTGATGCGGCCCCGCCTCTCCCTCGGCGGGGCCGTACGCTGTGCCGGCCGGTCCACTGCCCGCGGGGCCGT
The DNA here is from genome assembly GCA_002441465.1 of Propionibacteriaceae bacterium UBA6238. Taxonomy (GTDB): domain Bacteria; phylum Actinomycetota; class Actinomycetes; order Propionibacteriales; family Propionibacteriaceae; genus Propionicimonas. The sequence continues at coordinate 99,575 of DJWE01000005.1, read as the reverse complement.
AGCCTGAGGCCGTACCGAACCTGGAGGGTCGATCCTGATGGAAGTGCTGCTGCTGGGTACCGGGGCCGCCGACGGCGTCCCCAATCCGTTCTGCCGCTGCCGCACCTGCACCGACTACCGGCAACGGCAGGTCCTGCGCACCCCCACGTCCGTCCTGATCGACTCGCGCCTCCTGATCGACCCGGGACCGGAGGCGCCGCGTCAGGTAACCCGCTTCGGCCGCGACCTGGTCGAACTGTCGGCGATGCTCGTGGGCCACGCCCACGATGACCACCTCGATCCCGCGGTCCTGCTGCACCGGTCCTGGGTGAGCGACGCACCGCTGGAGGTGGTCGGGCCCGCGCCGGTGATCGAGACGGTGCGACCCTGGCTGGACGCCACCTCCAGCGCGGTGCGCCTGACCAGCGTTACCGCCGGTGACGTGTTCGACCTCGCGGGCTACCGCGTCACCGCGGTGCCGGCGAACCACGAGGCGTTCGGCGAGGCACTGTGCTACCTGATCGAGGGCGAGGGCGGCGTCCTGCTGTACGCGACCGACACCGGCCCGCTGCCGGCGCAGGCCTGGGAGCTGCTCGCCGGGCGACGGGCCGACGCCGTTCTCCTGGAAGAGACCTTTGGACCCAACGCCGACAAGGGGGGTCGCCATCTCAACCTGACCAGCTTCGCTGCCACGGTGACGCGACTGCGCGAGTCCGGAGTGGTCGACCAGGCCACTCGGGTGGTCGCGGTGCACCTGGCTCACGACAATCCGCCGATCGAGGAACTGGCGACCGAGCTCGCCCGATGCGGCGCCGAGGCGCTGCCGGACGGCGCGGTGATCACGATCTAGGGTCTCGCGTCCGAATCTCGTTCACGATGGCGTGAGGCAGGATCCTTGCCGCCGCGCCTGAGCATTCCTGCTGGCGTTGCGCGGCACGGATGTCCCACAAAGAGCCCGCTGGTCCGGGGAGAATCAGCCATGACCAGCCGTATCTCGCACACCACGATCGACTGCGCGAAGCCCTATGAACTCTCCCTGTGGTGGGAGCAGGTGATCGACTATCACGAAGATCCAGCCGATCCCAACGACATGGCTCACGACGAATGCCTGATCGTGCCCCCTGGCGGTGGCACAGGCGTCCTGTTCATCCGGGTGCCGGAGGGCAAGACGGTGAAGAACCGGGTGCACTTCGACCTTCGTCCCACAGATCGCACCCGCGACGAGGAGGTGCAGCGGGTACTCGGCCTCGGCGCGACGTTCGTGGCCGACCACCGCGGCATCCACGGTCCCGGCTCCGGTTGGGTGGTACTGGCCGATCCGGAGGGCAACGAGTTCTGCATCCTGCGCTCGGATGCCGAGCTGGCCGGCTGAGGGGAAACGGGACAAAACTGCCTCTCAACCGTCCAGTAGGCCCCGCTGAGCGCTCCCGTGAGCGCTCAGCGGCAGGAATGTCCCGAAATCCGGGCCGCGCGGGCGAGGGTCAGTTCAGATTCCACAGCCGGGTGTAGAAGTCCTGCTTGCCCGGGTCGGGGTCGATCCCGTACCCGGCGAGAAGAGCCGGCTCCCACCCTTCACCGAAGTTCCAGCCGAGGCTCAGCAGCGCCGAAGCGAGATCGGCCCAGCGATCGGCCACACCGAGCCGGCCGAGGTCGACGTAGCCGACGCACGAACCGGACGCGTCCAGCAGAAAGTTGGGGTTGCACGCATCCCCGTGACAGACCACCGGATCGAGCGTCGGCCAAGCCCCGAGCACGTCCGCGGACCGGCCACAGGACGCCAGGCGATCGGCGATCGACCACGTCCAGGCGCACCCGTCCAGCGGCACCCGATCATGGAAACGCCGCAGCGCCCGGCCAAGCTCCGGCACGACGATCTCGGGATGCGCGCGCCACTGCCCCAGCACCGCGGACGTCGCCGGAATGCCGACCGTCCGCAGCCAGCGGTTGCCGACCCCGTCCGTGCCGTGATCGATCGGACGCGACACGGGGACGAACCGGCTCACCCAGCGCAGCCGCGCGAACTCGGGCTCGGCGTCGAACTCCGAGTGCGGCGGGCCGTACTTCACGTATTCGGCACCGGCGCCGATCGAGAACGTGACCCCGCCGATCCCATTGCGCCAGACCGGCTCGACGTCGCGTCCGCCGGCCAGCTCGCGCACCAGCTCCGGCACCACGATTCCGTCGAGGCGGACGTTCGGGATGTCGCTGGTCACGTGGAACTCCCGGGGTGGCCCTGCACGACGGCGGCGGATTCGTTCACCCGTCCGCGGCTCAGGGACGGTTGACCGCTACAGCGGAAGAAGGCGGAAGATCGGGCCCGGGATGTGCTTGAGCACGATCATCACGAAGCGGAACGCCGGCGGTACCCAGATCAGCGTCTGGCCCTTGCGGGCGGCGTCCACCACCTGCGTGGCCAGCTCTTCCTTGTCGACCGTGAGCGGCGCCTCCTTCACGTGCGCCGACATCCGGGTACGCACCTGGCCCGGCCGCACGACGAGCACCTTCGGGCCGAACGGCGCCAGCGCCTCGCCGAGCAGCCGGTAGAAGCCGTCCAGCCCGGCCTTGGTGGAGCCGTAGACGAAGTTGGAGCGCCGCACCTTCTCGCCGGCGACCGTCGACATCGCGATGATCTGGCCGTACCCCTGGGCCTTCATCTTCTGCCCCAGCAGGACGCCGACACTCACCGCGCCGGTGTAGTTGACCTGGGCGATCTGGACGGCCTTGGCCTGGTCCTGCCACAGCTCCTCCGCCTCACCCAGCAGCCCGAAGGCCACGATCGCCACATCGATGTCGGCGAGCGCCCAGACGGCGTCGATCACGCACGGGTGCGACGCGAAGTCGGTGGCGTCGAAGTCGAGGGTGTCGACGCCGGAGGCGCCGGCATCGGTCAGCTCGGCGACGGCGGCGTCGCGCAGTTCGTCCCCCGGCTGGACGCCGAGCACCACGCGCAGCGGCTGCTTGGCCAGGTACTCCTTGACGATGGCCAACCCGATCTCGGACGTACCGCCGAGCAGCAGCACGGTCTGGGGATTGCCGGTGGCGTCGATCACTTCAGTTCTCCTCGGAGATCCGGGGCTGACCCGGAATCACAGTGGTTGGGTCGGTGTGGGCAGATCAGACGAGGTCGAGCCGTCGGGCCATGTCCGAGACGAACACGCCCTCGGGGTCGATCCGGCGGCGGGTGGCGATCCAGTCGTCGATCCGGGGGTACATCGCGTGGAAGACCTCCGCCGTGGTCCGGGAGTCCTTGGCGGTGTACAGCCGTCCGCCGAAGGAGAGGATGCGGGCGTCCAAGCCGTGCAGGAACTCGTGCAGCCCGGCCTTGATCGGAAAGTCCACACAGACGTTCCAGCCCGGAATCGGGTAGCTCAGCGGCGCGCGGTTGCCCGGGCCGAACAGCTTGAACACGTTCAGGAACGAGTAGTGCCCGGACGCCTGGATGTCGCGAATCAGCTGCGTGAACTCCGCCACCGCGGCGGGAGGCACCACGAACTGGTACTGCAGGAAGCCGTGCGAGCCGTAGGCGCGGTTCCACTCCCCGAACATGTCGAGGGGGTGGTAGAAGCCGGTCAAGCTCTGGATCTTGCCGGTGTAGTTGCCGCTCTTGGCGTACCACACGCTGCCCAGTGCGGTGAAGGTGAGCTTGTTGGCCAGCCCGTTGGGGAACACGTCCGGCAGGTCGAACAGGGGCTTGGCGTGGAAGCCGAGCGGGTCGGCGGCCAGCTTCGGCGCTTTCTCCTTGAGCTGGTCGAGCGTGGCCAGCGAACCGCGAGACAGCGCGGCGCGGCCGAGCTTCGGGGCAGGACTGATCGCGTCGAACCAGGCGCTGGAGTAGTCGTAGTTCGCCTCGGAGCCGTCGGAGTGGACGGCGATCGTCTCGTCCAGAGTCTTCGTGACGATGCCGTCGGCGACGAAGTAGGCAGTCTCGGTGCGAGTCATGTTCAGCACCACCCGCAGGATGATCCCGGTCAGCCCGATGCCGCCGACCGTGGCCCAGAACAGGCTCGCGTCCGGATCGTCGGGAGTGCCGTCGGGGGTCAGCGTGAGGATGCGCCCGTCCGCGACCAGCAACTGCATGGACGCCACGTGGTTGCCGAACGAACCGGCGCTGTGATGGTTCTTGCCATGCACGTCGCAGCCGATCGCGCCGCCGACGGTGACCTGGCGGGTGCCGGGCAGGACGGGGACCCACAGTCCGTGCGGCAGCGCGGCGCGCATCAGGTCGTCGAGGCTGACGCCGGCGTCCACATCAACGGTGGCGGCGTCGGGGTCGATCGAGTGGATGCGGTTCAGTGCGGTCATGTCGACCACGACACCGCCCGCGTTCTGCGCCACGTCGCCATAGGAACGGCCCAGCCCGCGAGCCACGATGCCACGCTTGAGGTGGGACGGAGCGTCCGCGTTGTGACCGGCCACGGCTGCGACGGCCGCGGCGATCAGTTCGGGATCCGGAGTGGACAGCACCTGGGCTGTCGTGGCAGCGGTGCGACCCCAGCCGGAGAGGCTGGCGGTGACCGTAGGCAGGTCGGCCATAGAGGTTGTGCTCATCGGCGTCCACACTACCGGTCGGGTACTTCTACCCGGACCGGGTTCGGCGCACTGGTTCTCGTGGTATGCGCTTCACCACTCGTCGCGACGTCGCGTGTACCGGCCCACCCATGCGCCCGCGGCCCGCTTCGTCTAGCATCGGCGAATGAGCGCCAACCAGACTCTCCTGGACGTATGTGACGCCGCCCTGTTCGACCTCGACGGAGTGCTCACCCCCACCGCGGAGGTGCACATGGCCGCCTGGTCGCGCATGTTCAACGACTTCCTCGCCGAGCGTGAAGGCCAGCAGCCCTACACCGCTGCGGACTACTTCGCCTACGTCGACGGCAAGCCCCGCTACGACGGGGTGCGCGATTTCCTCGCCTCGCGGGGCATCGAGCTGCCCTTGGGCGATCCGGCCGATCCTCCGCAAGCCCGGACGGTCTGCGGGCTGGGCAACCGCAAGAACGACACGTTCGCCGCGGTGCTGGCGACCGACGGCGTCCGGCCCTACCCCGGGTCAGTGCGCTTTCTGGACTATCTGTCCGGTCTGGGCACACGGGTCGCGGTGGTCTCGTCGTCGGCCAACGCGGAGTCCGTCCTGACCGCGGCCGGCCTGCGGGATCGCTTCACGGTGGTGGTGGACGGCGTGGTCGCCCGCCGCGAGGGCCTGCCAGGCAAGCCGGCCCCGGACACGTTCGCCTTCGCGGCACGGGCGTTGGGCGTCCCCCGCGAACGCGCGGTCGTCTTCGAGGACGCCACCTCCGGCGTCGCCGCGGGGCGGGCGGGTGCCTTCGGGCTGGTCGTCGGGGTGAACCGTGGCGTGGGCGCGGATGCCCTGCTCGAATCGGGTGCCGATCTGGTGGTCGGCGATCTGGCCGAACTCCTGCCCTGAACCCGTCGGTCCTCGTTGGCCGGGTTACCAGCGCGGGCCCGGCCGCTCCGACCCGCTGGCGGCGCTAGTCGAGAGAGGCGGGGCGGGCATCCCAGAACACCCGGTCCATCACCTGCCGCGACAGCCGGGCACTCCGGCGGTAGTCCTCGACGAACTGGGACGACTCACCCTTGGCGTAGCCGAGGATCTGCGCAACGGCAGACAGCTCGCGGACGTCGGTGGGCAGGCTGTCCGCGGCACGCCCGCGCATCAGCATGATCGCGTTGCGGATCCGGCTCGCGAGCAGCCAGGCCGTGCGCAGCGACTCAGCGTCGGCGCCGTCCAGCAGGCCGGCGAGCACGCTGGCGTCCAAGGCCTGGAGCGTCCCGGTGGTGCGCAGCCGCCGGTCCCCGGCCGCATGATGCAGCTGAAGCAGCTGGACGACCCACTCCACATCGGACAGGCCGCCCGGACCCAGCTTGACGTGCCGGGCCGGATCCCCGCCACGCGGCAGCCGCTCGGCCTCCATGCGTGCCTTCAGCTTGCGGATCTCGAGCACCTGGGCATGGCTGAGTCCACCCTTGGGGTAGCGGACCCGATCGATCGAGGCCAGCAGCTGCGCACCCAGCTCCTGATCGCCGGCACCGACACAGGCACGCAGCAACGCCTGCGATTCCCAGGTCGACGACCAGCGTTCGTAGTAGGCCCGGTAGGAGGCGAGGCTGCGCACCATCGCCCCGCCCTTTCCCTCCGGACGCAGGTCGATGTCGACGGTGAGCGCCGGATCGGGGCCGGGCTTGGCCAGCAACGCCCGCAGTCGGCTCACCACCGTTGTCGCTGCCTGCACCGCATTCGGCGAATCGCTGTCGGCGACGACGAACATCGCGTCGGCGTCGGAGGAGTAGGACATCTCGCCGCCGCCCCAGCGACCCATCGCGATCACCGCGATGGGCGGGACGTCCACCCCGCGCGCGGCCACCTCGAGCGCCGCGTCGATGGTGGCGCAGGCCAAGTCGCTGAGCGCCCGGCCCAGCCCGGGTAGGTCGAGATCGCCGAGCAGGTCGGCCATGGCCAGCCGGAGCAGTTCGCTGCGTCGAGAAGCGCGGACGGCGGCGATCGCGCTCTCGGGAGAGTCGTGCCGACGCGCCGCCGCCACCATCTCGGCGAGGATCGCCGCGGTCGGACGTGGCTGTAGTCCCTGCGAATCCCCCAACAGCGCGGCGTTCTGCGGGGCGCGCAGCAGCAGGTCGACCGCATACCGGGACGACGCGAGGATCCGGGCCAGGTGCTCGGCCATCGCATCCCCGTCCCGCAGCGCCCGAAGGTACCACGGTGTACTACCGAGCGCCTCGGAGACGTGTCGGAACGCGAGCAGCCCGTGGTCGGGGTTGGGGCCCGCAGTGAACCAGGTGAGCATCGCGGGGAGCAGCTGCCGCTGGATCTCGGCCTGTCTCGTGATGCCGTGGCTGAGCGCCTCGATGTGCCGCAGCGCCGCGGTCGGATCGCCGTAGCCGAGTGCCCGCAGCCGGATCTCAGCCGCCTCGGAGGTCAGCCGCACCTGGTCGGACGGGATCCGCGCCACCGCCTCGAGCAGCGGCGAGTAGAACAGCCGCTGGTGCAGGGTGAGCACCCGACGTGTGGTCGAGCGCCACAGGTGCATCAGTTCGCTGGGCTCGGGCAGCCCGATCGTGCGGGCCAGCCAGCGCTGGTTGGTCTCGTCCTCCGGCATCAGGTGGGTGCGGCGCAGTCGATACAGCTGGATCCGATGCTCGAGCAGCCGCTGCAGCCGATAGGCCATGGCCAGGTCGAAACCGTCCGCGCGTCCGACGTAGCCGTGGTCGACCAGCGCCGCGAGCGCCTCGAAGGTGCCCCGGAGCCGCAACCGTTCATCGGCCCTGCCGTGCACCAGCTGGAGCAGCTGGACGCTGAACTCCACGTCGCGCAGGCCGCCCGCACCCAGCTTGATCTCGGTGCTGGCCTCCCGGGCCGGGAGCAGCGAGATCACTCGTCGGCGCATGGCCTGCACCTCGCCGACGAACTGGTCGTTGTCGGCGACCTGCCAGACCATCGGCCAGACCATGTCGACGAACGCCTGGCCGAGCGCCAGGTCGCCGGCCATCGGACGGGCCTTCAGCATCGCCTGGAACTCCCAGTTCTTCGCCCACTTCTCGTAGTAGGCGCGGTGCGAGGCCAAGGTGCGCACCAGCGGCCCCGCCTTGCCTTCCGGACGCAATGCGGCATCGATCTGCCAAATCGTCCCTGCACCGGTGTGCGCCGAGCAGATCCTCGTCACCGCGCTGGCCAGGCGAGTGGCCACGGTGACCGCCGTGCCCGCATCGCACACCGGTTCCCCGTCGACCCCGAGCGCCGGCTCGGCAAGGTAGAGCACGTCGACGTCGCTGACGTAATTCAGTTCCTGTGCGCCGGTCTTGCCGAGGGCGATGATGCCGATCCGGCAGTTCTCCCAGCCCGGCACCTCGCCCCGGGCCAGCGCCAGCGCGGTCTCGACCGTCGCGTCCGCGAGGTCGGCGAGTTCGCCGGCGATCTCGGGCAGGTCGGCCAGCGGATCGGCGGCGGTGAGATCCCGGGACGCGATCCGCAGCAGGGCCCGGCGATAGGCGCGGCGCAGGTCGTCCGAGCGTCCCCGCGCCGCGACCGGGCTGGCGTCGTCCGGGTCGGCACCGACCGCGTCCAGCAGTTCGGCGCGCAGCTCCGCAGCGGTGCGCCGAGCCACGCTGCCGCCCAGCACGGATACGTCGTCGGGGTGGTTTCCGAGGTGCTGGTTCAAGGCCACGCTCGCGCCGAGCACGGCGATCAGGCGGCGGGCGAACGCCGCGTCCGCGCCGATCTCGTCGAACAGCCCGGCGCGTGCGGTGACGAGCTGGTCGAAGCCGGCCAGCGCGAGATCGGGATCGGCCGTGCCAGGCAGCTCCTCCAGCGCCCGATCGACCTGGTCGGCGGTGCCGATCCGGCGCCACTGCTCGACCATCGCGGCGGCCGCGGCGGCGTCCGCGAAACCGAGTCGAGCCAGGCGGGCGGGCTGGCTGTCGATGCGACTCACCTGTGTGATGCTAGCGTCTGGCTCGTGGCCAGGGCCGTGACGACAGCGAACATCGAGGAGCTCCGAGCCGCTGCCGCCACCCTCGCCGACCATCCCGACAGTGAGCTTCCCCGCAGCGAACTCGCCGCAGCCGCTCGTACGATCTGCGCGCTGCTGGCCGCCCGGCACCCGGGTGGGACGGTGGAACTGCGCGTCCCACCCTTCGCCGCCGTGCAGCTCGGTATCGGCGAGCGCGGCCGGCACACCCGCGGCACGCCGCCGAACGTGGTCCAGACCGACGCGGTCACGCTGCTGCGGCTGGCCGCCGGCTCACTGAGCTGGTCGGACGCGGTGGACGCCCACGCGGTCAGAGCTTCCGGAATCCGCAGCGACCTGGCCACGGTGTGGCCGTTGCCCGAGCTCTCCTGATCCGGACGCTCGGTACGTCCCCCTGCCGGCATCGCAGACTCGGAGCAGGCGCACAGACGAACCACAGGTTCGCGCAGCATCGGGCACAGGTGCGGGTTCTAGCGTCTGGACCGTGGCTATGCGTCCAGAGGAGAACCGTACGCGATGACAACCGAAGAGACCGGGTTCCCGGCAGACAACCCTGATACGCCCCGCCGGCGCCGGATGACCTGGAAGAAGTGGCTGGTCCTCGGCCTGGCTGCCGTCGTCGTCCTCGGCGGCGCAGGTATCGGCACCTTCCTGCTGTTGCGCGGCGATCAGGCCGGCGCAACCGGCACGTTCAGCCGCACCGTGCAGGTCGAGAAGGGCACCCAGACGCTCACCGTGGGCTTCGACGGCACGCTCAGCCCACAGAAGGAGTCGGACGTCAGCTTCGCGGTCTCCGGCACCGTGACGAAGGTCAAGGTCAAGGCGGGAGACACGGTCAAGAAGGGCCAGAAGCTGGCCACCATCGACGACTCGGAACTGCAGAACGCCGTCGATCTCGCCGAAGCCAACCTGACCACCGCCAAGGCCAACCTGAGCGAGGTCTACGACAACGACGGCAGCAGCGCGGCGATCCGCTCGGCGAAGGCTCAAGTGACGTCGGCGTCGGCGGCGCTGACCAGCGCGGAGCAGGACCTGGAGGACGCCACGCTTCGGGCGCCGATCGCCGGAACTGTGGCGAGCGTGGACGTCGAGGTCGGCGACACGGTCGGTTCCAGCTCCAGTTCCAGCAGCTCCAGCAGCTCGACATCCAGTTCGTCCAGTTCGTCCAGCTCTGCCCAGTTCGTGATTATCGCCACCTCGAAGTGGAAGGTGGAGGGCAGCATCGGGGCTGCGGACCTGAGCAGCGTGAAGGCCGGCCAGAAGGTGAGCGTGACCACCGACGCAACCACCGACACCCTCACCGGAACGGTGGCTTCGGTCGGCATCGTGGCCACGTCCACCAGCGACGACGGCACCGCCACCTTCCCGGTGGTGGTCAAGCTCAAGGGAACGCACACCGACTTGTACTCCGGCACCACGGCGACGGCGTCGATCACCACCGGAACCTACGACGATGTGCTCACCGTGCCGACTGCGGCGATCAAGACCGAGAACGGCAAGACGGTCGTGACCAAGGTGACCGATGGTAGCGAGAGCACCGTCGGGGTCGAGATCGGCAAAGTCTTCGGCAGCTACACCCAGATCACCAGCGGACTGAGCGAGGGTGACTCGGTGCTGATCAGTTTCACCCGGCCGAGTTCGACCTCCACCTCCTCCAGCGACAGCCAGGGCGGCAGCTTCGGCTTCGGCGGCGGTGCCGGCGGCCTCGACGGCGGTGGCGCGCCCGGTGGCGGCGCCCCGCCGGCCGGCGCCCAGGGCGGTCGGTGACCGGAATGGGCATGCTGCAGATGAGCGGAGTCCGCAAGACCTACTCCACCGGCGTGGTGGAGGTCGAAGCGCTCCGCGGGATCAACCTGGACGTGGACGCAGGGGAATACCTCGCGATCATGGGCCCCTCAGGCTCGGGCAAGTCGACGCTGATGCACATCATCGGCTGTCTCGACGTGCCGACGGCCGGCACCTACCTGCTCGACGGAACGGACGTCAGTTCGATGTCGGAGCGGCAACTGGCCGAGGTGCGCAACAAGAAGATCGGGTTCGTGTTCCAGCAGTTCAACCTGCTGGCGAGCCTCACCGCGATCAGAAACGTGGAACTCCCGCTGGTGTACGCCGGCGTGCCTGCGGCCGAGCGTCGCGAGCGAGCGATGGCTGCCCTGGAGAAGGTGGGCCTGGCCCAGCGCGTCCAGCACCGCCCCGGCGAGCTGTCCGGCGGTCAGCAACAGCGGGTTTCGGTGGCGAGAGCGCTGGTCACGGACCCGGCGCTGATCCTTGCCGACGAGCCCACCGGTGCCCTCGACTCCCACTCGACCGCAGAGATCCTGGAGCTGTTCGGGGAGCTGAACGAGTCCGGTCGCACCATCGTGGTGATCACTCACGAGGCGGAGGTCGGCCAGCGGGCCAAGCACCTGGTGCACATCTACGACGGGCTGCTGCGTGAGTCGGTCCCGGTCGCGACGGCAGGAGCCGCACGATGATGGGCTGGACGGAGACCCTGCGCACGGCGATCGCAGCACTCAATGCGCGCCGGATGCGCTCGGCGCTGACCATGCTCGGCATCCTGATCGGCATCGCCGCAGTGATGCTCACCGTCGGCCTCGGCCAGGGCGCCCAGCAGCAGATCACCGACCAGATCAGCTCGCTCGGCTCGAACCTGATCTCGGTCTCGCCGTCCCAGTCGACCTCCTCAGGGGGCTTCCGCGGCGGCGGCAGCGCGGTGTCCACGCTGACCATGCAGGACGCCGAGATGCTGGCCGATCCCCAGATCGCCCCCGACGTGGTCGCGGTCGCCCCGACCTCGTCCACCAGCGGCTCGCTGCAGTCCTCGGAGACGACCTGGACCTCGACCGTGGTCGGCACCGTGCCCGAGTGGCTCACCGTGCGTGCCCGAGAAGTCGACACCGGCCGGTTCTTCACCACCGCGGAGGTGGACTCCTCCGCGAACGTCGCCGTGATCGGTTCGGAGACGTCGAGCGAGTTGTTCTCGGTCGGTTCCCCGATCGGCCAGACGATCAGCATCAACGGCCAGTCGTTCACGATCATCGGCGTGTTGGCGTCGGAGGGTTCTTCGACGACCAGCAGTCTCGACGACACCGTGCTGGTGCCCATCACGACCTTCGCGTCCCGCTTGTCCACCTCCAGCAGCGCCAACAGCGTCTCGACGATCTACCTGTCCGGCAAGGACACCGACAGCCTGTCGGCGGCCTACCAGCAGGTGAACACGGCGCTGCTGGCTTCCCACCAGGTGACCTCCGAAAACGCCGACTTCACGGTGACCACTCAGGCGTCGCTGGTCGAGACCGCGACCTCGGTGACCGGCATCCTGACCCTGCTGCTCGGCGGCATCGCCGCGATCTCGTTGTTGGTCGGCGGCATCGGCGTGATGAACATCATGCTCGTCTCGGTCAGCGAGCGTGTTCGGGAGATCGGCCTGCGCAAGGCCCTGGGTGCAACGCCCGGGGTGATCAGGCGCCAGTTCCTGGTGGAGGCGGGCATCCTGGGCGTGCTGGGTGGCCTGGTCGGCGTCGGCCTCGGCTTCGCCGGTGCGGCGATCCTGACTCCGATCCTGAGCATGACCGTGCTCATCTCCATTCCGGCAACGCTGATCGCCCTCGCGGTCTCGCTGGGTATCGGCCTGGTCGCCGGTGTCTACCCCGCCTCCCGGGCGGCCAAGCTCGCACCGATCGACGCACTGAGGAGTGAATGACCATGAACCCACGTATTCGGGCCGTGCTGGGGGCCGGCACCGCGCTGGCCGTGGTGGCCGGCATCGGGGTCGGCGTCGCCACGTCCTCCAGTGCCGCCAGCCAGCGCTACGTGACTGCTGTCGCCTCGACCGGGGACGTCACCCAGACCTATACCGCCACCGGCACGATCAGCAGGAAGAACACCTCCGAGGCGTCCTTCTCGGTCAGCGGCACGGTGAAGAAGGTCTCCGTGGCCGTCGGTGACGAGGTCGAGGCCGGAGACACCCTGGCGGTGTTGACCAAGGGCGAGTTGCGGCTGGCCGTGCTGAACGCGACCACCAGTGTCGCCCAGGCCGAAGCTTCGCTGTACTCGGCCAGGCACCCGTCCAGCTCGTCGAGCAGCTCCTCGAGCAGTTCGAGCAAGTCCAGCTCGTCCAGCGGCGCGACCACGGCGAGCGTGGTGATCGATCCGACCGTGCTCAGCGAAGCGTCCTCGCGGATGAACCTCGCCGTCCTGGACGAGGCGGACAAGTGCAACGCGATCTTCGACTCGATCCTGCCTGCGGCGGACACTCCGACGGCCACACCGACCGCGACCTCCACCGCGACCTCCACCTCGGAGGCGCCGGCCGAGACGTCCGCTGCGGCGACGCCGACGGCCACGCCCACCGCGACCGGCACCGCGACGTCCAGCGCGGCGGCCACCGAGGAGCCGAGCGCGACCGCCACCGCGTCCCAGCTGGCCAAGACGCTCGACTCCGACTCCTTCACCGATGAGCAACTCCAGGACTGCGCGAACGCCCGCGCCGAGGTGATCTTGGCCAACGCGAACCTTCAGCAGGTGGTCGGCCAGCTCACCGGCGGCCCCGGCGGTGGGCTGCCGAGCACCGGGGGCAAGAAGAGCAGCTCCAGCTCCTCCACGAGCGTGAGCAAGTCGGCGGTGGCAAAAGCCAAGGCCAGCCTGCTGAGCGCAGAACAGGATCTGGCCGCCGCCCAGGAGGATCTGGCGAACGCAACCCTGGTCGCTCCGATCTCCGGGACGGTCGGCGTGGTCGGACTGAGCGTGGGCGAGAGCGCCTCGGCCGGTTCGATCACGATCGTCGGCACCGGCAGCGCCGTGGTGAGCTTCGAGTTGCCCCTGACGACCCGCGAACTGGTCACGGTCGGCCAGGAGGTCACCGTGACCCCGGCCGGGTCGACCAAGACCCTCACCGGCAAGATCACCAGCATCGCCTCGCTCGAAACAAGTGGCACCAGCGGAGACACTCCGACCTACACCACCACGGTGTCGGTGAGCGATGCGTCCGGCCTGCTCGCGAGCGGCGCCAAGGCGTCGGTGCTGATCCCGATCAAGTCGGCCACGAGTGTGCTCCGGCTGCCGGCGTCGGCGGTCACACCGACCGGTACCGGCACCGCAACGGTTCAGGTGGTGGACAGCGCCAACGCAACCTCCGCCTCCACCGTCACCGTGCAGACCGGCGCCGTCGGCGGCGGCTGGGTGCAGATCACCTCGGGTGTCGAGGCCGGTCAGATCGTGGTCCTGGCCGACAACACCGCGGCGATCCCGGAGAACCAGACGAACCGGCGCCGGACGACCTCGACGTCATCGTCATCGGCATCGGCTTCGGCTGCGGCGTCCTCTGCGGCCACGGCCGCGCCCACGGGGGGCAGCTCGGTCCAGGCGAGCGCGGCACCGACCGCGTCCGCCAGCCGCTGAGCCCGTTCGCCGTCGTCGTCGCCCCTTCCGGGGTGGCGACGACGGCGTTCTGCTGCCCGTTCGCGGAGCGTCCGGACGCATCGAGGGCCAGCACCATGGTGCTGGCCCCCGAGGTGTAGGTCGATCCGCGAGCCTACAGCGCGGGCAGCGAGTGATTGAGCTCCCATTCGGAGACCTGGCTGCGGTAGGAGTCGTACTCGGCCTTCTTGTTCCGCAGGAAGAAGTCGAAGACGTGCTCGCCCAGGGTGTCCGCGACGAGCTGGGAGTTCTCCATCAGATCGATCGCGTTGCCCAGGCTGCGCGGCAGCGGAGAGATGCCCAAGGCCTGCCGCTGCCGATCGGTCAGCGACCACACGTCGTCCTCGGCACCCTCGGGCAACTCGTACTCGTTCTCGATCCCGGCCAGCCCTGCCGCGAGCACCATGGCGTAGGTGAGGTACGGGTTCGCCGCCGAGTCGATCGAGCGCAACTCGATCCGAGCGGACGCGCCCTTGTTCGGCTTGTACATCGGCACTCGCACCAGCGCGGAACGGTTGTTCTGGCCCCAGCAGATGTAGCTCGGCGCCTCCGCGCCCGCGATCAGGCGCTTGTAGGAGTTCACCCAGGGATTGGTCACCGCGGTGATCTCCCCGGCGTGCTTGAGCAGACCCGCGATGAACTGGCGTCCGGTCTTCGACAGGTGGTACTCGGCACTGGCGTCGTAGAAGGCGTTGGTGTCCCCCTCGAACAGGGAGACGTGGGTGTGCATGCCCGAGCCCGGATGGTTGCTCAGCGGCTTCGGCATGAAGGACGCGAACATGTTCTGCATCACCGCGACCTCCTTGATCACGACCCGGAAGGTCATGATGTTGTCGGCCATGGTGAGCGCGTCGGCGTAGCGCAGGTCGATCTCCTGCTGGCCCGGGCCGCCCTCGTGGTGGCTGAACTCCACCGAGATGCCCATCTGCTCCAGCAACGTGATCGCCTGACGACGGAAGTCCGCTCCGGGGCTGGTGGTGGTGTGGTCGAAGTAGCCGGACTGGTCGGCCGGCACCGGCGGCTGGCCGGGCACGATCGGCTGCTTGAACAGGTAGAACTCGATCTCGGGGTGCGTGTAGTAGGTGAAGCCCATGTCGGAGGCCTTCTTCAGCGCCCTCTTCAGCACGTACCGCGGATCCGCGAACGACGGTGCGCCGTCGGGCAGGCGGATGTCGCAGAACATCCGGGCGGTGCCCTGGGTGGCGCCTCGCCACGGCAGCAGCTGGAAGGTGGACGGATCGGGATGGGCCACCATGTCGGACTCGTAGACCCGGGCGAAACCCTGAATGGCCGAACCGTCGAATCCGATCCCCTCGGAGAACGCGCCTTCGAGTTCCGCGGGGGCGACGGCGACGGACTTCAGAAAGCCCAGGACGTCGGTGAACCAGAGCCGGACGAAGCGAACGTCCCGCTCCTCCATGGTGCGAAGCACGAACTCGGTCTGCTTATCCATGCAGCCCAGTCTGCCGCTGGGTGTGTTTCAATCTGGTTACACCGCACTGTCGGACACGCTGGGTACCGTGTGGCCATGGCTCCGACCTTCAACGCGATCGGCATCACCGTGGCCGACATGACCGCCAGCCTCCGGTTCTACCGTCTGCTCGGGCTCGAGTTCGGCCCCTCCGACGATGCGGAGGGACATGTGGAGTGGGAAGGCCCTGGCGGCCTCCGGGTCATGTTCGACACCGTCGCGGTGATCCACAGCTTCAACCCCGGCTGGCAGCCCCCGGTAGGCGGTCCGGCGATGAGCCTCGCCTTCGAATGCGCCGATCCGGCCGAGGTCGATGCCACCGTGGCCCGCGTCGCCGAAGCCGGCTTCGCCGTCCATCGCGAGCCGTGGGATGCGTTCTGGGGCCAGCGCTACGCGACCGTCACCGACCCCGACGGCAACCACGTCGACCTGTTCGCCTGGAGCTAGCCGGGCCGATCGACCTCGAGCCGTCACGGTGACGCCTGCAGCGTCACCGTGCTCGCTCCCCGCCGCCGTGATGTCCCGGCTGGGCGGCCGGCTCATCGGATGGCTGACCTTCGTCGCGGCCTGAACACATCGCCGGACGCCCCCGGAGCGGCCCCGCGGTCAGCCGGAGAACGGATTGTGTTCCTCGCGGTCGCGGTCGTCCGCGTCCGGGTCGAGGTCGTCGTTGAACCGGGGGTCGTGCTCCCACTCCTCGTTGCGCTGCGCGACCTTGCCCAGGGCTTGAGCCGCGTCGGCAGGGGTCGGGTAGGGCCCGAGCCGGGTGGCGCTGCGGCAGCCCTCATACGGTTCTACCGCGCCGTGGTCGAGGCAGTAGTACCACTCGCCCTGCGCCATCTGATGGCCTCCGATCGCTCCGGTTGAGGCCCACTATGATCGCGGGAGTGACTGCGATCAAGCCTTTCCCGGTGTCGCCCATGCGTCGAGTTCCCCCGCACATCGCGCGTCCTGCCTATGTCGGACGCGACCGCCCCGAACACTACGACGGATCACACGTGCAGACCGCCGAGACGATCGAGAAGATGCGGGTGGCTGGTCGGATCGCGGCCCAGGCGATGGCTGCCGGCGCCGCGGTGATCGCTCCGGGCGTCACCACCGACGAGATCGACGAGGTGGTGCACGATTTCATCGTTGCCCACGACGCCTACCCGTCCACGCTCGGCTACCGAGGCTTCCCCAAGTCGTGCTGCACCTCGGTCAACGAGGTGATCTGCCACGGCATCCCGGACGCGCGCCCGCTCGAGGACGGCGACCTGGTCAAGATCGACGTGACCGCCTTCCACGACGGGGTGCACGGGGACAACTGCGCCACCTACTTCTGCGGCGAGGTGGACCAGGAGTCCCGGCTGCTGACCGAGCGCACCGAGGAGGCCATGAACCGGGCCGTCCGGGCCGTCCGTCCCGGGCGTCAGATCAACGTGATCGGCCGGGTCATCGAGTCGTTCGCCCGGCGCTTCGGCTATGGCGTGGTGCGCGACTACACCGGGCACGGCGTGCACTCCGCCTTCCACTCCGGGTTGGTCGTCCCGCACTATGACGAGCCTGCGTTGGACACTGTGATCGAGGTGGGCATGACGTTCACGATCGAGCCGATGCTCGCGATCGGCGACCAGCGCTCGCACGTGTGGGACGACGGCTGGACGGTGGTCACCGACGACCTGAGCAGGGTCGCCCAGTTCGAGCAGACGATCGTGGTCACCGCGACCGGCGCCGAACTCCTGACCGTGCCCTGACCAGGTCTTCGACCAGCGCTGAGCCGGTGGTCGTCGGCAGAACTCGCACGGCGTCGTGCTACAGGTTTGCGAACCCGACGGGATACGGTTGTCGGAGCCGCGGGCTCCACTCCCCCTCCAAAGAACTCTGGAGCCGGCGGTCAGGCCCCGCCAGGCCACCAACCCCCCGGTCTACCTGGTGGGGCCGCCAGCTCCAACCGGCCGGCGGCCTCAGCTCCCCAGGCAGGCGCGCGCCTTCTTCGCCGCAGCGTCTGAGCGCTTCACGGTGATCGGGAAGGACACGACCACGGTCTTCGACCCGACGGAGGGGACGTTGGTGACGAAGTACTCCACCGTGGGTACGTTGTCGCGGGTGTAGCCCTGAGCGTTGGCGTGCACCTCGGTCTCCACCGCGACCGTCCACCACTTCAGGTTGGCGTGGACCATGCGTCCCCGCGGATAGGTGATCGCGCCGCCGACCTGGCCGACCTGTTCCAGTCGCGCTAGCAGCGACCCCGAAACGGCCGTGCACGTTGCCTTGGCAGCAAGGACGCCGGTATAGCTGGCCGGGTCGCTCGGCTCGGGTTTCTCCTTCGGCACCGGCAGCTTCTTCAGGCAGGCGAGCGCCTTCGCAGCCGCGTGGTCGCCGTTGCGGTCGAACAGCTGCCAGGCGAAGGGCTCGTGGTCGAAGCTCTTGCCATAGGTCGGCCAGCTGGTCACGAAGTAGGCGTACTTCGGTACGCCTGCGCCGTCGCTGTTCCGCGCCACCCGGGTGGCCACGGCTGCCGTCCACCACGGCGCGTTGGATTTCACCAGAACGCCGACCGGGTAGGTGACCGCCTCGCCGACCCCGCCGATGTCCTCCAGATCGGATAGCTCGGCCTTGGTCGCCTTGCGGCAGGTCGCGTTCGCGGCGAGCGTGCCGACGTAGGGATGCAGCGTGCGGTCGTCCGGTTCGGGATCCGGGGTGGACGGAGCCGGCGTGAAGGACGGCTGCGTCGCAGGCACCTCATTCCACACGTTGGCGAAACTGCAGCCTGCACACAGGATGGTCACGAGTGCCGCGCCAAACCATCGTGCCGGGGTGAGCATCCACCCAGCCTACGAGACGACACACGCGGGCGCGGGGTCCCCGCGCGATCCGATCCGGTCGTGCCTCGGACGACCAACCGCCCAGACGGTGGCCACAGGGCCTTTGGAAGCGAGGATCGCCGTAAGGCAACGGATCAAGGCTCTGGTTGACGTCCGGCATCTGCGGGTGGAGACCGGACGAGGTTGCAGTCCACCCTGATCAGGCAGAAGTTCCCCAACCCGCCGATGGACCCATGTTGACCGTCATTTCCACTGAACCCGCCGACCGCCCGATCGACGCCCTCTTTCCCGCAGCGATCGACCTCGATCCCGCCCCTGAGGAATCCGGACCTTGGGCGACAAGTGATCCGCTCCAGGACCTGCCCGACTCGACCAGGGGGCGTGGCGCCGACTCGATCCCGAACCGCCGCGGATGCCGTGCCGGATCGGACGATGATCCAGCCGCCGGAGCCAGTTCCTCACTTGGCACCGATCCGGCCGCGGGCGACGACACCCTCGTCGGCCGGCTGCGCGCCGGAGACATGGAGGCGCTCGGGGAGATCTTCGCCAGGCACCATCGCTGCGCACTCGCCACCGCGCGACGACTGATCGACCCGACCACGGCTGACGACATGGTCTCCGAAGCCGTCGAACGGCTCGCAGCTGCGATCCGGCGCGGGCACGGGCCGACCAGCCACGTCTGCAGTTACCTGCGTCGCGCCGTCCGCACCTGCGTGATCGACTACCTGCGGAAACGCAGGGAGGTGCCCGAGCGACAGCCCGAAGCGCACGCGGTCGTTGCCGACAGCGCGGATCGGTCGGTCGATCGCATCCTCTGCCGGGAGGCGCTGGCCCAGCTGCCCGCCCGCTGGCGGTTCGCGCTGTGGATGACCTACGCCGTCGGGCTCGGGCGAGCCGAGTTGGGCGACTCGCTCGGTCTCGGACCGCAGGCGGCCACACAGTTGCTGCGCCGGGCCCGGATCGGGTTGCGCGCGATCGTGACCGAGCAGGGCAGCGGTGACACAAGCCTGCGGTGATCGCCACCAGATCGACGACCGAAGCCAGCCGGTGATCCTGGTGTGCTCGATCGATCCTGGCCACGTCGGCGCGCACCAGTGCTACTGGAGGGATTACCTCCACGAATGGCCCTGAACCCCGTCAGGGCGGAATCGCCCCACCTGAGTCGCTCGGACTCCGGTGGGGCGTTTTCGTTGAGCTGGCAGCCCGTCCCTTCGGCTATCCCGCGCGCCGGGATGCGGTCGCTCAACGATCAACCTCCCGCTGGGGCGTTCCACGGGATCGGACCGACATGGAAGGGCCGCATCATCTCGTTGTCCTCGTGGTCGAGGATGTGGCAGTGCCAAGGGAAGAACCCCGGCAGGTCGAATTTCGCCTTGACGCGGGTGACCTCCCCCGGATAGGCGATCACGGTGTCCTTGGACCCCGCCTCCCACGGCAAAGGGTCGTTGCTGCCGGCCACGCTCGGCCCGCCTTCGATCGCCTGGCGACCGACAATCTCGAACTGCACCTGATGGACGTGGATCGGATGGGCGTCAGCGGTCAGGTTGTGGATCGCCCACTCCTCGACCTCGCCGACGGCGGGATTCTCGGTGATCGGTTGTGACCACCCCAGCGGCGTCGTCCGACCGGTTCCCGAATCCCACGTTCCCAGGACGGCCGCAACCGGCCCGTCGAAACCTTGTGCGTCGTCCGCGTAGGACTCCTCGTTGAGACTGAGATCACGGGTGACCCGTACGGCTCCCACGGAGGTCGGCACCGGCAACCGCAGAAACTGCGGAGGCGTGGTCGGGTCGGCCACAGCGCCCGCGGAGACCCGGAACTCCATGACCTGACCGGTCGATTCCGGGTCCGACGGTGCGAAGTCGGCGCCGATCGCACCACCGGCGAAGGGGGCGTCCGGGCCGAGATTGAGCAGGCGGAACGATGTGCCCGCTGCGGCGCTGAAGTCGACGATGAGGTCGGCACGCTCGGCGAGCGCGAGCAGAACCGTTGCCCCGCCTCCGGTGCTCCCCGGGTATGGGTGGTCGTTGAGCCGCACCGGCGCCGGAAGGAAGCCGCCGTCGCTGCCGATCTGCCACACATCGACGCCGGCATGCTCGAACTGAAGGATGAGGAAGCGCGAGTTGCTGCCGTTGAGCAACCGCAAGCGGTAGCGACGGGGCTTGACCTCGAGATAGGGCCAGGCGCGGCCGTTGACGACCATCACGTTGGCGAAGAACTCCGGATTCCACACGGGCGGGACCGGAGTGTCGGGCATGTACGGCCCCGGGTAGCCATCGAAGAACTCACGCGTGTCGGGGAAGAAGAGCGATCCGTCGGCGCTGAAGGAACGATCCTGGATAACGATGGGCAGCTCGCCGTGCCCGCCGAACGGGTTGTCGCCGACGGCCGGCGCCGGACCGGGGAGGACTGCCGCGCGACCGTTGCGGCGGTCCGTGACCACGTCACCGGGGCCACCGCGGATGAGGTAGAAGCCTGCCAAGCCCGCGTACACGTTGGCTCGGGTCATCCCAAGCGTGTGGTCGTGGTACCACAGGGTCGCGGCGCGCTGGTCGTTGAGGTAGTCGAACGTCGCCGCCCCCGGAAGCCAGGCCCTCGCGTACTTCCTGGCGTAGTAGTCGTAGAACGTGCCGGTCCTGGCGTAGCCCGGGGGGATGTTGTTCGCGGCCGGCAGATACCACGCCTCCGGGTAGCCGTCGCTGTGCTCTCTGGTGTGGCCGCCGTGCACGTGGGTGACGATCGGCACCGGGCCGTCGTACCGTCGCGGGGTCGTCGTGAAGGTAGGCCTGGTATCGCGTCCGTTCCACCCACCGGGTGGGTTCGCCCAGTGCAGCGTCGGATCGATCGGCAGCAGGTGCGGACGGTAGTTGCCCCGCGCGTCCAGGAGTTCGTTGCGCCAGTCGACGTACACCCGTCGGTGCCAGGTGGACTCGATGGTGAGCGATGGGTAGTTGAACGTCCCGCCCTGAGCGAGCGTGCCTGGGCGGTCGACCGATCCGTAGCCCCACACCGCCGTCTCCGGGTGCGGCGCAGGCAGGATCCGCTGCGTGAATTGCCGCACCGCGATCGTGTACCGATCGGTGCTCCACGAGACCCGGCTCGGCGGCATAGCCGGCGGCTTCACCAGCGGCAGCGCGAACTTGTCCACCTCACCCGGCGATAGGCCCCCTCCCGGGATGCCCATCGGGAGCGACAACCCTTCCGCTCGTCCCGCGGACCACGAAGGCACGAACAGCAGCCCCACTCCCCCTCCGATTCCGTACTTCACCAACGCCCGGCGCGATACCTGAACCATGGCAACCTCCTCGCCGTAGAGACGGGATAGACCCGGAGAAGGTGACTGCAATCGACGAGGTTCGGTCGAAGGAGCACCCGCCTCGCCGGCGGCGCGCCGTCGGTCACCCCGGATCCCTGGAGGTGCCGGACCGGACTACCCTCGCGCGACGTGCCACCCCTCAGCCCCAGGCGCGACCCGCCACGGCTGCGCGCCCCGGAACAGGGAGGCCTCCGCGGCCAAGATCACTGCCGACCGAGCGAATCTCCTGGTCAGCACTGGATGAGGGGACGAGCCGGCCTGTAAGCCGGATTCTGTTTTCGGCCTAAATGGCCGGAATTGGTCATGTTGGCCAGGTTGGCAAACCGCACTTGACTAGGCATTTCTCAGTTTGGCAGGTTGGCGGCGTTTGGGGCAGCTGCAGATTTTGCGGACTCCCTGCGGACTCCCAAGCCCCCCGCGACCGACACCAAATCCGTGTTCCGGGCGCTCTCCCAAGCCCTCGGTCCGGTGCCGTCTGGCCCAACCCTGGGAGTCGGATCGACAGTCTCCCGGGCTCGTCGCGTGCTTCCTCAACGGGCGATGTCGAGGCTATGCGGCGATCGCCTCTGGGGAGTCGAGAATGTCTGCCGCATCCCCACCGGAGGTTGCTGTTATTGCACTTGTGCGTACCATGGAGGACATGACAACCCACCCGCTCGCCACCCTGGACCCGAGCGACCCCACCATCCGGTCCGACGCGAAACACCTGGCCGACCGCCTCAGCGGCGACACCCCGGTCGAGGCCGCCGTGCGCGCGATGCTCGACGATGTCGCCCACGGCGCCCGCGTCGTGGTGCTCCGCGCCGAGGACGAAGTCACCCCCGCCCAGGCCGCCGCCATCCTCGGCGTAACCCGCCAGTTCGTCGACCGACTCTGCTCCGACGGCGTGCTCGCCTTCCGCCGCTTGCCCGGTAGCCGCCACCGCCGCATCCGGGTCCAGGACGCCATCGACATCGCCGCCGAACGTGACCAGCGCCGCGCCGGAGGCGACGCGATCCGCGCCGCCCTCGGGGAGTAGCCGGGTGGCGCGACTGCAGCGGGTCTTCATCGACACCAGCGAGCTGTTCCCGTTCACGATCATGGACGTGCTGCTCACCCTCGCCGAGGACTTCCTGTTCACCTGGGTATGGACCGACCAGATCCTCGAGGAGTGGATCGACGTCATCGTCCGCGAGGGCAAACGCACCCCGGAATCGGCCGCCTCCGTGGCGGCCGCGGTGCGCACCTACTTCGGCCGGTACCGCATCGACCCGGCCCTGTACGACGACAAGATCACCGACGAACTGTCACCCGACCCCGACGACCGGGTGCACGCCGCCGCCGCGATCCACGGCGACGTCGACGTGCTGCTCACCCGCAACCTCAAGCACCTGCGCACCAAACCGGTCCTGGCCGCCGGCGTCAAAGTCAGCACCTCCGACGACTTCCTCTGCGAACTACTCACCCACCGCAGCCAAGGCGTTCTCGAATCGTTCATCCGCGCGGCGGAGAGCAAGAAGAACCCCCCAATGACTCCCCAAGAGCTGGCCGACAAGATCTCCACTGCCGGTGCGCCGCGGTTCGCCGAACGCCTCCGGCCATACCTCCCGCGCTGATCGCCCCCGGCATGTCAGCGAATGCGGCAAGCGGACATGAGCTCACCAACCGGGGGTGAGGTCGGGTCCGGGTCGGCCGAGCCGCGGGGGTTCTCCGTGTGGGTCGATCCGCGTGTCGGCGGGCGGCCGGCTGGGCTTGAGTTGGGCGCGCCGGGTCTCGGAGGCCTGCTCGATGGTGGTCCAGCGGCTGGTGAGCGGGTCGGCCGACTCGTGCCACTGGGGGTCGCTGGCGAGGCGGCTCGCTTGGTCGCCCAGCCAGCCGACGAGGGGTTGGCGTAAACCTCGCAGCCAGGGCCTGTCGTAGTCGCCGCCCCAAACGAGGTCATCAGGGCTGGCTGCGTCGGCGAGGGTGTGCCACTGGCTGGGGGTGGCGAGGTCGGCGATGTGGCGGTCGTCGTTGACGAGGTCGATGATCGCCCGAACCGGGTCGGCCGTGTCGCGGGGCTGGGGTTCGGCGAGCCAGATGTCCCGGAGCGCTTCGAGGTCGGCGCGACTGTACGACTGCTGGTATTCCACGCCGGGCAGCGGCATCAGGTCGAGGGTGAGCTGGTGCCGCTCGCCGCGCAGCCAGCCAAGTTGGGTTTCGGCGAGTTCGACCTCGCGGGAGAGCCGGCGGGTGGCTTCCTGCTGCCGTTGGGCGATCTGGGTGAGTTCGGCGTGACGAATGCGCTGGCCGGTCTCGGCATGCCGGGCGGCCCAGAGCGTGTCGCGGGCGGCGGTGAGGTCACGCTCGCGGCTGCCGCGATTGAACGGGTTCGCGTGCCGGAGGCGGTCCTCCGCGGCCATCACGGCTTCCTGCGCAGCCTTTGTGGCCTTCTCGGCCTGCCCGACCCCGCGCGTCGCACTGGCCACCCTGGACGCTGCCTGTCGGTTGGCGTCTATGGCCTTGGCGAGCGTGCCTCGCAGCTGCTCCAGGCTGGCCTCCTGCTGGCCGGCGTCGACAGCCCGCTGCCGCTGCAGCCGGTCGAGGTAGGCGAGTGCCCGATCGAACAGGTGGGGATCGCGAACCTCGCTCGGCCAGTCGGCGTCCCGTGCGATCTGCTCGGCAGCCTCGGCAGCCTCGGCGACCTGGCCGCCACCGATCGAGGGGACGTGGCGGCTGGGCATGTCGACGAGGTCGCCCATCCGTTGCCGGTCGGCGGCTGCGGCCAGGTCGGCGGCACGCCATCCTGTATCGGCGCCAGGCTGGGACAGGATCGCCTCTACCTGCGCGCGCGCCAGGTTCGCGTCCCCATCGGTGGCGAGGATCGCGGCCTGGTTGGTGTAGCGGCCGCGGGTCGAGCCCACATAGAACGACGGACGGTCCATGCCCTCGGCGACCAACAGGACAGCCTCGTTGACCGTGACCCCTTGGGCGCCGTACCCGGTCACCGCATACGCCAGTTGCAGCTGCTCGCGCGCCGCGCCGACCGACAGCCGCAACTCGCGGCGGCCGTCGAGGCTGATCAGGTACGCCCCGACATCGTCCAGGGCGTCGACCCGCCAGCGTTCCCGGTTCGCGTACCGGTGACCGGCCTCATCGACGCCGTTGACCCGGGTCGCGACGATGTCGCCCTCGCTGATCGTCTCCGAGGCCCACTCCCCCCGCGGTGCGGTCGCGACCGTGTCACCGGTCACGATCCCGACCGTGCGCAGCCGGTCGGCGATCAGCCCATTCAGCTGCTGCACGTCCGCATTGGTGCCGGCGATCACCAACCCCGTCCCGGCATGAGCACGCTCGGCCCACACCTGCGCGATCGCCGTCTGACGCTCGGCCTCGGAGGCGTACACCGTCGCGCGATCCATCACCCGCGCGGCGGTCGCTTCGGGGTCGGTTCCACTCCGGATCGCGATGCTGTGCGCCGCAAAGGCCTCATCCCGGCCACCGTCTGCGGTCCGGAAGCGGTGGACGTCGCTGGCATCCTCCAGCAGGGCCACCCGGTCGGGCTGCGCGGCACCCTTGGCGATCTCCATGACACCGCCCACGCCGACCGCGGAGAACTGGAACGAGTCACCCTGGACCCGGACCTGCCAGCCGCACACGGCGGCGAGGGTGACCAGCGCCCGGGCGGCGTCCTGGGACACCATGCCAGCTTCGTCGATCACGAGCCTGCTACCGGGCGGCAGCGGCTCCCGCGGCCGTTTGTGGGACTCGGCCCAGACCCAGCTCCCGGCCGTGTTCTTGTCCCAGCCGTACCGCCCCAGCAGCGA
Organism: Propionibacteriaceae bacterium UBA6238; assembly: GCA_002441465.1. Taxonomy (GTDB): domain Bacteria; phylum Actinomycetota; class Actinomycetes; order Propionibacteriales; family Propionibacteriaceae; genus Propionicimonas. Next base: position 74,301 of record DJWE01000005.1, on the reverse strand, counting down.
GTCCACCGTGGACGCCTCCACACCAGCCCCTGCAGCAACGAGGGCCGCCGCCCCCGTGGGAGCGACCACGGCGACCCGCCGGCCCGCCACGGATGCCTCCTCGAGGTAGGCCGCCAGGCTGGTCGTCTTCCCCACACCGGCGGCGCCCTCGACCACACTCAACCGGCCATTGTCAGCCAGGACGGCCAGCCCGGCGCGCAGCTCGTTCTCCCGCTCCGCGACCGCAGGGCTGGTCCACCACTTCACTGCCGTCGATGGCCTACCGTCGGCGACCGACGGCAACAGCCGGGACTCCCCCAACGCCCGGGCCACCACATCCCCAGCCAGCTCGTCGACCGCGGCACGATCCCCACGCACCCGCCCCTCGACGGCCATGATCGCTGCCGCCTCCAGATCCGCCCGCGACCACGCCGACCGCCTCAGACCCTGCGTCTCCACCAACTGAGCCGCCAGCGCGTCCCGGTCGAACTCGGCCACACTGACCCGCCTGTCGACAACACTCCCCGGGACGGGTTCAGTGATCCCGTGCTCGACCATCAACTCGCCGATCCGAGCAGCCCACACCGCCAGCTCAGCATCCAAAGCGCCAGGCTCGCCCTTGTATGGTCGTTGCTTCTCCCACGCCAACACGCCCCACTTCCGCAGAATCCTTGCGGTCGGCTCCTGCCCTGGATGCTCCACCCGCCACGCGGCCTCGATCACCGCTAGGTTCCGCTCCACCTGGGCCGCGCGTCGGCTCATCGCCTCCACCACCGGCCGGAGCAGCGCGATCTGACCGACCTCGTCTACCTCATAGCCGAGCCGGGCGAACTCCGGCCGCAGCGCGCGCAACTGCTCGCGATGGAAGATCGCCTGCACGGCCACGTTCAGGTTTCTCGCCCCCAAGGAGTCCAGCGCCCGCCACTTTCCCGCCGCCCACACCCGGGCCGAGATCTCCATGTGCCGGTGGAAATGCGGGTCCCCCGCCCGGGACGAGAAATGCTGCACCGACGCGATCTCGATCCGCTCCACCGGCACCCGCACCACCTGGCCGGCTTGCTTCACCTGCACCGTCCCGTTCTCCCACAAGTACTGCAGCACGGCCCGCTCGGCGTTCACCTGGCCCAGCAACAGCGCGGCCTGCACGCCCGGGTCGAGAACGGCGAGGATGCTCCACTCCTTCGGCCCGTTCACTAGGAAGTCGATCGCCGCGACGTGCTCCGGCTCCACCCGCTGCGCCCACCGGGAAGCGCCGGTCTCTGGATCCAGACCGGCCATGAACCGGCCGAACTCCTCCGCCGTCAGCTGCCGCTCGACCAATTTCCCGTCTGCACCAATACCGCGCCAGGTCACCACCGCGTGCCCATGCTCCGAGAAGTACTCGTCCGGGCGCGAATGGCCGCACTCGGACAGGTACTTCACGTACCCGGCGGCGCCCGCCGCCCGCACGATGCCCATGCCGGTGATAGCCACATCCCAATGGTACATTACGTGCGCCCGCTCGGCTGCTTGCACATCAAGCGTCTTGTTGTCCACTAACTCCTGGGGACCGAGCGCTGGAGGGCGGGTCCAACTCGACCGGTCGATTCTGAGCCCTTGGGGCAGGGGCATCGGGAATGTCATCGGGCACTGGGCGTCCGCCTATGCGCCGAAACGTCCGTAAGCCGAATGCAGGTGGGTCATTTCGGTTGGAGATCGGAAGACTGTGGCAGGAGTGGCCCAGTCCGATCGATCCATCCACCCAGATTGGTGGGGTGATCCCTCAACCTTGAGAGACTTCGGCGGTCGGAGCCGCCTGGCGTCCCCGGTGGGGAGTGGCAGCTGCCTGGCTCATCGGCTCAGCATCATCGCTTGCCGTGATGGCCTCCCTTGTCGCGGTGGTCGCAACGCTTTGCAGTGCGGACTCGTGGCAAGACGTTCTTCTGGTCATCTTCGGGTCGCTCGCACTGGCTGGAGCCGTCGTTGCCTTCGCTCAGCTAAGCCGAAATCGATCACTAGTAGCCGCGACAAGGCGGTCGATCTGGACTTGACGCAGGTCTGGCTTGCAGAAGTTGGCCGCCGCGGCACTCGCGTCGGTGCCACGCATGGCCTTTGGGTCAGGACGAGGACCAGCAATCAACCGTCGTGCAAAGGACTCGATCGCCGAACACGTCCCGTCGTCGACAGGTTTCGTCGACCGGGTGTGCATGTCGATGGAACTGGTCGGAGTGAGATCCTCGCAGCTGTGGACTTCAGCGGGGCTGGATGGTGAGGAGTAGCACAGCGTTGCCGATGTAGGCGACCAGGATCAGGACGGCGTCCCAGGCGAGGACGAACCTCTTGCGGGGCTGGTGCTGGGTGAGGCCGATGATCGCGACGGCAGACATTGCGATGACCGTGACAACGGTGAAAATGTGGCTGGCCGAGGCATCGGCCAGAAGAAGGCCTTGGGTGTAGGCGAGGTCGTCGAAGGCCAGGATGAGGATGTTGAACAGGTTGGAGCCGAGGATGTTCCCGACGGCCAGGTCGATCGCCCCGATTCGGACGGCCTTGAGGCTGACTGCGAGTTCGGGAAGCGATGTCGACAGGGCGAGGAAGACAGTGCCCACGAACGACTCCTGGAGACCGGTCATCCGCACGACGGCTTCGGCCGTGGGTGGCAGCAGCACGGCAGCAACGACCACCACCACGGCGAAGAGGCTGTACCGGACGCCAAGCTGGCGGGGACTGAGTCTCAGGATGCCCGTGACCGGCTCAGGTTCGAGTTCCTCGTCGAGTGCCGGTTGGGTCGTGTCGCCACGCAGTCCGCGGGCGTGGCGGAACATGAGTCGTACTGAGGCCAGGTAGAGCACGAGGAAGATCAGGGAGGACGCGCCGATCCACGGGGTGATGGCGAGGGCGTCGCGCGTCAGGAGGCCGATCCCGACGGCACACAGCAGCACGATGCCCAGTGCGGCTGCCAGCACGTGGGAGTTGGAGGCGATCCCGAAGAGCCGGCGCCTGCGGGGCACGAACGCGTCCAGGCTGGCGAGGATGAGCAGGTTGATCGCGCAGCTGCCGAGCACGTCCCCGACGGCGAGATCCGGCGACCCGACCAACGCGACGGAACTGATCCCCACCAGGAGCTCAGGAAGCGAGGTAACCGAGGCCATCAGGATCAGACCCACCCAGGCGCCGCCCCAACCGCTCAGCTCGCCGATCCGCTCGCCGTAAAGGGATAGTCGCCCGCCGGCGAGAAAGATGACGGCACCACAAAGGAAGAAGCCGAGAACGGCGAGGGTATCGCTCATCGGGGTCTCCCGGATCGGACTCTCTTCGAACGTATCCCAAGCGGCAGGTCAGCGGACCGGTCCCTCCGAACTGGCATGTCGCGACGCCTGAGCCGGGGTTGAACAGTCCTCGATTTCCGACGCGTCGTCCAAAATCGGCGTAGCGTTGGAGGTGGCGCCCCGGCGCCCCGGTCGGGGCCCACAGCGAGACAACGACGCCTCGCCGGAACCGCAGGGGAGGTGTCATGTCATCCACTCTCCTGTCCCCGCTCCGGGTGGGGACGCTCGAACTGAAGAACCGAATGGCGGTGGCCCCGATGGTCACCTGTTACTGCGATGACGATGGAATGCCGACCGAGCAGTACATCGCCTATCACGAGGCTCGAGCTCGTGGCGGATTCGGCTTGATTATCACCGAGAACTACGCCGTCGACCCGATCGGACGCGGATTCTGGTGTGCCGGCCTCTGGAAGGACGAACAGGTCGCGCCCCACAGCGAGCTCGCTCGCCGAGTCCACGCCGCCGGCGCAACGATCTTCGTCCAGCTGTACCACTGCGGCCGCCAGACCTCCTCGGCCATCATCGGTGCCCAACCCGTCGCTCCGTCCGCACTCGCATGCCCGGTGATGGGCGAGCAACCGCACGAGCTGACGCCAGAAGAGATCACCACCATCGTCAGCCAGTTCGGCGACGCGGCACACCGCGCACAGCAGGCCGGCTTCGACGGCGTGGAAGTGCACGGTGCCCACGGCTACCTGATCGCCGAATTCATGTCGGCCTACTCCAACAAGCGCACCGACGCCTACGGCGGACCGCTCGTCAACCGGCTGAGGTTCCCGCTGCAGATCATCGCCGACATCCGGGCCAAATGCGGTCGCGACTTCGCCGTTTCCTTCCGCATCTCCGCCGACGAGTTCGTCACCGGCGGCCGCGAAATCGCCGAGACCAAGGCCATCTGCCGGCACCTCGAAGCCGCAGGGGTGAACCTGCTGCACATCAGCGCCGGCACCTACGAAAGCACACCCGCGATCATCCCGCCGCTCGGCACCCCGTACGGCTGGCTGGCCGGCTACGCCGCCGAGATCAAGCAGGTCGTGCACATTCCCGTCCAAGTGGTCGGCCGGATCAAGGACCCCGACATCGCCGAGGACATCCTCGCCGCGGGCCAGGCCGACCTCATCTCGTTCGGCCGGGCCGCACTCGCCGACCCGGACCTTCCCCGCAAGTACATCGAGGGCCACGCCAGCCGCATCCGGCAGTGCATCGGCTGCAACCAGGGCTGCATCGACATCCTGTTCGGCAACCAGCCGATCCGGTGCCTGGTCAACCCCACCTGCGGCTACGAGGCTGCGCAGGAGGTGCAACCCGCGGCGATCCGGAAGCGCGTGCTGGTGGTGGGCGGTGGCCCCGCCGGGCTGGAGGCCGCCCGGGGCGCCGCGCTGTGCGGTCACGACGTCGTCCTGCTCGAACGCGGCCACCAGCTGGGCGGCCATTTCCAGGTCGGTGCCATCCCTCCCGGCAAGGGCGAGCTGACCAGCTACATCACCTGGCTGGGCGAGGAACTCGGCCGCTTGGGAGTCCGCGTGGTGCTCAATTCGGCCGCCACTGCGGAGATTGTCGCAGCCGAGCACCCCGACGTCGTGGTCTACGCCGCCGGTGCCAGGCACCTGCGTCCACAACTGCCGGGCATCGAGACAACGGTCGAGGCGTGCGACGTCCTCACCGGCCACGCACCCGTCGGTCACCGGGTTGTGGTGGCCGGCGGCGGCATGATCGGCAGCGAGACCGCCCTGCACCTGGCCACCATCGGGCGCGAGGTCACGATCGTCGAGCAGCGCGAAGCGGTCGCCCTCGAAGAGGGCGGCGCGCGGCGCGAGCACCTGCTGAAGGAGTTCGATCGCCGCCACGTGCGCACCGTCGTCGGTGCCACCATCACCGGCTTCCTCGACGGCGGGATCCAGGTCGTTCAGGACGCGACCCAGCGCACCGTGGAGTGCGACACCGTCGTCCTGGCACTCGGCATGACACCTGACCGTGCCGTGCTCGATGCCATCGGGACGGTCGGCGACATCCGCGTGGTCGGGGATGCCGTCGAGGCGGCCGACGGCCTCAAGGCCAGCCGGGACGGCTTCGTCTGCGGGTTGTCCATCGGGCGCGAACCGCCTGGCGACCCCACGACCGGCGCCGACCCGCGCCTGGTCCCCGCCGGGGGCACCCGGTAGTAGCGGTAATCACACATCGTCGTTGGAGACACCATGTCAACCATCAAGTCACCACCGGTTGAGTCCAAAGGCACCCTTTCCCCAGAAGTGAGGGTGTCCCTGTACGAGATGATGGTCCTGTCACGGACCTTCGAGGAGGCCATCCTCCGCGAGTACCACGCGGACAAGGGCCCCGGTTTCGACATCGGCAAGGGGCTGGTTCCCGGCGAAATGCACCTCTCGGCCGGTCAGGAGCCGGTCGCGGCAGGCGTGTGCGCGCACCTCACCACGGCGGATGCCGTCACAGCCACCCACCGTCCGCACCATTTCGCGATCGCCCACCGTGTCGACCTGCGACGGATGACCGCCGAGATCTTCGGCCGCGTCGATGGCCTCGGCAGGGGGCGGGGTGGCCACATGCACCTCTTCGACCCTGACACGCACTTCTCCTGCTCGGGCATCATCGCTGAGGGATACCCGCCGGCGTTGGGCATGGCCTTCGCCTTTCAGCGGCAGGGCAAGGACGCGATCGCGGTCGCGGTCACCGGTGAGGGCGCGGCCAACCAGGGCGCCTTCCACGAATCGCTGAACCTGGCCGCGCTGTGGAAGCTGCCGGTCGTGTTCGTCGTCGAGGACAACGACTGGGGAATCTCGGTGCCACGGACGGTGTCCACGTCCGTCGGCAACAACGCCGACCGGGCAAGGGCCAACGGCATGCCCGGCGTCCGTGTCGAGGACAACGACGTCGAAGCCGTCTGGGAGGCGGCACGCACAGCCGTCCAGCGGGCCCGCGCCGGCGACGGTCCGAGCCTGATCGAAGTCCACACCCTGCGCATGTGGGGACACTTCGAGGGCGACGCCCAGGGCTACCGGCCCGAACTCGCCGAGGTCACCAGCCACGACCCGATCCCGGCCTACGAGAGCACGTTGCTCGCGTCCGGTGTTCTGGACGCGACCGCCATCGACCGCATCCGGGCCGCCGCCAGCGAGCGGGTCGAGGACGCTGTCGCCTTCGCCAAGGCCAGTCCCGTTCCGGATCCCGCCACCGCCCACGACTACGTCTTCAACGAAAGGTCGACGCGATGACAATCACAGAAGTGCGGTCAGAGCGACTGACCACCTCCAAGGCGATGGTCCAGGCCATCGACCTCGAGATGGAACGCGACGAGCGCGTCATCTACCTGGGTGAGGACGTCGGCATGTACGGCGGCATCTTCTCCTCCACCACGGGACTGCTCGACAAGTACGGCCCGTCCCGGGTGCTCGACACCCCGATCTCGGAGAGCGCCTTCATCGGGCTCGCGATCGGGGCAGCCACCGAGGGCATGCGACCCATCGCCGAACTGATGTTCTCCGACTTCATGGGTGTGTGCCTGGACCAGATCTACAACCACATGGCGAAGATCGGCTTCGAATCGGGCGGCAACGTGAAAGTGCCGATGGTGCTGACGATGGCCGTCGGCGGCGGCTACTCCGACGGCGCCCAGCATTCCCAGTGCCTGTGGGGCACCTTCGCCCATCTGCCCGGCATGAAGATAGTGGTGCCGAGCAATCCCTACGACGCCAAGGGGCTGATGACCGCGGCGATCCGCGATGACAACCCCGTCGTCTACATGTTCCACAAGGGCGTGATGGGCCTGCCGTGGATGGCGAAGAATCCCCGATCGATCGCCGACGTACCTGCCGAGGCCTATGAGGTGCCGATCGGCACGGCCAACCTCGCCAGGGAGGGGACGGACGTGACCGTCGTGACGATCTCCCTGTCCGTGCACCACTGCCTCGACGTCGCTGAAGCGCTCGCCCCGCAGGGCATCAGCGTCGAGGTTATCGACCTGCGGAGCCTCGTGCCCCTTGACCGGCACGCGATCCTGCAGTCGGTGGCAAAGACCGGACGACTGGTCGTCGTCGACGAGGACTACCTGTCCTTCGGGATGTCGGGTGAGGTGGCCGCAACCATCACAGACGCCGACCCGTCCCTGCTCAAGGCGCCTGTCGTCAGAGTGGGCAACCCGGACGTGCCGGTGCCCTACGCCCACGCCCTCGAGTACGCCATCCTCCCGCGTCCCGACCGGATCGAGGCCGCCATCCGGATGGTCGTCGGTGCATGACCGACGTCCTGTTTCCCACCCTGTCGCGGGAGCGGCCGGACGCCGAAGGGGTGGTGGCAACCTGGTTCGTGACTGACGGCCAGGTCGTCACCACCGGCCAGCTGCTCGCCGAGGTACAGGTCGACAAGGTCGCCCAGGAGGTCGCGGCCCCGATGTCCGGAGTCGTGCACATTCTGACGGCTGAAGGGGACGCGGCCGCCCAGGGTTCCGCTATCGCCCGGGTCGGCTGAGCGGCAGACGCCCCGACATCGAGGTGTCACAGAAGCGGCCGTTCGATCGCCGTGGATCGCGGAACGGCGGCCCGTAATGGAAGGGTTGACGGTTGGTACACATCGAAGATCGTCGAATCGTGGACGAGGAAGAGGCGCGCGCAGCCGCGGTGCCGCGGATCCTGGTCGGTGTCGACGGTTCACCAGATGGGGTGCGCGCCCTTCGCTACGCGATGAGGCAAGCCCAGTACAGCGGCGGCGACCTCTGGGTCGTGAATGTCGTCGACGACCGGGCCCCGGTGAGTGACCTCTGGGAGCTGGTTTCGACGCCGCAGACGCTTCGGCAGGCAGGTGAATCCAAAGTGTCCGATGCACTGAGGGTCCTCGCGGATGAGGGGTTCCCGACTGAGCGCACCCGTGCGGAGGTATTGGTCGGTTCACCGGGGGCCGTGCTGGGTGCTCTGAGTGGGGGCGCTGCTCTGATGGTCGTGGGGCGGCGTTCGATGAGCGGGTTGGAGCGGATGTTCGTCGGCTCGACCAGCCTGGCGGCCGCCATGCGCGCTGAGTGTCCGGTGATCGTGATTTCGGCGGCGTCCACGCCCCACCGGACGGGCGGGTTGCGAGCAGTTGCTGTGGCGGTGGGCAGTCGGTCGATTCCTGGGTCTGCGCTGGAATGGGGAATCCGGGAGGCAGAAGCTCGCAAGGCACACCTCCGCCTGGTCCACGTTGCACCCGAGACGGTCGGCGTGGAGGGGGGCGAGTTTGTCCGGGCCGCCGCGACTGATCTGGAGCACCAATTGGGCAACCTCCGCGAGGGGCACCCCGGAGTGTCGATGGAGGTTGAACTACTGCTCGGGGACCCTGTGGACGCGCTGGTCGAGGTGACCAAGTCCGTCGACTTGCTGATCCTAGGAGTTCGCCACCGCCGCGGTGTGGTGGGCGGCTCGATCCGCGGGGTCCTGGCTCATGCCCATTGTCCCGTTGGACTGATCAAGCAAGACCGGTCCTGACCCAGGTCTCACCCAGCCATCAACGGAGCCGATCGGCGCGATTTGGATTACGGGCCGCGGACAGGGCTCTGCTTGCGTAGTTTCCCTTGGCACCGGTGTGTCTCACACGTGCTGTTCGAGAAGGCCCGTGTCAACGTTGTAGAGGAAACCGCCGACCTGCGCGCGCGCCGTGATCAGCGGGTGGCTGCGCACCATTTCGGCGTCCATCTGAAGCCGATCCAGCTGGTTGGGGTCGGCGCCAATGTGGAAACCGGTCAGGTCGGCTCCGGTCGCCTTTGTGACGCGTTGGCGCATCCAAGCGTCGTCTCCGCCTGCCATGGCGCAGCGGGTGTGCTGAACGATCAGGATCCGGGTCACCCCCAACAGGTGCACGCCCAGGACCAGGCCGCGCAGGGCGTCTTCGGTAACGTGCCCGCCGGGGGTGCGCAGGATCTTGGCTTCGCCAAGGACCAGTCCGACCATCTCCAGTGGCTGCAGGCGGGAGTCCATGCAGGTGACGATGCCGACGCCGGCGTGAGCGATGCCGTCAAAGTTGGGGGGCGCTGAGATGGAGTAGCGGCGGTTGGCTGCGAGGAGGTCGGCGAAGCCACCAGCGTCCATGGCGACGAACCTAGTGCATTGACATACGTAATGCAATTCGTGAATAATAGGCCGCACGGGGGTTCTTCGCTACCGGGCGGAGGCAACGAAGGTCGGCGGATTGACGCCTTGAACCGGCCTGCTGCTCACGGACCGCGGAGAACCCCCGCCCAGGTTGGGGCTCGGAGGTGTCAGGTGGACGTCTGGGAGTGGGGTTGGCTAGCGGAGCTGGCCGGAGTTCTGGTCCTGGTCCTGTTCCCGCTCCTGGCCGTGGTCGCCCTGCTTTCGGGCCGACGGGGTCCTAGCGCTGGGAAGGGCAAGGCTGCGGATCCACCCATGATGGAGGAATCTGATGGACCTGAGGCCTTCTGCGTGGACGCTTGGGTTCCGGTCACTCCAGAAACCGCAGCGTCGCTGCGACGTCTCCTCGATGAGGGGAAGGACGCCACAGTGATGGTGGATCCCGGTCCTGGGGTGTGGACGCTCGATGCCGCACTGTTGGCGTGGCGACACCGGCGCGCACAGGAGGCGCTTGCGGATCGCACCGAGGAGTTGGCTTCCATTGCCGGGGAGGACACCGGTGCGGTGACCGTGTGGTCAGGCCAACCGCCCGTGGCTACCGCCCTTGACGCACTCAGGCCGGCGCACTGTCAGCCGGTCCGGCCATTTCCAGCCCGCCGCGATGGATGGGCTTGGACGGGCGGGGCAGCCGTGCCCGGTCGACAGGCCGCCTCGCCAGTGCCACGAATTCGCCGAGGCTGACTCCGGCTTCGAGTTCGTGTCGCAGGTGCGCGTGGTGGGCGATGTGATAGCGGTTGCGTCGTCCGTCCTTGTCCTTGAAGACGTAGCCCTGGTCGACGAGTTCGCGGACGATCTGCTGCACCGCCCGCTCCGTGATTCCGACCATGTCGGCGATGTCGCGCATCCGAGCGTCCGGATATGTGGACAGCGCGACGAGCACATGTCCATAGTTCGACAGGAACGTCCAGCCGCTCGTACTCATACGAAGGATGATACGTGAGTTAGACTTCCAAGAGTGGGAGGCGCTGTACACATGACTACCCAAATGTACGGATCTGTCCGGTGCCGGATGACGATGGCTGCGTCCAGGGCCATGCCAAGCCGCTTCTCGTCGGGGTTGAGTTCAGGAGGACTGCTGTGACTAGTCATGAGCCCCGCACCCACGCGGGACGCCGCGTGGATGGATTGCTGGACGCCGATATCGCGCTTCTCACAGCACTCCACAACCAGGTGCTGACCGAGGCGGGGCAGGGCCAGCTCGCCGCCCTGATGGCCGACCTGCGCAACGCCACGACGCGTGCGCTCTGCGATGGCGACCAGGATGCTCCCCGGCGCATCGTTGATGCCCTTGACGTCTCCGAGGCCGCTCGCCTGGCCCAGGCGCTCACCGTGCACTTCCACTTGACCAACCTCGCTGAGGAACGGCACCGGTCCCGCGGACAGAGCGGCGGGCGAAGCTCCGATGCTCCTGTCACCGACGATGTCTGGCCAGACGTCGCTGCGCTGGGGCCACAGGTGGCGTCCCGGCTCGACCGCTTGGTCGTCCATCCGGTGTTCACCGCGCACCCGACCGAGGCTCGACGCCGGGCCGTGGCTTCGGCATTGAACCGCATCGCCGTCCAGCTCGAGAGGTACGACGACGCCCGCAACGGTCCCCATGAGCAGGCCTTCGCTCGACGGCGAATGCTGGAGGAGATCAACATCCTCCACCGGACCTCACCATTGCGCAGCACCCCGCCCCAGCCGACCGACGAGGTCCGCACGCTCATGACGGTCTTCGACCAGACCCTGTTCAGGGCCGTGCCGCGCCTGTACAGAGCCGTCGAGCGTGCCCTGGGCGGGGGTGAGCCCGGCTGGCAGGCGCCAGTCGTTCCCGCCTTCGCAAGGTTCGGGACCTGGGTCGGCGGTGACCGTGACGGCAACCCGTTCGTCACCGCCGAGGTCACCCGGCAGACCATGGCCATCCATGCCGACCACGTGCTGCGCGCCCTGGCCGAAGGCACCGAGCGGGTGGCCCGAACCCTCACCATGAGCGATGAGAACACCCCTGCGTCGCCGGCGTTGCGCAACTCCCTCGCCGTGGACGCCGTCACAGCACCACAGGTCTTCGCGGAGATCGCCGCGTCCTCACCGGGTGAATCACATCGGCACAAGCTCCTGTTCGTTGCCGCCCGCCTCGTCGCGACCCGCCGGGCCAGCCTCGATCTGGCCTACCGCGACCCGGGCGAACTACTTGCCGACCTGAGACTGGTTCAGACTTCGCTGCGACTGGCCGGGGACGTCCGCGGCGCACACGGCGAGTTGCAGCACCTGATCTGGCAGGCCGAGACGTTCGGCTTCCATCTGGCGGAGATCGAGGTCCGCCAGCACAGCGCGGTCCACGCCGCCGCGATCGAGGAGTTGCTCTCCCAACTCGATGGTGCTGTCACGGACGGCAGCCGACTGACCCTGCTCGACGACCTGGCCGTCCACGGCTGGCCTGACCACGTCCGGCCGATCACGGAATCCACCCGCGAGGTGCTCGATACCCTGCGGGTGATGGCCCTGATGCAGGAACGCTGGGGCCGGCGCTGCTGCGGGCGCTATGTGGTCAGCTTCACCCAGCATGCCGAGCATCTGGTGACGGTGCGGGCCCTGGCCCGGCTGGCGGTGGGCGACCGGCCGCTGCGGCTTGACGTTGTCCCTCTGTTCGAAACCGGTCGCGACCTCAACGGTGCGACCGCCGTACTCGAGGAATGGCTGCAGCTGGAGAGCACCCAGAGCTGGCTGGGTCAGCGCGACCGAAACGTCGAAGTGATGGTCGGCTATTCCGACAGCGCCAAGGATGTCGGACCGGCCAGCGCGACCCTCACCTTGTACGACACCCAGACCGATCTGGTTGCCTGGGCCAAGCGACACGAAGTTCGACTGACCATCTTCCACGGGCGCGGCGGATCCCTCGGCCGTGGCGGGGGTCCGGTGCACCGGGCGATCCTGGCGCAACCTCCCGGGTCGGTCGCCGACCGGTTCAAGGTCACCGAACAAGGCGAAGTCATCTTCGCCCGCTACGCAGACGTCGCCCTCGCCCAGGCCCACCTCGAGCGGCTCACCTCCGCAGTACTCCTCGCCGACACCGATCCGGTGAACTCGGCCAACCCCTCAGCCCTGCGGTACGCCGACGTCGCCGCGCAGGTGGAGAAGACCTCCCGACAGACCTACCTCGACCTGGTGCACACGCCAGGCTTCGCAGACGTCGTGGCCGAGTCCAGCCCCCTGGAAGAACTCGGACAACTACGCCTGGGTTCGAGGCCCGCGCGTCGGAGCGGAGCTACCGAGGGCCGCGACCTGTCCGACTTCCGGGCCATCCCGTGGGTGTTCGCCTGGGCCCAGATTCGCGCCAATGTCCCCGGCTGGTACGGCCTGGGATCCGGTCTGGACGCGGTCGGGGACATGGACCTGCTCCGCGCCGCCTACCGGGAGTGGCCACTGTTCGCAAGCCTCATCGACATCGCCGAGATGAGCCTGGCCAAGGCCAACCGCCAGCTGGCCGAGTCATTCCTTGCCCTCGGCGGACGCCCCGACATCACCGCAGCCGTCCTGGCCGAGTTCGACCTCACCCGCCGCACCGTGCTGGCCACCCTCGATCAGGACGAACTCCTCCAGCACAAGCCGCAGCTGCGCACAAGGATCGCCCTGCGGTCCCCCGACATCGACGCGCTCAGCCACCTTCAGCTCCGTGCCCTGCGCCTGTTGCGCGACAGGGGTGCCGAAACCGAGACTGGGTCCGACCCGCACACCAAGGAACAATGGGGAAGAGTCCTGCTGCTCACGGTCAATGGGGCCGCTGCCGGTCTGCAGAACACCGGCTAGGCCCGTCCGGAAACCCCATCAGGGGCAACCCGGCAACGTGGCTACGGGGGGTCGAGCGGGTCGGGCGGCGCGAGCGAAGACCCCCGAGCCCGGACCACAGCCTTTCCGGGGCTCAGCCGGGGTAGCGATGCTCGACCGCCTCGCGGAGCCGGCGCCGAGCAGTCTCGACACTCTCTTGCCAGGCAGTGGTGAGCTCTGTCTCGACCTGTTCGACGTCGGAGGCGAGGCGGTCGTCGCGGAACACGCCACGGATCCAGCGGGAGAAGTCGTGGGCCCCGGCGTGGTGCATGATGACGTCGGGCTCACATCCGGCGAGTTCATCGTAGAAGTCGCGCATGCTGGCTGCCTCGTGTCCGGAGGTTGACTCGCCGCTGCGCCGGAACACGAACCGCCGGTGGACTGGCAAGTCCACCGTCGCGTACTTGTGCCAGTGCCGCTCGTGGGCGGTACGCCGGGGTCCGACTGTGAAGGGGCGCAGGACGCCCGGCTCACTCGCGCGCAACAACAGGCCAGCCCCGACGGGCAGGGCCGAGAACGCGGCGAGGACATCGTCGACCGCGAGCCGGCTGAACGCCGTCGTGACGACGACTACCGGGTCCTCGGCATCGAGAGTCGTCGGCTGCAGCGACACAAGGATGTCGATGCTGTTCCGCGCCTCGGCACAGAGCTCGGTGGGGTGGTAGGTGATCATGCAGTGACCCTTGCGGTCCGGAGCGAACAGGTTCCGGGTCTCCGTCGCAGGACCGAGCGATTCGTGGGCCTCGTCGACCAGCACCCAGTGGGGCAAGCCGCGGTCCCGGCGCAGGTCGGCGAGCCGCGGTGGTGCCTGGGTGTACCAGTTCCGCCTCTCGTCGCCGGTGAGCTGGGACAGGTCGGCGACGATGCTCGTGCCATGGTGGCTCAACAGGTTGCGCAAGAGCCCCGTCGTGGGGACGGGCGCGTGCCCTCCCAGATGAACGACGTCGGGCAGGTCGGCAAGATTGGAGTGGTCGCCTTCGACGTCGATCACGACAACGGCGTAGGCGAGCCGGATGAGCTGTTCGGCGATGAGCCCGGCCAGGTAGGACTTCCCGGACTGGGTGCCCCCCGTCACAAGGACGTTGACCTGGGAGGCCGGAATGGTGGCGGGCGTGGCGTCGAAGTAGGTGCCGAGTGAGATCTGCCAACGGTCGGGGTGCACAGCTGAGCGGCCCCGCAGGAGGTCACCGTGGAGGACCTCGATCACCCCTCTGCCGTCCGGGGCGTTGGTGACGATGTCCGCGCGACGCTTGAGCGAGTCGACCGCATTGGCGACGGCGACGCCGATCTCGCAGTGCGCGAGCATGGTGTGGTCGTTCTCGGCGTCGCCAATCGCGATCGCGGAGTGTGAGGACAGGCCGAGGCTGTTGAGCGCGGCATCCAGACCGGATCCCTTGGTGACTCCAGCCGGGACGATCATCAGGGCACCCCGGTTGCGCGTCAGTTGGCAGTCGGCTCCCAGACGACGGACCTCCTCCAGGACCAGGTGGTCATGGGCTGCCGAGCAGCCAAGGAGTACCTGCCCGCGGTCGACCGCGACCCCGCGTCTGGCGAGCGCGTCGGCCAACGCAGGGTCGACCGGTTGGGCCAGTACCTGTGACCCCGCGGGCGTGTGAAGCACGGCGCCGTTCTCGGCGACGATTGCGTCGAACCAGTCGTCTACGTCGGCGAAGCCCGACCGCAAGTGCGCCATGGTGCGCCCGGTGACGAGCACAAGCCGATGCCCGCGGCCGCGCGCCTCGGCCAGAGCAGCGAGCACGGCTGAGGAGGGCCTTTCACCGGTGGTCAGAGTGCCGTCGAAATCAAGCGCCACAGCGCGGAAGTAGTCAGGCATGGCTCCCCCGAAAGGTGAGCGGAGCCCGGGTCAGCGCCTTGACCACCTCGATCACAGTGAACAGGCCTACGCCTGCCGCCGCTGCCACCAACAAGTCCGCGGGCGCGAGAGGCTGCACCTGCAGGAAGTCGCCCAGCGGGGTGTACAGCGCTGCCAGTTGGAGGGAGAGGACCACGCCGGCGATGGTGAGGAGGAGGGGGTTGGTCCAAAGCCCCACCTTCCACAGGGAGTCGCGGAAGGAGCGGATGGCAAACGCCTGACCGACCTGGAGGAACGCGAGGGTGGTGAACAGCATCGATTGCCATGCGGGGTTGCCCGCCTCGTGGTAGCCGATCGCCACGGCGAGGGCGATGGCGCCGATCAGGAATCCGATCCAGGCGGTGTGAAGGCCGAGCCCACCGGCCCACAGGCTGCCGCCGGGAACGTGTGGGGGGCGTCGCATGACGTCGGGCTCGGCAGGTTCCTTGCCCATCGCAAGTCCCAGCAAGCCGTCCGTCATCAGGTTCAGCCACAGCAGTTGCAGGGGTAGCAGCGCGACTGCGGCCGTGGTGTCGAGGTCCGTGAACAGGTATGGGATCGGCCAGCCCACCATGACCAGGATCTTCCCGAGGTTCCCGGCGACCGCGAAGGACACGAAACGGCGCAGATTGTCGTAGATCACGCGGCCCTCCTCGACCGCGCTGATGATGGTGGCGAAGTTGTCATCGCGGAGCACCATGTCTGATGCCTCTTTGGAGACGTCGGTGCCTGTGATGCCCATCGCCACGCCGATGTCTGACTTCTTCAGCGCTGGGGCGTCGTTGACCCCGTCGCCCGTCATCGCAACGATCTGGCCGTCGCGCTGGAGGGCGTCGACGAGCCGGAGCTTGTGCTCGGGTGCCACGCGAGCGAAGACGCTGACGGTGCGGGCCGCGTGATCGAACTCCTCCCCCGCAAGCCGGTCGAGTTCCACGCCGGTGAGGACTACGCCGTCGCGGCCGATGCCGATCTGTTGGGCGATGGCACGAGCTGTCAGGGGGTGGTCGCCGGTGATCATCACCGGCCTGATCCCCGCTGTCTCGCACTTTGTGACGGCCTCGGCCACTTCCGGCCGGGGCGGGTCGATGATGCCCACCAGGCCAAGCAGGGTCAGTCCGTCCTCCAGGTCGGCGTCCGCGCCGATTTCGATCGTCCGGAAGGCCAGGCACAGCACGCGGTGCCCCGCAGAGGCGAGTGTCGCGTTGGTCGACTCGACCCAAGCCCGTCCGGTGTCGTCGAACGGGTGAGGATTGCCGGTCAACCAGACCGAGGAGAGGTGCGTCAGCATTCCGTCGACGGCGCCCTTGACGAAGACGAGGTCGCCGTCGACGTCAGCGAAGACCGTAACGTCATCACGCCGGTGGCGGGTGCTCATCCGCTTGCGTTCGGAGTCGAAGGGGAGCTCTGCGATGCGTGGCAGAGCCGACCCCAGTCCCGCGACATCGAGTCCTGCGACAGACGCCGCCTCGAGGAGGCAGGTTTCGGTCGGGTCTCCGATCAGCTTGGTCTCACCATCGACGCAACGGACTTCGGAGTCGTTGCACAGCACACCAGCAACCAGCGCCATGCTCGCCGTCGGGGAGGGGATGCCATGGCCCGGCACCCATTCGGGCTCTCCCGGGATCGCGAGGCGAGCGACTGACATCCGGTTCTGCGTCAGGGTCCCCGTCTTGTCCGAGCAGATCACCGTTACCGATCCCAGGGTCTCCACGGCCGGTAGCTTCCGAATCAACGCCTCCCGGCGCAGCATCCGCTGCGCCCCCACCGCCAAGGTAAACGTCACGACAGCCGGCAAGCCTTCCGGGATGACCGCGACCGCCACCGAAATGGCTGTGAGCACCAGATCGCTCCAGGTCTCCCCGGCCAACGCTCCCAGCCCCGCAACCACCCCGGCGGTGACCAGCCCCACGACGGCGAGTTGCTTGCCGACGCTGTCCAGCCGTTGTTGTAGCGGAGTGCGTTCCGTCCTCACGCCTTGTAGCAGGTCGGCAATCTTCCCGAGTTCCGTGGCCATGCCGGTGGCCACCACCACCCCCACGCCCCGCCCGTGCGCCACCTGCGTGCCCGAGTAAGCGACGTTGAGCCGATCACCCAACGGGGAGTCAACCTGCGTCACGGGGTCGCTGGTCTTCTCCACGGCCTCGGACTCCCCGGTGAGCGCGGCCTCCTGGATCTTCAGAGCTACCGTCTCGAGCAGGCGCAGATCCGCGGGAACCACCGCGCCTGCAGCCAGCTGGATGATGTCTCCCGGCACCAGATTCGTCGCCGCCAACTGGCCGACTTGACCACCGCGCACCGCCCGCACGAACGGGACCGTCATCTGGCGCAACGCCGCGATCGCCCGTTCGGCCCGATACTCCTGCAGAAATCCCAACAGCGCGAAGAGAAGCACGATAAGGCCAATGGCACCCGCCTCTAGGAATTTCCCCAACAACAGTGAGAACCCTGCGGCTGCCAGCAGGATCACCACCATCACCGCGGTCAGCTGCTCCCACAGAATCTTCCACGGGGACTTGGTCCCACGATCGATCAGGGCATTGGGGCCAAGCCGGTCAAGGCGGACCCGCGCTTCCTCGTCAGTGAGACCGCGCGGGGAGGTCCCCAGCTCCTCCAGGGCCTCCGTGGCAGATAGCACGTGCCACGGTCGCGGCCGTGCTGGCTCGTTCAGGACAAGTGGCACGAGTTCCATGACAATCCTTCAGCGACTCGTGAGCGAAGCACCACCGAGTCTCTTCCACCCTAGGGGCCGACGCGACGGGCAGGGGACAGGACGGACGAGAATGTCGTCCCGTAACACCCGCGCGGCGCACCCGCCCGGGTCGATCCCGGGGGTCACATCCGCCGATGTCCAAACGTCTCATCCCCTGCCACTTCGGCCTCAGCGGTGGCGTCCCGGGCCTCAGGTTCCGGCGCGGTGGGCGCGTGGTCCTGCGGTGTCGGCGCCGGATCGCGGGTGGCTCGCAGGCTCCACACGACGGCGACGGTGATGGTGGTGGCGATCACGGCGATCGAAAGCCAGATCGGGATCTTGTAGACGTCGAGCAGCAGCATCTTGACGCCCACGAAGACCAGCACAACGGCGAGCCCGGCCTTGAGGTAGATGAACCGGTGGATCAGGTCGGCAAGCAGGAAGTACATCGCCCGCAGACCGAGGATGGCGAAGGCGTTGCTGGTGAAGACCAGGAACGGTTCCTGGGTGACGGCGAAGATCGCGGGAATCGAGTCGACCGCAAAGATGATGTCGGTGACCTCGACCAGGACCAGCACCGTGAACAGCGGGGTCGCCACCCACTTGCCGGCCTGCTTCACCCAGAATCGCTGCCCGTGGTACTCCGCGGTGGACGGCACCCACTTCTTGACCAGGCGCAGCACCGGGTTGCGGGAAGGGTCGAGCTGTTCGTTGCGGTGGGTGAACATCTTCCAGCCCGTGAACACCAGGAACGCGCCGAACAGGTACAGGACCCAGGAGAAGTTCTCGATCAGCACCGCACCGCCGGCGATGAAGATCGCCCGGAACACCAACGCCCCGAGCACGCCGTAGAACAGCACCCTGTGCTGGTACTCCCGCGGGACCGAGAAGTAGGCAAACATCAACGCGAACACGAAGACGTTGTCGACCGCCAGTGACTTCTCGATCAGGTAACCGGCGAAGTACTCACCGCCGGCCTGGGCGCCGTAGGCCCACCACACCACCGCGCCGAACGCCAGGCCCAGCGAGACCCACACCCCCGACCAGATGGCGGCCTCACGAACCGACACCACGTGAGCGGTGCGATGGGCGAAAAGGTCGACCGCCAGCATCGCAAGAATCACGGCGAGAACTGCAGCCCACGCCCAGAGCGGAACATCCATGCCCCATACCTCCACCTGCCCGCACACGGCGAGCGGTTGGAGGTCTCCCCCACCACGCCAATCTGGCTGGGGTGGCCGACGCTCCGGGCCGAACAGGGCCGGCCGAACTGACGGAGACATCGCGAGCGGGGTACTCCCCTCGTGCGCTCCAGTATTCACGAACATGTCTTCGTACGTCAAGGGCGCCCATGGCATTCCTCTGGGGGGTCACGACCATCCTCGCTGTCGCTCCTCGCCTTTCATGCTGCTCGAATACTCATGGCCGGGACTTTACGCACGTAACGGTCTTCGCGTATTGTTGTTCGTACCCCAACGGAGGGGAGTATCCCGAAGAACGAGTCGGTCGCCGACACCACGGACCTAGCAATTAGGCCCGGTGACCGAGCCCAGCGAGAGCTGGGTGGGAGAGACTTCCGGTTCTGCCAGACCGGAAGGAGACATGCCATGGATCATCCACCTGCCGGACCCCCGATGGGAGCACCGCTCCCTCGCTCGGTAGCCGCGGGTTCGCGCTCGAAGTGGTCAGCTGCAGAAACGCGAGCCAGCTGAACGAGCTCCACACATAAACACCCACCGCAGACTTGAGGTGCACGAAGGCCCTCCCTTTGCCCTCCAGCCTCGCGGTCCCGCTTCACCATCGACAACACCAGGGACGTCATCATGGCTGACCTTCTGCTCGCCCTCGCCCTCGCCGCATGGCTCACGCTCTGGATCCTGCGCGACACCGGGCGCACCGACATCCGCCGAGGCGCCGGTCTTCGGTGGGCTCAGCGGCGCACCACCCCACCTTCTGGAGCCACCCACCGCGCACTCAAGGCTAAGGATCGGCAACCGCGGCGCGACGCGGCCGCCCCCACACCCGCCATCCGTCTGATGCCCTGCACCCCATAGGTACATTCCACGGGCGTGTTGATGGCGTCATTGTCCCGCGCGATCGCGGGCACAGGGTCCTGTCTGCCGGCTGGTCGCCCGCCACGTCGTCGCTTCCTCCTGTTCACCCGATCTGAGCAGCGACTAGGCGTGGCGGTGCCGGAGTGCCTGCTCGGCGAGCTGCGCGCCGGCCCCGGCGTACAACGACAGAGATGCGTCCACACCGATCCCGGCCCAGTCGGGCGCCTCGTCCTCATCGCGGGTGACGACCCCGATCGTCCCGGCGAACGGAGTGCGCTGCAGCAGCCGGATGGCCGCAGCGTTGGCCTCATGATTCGGCAGGGCGAACACGGCGATCTCCAGCCCGTGCCTGCCACGGATGCGTTCCCAGAACTCGAGGTCGGTCGCATCCCCCTCAATCACGTTCACACCACGCCCGCGCAGCTTCTCGACCACCTCCGGGTCGCTCTCGATCCCGACCACACGCAAACCGGGCTCGGCGACAAGACGCTCGAACGCTGCGATGCCCACCCTCCCCAGACCGAGAACCAGCACGTTGGCGTCACCAATCACAATGTGGCGATCCTCGGGCAGGAGCACCTGCTCGGCCCGGTTGGGAAACCGGTCGGCCAGCCACGAGGCGAACGACGCGTCGCGGCGTCCCACCGAAGCCCCGATGACGAAGCTCAGCGCCACG
Organism: Propionibacteriaceae bacterium UBA6238; assembly: GCA_002441465.1. GTDB lineage: Bacteria > Actinomycetota > Actinomycetes > Propionibacteriales > Propionibacteriaceae > Propionicimonas. Next base: position 53,808 of record DJWE01000005.1, on the reverse strand, counting down.
GCAAGCGAGACAGCCACTAACCAGTGCCGATCGATCAATCCGTGGCCAGCGCCCACCGCGACCACGATCATGCCGAACTCGGAGTAGTTGCTCAAGGCAACCGCTGCCAGGGCCGACGTGCGATTCCGGAGCCGTGCCCACCTCAACAGGACGATGAAGAGAATCCCCTTCACCGGCAGCAACAGCAGTAGCGCGAGCGCGAGCGCGATCTCCGCGGGACCCGGCACCCCAGCCAGACCGATCGCCAGGAAGAACCCAACCAGCAGGAAGTCCTTCAGGCGCAGCAACGATCGCGCAAGGGCTTCGGCGTGAGGATCGACAGCCAGGAGCACCCCGATGACCAGAGCGCCCAGATCACCCTTGAGCCCGACTGCCGTGAACGCCCAGTAGCCCGGACCCAGAGACATCAGCACCCCGAAGAGAATCTCCAGATCGGCTCGCGCGATCCGCGCCCAGACGAAGCGGGCAACGCGCACCACGGGAACCAGGAGGAACAGCGCCAACGCCCACGGAGAGGGCACCGTCCCTCCAACCACAGCCAGGAAGATGACCGCCGCCAGATCCTGAATCAGCAGGATGCCAATCGCCACCCGACCATAGAGCGAGTCCTCGTCCCCCCTGTCCTCAAGGAGCTTGACGACGAAGACGGTGCTGGAGAACGACAGCGCGAACGCCGCCACAGCGAAGGAACCCCACGACCCTGGGGCGGCAAAGGGAACACCGACCGCCGCCAGCCCGGCGATCACCAGCACCGTGACCACCCCGAAAGTGGCGAGGTGCGCCAGAGCGGGCGACCAGACATGACGCCGGAACAGCCTGCGAACGTCGAGCTTCAGCCCGATCGTGAACAGCATGAGAGCCAGACCGGCCTCAGCGACACCCTCAAGCTCGGGCACTTCAGGCACACCCGCGAATCCCAGGAGGAAGCCTGCCGCGAGAAAGCCAACCAGTGGGGGCAAACGCAACACCGCTGCGACCGCTCCCCCGGCGAGCGCGGCACCCAGGTAGACGAGCCACGTCTCCATTAGGCCAGCCTACGAAGACCCACCGGGATTGGTGAGGCGCGCCAAGAAATCAGACCGAAGGCGGCATGCCGCCCTGATCGTCACGACCGATCAACGTGCAGCCTTGGCTGAATCTCGGTTGCGATGACGCGCCCATAAGCGGCGACGACGCAGCGGTGATCGCTCCACGTGCGCCAGGCCTGAGGCCGGGGTTGTGGGCAGCACGGGACGGATTGGGGAGGTCTTGGAAGCTCTGCTCAATACATCGACATCAGGCGCCGCGGAGCCTGTCTCCACCCATCGCGTGCGAGGTTCCCGGCTTCACTTCCGAACGGAGTCGGATCGGTCGGCACGCATCTCGGAGCGCCCGAGCTTGAGGGTGCCCGCTGAGCGCTGGGCTGACGGCCTTCTGCAACCGGCCGGTGTGCGAGGGAATCTGGCTGGAGAGCGCATGTCGACCCGTGCGCGTGACCTCGGGCGGTCGGCTACCTACTCGATCGCAGTAGGCGTCTCCGGAGCACGGCAGCAGGCGTGCACCGATGACCGAGGCCTGCGGAGTCAGTCGCTGGGACGGAACGGTCGGGTCGTATCCCGTCAGGCTTGTGATACTTGCCAGTAGGCGACCGTGCGGACCGACACGTGGAGGCGGCGTGCTGTCGGGGTGGGGGCCTGTTCAGACGGCCTCAGCGGTGTACTGCTGCTGAAGCCAGGCTTCGACGTCGCTCCTGAGGTAGGCGACCTTCCGAGCGCCAAGCTTGAAACTCTTGGGGCCTTGGCCGATGTGGCGCCACCACCGGATGGTTGTGGCTGGGGTCTTGAGGTACTCGGCGACCTGCGCGGTGAACCAGATCTCTGCTTCGTCGATCATCGCTCGCTCCATAACAGGGTGATGGGATACCAGCATCCTGATGGTACGTTGCTGAGCCACGGCTGTCAAGCACCATATTGGCAACGCAACATGGTGTTGTTATCGTTTAGGTATGCGTGCACACAGGCTGTCCCCGAAAAGCAGTCCGCCTGACCGTGACGGCGGTGCCGACGTCGGCCCCCTGGGCCAAACCTTTGCGCGCGAGGTTCGGCGCCTACGTGAGCTTCGTGGCTTGTCCCAGACTGATCTGGCGGCGCAGCTGCGCGAGCGGCACGGCCTGAAGTTCCACCAGGCGACGATCGACCGCGTCGAGAAGGGTGTCCGGCCCTGCCGGCTGGACGAGGTGTACGCACTTGCCGAGGTCCTGGGGTCCACGGTGGACGACATGCTGGCGGACTGGTCGAGTGCAGACAGTGCGTTCCGCGAGCTGACCAGTATCGCGAGGCGGGCAGGCGAGACGGAATACCGGATCGCCATGGGCATTCAGCAGGAACTGGCAGCGGTCGACGGCGACCGCGAACGCGTAGTGGCCGGCCTGGCCCGAAGCAGCGACTCAGCCGACGGCGACCAGGTACGGGCCTGGGCCGAAGAGGTGCTGGAACTACTCGACGCTCTCTCCGCTGGCGCGGAGCGCATCCTCGAAGGCATGACGGCTCACCTTCCGCTCAGGCCGGGTGGGGTGATGGAGCAGGTGAACCGCCAGTACTTCGGGGGGATCCTGGCTGCTCATGAGGCGGCCATCGCCGCCCGTCGCGCAGAGGCCGCCGCCGGAGACGCTCACGGCCTCGCGGATGGGGGGTCGGGCTGATGGCAGGCAAGAACATCGCCGCCAGGCCCGCGTCGTGGCGAGTGCTGTACGTCGACTCCGCCGGGCGGAACCACGTGTCAACGATGAAGTCCCAGGCGGAGGTCGACGCTCTCGTGGCCGAACTCGCGGACCAAGGAACCACGGCCGGAGTCAAGGCGACTGCGGCCGCCTGGCGGGCACGTTTCGTCGACGATGCCGGCAAGGAGCACGCCAAGCACTTCGCGCGGAAGCGGGACGCCCAGACCTGGCTCGATGCGCAGACGACCGCAACAGTCACCGGGACGTATGTCGTACCCAACGCCGGGAAGGTGACCTTCAAGGAGTACGCAGAGTCGTGGCGGACCTCGCAGGTCTTCCGGCCGTCCACCGCGGCGCTCGTCGAACTCGCGCTGCGCAAGCGGGTCTACCCCGCCATTGGCGCGAAGGCGCTGAGTTCGATTTCCAAGACGATGATCCAGAAACTCGTGGCGTCCCTGAACGAGACCTACGCTCCCGCGACTGTCGTCGTGACGTACTCCTACGTGAGCACGGTCCTGAAGGACGCCGTCGAGAATCGCAGGATCGCCCAGACGCCGTGCGTCGGAATCAAGCTCCCGGAGATCGTCAAGAAGCGGGTTGAGCCGAGGACGACCCAGCAGGTCCAGGCGGCGGCCAAGGCAGCGGGTGATCGTCTGCGTGCGGCAGTTCTGCTCGCCGCCGGCACCGGTATGCGCCGCGGTGAGGTCTTCGGCCTCACGGAGGACCGGGTCCTGTTCCTGGAGCGAAAGATCATCGTCGATCGCCAGCTCGTCGGAGTCCGGCAGGGCGACCCCGTATTCGGTCCACCAAAGACGAGGGCAAGTGTCCGGGAGATCCCGCTCCCAACGTCTGTTGCAGAGGCCCTTGCGAAGCACATCGAGCAGCACCCTCCAGGACCAGACGGCCTCCTGTTCACGACCTCCCACGGCCACGCGTGGCGCTGGACGACTCTCGGGGAAGTGTGGCGGGCGAAGATGCGCGCCGCGAAGCTCGAGGGCTTCGACTTCCACGAACTGAGGCACTACTACGCGTCCCTGCTGATCCGCTATGGCGAGTCGATCAAGACGGTTCAGGCCAGGCTCGGACACAAGTCAGCCGAGGAAACCCTGAACACGTACTCGCACCTGTGGCCCGACTCCGACGACCGCAGTCGGGACGCCGTCGATGCGGCTCTGCGGGCGGAGTCCGGAGAGAAGTTCGGGAATTTTCCGGACTCCCTGCGGACTCCCAGCCACCCGGGCCAGCATCTGGCCTAGTCAGAGCCAGACTTGGGGACGAGTCGGCCTGTAAGCCGGATTCTGTGCCCCGAAGGGCGGTGATCATCCATCTGCGGAGACTGTTGCCAGCCTCCTTCGCCATCGGCGTGCGACCAACCCGGACGCCTCGCGCGAGCAGCGCTCGAACGGCGTCCGCGGGCACCGAGCCCGAAGACTCACTGCCCTTCTCGGTCTTGCTCCGGGTGGGGTTTACCGAGCCACCTCAGTCACCTGAGGTGCTGGTGGTCTCTTACACCACCGTTTCACCCTTGCCTCTCCCTTGCGGGCGGGGCGGTCTGTTCTCTGTGGCACTTTCCCGCGGGTCACCCCGGGTGGGCGTTACCCACCACCCTGCTCTGTGGAGTCCGGACTTTCCTCTGCTCACGCAGCGATCACCCGGCCGACTCGTCCGCGTCCAGCCTACCGGTCGGACTCAGCTGTCAAGGACGCGGAACTCGACCCGTCCCGACAGCAGGTCGGCTGACACCAGCGTGGCGGAGACCTGCTCACCGAGGACGAGTCCGGCCCCCTTCACCTTCGCCTCCACAGCGGGATCTGCGAGCTGCAGGACGCCGAGATCCGCTTCGGTGTCCACCTCCAAGACGGTGCCGGTGAACGTGCGGCCCAGCGCCGGCGCCAACACCATCGCTTCGACCAGGTCGACCACACCTCGCTCGTACTTCTTGGCTCGGCGGCTCGAGCCGTCCATCACCGCGGGAAGGCTGTCCATCGCCTGAGCGACCCAATCAGGCAAGTCCTGGCCGGCGCAGATCGCCACACAGATCTCCCCGGCGTAGCGATCGACCAGGCGACGCAGCGGCGCGGTCACGTGAGCGTAGGGGGCCGCGATCGCCGCATGCAGCGGCTGATCGGGGACCGCACCACGGAAGGTCTGGTAGCCCGCCCCGCGGAACAGCATCGTGCAGGAGTTCACCATGGCCGCCTCCGCCGGCACCGCGCCGTCCAGGCCGCGCACGAACTCCGGATAACCTTCCTCGGTGCGCCAGCGGATGCCCAGCGCCGCCGCGATCCGGCGCAGCTTGGCCACCGAGCCGTCCCGGGCCGGGGGCAGCGTCCGAAGGATACCCACACCGCCTTGCAGCATCAGGCCAGCCGCCGCCATCCCGGTGGCCAGGGACAACTGAGCGTTCCAGTCCTCCACCGGCAGCGGCGCCCGGAACTCAAGCGTCCAATGATCGTCGGTGGCGACCACCTCCTGCTCGGGTACCGAAAGGCTCACCCCACCCCGGGCCGCCTCCAGGTCGAGCCGGAGCCGGCCCAACTCGCGAAGCAGTTCGAGCTGCTCCCCGCCCGCGCCAGCATCCAGCGCGGCCTGCGCCGCGACGTAGCCGAGCTTCGCCCGGCTGCGCACCAGGCCACGCGATACCCGAGCACTGGTGGTCTGGCCGGACGCGTCGAAGTCGAGCTCCCAGATCAGGGCCGGCCGCACCTGGCCCGGCAGCAGGCTCGCTGCCCCGTCGGACAGCACGGGCGGGTGCAGCGGCGTCTTCCGATTCGGCGCGTACAGGGTCTCGCCGCGCTCGTGGGTCGCGGTATCGAGATGCCCGCCGGGGGTGACGAACGCCGCCACGTCCGCGATCGCATACTCCAACCGGTAGCCGCTCGGAGTACGACCGAGATGGAACGCCTGATCGAGGTCGGTCGAGGTCTCCGGATCGAGCGTGACGAACTCGAGGTCGGTGCGATCCACAGCCGGCAGCCGCGGGGCGGACGCCACCCGCTCGGCCTCGGCAAGCACCTCTACCGAGAAGCCGCCCGGGACGCCGAGGGAGGCTCGCAGCCGACGCAGGCCCTCCCGGAGGGCCGGGGGCTCGCTGTGGCGCAGGGAAAGATGGCGACGGGGCACGGCAACTCCGCTACGTCACAGCGCCGACGCCGCGGGCGCCGACCAGGGCCGAGCCATCAAGCCTCCACCGCAGCGGTCCGCACCAACACCCGCTCACATTCCTCACAGCGCATGACCTCGTCGGGAGCGGCGGCGGCGTAGGTGGCCAGCGCGATCGGCGTGATCTCGATCTGGCAGCCCCCGCACCGGCGTCCCTTCAGCTCGGCGGCGCCGACGCCACCGGCTCGCGTCCGGATCCGGTCGTACAGGGCGAGCAGCTCAGCCGGAATCTGCGGCGCGATGCCGTCCCGGTTCGTCTGGTGCACGGCGACCTGCGCGTCCAGCTGGGCCACCTGCGCATCCCTGGACGCGATCAGGGCTCGCATCGAGTCCTCCAGGTCGCCGAGCTCGGCCGCCTTCTGGTCTCGTTCAGCCGTGGCCGCCTCCAGTTGCTCCATGACCTCGAGCTCGATGTCCTCCAGGTCCGAGATTCTCCGGCTCAGGTGCGCGATCTCGTCGAGCATCGCGTTCAGCTGCTTGGGGTCGGTCACCGCGCCCGAATCGACCCGTTGCTGGTCTCGCGCCTGGCGCTCTCGCACCGGCACCAGATCGGACTCCGCCTTCTCCACGTCCAGCTGCAGATCGCCAACCCGGGTGCGAGCCGCGACCAGGTCCTCGCCGAGCCGGGCCCGAACCGTCTTGGCCTCGGCGAGCGCCGCGTGCTCGGGAAGGGCGCGGCGGCGATGCTCGAGCTGAGCGATCGCGGTGTCCTCCGCCTGCAGATCGAGCAGGCGGAGCTGCGCCGTGGGATCAGCCTTCATCGGACCTCCTGGAGTTGTGGAAACCGACTCTAGTGGGTGCGCCGTCCCGGTGGACGCCTCCCCCTCAACCAGACGAACGGGACAAAGCTGCCGCCATCGATGATGCAGCGGTCCGGCGCCCACCGGGACGACGTTGCGCGTCAGGAATGTCCCATTCCGGTCCCACGATCCCTCGGCCACCCCGTCTCCGCCCGGCGATACCATGCCAAGCATGACCGAGGAGTCCACGACCGACACCGAACCACTCGTCCTGCCGAACCGGCAGGTGCCCTTCTCCGAGCCGTTCAAGGCGTTCATTCCGCAGGGCTGGGCACCCTACCCCGACGCACTCCCCGACGAATTGCCGGCCGCAGCGTCCGCGGCATTGCGTCGGCGCGCCCTGGCCGAGGCGTTCCCGGGCGAACGATTGGTCATCCCCGCCGGCGGCCTCAAGCCCCGCGCGAACGACACCGACTACCGGTTCCGGCCGCACTCGGCCTTCGCCTGGCTCACCGGACTGGGCAGCGATCGCGAACCGGACGCCGTTCTCGTGCTGGAGCCGACCGACACCGGACACGAGGCCACGCTGTACTTCAAGCCGCGAGCACCGCGCACCGACCCGGAGTTCTACGCCGACGCCCGCTACGGAGAGATGTGGGTCGGTACCCGGGAGTCGCTGGCCGAGATGTCGGCGCTGACCGGTATCTCCTGCGCCCCGATCTCTGCATTCGACGCGGCACTGGCGAAGAACTTCTCGGCGGTGAGCGTCCGGGTTCTGCGCGAGGCGGACGAGCAGATCACGGCCACCGTGGACCGGCTGCGCACCGACGTATCAGTCGACCCGGCGGCAATCGGCGCCGACGCCGAATTCCAGATCGCGCTGTCCGAGGCGAGACTGATCAAGGATCCCTTCGAACTCGGGGAGCTTCGACAGGCCTGCGCCGACACCGCGGTCGGCTTCGAGGCCGTCGTTGCCGATCTGCCCGAAGCGATTCGACGCGGCCGCGGTGAGCGCTGGGTCGAGGGCGTGTTCGGGCTGCATGCTCGCCATCACGGAAATGCGGTCGGGTACGACACCATCGCCGCGTCCGGCGACCACGCGAACACGCTGCATTGGATCCGCAACGACGGCGAGATCCGTCCTGGCGATCTGCTGTTGTTGGACGCCGGTGTCGAGGTCGAGACGCTCTACACCGCCGACATCACTCGCACCCTGCCGGTTTCGGGCACCTTCAGCCCTGCCCAGCGCAAGGTCTACGAGGCGGTCTTGGCTGCACAGGCGGCAGGCATGGCCGCGGCCAAGCCGGGCAACAAGTTCTCCGATGTCCATGCCGCCGCGATCCGGGTGATCGCCGAGCATCTCCAAGCGTGGGGTCTGCTCCCGGTCACGGCCGAGGAGTCGCTCGATCCCGCCACCGGCGGGCACCACCGTCGCTGGATGGTGCATGGCACCTCCCACCACCTCGGCCTGGATGTTCACGACTGTGCACAGGCACGACAGGAGAACTATCGGGACGCGGAACTGCGTCCCGGCATGGTGATCACGGTCGAGCCGGGCCTGTATTTCAAGAGCACCGACCTGCTGGTGCCGGAGGAATTGCGGGGCGTCGGCGTACGGATCGAGGACGACATCGTGATCACCGAGGACGGCTGCGCGATCCTCTCCGACCACCTGCCCCGCGATCCGGACGCGGTCGAGGCGTGGATGGCCGAGATCTGGGCGCGCTGACAACCCGATAGCCACAAGGTGGCCACGCCCCGGCGAGAGCCCCCGGCACCCTAGAGTGCTGCCTTGGCCGGTCAATGACGCCCGGCCGCCCGCACAGGAGCGAAGGAGCGCGGAAGTTGCCCGAGAACGTCGAGCCGATGGATCTGAACCGACCCGACCCGATGCAGACGAAGGTGGTACTGGACGAGTCGCAGATGCCGACCCACTGGTACAACCTCGTGGCGGACCTACCCACTCCCCCACCGCCGCATCTGCACCCGGGTACCCAGCAGCCGCTCGTACCAGACGATCTGAGTGCGCTGTTCCCCGCGGGCCTGATCGAGCAGGAGGCGTCCACCGAGCGCTGGATCGAGATCCCCAAGCCGGTGCACGACATCTACCGGCTGTGGCGGCCGTCCCCGTTCTACCGGGCCCGCCGGCTCGAGCAGGCGCTCGGCACCACCGCCCGCATCTACTACAAGTACGAGGGCGCCTCGCCGGTGGGCAGTCACAAGACCAACTCCGCCGTGGCCCAGGCGTACTTCAACAAGCTCGCCGGACGCTCCAGGCTGACCACCGAGACCGGCGCCGGTCAGTGGGGTTCCGCCCTGGCCTTCGCCTGCCAGGTGTTCGGGATGAGCTGCGATATCTGGCAGGTCCGCTCCAGCTACGAGGGCAAGCCCTACCGGCATGTGTTGATGGAGACCTTCGGGGCCAGCGTTGTGGCCAGCCCTTCGGAGCTGACCGAGGCCGGACGCGCGCTGCGTGAGCAGTTCCCCGACACCTCCGGCTCGCTCGGTATGGCGATCAGCGAGGCGGTCGAGGCGGCCGCGAAGGACGAGAACGCGAGCTACTCGCTCGGCTCGGTGCTGAACCACGTGCTGCTGCACCAGACAGTGATCGGCCAGGAGGCGCTCACGCAGCTGAAGCTGTTCGGCGAACGCCCGGCCGACTACCTGTTCGCCTGCGCCGGCGGCGGCTCGAACCTGGCCGGGATCAGCTTCCCGTTCATCCGGGAGAACCTGGAGGGCCGAGCGGAGACGACCATCGTCGCCTGCGAGCCGAAGGCCGCTCCGTCCCTGACCGAGGGCGAATATCGCTACGACTTCGGCGACACCGCCCACCTGACGCCGCTACTGAAGATGTACTCCCTGGGCGCGGACTTCGTGCCCGACCCGGTGCACGCCGGCGGGCTGCGCTACCACGGCATGGCGCCGCTGGTCAGCCACTGCTACCACGAGGGTCTGATCGACGCGATCTCGGTGAAGCAGCGGGAAGCGTTCGAGGCCGGCGTCCTGTTCGCGAGGGCCGAGGGGATCGTGCCGGCTTCGGAGTCCAACCACGCCATCGCGGGAGCGATCCGGCAGGCGCGCAAGGCCACTGAGGACGGAGAGTCGCCCGTGATCGTGATCGGCGTGTCCGGTTCCGGCCAGCTCGACCTGCCGGCCTATGCGGAGTTCCTCGCCGGGGAGATGGCCGACAGCTGATCGACGCGCGAGAAGGGCCGTCGCCGACCGGCGACGGCCCTTTCGCATACACACCTTCGCCGCGGCATTCCGGCTTTCCTCGGTTCGCGAGGCCGTCCTGCGCAGCCGTCATCTCGTGGACGCCGACAGCACCCAGTGGTTCAGGCCCCCGCCGACCCGTCCTGTTTCGGCTCGTCAGGAGTCGCCGGAGGCTGCTCCGACGCCCCCGGATTGGCGAAGCCGGACGGCGGATACGGCTGTCCGGCGGGCGGATAGGGCTGTCCGGCCGGCGGGTAGCCCGGCGCCGCCGGATACGCCGCCGGAGGATAGCTATAGCCTCCCTGCGGATAGCCGAGCGGAGGCTGCGGCGACCCGTAACCCTGCGGCTGCGGAGTCGGCGGCGGAACCGGGTTGAACTGCGCCGCCCGCGCACCCGGCATGGTGCCGATCAGTTCCCGGGCCTGGCCGGCAACCTTGTGTTCGGCGAGCAATTCGTACTTGGTGGCCATCGTCTGTGAGACGGAGCGGAAGTCACGCCGTCCCTGGCTCATCCAGTAGCTGAGCGCTGCGAACACGATCCCGATGACGATGCCCACGACCAGCGCATAGAGCGCCAGCAGGAGGATGTTGGCGTTCGGGCTGAACAGCCACATGACCACGGTGATCATGAGGCCGGTGGAAATGCCGCTCTGGACGCCGGATCCGATCACCGTCGCCCAGCTGCGCCGGCCGAGCACCCGCTCGATCGAACGTAGCTCGGTGCCCACGATGCAGAGGTTCTCGACCGGGAACCGGGCGTCGGCGAGGAAGTCGACCACCTGCTGAGCCTCGTCGTAGGAGCCGAACACACCGACCGACTGCGGGTATTCGAGCTTGAAGAGGCTGGTCAGCCTCGGAATCGGCTGGCTCATCGGTTCTCCTCCATTCCGGCGGCCCGGCCTCTGGCCAGGATCGCGGCGGCCAACTTGACCCCCGCTTCGTCCACCATCTCCTCGTCGACCACGATCGCGCCGACCGCGCCCTGGGCGAGCTCGGTGGCATGAGCGTAGGCCGTCATGATCCGTTGCGCCCGCTCGAAATCGGCAGGTTTCGGGGAGTACACCTCGTTACCGGCATTCACCTGCGCCGGATGTAGCACCCACTTGCCGTCGTAACCGAGCGCCGCACTCAGTTCGGCCGAGCGGCGGAACCCCTCGACGTCGCGGATCGCCACGAACGGGCCGTCGATGGCCTGGAGCCCGTGAGCGCGCGCCGCCACCAGAATCGACATCAGCACATGGTGGAAGGCGTCGGCGGGATAGCCGGCCGGTTGCGCGCCCACGTTCAACCCGCCCATGCCCAGGCTGGCCATGAAGTCGCCCGGGCCGAACACGAGGCTGGCCAGACGCGGGCTGGACGCCGCGATCTCGTTGACATGAAGCAGCCCGGTCGCGTCCTCGATCTGCACTTCGATGCCGATCCGTCCGACCGGGAGACCCGCAGTGTGTTCCACCTGGGTGAGTAGCAGGTCGAGAGCCTGCACCTGGGCCGCCGACTGGGTCTTCGGCAGGACGAGCGCGTCGATCCGGGAGCCCGCGCCACAGACCACATCGATCACATCGCCGTAGGTCCACGGGCTCTCCCACCCGTTCACCCGGACGGTCACCAAACGCGCGGCGAATCCACGCTCATCGTTCAGCGCGGCGACGAGCCGACCGCGGGACTCCACCTTCACCGCGGGCGCGACGGCGTCCTCGAGGTCGAGGAAGATCCCGTCGACACCCAGAGTGCGGGCCTTCTCGATGAAGCGGTCGGAAGAGCCGGGGACGGCCAGGATGGTCCGGCGGGGAACGGCTCGATCGGTGCTCACCACTCCAGCCTATTGCAGGGCGCCGACGGTCCGGCTATGCGTCACCTGTGCGAATCGGATGAGACCCGCTCAGCCCACGGCCGCTCGTGACGGCGCGAGGTCGGGGCCAGAACTCGCTCGAGCGGGTCGCTCGAAAACGGGACAGAACTGCCGCGACCGGCCCGTTCGGACACCGTCCGGCGAACCCGGAGCCCTCGCGTGTCGGTTTTGTCCCGCTTCCGCGGGCAAGCAGGCCCGCGCCGCCCCGTCCTGCCGGGGCCACTCGACACGCTGTGCTCAGCCGACCGGGGTCACGCCCAACTTGAGTCCGGCGAGGTTGCGCTTGCGCGAGGCCAGTCGCTCCGCGAGGGCCATCAGGGACGCCGCCGCGGGACGCTCCGGCGCCGTGGCGACCAGCGGGACACCGAGGTCACCACCCGCGGCGAGGGCGGGATCCATCGGCACCTCGGCCAGCAGCGGAACCTCGTACCCGAGCCGTGCGCTCAGCGTGCCGGCGACCTCGGCCCCACCCCCGGTGCCGAACACGTCGACGCGGTGGTCCTCCCCGCAGTGCGGGCAGGTCGCGGTCAGATAGGCCATGTTCTCGATCACGCCGATCACCTTCTGGTCGAGCATCGAGGCCATCGTTCCGGCGCGCTCGGCCACTTCAGCGGACGCCTGTTGCGGCGTCGTGACCACGATCACCTCGGCGTTCGGTAGCTTCTGGCCCAACGACAGTGCGACGTCGCCGGTGCCCGGCGGCAGGTCGACGACCAGGTAGTCCAAGTCACCCCAGTAGACGTCGGCGAGGAACTGCTGCAGCGCCCGGTCGAGGATCGGCCCGCGCCACGCGATCACCTGGTCGCGGCTCTCCTTCAACATGCCGATGGAGATCACCCGCAGGCCCATCGTCGGCACCGGCATGATCATCCCGTCCACCGACGTCGGCATGGCATCCATCAGGCCGAGCATCTGCGGGATCGAGTGTCCGTAGATGTCCGCGTCCAGCACACCGACGCTCTTGCCCCGCGCAGCCAGCGCCATGGCGAGGTTCACGGTCACCGAACTCTTCCCGACGCCGCCCTTGCCGGAGGCGACTAGCAGGACCTGGGTCAGCGAGTCGGGCTTGGCGAACGGGATGTCGCGCTCCTCGCGTCCGCCACGAAGCTGCTTCTTCAGTTCGGCGCGCTGCTCCTCGCTCATCGCTCCGAGGCTCACCTGCACTCCGGTGATGCCCTCGACACCCGAGACGGCGTTGGTGACGTCGGCCTCGATCGTGTTCGACAACGGGCAGCCGGCGATGGTGAGCAGCACCGAGACCGACGCGACGCCTGCGTCGTCCACGTCCACGGACTCGACCATGCCGAGTTCGGTGATCGGGCGATGGATCTCGGGGTCGATGACTCCGGAGAGAGCGGTGCGGACGGCAGTGACCAGGTCAGACATGAGCGCAACATTAGTTCGGTGCGCACCCGTGCCCAAACCAGGATCGGAATACCGGACGGGGTGTGCGGCCCTATCCAACCCTCGTCTTGGGGTCCTCCGGCTCGCGACCCAACTCGTCGAGCAGGTCGCGCAGCTCCGAGCGAATGAAATCTCGGGTCGCCACATCGTTCATCCGCATCCGCAGGGACGCGATCTCGCGGGCCAGGAAGTCCATGTCGGCGCGGGACTGCGCGGCGACCTGCCGGTCGTGCTCGAGGCTGACCCGATCACGAGCCTCCTGCCGGTTCTGCGCCAGCAGGATCAACGGGGCCGCATAGGACGCCTGGGTCGAGAAGAACAGATTGAGCAGGATGAACGGGTATGGATCCCAGTGCTGGACGAACATGACCGTGTTCGCCGCGATCCAAAGCAACACGAACACGGTCATCCACACGATGAACGTGCCGGTGCCCATGAACCGGGCCGCCGACTCGGCGAAGGTGCCGAAGGCGTCGTTGGGCAGCCGGACTCGCGGCATCAGCCTGCTCCGGCGCCCGGGGGTGTCCAGGCCGTCCTGCCTAGCCATCGTTCACCTCCGCGTCGAGCCGGTCGAGCTGAACCCCGCGCCAGTCGTTGGGCAGGATGTGGTCGAGCACGTCGTCCACGGTCACCGCGCCCAAGAGCCGCAGGTTGGCGTTCACCACCGGCGCGCAGACCATGTCGTAGGTGGCGAAGTAACGGCTCACCTGCGCGATGTTGCTCTGCGGCGTCAGCGGCGCGATGTCGGGGTCGATCAGCCCGGCGACCAGCTCCGAGGGCGGCTCACGCAGCAATCGCTGGATGTGCACCGCGCCCAGGTAGCGTCCGGTGGGAGTGTCCAGCGGCGGACGGCAGACGAACGCGAGCGCGGCCATCGCCGGGGTGATGTCGGGATTGCGGACGGCGGCCAGCGCGTCGGCCACGGTGGCGTCGATACCGAGCACGACCGGCTCGGGATTCATCAAGCCGCCGGCGGTGGCCGCGTCGTAGCCCAGCAGCGTACGGACGTCCTTGGCCTCTTCGGGCTCCATCCGGCCCAGCAAGGTCTCGGCCAGCTCGGAGTCCAGTTCGGCGATCAGGTCCGCAGCATCGTCAGGGTCCATCTCTTCGAGGACGTCGGCGGCCCGATCGGTGTCGAGCGAGGCGATCACGTCGACCTGCTCGTCCTCCGGCAGCTCCTCCAGCGCCTCGGCCAGCCGTTCATCCTCCATCGCCGCGATCACGGCCGTCCGTAGCAGCGGATCCATGTCGTGCAGTTCGCGCGCCACGTCGGCCGCCTTCAGCTCGGCCAGCCGGGCGGCCTGCTGCTCGGCGTCCCTCGGGGCGAGCGTTTCGATGAAGTCCGGCACCTCCGACCACTCGACGATGGTCACGTGCCCGCGCTGGAAAGGACGCCTGGTGCTCGCCCGCAGCGCCACCTCCGACAACTCCCACTCGTGGCCGCGCCGGGGCACGATGGCGACGTCGTAGATCGTCTCCGGCATGCTCGCACCGACCCGGTGCACCGTCCGGTCGAACAAGTCGTCCACGACCAGCGTCTCGCGCTCGCGAACCTGGAAGCGAACCGTGTTCACCAGCCCGGAGATGATCACCTGGTTGGTGTCGATCGTGCGCACCCGCGCCATGGGGAAGAAGATCCGGCGGTTCGCGAAGAGCTCGACCACGAGCCCTTTCACCCGCGGCGGACGGCTCCCTGGCCGGTTCTGAATCACGACGTCGCGAACCTTGCCCACGCGCTCGCCGTTGGGGTCGAGCATGGGCAATCCCTTGATCCTCGAGACGAAGACCGACGAAGCCGAGGTCACGTTCGGCAGGTTACCGCGTCGGAGTGCTCGAACCTACGCGCCGGGATCAGGTCGCCTCGGTGTCCCAGGCCAGCGACGCCACCGCGACCGGTTCCGGGATCGAGCCGGGCTCGGCGACCGGTCGTGCGCCCGGGGAGACCGTCTCCAGTTCGGCGCGCACCGGGTCAAGGCCCGAGCGCAGCGGGGCCAGCTCGGACTTCACCGGATCGAGTTCGGCCTGGACCGGCTCCAGCAGGTGCTTGGTGACCATGGCCTTGGGGTTGGTCAGTTCGAGATCGGCGAACTCCGGCCCGAGTTCTTCGCGGAGCTTGCCCTGGGCGTCGTTGGCGATGTTGCGCAGGTAGTTCAGGACCCGGGCCGTCTTGCGCGCGAGCTCGGGCAACTTCTCCGGACCGAAGATGATCACGGCCAGCACGGCCAGGACCAGGATCTCGGTCCAGTCGAAGTTGAGCACGGAGAAAGGCTATCTCTGGTTCACAGCCCCGAGGCGGTCAAGATCGCGGTGAAGGCGGCGGCCTGCTCAGGGGTCGCGTCCAGCAGCGGCTTGCGCACCGGGCCCGGCGTGAAACCCCGGGCCGCCAGCCCTGCCTTGACCAGCAAGCAGCCCTGCGTGGCGAACACCCCGAGGTAGACCGGCAGCAACGCGGCGTTCAGCACGATTGCGCGGGCGACCTCACCGGCCAGGTACGCATCGATCATCTCCCTGGTACGCCGGCCGGTGAAATGAGTGGAGGTGCCGACGACGCCGACACCTCCCACTGCGAGCAGAGGAAGGGTCATCGCGTCGTCGCCGGAGTAGTAGGCAAGGTCGGTGGCCGCCATCACCTGGGCCGACGCCACCGGCTGCCCCTTGGCGTCCTTCACGGCGACGATGTTCGGGTGCGCCGCGACCTGGATCAAGGTGGCCGTCTCGACCGGAATCCCGGACCGGTGCGGGATGTCGTAGATCATGATCGGCAAGCCGGTGGCGTCCGCGACCGTGACGAAATGGTCGGCCAGTGCATCCTGCGGCGGCCGGCTGTAGTACGGCGTCACCACCAGCAGACCGTGGACGCCGGCCTGCTCGGCCTGCTTCGCCAACTCGATCGTGTGGTGGGTGTCGAAGGTGCCGACGCCGGCAACGATCTTCGCCCGGTCGCCGACCTCGGCCAGCACGGCCTCCAGCAGGGCGAGCTTCTCGGCGTCCGTCGTGGTCGGGGATTCCCCTGTCGTGCCGTTCACGACCAAGGCGTCGTTGCCCTGTTCGTCGACCAGGTAGGCAGCCAGACGCTTCGCCTCTGCCAGATTCAGTGACCCGTCCGGAGCGAACGGAGTGACCATTGCCGTCTGAACTCGACCGAAAGGCAGCGATGTCATGGGCTAAGCCTAAGCCGTCGTGGTCGCCGGCAACGGGCCACCGTCTCACCCCCTTCTCGAGACTCCTCCCCTCGCTTCGGTTCGGGCTCTGTGGGCGCAGGGTCCGCTCGCTAGGCTGAGCGCGTGACTGCACCGAAGAACTCCACCCGCGCGGCCTTCGCGGCCACCCTTGCCTACGCGGAAGCTTTCGTCGCGGAATCGGAGGGTGCCGAGGCTGCTCGACGACGCGCCGACGAACTCGGAGTGGAATGCATCAGCACCGGCGTCGCGGCCACGCTCACGCTGCTCACCAGGGTCGTCAACGCCCGAGCCGTGGCCGAGATCGGCACCGGGACGGGCGTATCGGCGCTGGCCCTGCTCGCCGGCATGGCTCCCGACGGGGTGCTGACCAGCATCGACGCGGAGGCTGAGCACCACCTGGCTGCGCGGGAGGTGCTGACTGCCCAGGGGATTCCCAGCCGCAGGGTGCGACTGATCGCCGGGCAGGCGTTGAGCGTGCTGCCCAAGCTCACCGACGGCGCCTACGACGTCGTCTACATCGACGGCGATCCGCTGGAGTACGTGGAGTACGTCGCCCAGGCCCAGGGCCTGCTGCGCTCGGGCGGGCTGCTGGTGCTGCACCACGCACTGTGGCGGGACCTGGTCGCCGACGAGCGCAACGACGACGACGAACCACTGATCATCCGCGAGGCGCTCGAGGCCGTGCTCGCCGAGGAGTCGTTCACCCCGGCGCTGCTGCCGATCGGCGACGGCCTGCTCGTAGCGGTCAAGAACTGATTCCGGCATCGATCCTGCTCGGCCGCACCGCGACGATCAGGTAGACGCAGGCCGCCAGCGACAGCACGACCGCTCCGACGAAGGTCACCGCCAGCCCGGCCCGCTCGGCGACCACGCCCCCGGTGAGCGCGCCGAGCGGCATCAGCCCGAAGCCGAGCGTCCGGCTGGCCCCGCCGACTCGGCCCAGCAGCCGGCCCGGGACCAGGCGTTGCCGCCACGATTGCGCGATCACGTTGCCGATGGTGTTGGCTACTCCAACCATGGCCAACGCGACCGCGACCGCCCAGGGATCGGGCCACAGCACGGGCACCAGGAGCAGGACGACGCTGACCACGAGGGAGACGCTCACCGCGACGATCTCGCCGAGCCACCGCTGGATCCGCTCGGCCAGGAGCGAGCCGAGCACGGCACCACCGGCGAAACCGAGCATCAGCAGCGGATACTGGGACTCGGTCAGGCCGAGGGCGGAGTCCGGCCCGACCGACCAGAGCACGAACACGGCGAAGTAGCCGGTCATGGCGAAGTTCAGCACGCTCGACGCGATCACCAGCGGCCGCATCACCGGATGGCTGAACAGGAACTTCAGGCCGACGCGCAGTTCGGTCAGCGCGTCCGGTCGATGACCGTCGGCTTCGTCGTGCGCCTTGCGGAAGTTCCCTCGCAACCCCACGGCCAGAACCAGCGCGGCCAGAGCGCCGAGCGCGGCGGAGACCCCGAATCCAACCCCGGCGCCGAGCACGACCAGCACCCCGGCAAGCGGCGCACCCAGGAAGCTGTTGGTCACCTGCTGGACGCCGATCACCCGTCCGTTCGCCGCCGACAACCGCTCGGTGGGCACCAGATCGGGCACGATCGAGGTCGCACCGAGGTCGGCGAACACCTCGGTCACGCCGTAGGCGAGCACCAACAGCACGAGCCAGAGCATGCTCAGGCCGCCGGACGCGCCGAGCCAGGCTCCGACGGCAAGGACGAGCGAGCGAGCGGCCAGCGCGATGACCTGGATCCGGCGCCGGTCGACCCGGTCGATCACCACCCCGGCTGCCAGCCCGAGCAGGAGCCAGGGCAGCCAGGTCGCTGCCGAGAGCAAGGAGATCTGCGTCGGCGATCCGGTCAGGGACAACGCGATCAGCGGTGCGAGGGTGCCGAGGATCCCATCGGCGAGGTTGGCCAGGCCCGTGGACGTCAGCTGCGCCGCGAACGGGCGACCCAGGCGTCCCCGGTGCCGATTCGGAGCCGACACCTGGGCCGGGAGAGCTGCGGACATCGCGTCGTCCTTCTATGCTGGGACCGCAGAGAAACCTCTGCAAAGATTTCTATGCAAAGGTATCTCTGCATATGCCGGATGGCAAGACCAACGCAGCTCGGCGGCGCGCGCCCGTCACCCCCGAGGCTCTGAAGGCGTTCGCCCATCCCCTGCGGATGGCCCTGTTCACCGAACTCGTGCAACGCGGTCCGGCCACCGCCAGCCAACTGGCCCGCACTCTGGGCGAGAGCAGCGGACAGACCAGCTATCACCTGCGCCAGCTCGAGCGGCACGGCTTCGTCGAAGACGATCCGCGCCACTCCGGCGGACGCGAACGCTGGTGGCGCCCGATCGGCTTCGCACTCAGCGAGATGGCGCTCTTCACCAATCCCGACACGGCGGCTCCGGCCATGGAAATCGTCCAGCAGGCCATCGCGGAGCGGGCAGCAGCCCTGACCAGCTGGATGGAGGACTTCGACCCCGCGGCCGAGGCGCCGGGCCAGCTCAGCGCAACCACGATCGAACTCAGCGAAGCCGAAACCGAGCAGTTGGGTGCCGAGCTCACTGCCGTGATCGAGCGGTGGACCGACCACACGCGAGACCGCACGCCCCCACCCGGGGCTCGGCGATTCCGCGTCTACGCCGACGTCCTCCCGGTGCCCGGCCGGCCACGGAGCTGACACGAGGCCTGCGACCCTTCGGGACATTCCTGCCCCGCTCGGGTCCAGGTGCGCGCTCGCGGTCGACCGAGGAGCGATCCGAGTGAGATTTGTCCCGGAAGTTCCCACCCACACGAAACGGGCCGCCCGGACGTGGGCGGCCCGTTTCGTTCGAACTCACCAGTTCCCGGGCACCTCTTCGTTCTTCGCCACCACAGTGATCCCGCCTTCCACATGGAAGCCGCGAGCCCGGTCGTGCTCGGCATTCACGCCGACCTCCACGCCATCGGGGACGACCACGTTCTTGTCCAGGATCGCTCGACGGATCACGGCGTTGCGGCCGATCCGGCACCCGGAGAAGATCACCGACTCCTCGATCTTGGCCCACTTGTCGATCATGACGTTCGGGGAGAGCACCGAACGGTCGACATCGCCACCGGAGATGATGCAACCGGCACCGACGATCGAGTCCTCTGCGGTGCCCCGGAGCGTGAACTTCGCGCCCGGCAGCTGAGCCTGGGAGGTCCAGATCGGCCACTTCCGGTTGTACAGGCTGAAGTCCGGTTCGACGGAGACCAGGTCCATGTGCGCCGCGTGATACGCCTCGATAGTGCCGACGTCGCGCCAGTAGTTCCGATCCTTCGCGGTCGACCCGGGCACATTGTTGTCGGTGAAGTCGTAGACCTGGGCCGCGCCCTGGGAGACGAAGTCCGGAACGATGTTGCCGCCCATGTCGTGACGAGAATCCGCGCTCGCCGCATCGTCGTTGAGCGCCTCCACGAACGCCTTGCGGGTGAACACGTAGTTGCCCATNNCCCGAGTCGATGTGGGCGTTGACCATGTCCTCGACGTTCATCCGGTAGATGTTGTCGGCGCCGAACACCACCACGTAATCGGGGTCTTCGTCCATGATCAGGTTCATCGACTGGAAGATGGCATCGGCGCTGCCCTGGTACCACTGCTTCCCTGTGCGCTGCTGAGCCGGCACCGAGGTGACGTACGAACCCAGCAACGGCGACATCCGCCAAGTGAGTGAGATGTGTCGGTCGAGCGAGTGCGACTTGTACTGAGTGAGCACGCAGATCTTCGTGAGATCGGAGTTGACCAGGTTCGACAAGACGAAGTCGATCAATCGGTAGGTGCCGCCGAACGGGACGGCAGGCTTCGCGCGGTCAGCCGTCAGCGGCATCAGACGCTTGCCCTCACCACCGGCCAGGACGATGGACAGAACATTCGGTCCGCTAGTCATGACCCGAACCTAGGACGTCGCGCGAGCGCCCACAAGAAAACCGGCAAATTGCCCAGCCAGATCTGACTCGAACCCCGCCCCGGCGACGAACAGCTCGTTCCGATCCCGCCGGCGCGGGTTCTGTGGCACCATCGCGCTATGGCATTGCGCGTATCGATCCTCACCCGGGAGTACCCTCCCCACATCTACGGCGGTGCCGGCGTCCACGTCGGCCAGCTGGTGCCGCAACTGCGCAAGTTCACCGCGTCCGTCGAAGTCCAGTGCATGGGCGAACCTCGCGAAGGCGCGACCGCTCACGCCGAGGACTTCCCGCCCGGGGCCAACGCCGCCCTGCGGGTGCTCGGCGCGGACGTATCCATGGCCAACGCCATCGGCGAGGTCGATGTGATCCACTCCCACACCTGGTATGCGAACTTCGCCGGGCTGATCGGTTCGAAGTTCCGCGACGTGCCACACGTGGTCACCTCACACTCCCTGGAGCCACACCGTCCGTGGAAGGCCGAGCAGCTCGGCGGCGGCTACCGAGTCTCGTCCTGGGCCGAACGGACGGCCTTCGAAGACGCCGCAGCGGTGATCTCGGTCAGCGCGGGAATGCGCGACGACGTGCTCGCGTCCTACACCTCGCTCGACCCCGACCGGGTCCACGTGGTGAAGAACGGCATCGATCCGGAGGAGTTCAAGCCCGACCACGGCACCGATGTCGTCGATTCCCTCGGCGTGGATCGCGACCGGCCGCTCGTGGTGTTCGTCGGACGGATCACCCGCCAGAAGGGCCTGGTGCACCTGGTGCGCGCAGCCCAGCAGTTCGACCCCGACACCCAGCTGCTGCTGCTCGCCGGCGCTCCCGACACCCCCGAGATCGCCGCCGAGTTCGATCAGGCGTTCGCCGAGTTGAGTCGGGTCCGCTCGGGCAACGTCACCTGGGTGCAGGAGATGCTGCCGCGCGCGTCCGTCCGGCAGGTACTCACCCACGCGACCGTGTTCGCCTGCCCTTCGGTATACGAACCGCTCGGCATCGTCAACCTGGAGGCCATGGCCTGCGAGACGGCGGTGGTGGCTTCGGCCGTGGGCGGTATCCCCGAAGTCGTCGTCGACGGCGTGACCGGATCGCTGGTGCCCTATGACCCGAAGCGGGCCGACGACCCGGCCTTCGTGTCCACCTTCGAGGCGACCTTCGCCGAGGAGATCAACCGGCTCACCCGCGATCCGTCCCTGGCTGCGAGCTACGGCCGGGCCGGTCGGATGCGCTGCATCGAGGAGTTCTCCTGGGAGAAGATCGCCCAAGAGACTGTCGCCGTCTACGAGAAGGCAATCGCCTTCCACCAGTCCCACTGAAGCACGAAAAAAGCGGGTCCCGGGGGATTCCCCCAGGACCCGCTGATCTGTCGATTGCTGCTGGTCAGGCGACGACAACGCCCTCCAGGGCCGCCTTGAGCTCGGCCGCTTCGGTGGCGTTCATCTCGATGACGAGGCGCCCGCCGCCCTCGGCCGGGATGCGCATGGCGATCACGCGACCCTCCTTGGCCACCTCGATCGGGCCGTCTCCGGTCCGCGGTTTCATCGCTGCCATCGCATACCTCAGTTTCTGCGTTTGTGGATCCAACTCCACCATTATTCCATCTCGCGCCGAGTGGCGCGGCAGCGAGCCGTCCCCGAGGGAGCGGCTGTGGGAGGTGTCGAGGTCAGGCGTCCTCGGAAGGGCCGGTGCTGCGGGCGTCCAGTTGCCGGGCGAGCAGGTCGAGCAGCTCGTCCACCTGCTGCATCGAGTAGCCGCGCGTCACCACGCCGAAACGCAAGCCACGCAGGTCGTCACCGGTCAGAGTGCCGGCGGGGACGTGTGGACGGGGCGTGTCGGTGACGGTGGGCGGCAGTTCGCCCAGCCTCCCGCTCGCGGCGACCGCGGCCAGCCCGAGGACCACCACTGCGAGCATCCACAGCACCCACTCCATGGCCGGAACTCTACCCAGACCACGCCAGAACTCATCAGTCCCCACACCAGATCGGACGTCGTGGCGATGATTCGCCGGACTGCGCTCAGGACATCTGCGCCGTCGGCGCCGCCGATGGCTCCGGACCGGGCCTCGTGACCAGCGCGACAGCCTCCTCCGGGTCGTCGGTAAGCTGAAACAGCTCAAGATCGCGCCGAGAGACGTAGCCGTCGACGAGCACCTGTTCGGTAAGCCAACCGAGCAAGGGCGTCCAGAACGCGCTGCCGAAGAGCACGATCGGGAACGAGGACACCTTGCGTGTCTGTACCAGTGTGAGCGCCTCGAACACCTCGTCGAACGTGCCGAAACCACCGGGCATGACGACGAAGCCTTGGGAGTACTTCAAGAACATCACCTTGCGCGCGAAGAAGTAGCGGAAGTTGATGCCGAGCGAAACGTACTTGTTCAGTGATTGCTCGAAAGGCAACTCGATACCCAGCCCGACGGACAGTCCACCTGCTTCGAGCGCGCCTTTGTTGGCCGCTTCCATGATGCCCGGACCGCCGCCGGTGATGGTTGCGAGGCCCGCCTCGGCGAGCCCACGCCCGATCCTGGTCGCGGCCAGATACATCGGGTCCTTACGGGGAGTGCGGGCCGACCCGAATACGCCGATACCCGGGCCGATCTCGGCGAGAGTACCGAAGCCTTCGACGAATTCCGCCTGGATACGCAGCACCCGCCACGGATCGGCATGCACCCAGCCGCCGTCGCCCTTGCTGGCGAGCAGCCGCTCGTCTGTGGTGGTGGGAAGGACCTGATCGTGGCGCCGGATCACCGGGCCTTGGGTGCGGCTTCGTTTGCTCACGCCGGCCATTATCTGCCCCGAGCCCGCGCGCGGCTGGATCCGAGCCCGATCAGTGCGCGCACTCGCTCGACCAGCCGCCTCTCGTCCTCGAGCATGGCCCAGGTGAGATGAAGGACCCGCCAGTTCGCCACCAAGAGCTCGTTGCCACGCTCACGATCGCTTTCGAACGCCCGGCGATCACTGTGGAATTCGTACCCGTCGACCTCGAGAGCAACCCGGGCAGCTTCGAAGCCCACATCGAGCCAGTACGTGCGGCCACCGGCGGTGGCTGGTCGATTCGCTGTCCAGCCGGTGATCCGGTGGCGGTCGAGGATGTCATGCAGCCGCCGCTCCGCCTGAGACCACGGGTTCGTCCTGGACCGCTCAACCACCCGACGTCGGACGCGATTGCCGGCTCGGTGCGGACTCGCCGCCAGCGCCGCCTCGATCGCGCCGAGCGGCACCCGAGCACGAAGCAGGTCGTCAATGCGTTCGCCGTTGTCACGGGCCGCTGAATCGACCGCAATCAGCGGGGCCGCGAGAACCCCCAGCTCTCGGTGACGGTGCACCAGTTCTGCCGGCACCCGGCGGCGGACGAACCGGAAGCCTGGAGCCGGCACCCGGCGGCTCGGGCTGAGCACTTCGATCTCGCGGACCGTCTCCCCGGGCCAGTGGGTGAGCCGGGCCGCGGCTGAGCCCGCGATCACCGCGTCCGGGACACGCGCGGCGAGGGCCCGCAGTTTGGTGGCCAGATCGTCACGAGCCGCAGGGTGCACGTAGACGCCGGGAAGCAGCCTGGCCAGCCGACCCGCCCGAAACCAGCGGCTCAGGCTCGACTTGCGAGCGCGATGCTCACCGGCAAGAAGGACGCCATTGTGCCGAGCGAGCAGGCCGTCGAGGTCAATCACACACCGGAGTATCGGGAGCGAGCCGATCCGGCGGTCAGGGCACGAGCTGGCCTGTGCACAACATGTCGCGGGGCCGCGGTTGTCCACACGTGCGCCAATCGGGACATTGCTGCCGCACGTCGCGTCCGGAGCGCTCCACCGGGGCGGGGAGCCGCGGTGCGCGGCAGAAATGTCCCAGAATCGTCAGCCAGGCCGACCAGGCTCAGGACAGCGCGGTGAGGACGGCGGCCACGTCGTCGGCGGTATTCCACACGTGGAAGGCCAGCCGGAGACGCTCAGCCCGTCCGGACGCACGGACGCCTGCGTCCGTGAGGCGTGCCAGCAGCGAACCACCGGGGTCGGCGACCGTCACGATCGCCTGATGCTGCTCCGGGATCCCCAGCCCGCGACAGACCGCGTCGCCGAGATCACACGCGTGCGCCCAGATCGCCGCCATGTCCGCGGCGGCGAACAGTCCGATCGATTGCTCCGCGCCGACGAAGGCCTGCCAGGCGGGCGAGACATCGAAACGACGGGCGTCGGTGGCGAGCACCATGTCGGTGCCATAGACGCTCTGCCACGGTTCCTGTCCCGCATACCAGCCCGCCGCAACCGGACGCAGCCGTGCGGCGAATCGAGGCTTCAGCGTCAAGAACGCGACGCCACGCGGTGCGGCCAACCACTTGTAGGCGTGGCAGACGGTCGCATCGAAGACAGAAGCATCCACCGGGAACACGCCGGCCGCCTGGGTCAGGTCGACCAGAGTGGCAGCGCCGGCCGCATCGGCCGCCCGAACGATTGCGTCCGCGTCGGCCACTTCACCGCTTGCCGATTGCACCAGTGAGAACACGACCAACTCGGTGCTCGGTGTGATCGCCGCGGCCAGATCCGCGACCGGGGCCTCGCGCACGACCAGCCGCTGCCCCACCAGGAACGGGTACACCATCGAGGTGAAGTCACCCGTGGCGATCAGGACCTCCGCGCCGTCGGGGAGCGAAGCGGAGATGTTCGCGACCAGCGCCGACGTCTGCGAACCGATCGCCACCCTGTCGGCGTCGACACCGACGAGCCGGGCGTAGGACGCGCGAGTACGAGCGACCACATTGCCGTAGGTTCCCGGGTCGGCGTGGCCGCGACGCCAGAGCTCCTCGTCAGCCCGCAGCGCAGCGATCGACCGGCGCGGGGCTACGCCGCAGGTCGCTGCGGAGAGGTAGCCGGGATCGACATCGAACTCGGCAGCCAGGTCGGCGACGGTCAAAGGCATCAACGGAATGCTCAGCTCGGTGGTCACAAGACCAGCCTGCCGGGATCTCAGACATCACACTAGAGCATGTTTTTGGTCGAATCGATAACATATCTGCATGAATGGGGATCCGCGCCTCGACCTGCACACCATCCGCATCGTCCGCGCCATCGCCGAGCACGGCTCGATCACCGCGGCCGCCGCCGCACTGGGCTACAGCCAACCTGCGCTCAGCCAGCACGTGCGCAGAGCCGAAGCTCGACTGGGTGCCCCACTGGTGCTCCGAGTCGGACGAGGCGTCCGATTGAGCGAACCGGGACGCATGGTGGCTCGGCACGCAGGCCCGATTCTCGCTGCGCTGGCCGCGGCGGAGGACGAGCTGACCCACCTGGTCGACCAGGCCGCAGGGACGGTCCGAGTGGCGGCTTTCCCGAGCGCGTCCTCGACGATCGTGCCCACCCTCATCGCCCGCCTCGCCCGCAGCCATCCCGGACTTCACCTGGCCTACACCGAAGCCGAGCCGCCCGAGTCGCTGGCCATGCTGGCCGAGGGCAGCATCGACCTCGCGATCACCTTCAGCTTCCCCGGCGACCCGGCCGACCCGCACGCCGACCTGGCCGGCGCGACCACCGTGCCGCTGTTCGACGACCCGGTGGCGGTCGTCCTGCCGTCCAGCCACGCGCTGGCCGGCAACGATGCCGTCGGGCTCGCCGACCTGGCCGGCGCCACCTGGATCGCCGGCTGCCCGCTGTGCCGCGGCCACCTTCTCGCTGCCTGCGCAGCGCTGGGGATGAGCCCACGGATCACCCATGCCACGGACAACTCCGTCGCCGTGCTGGGCCTGGTCGCGGCCGGGGTGGGAGTGGCCCTGCAGCCCCGGCTCGCCCTCGAACCCCTCGAACTCCCCCCGGACGTCGGCGCTCATGAGGTCCTGCCGGCCAGCGACCGCAGCGTCCGCGCAGTGCTGGTCCGGGGAGCCGAGGCGGTGCCAAGCCTCGCGGCGGTCCTGTCCACGCTGATCGAGGTGACCGCGTCCCGACGGAGCGGCGATCAGGCCAGCCAGCGCAGCAGCGCGTCCCTGCAGAGGTAGAGGTCTGCCACGGGGCAGCACTCGTCGTCGGCGTGAGCCTTGCCCGGGTCCGCCGGACCGAAGTTCACCGCCGGGACGCCGAGCGAGCTGAACCGCGCCACGTCCGTCCAGCCGTACTTGGGCCCTGCCTGCCCGCCCACCGCGGCGAGGAACTCCCGCGCGATCGGACGGTCCAGCCCGGGACGGGCACCAGCGGCGACGTCGATGAAGTCGAGCTCGTAGCCGGAGAACACCTGCCTGCAGTGTGCCTTCGCGTCCGCCTCGTCACGATCCGGTGCGAACCGGAAGTTCACCGTGATCGTGCAGGCATCGGGGATCACGTTGCCGGCGATACCACCGGTGATCCCGACCGCGTTCAGTCCCTCGCGATACGTCAGGCCGTCAACCTCGACCTGGCGAGGCTGATACGCGGCGAGCCGCGCCAGCGGCTCCGCGGCATCGTGAATGGCGTTGTGGCCGAGCCAGGCGCGGGCCGAGTGGGCCGCCGTGCCCGCGGTGGAGACGGTGAACCGGAGCGTGCCCTGGCAGCCCCCTTCCACCCGCGCCGAGGTGGGTTCCATCAGCACGGCGAAGTCTCCGGCAAGCCATTCGGGGTGCTCGCGCGCGATCCGGGTGAGCGAGTTGTCCTCGGCTGCGACCTCCTCGTGATCGTAGAAGATCCAGGTGATGTCGCGATTCGGTGCGTCCAGTCGGGCCGCGCAGGCGAGCGCGACCGCCACCCCGCCCTTCATGTCCGAGGTGCCCCGGCCGTAGACGAGATCCCCCTCGACCCGGGACGGCAGGTTGTTCGCGACCGGGACCGTGTCGAGATGACCGGCGACCACGACCCGCTCGGCACGATCGAGGCTCGTCCGGGCCACCACGGTGTCGCCGTCCCTGATCACGTGCAGGTGCGGCAATGCTCGCAGCGAGGCTTCGACCAGGTCGGCAAGGGCACGTTCGTCGCCACTGACGGACTCGACGTCCACCACCTGCCGGAAGAGGGCCACCAGGTCGCCGGTGAGGTCGAGGCTCATGCGCCGAGCCTATCCGTCCCGGGTAGGCTGGCCGTCATGACCCGACCCGCGTACGGCTGGGGCCTGGCCACCATCCACGAGTCCGGCCAGGTCCTCGACACCTGGTTCCCGTCCCCTGCCCTCGGCGAGCCCACCACGCTCGAAGCGCCCGCGGCGCTGGTCGCCGCCGGACAGCACGACGCAGAGCGGCGGGTGAAGGGCGTCCCGCAGCTGGTCCGGATCGACCTGGACGCGCCACCCGCCGACGTGCCGGACGCCTACCTTCGGCTGCACCTGCTCAGCACCCGACTGTGCGCGCCGCGCAGCATCGACCTCACCGGGCTGTTCGGCATCCTGCCGAACGTGGTCTGGACCAGCTTCGGCCCGTGCGCGGTGGACGGCTTCGAGGACGTCCGCCTCGCTCTGCGTTCCGCGCGTGGCCCGGTGGCGGTCTACGGGGTGGACAAGTTCCCCCGAATGACCGACTACGTGCTGCCCACCGGCGTACGGATCGCGGACGCCGATCGCGTCCGGCTCGGCGCGCACCTCGCACCGGGCACCACCGTGATGCACGAGGGGTTCGTGAACTTCAACGCCGGAACATTGGGGACGTCGATGGTGGAGGGCCGAATCTCGGCCGGCGTCGTCGTCGGCGACGGCTCCGACATCGGCGGTGGCGCGTCCATCATGGGCACGCTGTCCGGCGGCGGCCAGGAACAGATCACGATCGGGGAACGGTGCCTGCTGGGGGCCGAGTCCGGTGTGGGCATCTCGCTCGGCGACGACTGCGTCGTGGAGGCCGGGCTCTACGTGACCGCAGGCACCAAGGTGAGCCTTCCCGGAGGCGCGGTGGTCAAAGCGCTCCAACTCAGTGGGCGAAGCGGGCTGCTGTTCATCCGGAACTCCCTGACCGGTGCGGTCGAGGCCCGCTCGCGCGCGGGTTCGGGCGTCGAACTCAACACCGCGCTGCACGACAATTGATCTCACCGCCGCCACCTGATCACGCCGTCGCGGGCATCGCGACGGCGCGACGCCTGAGGCACCGGTGAAGGCGGCCAAGGCGACCCTGTGGGCGCTACTCGGCATCGTGGTGGTTCTCGCCCTGGTGGCCGGCGGGATCACGCTGTGGGCCAACTACAACAAGTCGCCGCTGCCCATCGATGACCGTTGCACGGCGACAGCTGGTGATCGCACAACTACCGTCGACCTTGCCCAGGCGCGCAACGCCTCGATCATCGCGGGGATATCGATCAAGCGCGGACTCGTGCCGCGGGCCGCGTCCATTGCTTTGGCCACGGCGTACCAGGAGTCGGGCATCCGCAACCTCGATTACGGCCACGCCGATTCGCTCGGCCTGTTCCAGCAGCGACCCTCGAAGGGCTGGGGCACTGAGGCCCAGATCATGGATCCGTGGTACTCCACGAACACCTTCTACAAGGCCATGGAGCGGGTCGCGAAGTGGCAGACGGCCGACATCAACGACGTCGCGCAGGCTGTCCAGCGCAGCGCCTACCCCGACGCCTACCGCCGTCACGTGCCCAACGCGCGCACCCTGGCCAGCTCGCTGACCGGCGAGACCCCGGCGTCGTTCGCCTGCGTGGTCAGCTCGCCCGCATCGGCTGATCCGGACGGCATGCGCGCCTTCCTGGTCAAGACCGTCGGAGCGGACTCCATCTCGGTGCGACGGGCGGACAACACGCTCACCGTGACGGCGAACAGCCCGCAGAACGCCTGGGCAGTCGCTCACCTGGCGATCGCGAACACCGCCACCTATGGGCTGGCCTCAGTTCAGGTAGGGCCTTACTCCTGGACCCACTCGCGCTCGGGCCTGGCCGATTGGGTCGGCTCCGGGCCCAGCGACACCACCAACGAGGTGAAGCTCGTCTTCTCGGGCCCGACGCCTCGCTAAGACCGCGCGGGCCCGCCATCATTCCGGGACATTTCTGCCTCTGATGGGGCTACTGAGCGCCCAGGGCGTTCCACGGCGCTACTGGTGGCAGTTTTGTCCCGCTAGGAGTGCGGCGCCTCGATCAGCCGCTGGGCCGCGGCCGACACTCGCTCGTCGGTCGCGGTAAGCGCGACCCGAACATGCCGTCGGCCGGCCTCGCCGTAAAACTCCCCCGGAGCGACCAGAATGCCCAACTCGGCCAGACGGTCGACGCTCGCCCGGCAGTCCTCGTCCCGAGTGCACCACAGGTACAGGGAGCCCTCGGAGTGCTCGACCCGGAAGCCCGCTGCCTCAAGGGCCGGACGCAGCCGTGCGCGCCGGCGCGCGTAGCGTCCTCGCTGTTGCGCCACGTGGTCATCGTCGTCGAGCAGGACAGACATGGCTGCCTGCACCGGATCCGGCACGATCAGGCCGGCGTGCTTGCGCACCTCCAGCAGCGGACGCACGACCGCCGGGTCACCGGCCACGAAGCCGGCGCGATACCCGGCCACGTTCGAGCGCTTCGAGAGCGAATGGACGGCCAAGAGGCCCTCGATCGAGCCGTCGTTGATCTGCGGGTTCAGCACCGACCAAGGCTCGGCGTCCCAGCCGAACTCGCCGTAGCACTCGTCGGACGCCAGCACCGCCCCGACGCCACGGGCCGCCGCGACCCACTCGCGCAAGCGCGCGGGTCCGAGGATCTCCCCGTGCGGGTTGGCCGGTGAGTTGATCCAGACCAGCGCGGGCCGCAGGTCCGCCAACCGGGACGGGTCGTCGGTCGCGATCACCTCGGCGCCTGCGATCCGTCCGCCCACGTCGTAGGTCGGGTAGGCGGTGGTCGGGATCACCATCGTGCGTCCACCCACGCCGAGCAGCGTCGGCAGCAGGGCAACCAGTTCCTTGGTGCCGATCACCGGCAGCACGTCCTCATCGGTGAGACCCACGGCACCCCAGCGCCGGGCGAGGTAGCCGATAATCGCCGCGCGCAGAGTTGGCGTCCCCCACGTGGCCGGATAGCCGGCTGCGTCCGCGGCCTCGGCGAGCGCGCGCCGAGCAATCTCCGGAGTCGGATCGACCGGAGTGCCGACCGAGAGGTCGACGATGCCGTCCGGATGCGAGCGAGCGCGAGCCCGCGCCGCGTTCAGCGAGTCCCAGGGGAAATCGGGCAGGCTGCCCGCCAGGAATCCGCTCACTCGCCCTGCGGCGGCAGGGCTGCGACAGTCGGGTGGTCGTAGTCGACCGCGCCGAGCTTCGCCGCACCGCCGGGCGACCCGATCTCGTCGAAGAAGTGCACGTTGATGTCGTAGTACTCGGCCTGGTCGGCGGGCACGTCGTCCTCGTAGAAGATCGCCTCGGTCGGGCAGACCGGCTCGCAGGCCCCGCAGTCGACGCACTCGTCGGGGTGGATGTAAAGCATCCGATTGCCCTCGTAGATGCAGTCGACCGGACACTCCTCGACGCACGCGAGATCCTTGATGTCCACACACGGAAGAGTGATCACGTAGGTCATGGGCCGGCTCCTGGGTCGTTCCTGCAAAACTGAGCAGCACTCTACAACTGACAACGGGAGATGATGGGACATGCCCCGCCGAGATCCCAGCGCGCAGACACCGCCGGTAGGGAGCAGGGTAAGCCTGCGCCGCGTCCTCGCCGACGGTGGGCAAGGTGATCTGGTGGGTGTCGTCGTTGCAGCGGACGCCGTCCGGCTGGTCCTGCGCGACCGGCGAGGCGTCAAACACACCGTCACGTGGCCCGAGGTTGTGGCCCGCCGCGCGGTGGGGGTCCCCCGGGGACGCGATCCGCTGCGCACTTCACGAGTCGAGCTGGATCGGATGGCGGTTGCCGCCGGCGTGGCAGGACGCGTGTTCGTGGCCCGTCTGAGCGATCTGCTGGACGGGCTCGACCCCGTCGCGCCGCAGGACTGGGAGGCCGATCCACCAGGTCCGGCCCACCTTGAGGGTGAATGGGTGACCGCCGGCCCCGGACCTGACCTGCTCGCGCTTGCCTGGTGGGCCAGCCACCACGACGCGCGAAGCATTCAGGTGCGCACCTGCGACACCGACATGATCGCCGCCCTGCTTCGACTCGGATTCCACGAGTCCACCTGACCCGGCGTTTCGGGACATTCCTGCCTCGAAGCGCCCAACTCCACACCGAATCGTCGAATCGAGCGTCGTGCGAGTCAGAAATGTCCCGTTCCGAACCTCGTCGCTTCGGCCTTCGCGAGCCGTGAGGAATCAGGCGGCGGGCTCGGCCTCGTCCCCGAGGTTCTCCAGCGGCGCAGCCGGCAGGCCCAACTGAGACACGATGATCCCGACGATCATCAAGGCGGCCCCGACGTACTCGCGCGGGCCCATGTACTCCTGCAGCAGGAGCGCGCCGCCGAGCGCGCCGAACACCGACTCGGTGGCCATGATCAGCGAGGCATGCGTCGCCAGCGCGTGCCGCTGCCCGACCACCTGCAGCGTGTAGGCGATGCCCACCGACACCAGTCCGCCGTAGAGCAGCGGCCCGATGGCGAGATCGAGGCCCGTGAACGGCGCCGAATCGAAAGCGAGGGCGGCGATGCTGCTGAGCACCGCACAGGTGAGGAACTGCGCCGTGGCGAATCGGAGCGCGGACAGCTGCCCGCTGTAGCGCTCGATGACCAGGATCTGCACCGCCCAGAACACGGTCGAGATGATCAGCAGCAGCTCGCCCCGCCCGACGGTGAGGTCAGAGGAGACACTGATCAGGTACAGCCCGACCAGCGACGCCGCCACGCCAACGATCGTGGCCAGGCTGCTGCGGTGGCCACGAAACGCCGCGATCACCGGGACGAAGACCATGTACAGCCCCGTGATGAACGCGGCGTTCCCGGCCGGCGTGTCGATGAGGGCGACCTGTTGCAGGTTCACCCCGATGGTGAGCAGGACGCCAGCCAGAATCCCCGGCAGCACCACGGCCCGGGTGGCCGCGACCCGCTTGCGCCTCGGCACCCCCCGGACGCGGTCGCGCAGCAGGATCAGGGGCAGCAGCACCAACGCACCGAGGGCGAAGCGCACCGCGGTGAAGGTGAAAGGGCCGACGTGCCCCGACCCGACCCGCTGCGCAACGAACGCGAAGCCCCACAGTGCCGAGGCCAGCAGCAGCGCCCCGTTGGCGCGCAGCCGCTGGTTTCGGGTGGTTGTGATCGTGGTCAGCTCAGCCGATTCGGGACAACGCGAGCTTCGCCTTCTCGGTCACGTGCTCGGGAGTGAAGCCGTACTTGGTGAACAGCAGGTTCCCGGAGGCCGATTCGCCGAAGTGGTCGATCGCGACGATCTCACCTGCGGGTCCGACATAGTCGCGCCAGCCCATCGGCACACCGGCCTCGACCGCGACCATGGCGACACCGGCCGGCAGCACCGTGGCGCGGTATTCGGCGGGTTGGGCGTTGAACCATTCCTGGCAGGGCATGGACACGACCCGGGTTCCGATCCCTTCGGCCTGGAGCTGCTCCCTGGCCGCGACGGCGACGCCGACCTCGGACCCGGTCGCGATCAGCACGACCTTGAGCTCACCGTCGGCGTCGAGGAGGGTGTAGCCGCCCTTGGCGACCTCGGACGCGGACGCGACCCCTTCGGCGTCGCGATCGATCACCGGCAGGTCCTGACGGGACAGGATCAACGCCGAAGGCCGGTCGGTGTGCGACAACGCCTGATACCAGGCCTGCGCGGTCTCGTTCGCGTCCGCGGGACGGATCACGTCCAGCCCGGGGATCGCCCGCAACGAGGCGAGGTGCTCGATCGGCTGGTGGGTCGGCCCGTCCTCCCCCACGCCGATGCTGTCGTGCGTCCACACGAAGATGCTCGGCGCCTTCTGCAGGGCCGCGAGACGGACCGCGCCGCGCATGTAGTCGGCGAACACCAGGAACGTGCCGCCGTAACACCTGGTCAGCCCGGACATGGTGATCGCGTTCACGATGTTGCCCATCGCGTGCTCGCGGATCCCGAAATGCAGGGTGCGGCCCGCGTAGCTACCGGTGAACTCATGCGAACTCTGTTCCGGCGGCAGGAACGAGGGCTGGCCCTTCATCGTGGTGTTGTTGCTCCCGGCCAGGTCGGCCGAACCGCCCCACAACTCCGGCATCACGTCCGCGATCGCCGAGAGCACTTCGCCGGACGCCGCCCGCGTCGACTTCTTCCCTGCCGCGAAGACCGGCAACGCTGCCGCTAGACCCTCCGGCAACTCCCGCGCCGCGAGCCGCTCCAGCAGCCCGACCCGATCCGGATTCCCGGCCATCCACGCCGCGAACGCCGGATCCCAGACCGCCTTCGCCGCGGCAGCGTTCCGAGCCGCCTGGCCGCGGGTGTGCGCGAGCACCTCTTCCTCGACGGCGAAGTTCACCTCCGGGTCGAACCCGAGCTGCTCCTTCAGCCCGGCGATCTCCGCGGCACCCAGCTTCGCGCCGTGCACCGAGTGATCGCCGGCCTTGGTCGGCAACGGCCACCCGATCACCGTGGTCAACTTGATGAAGGACGGCCGATCCGTCACCGCCTTGGCGGCCTCGATCGCCTCATACAGCGCCTGCACGTTCTCGGTGTAGCCGGTACCGCCGTTGGTCCAGTCCACGCTCTGCACATGCCAGCCGTACGCCGCGTACCTGGCCGCGACGTCCTCGGTGAACGCGATCTTCGTGTCGCCCTCGATCGAGATCCGGTTGTCGTCGTAGATCAGGACAAGGTTGCCCAGCTTCTGTGCACCCGCCAGCGAGGACGCCTCCGAAGCCACACCCTCCTGCATACAGCCATCACCGGCGATGCAGTAGACCGTCCGGTCGAACACGCTGGCCTGGTCCAGCGGCGTCGTCGGATCCAGCAACGCCCGCTCCCGCCGCGCCGCCATCGCGAAACCCACTGCGTCGGAGACGCCCGCGCCCAGCGGCCCGGTCGTGCACTCCACACCCGCCGTATGCCCGAACTCCGGATGCCCCGGCGTCAGCGAACCCTCCGTCCGCAGCGACGCCAGATCCTCAACCTCCAACCCGTACCCGGCCAGGAACAACTGGCAGTACTGGGTCAGCGACGAATGGCCGATCGAGAGCACGAACCGGTCCCGGCCCACCCACCGCGGATCCGAGGGATCCCCGGTCATCACCTTCTGATACAACAGGTACGCCAACGGGGCCAACGAGATCGCCGTCCCCGGATGACCGTTCCCCACCTTCTCCACCGCATCCGCGGCCAACACTCGCGCGGTGTCCACCGCCCGTTGGTCCAGCTCCGTCCAGGTGAAATCGGTCATCGTCGGCCTTCCTTCGCGCTCTTCTGAAACGTCAAAATACCGGTTCCTGCATGCGTCCCAAGCCTTTCACATCTGGATGGACGCCTCGTTGCGCAGCCACCTGTTGCTCAGCCGCGCCGAACCGGGCGACCGCGTGTCAGCGGGGGGCTACGAAGACCGCGACAGTGCGTTCGGGAACCGTGACCCAGTCCGTGCCGACCTCGCTGGTGCGCACCAGATCGTCCGAGCCTTCGGCCTGCACCGGGTGCAGCCGATAGTTGCTGACGTCCTCGGGCAGGCCTTGCCGGACCAACCATGGCGTGGTGTTGAACACGACCAGCAGCCCAGACCAGCGCGCGTCCACCTCGCCATCGGGGTCGTCGACGGCCATCACCACCACCCCGGGCAGCTGGTGCCAGCTGTTGGCGACCGGGAAGCGCACCATTCGCTGCACTCGCGCCGCGGTGCCGAGCCGGAACAACCGGGTGGACGCGCGCAGCCGCAGCAGATCGAGCGCCTGGACATGGGCGCGCCGGATGTCGTCCGGATCCGGCTTCAAGCGCGGATCGGCCAACAGCGGGGCCAACACGTGCCAGGCGGCGGCGTTGTCCCGCTCGGGGGGAAGCCCCGCTGCGAAACCGTTGTCGGTCAAGGTGAAGTCGAGATAGTTGAACCAGTCGCCGGAGTTGTAGGAGTTCCGGTCGAGACTCTTGCTGCGCAGAATGTCCGTCCCCGCGTGCCACATCACCGGACTCTGTCCGAGCGTGGCCAGGGCAAGGCAGACCGTGTTCATCCGCACTCGCGCCGCCATCGGCGTCGCCGGATGCAGCTTGAGGGTCAACGCGTCGAACAGGGTCTCGTTGTCGTGCGCGTCGACGTAGTTGATCGCCTCGGCCGGCTCGTCGGCGTACCCGGCCGGGCGTCCACCGAAATCGAGTTCGTCACCACGGAGTTCGGCGTGGTGAGCGTTCGACCCGAATCGGAAGGACCGCAGCGTGCCGGCCAGGCCGAGCTGGACCAGATCGGTGTACCAGGCCAGACGCTCGCCCTGCGCCTCCTCGTCGCCGTTCACCTCAGTGCCGTTGTCGGCCGTGAACAGCCCGGTGCCCAGGCCTTGGCCGCGCGGATCGGCGGCCCAGACCGACCCGCCGCGAACGGCGTCCCGCAGCCGGTCGGAGAAGGTCGCGATGCCGGTGCCGCCGAGCTGACCCTGGGTGGCCTGGACGAATCGGGCGTTGTCGGCGACTTCACCGAAGTTCCAGCCCTCGCCGTAGAGGGAGACGGTGCGACCGTCCACCTCGTCCTCTTGGAGCGCGTCCAGCGCGGCCCTGACGGCAAGGACGTTGTCCCGGCTGTGGTGACCCATCAGGTCGAACCGGAATCCGTCCACGTGATAGCGCCGCACCCAGTGCACGCAGGCATCGACCATCAGCTTCTGCGCCATCAGGTGCTCCGTGGCCACGTTGGGGCAACAGGTCGAGGTCTCCACGGCGCCGAGCGGGTCCAGGCGGTGGTAGTAGCCGGGCACGATCCGGTCCAGCACCGACTTGCTGTCCTGCCCCGCGCTCGCGGTGTGATTGAACACCTGGTCGAGCACCACCCGCAGACCCGCGGCGTGGAACGCGCCCACCATCTGCCGGAACTCCACCACCCGACCCGCGCCTTCCGCGCTGGCAAGGGTGGACGAGAACGAGCCCTCCGGAGCGAAGTAGTGCCACGGGTCGTAGCCCCAGTTGAAGCCACTGCGCCCAGCGGAGGAGTGGACCTGCCGCTGCTGTTCGGCGCTATCGGGAGGCAATTCCTTGAGGCGCTCCCAGTGCGGGCGAACCTGCAACTCGGGATGCTCCTCGACGGTCGCATTGTCGAACAGCGGCAGCAGCTGGACGGTGTTCAGCCCGGCGTCGGCCAGCCGGCGCAGGTGCGCCATCCCCGCGCTGTCCACGGTGGGGGCCAGGAAACTGCCGCGTAGTTCCGCGGGCACGGTGGCGTCCGAGATGGAGAAGTCCCTCAGGTGCAGCTCGTAGCTGACCTGGTCGACCGGGTCGGCCAGCGGCGGTGCGACCGCCGTCCGCCACTGGTCGGGCACCAGAGCCGGATCGTCGAGATCGACCAGCACCGAGTGCGTCGAGTTCACGGTGAGCGAGGTCGAGTACGGGTCGGTCACCTGGTTCACCACCACCCTGCGGTGCTGAGGGGTGTAGACCGTGACCTCGTAGCGGTATCGGGCTCCGAGCCAGTTCGCCGCTCCGGTCACGGCCCAGGTGCCGTCATCGGCAGGAATCATCCGGCGCCGCTGCGGCGCATCGTGCAGCTGGGCGTCCGGGGGCCACAGCAGCAGGGCGACGTCGCGGGCGGTCGGCGCCCACAGGCGCAAGGTCGGCGTGCCGAAGTGCCAGGCCGGCCCCAACTCGGCGGTCGCAGCGTCGGCGTAGAGCTCATCGATCACCCCGGGCAGCTGCACCTGGCCCGCGGCCGCGAGCCGTCCGGACGCCAGCTGGGCGCTGACTGCCACCTGGCAGCGCAGCGCCTCGCGCACGTGTGCCACCGCGTCCGGCGGCAATCGCAAGCACAGATGATCGCCCAGGTGCGGGAACTGGCCGGCGACGTCGTCAGGGAGACCGTCGGGGTCGAGGCGCAGCGTGACGTTCGGCCACGGCAACGGCTCGCTGGCCGTGGGATCGATGTGATCGTCGGCCGACCAGTGCAATCGCCAGTACAGACCGGCCGGATCCTCTCCGGGCGGCAGGCAGGACGAGGGCCAGGCGATCAGGTCTGTGCGCAGCCAGTGGCCGGGGGCCTGTTCGAGGCCCCGGGCGTCCTCGACCGGCCGAAACACCCTGCGATTGTGCCACCAATCGGGGCGACGCCCCATCGACCGGCGGCTGGTTGCGAACTCGATCCCAGGAGGAACGGGACAAATCTGCCCCCATCGACGCGGACGCGCGAGCTCAGGGCGCCACCGCGTCCACCGGCGTCAGTTTTGTCCCGTTTCCGGTGGCCAGCAATCAACCGTGCAGGCGTGCGTAATGACCGCCGGCCGCCAGTAGCGCCTCGTGGGTGCCGCGCTCGACGATCCGACCGGCAGCCAGCACCACGATCTCGTCCGCGTCACGGACGGTGCTCAAGCGATGTGCGATCGTGAGCGTCGTGCGTCCGGCCATCAGGACGTCCAGCGCGGCCTGAAGCTCCCGCTCGGTATCGGAGTCCAACGCGGACGTGGCCTCGTCGAGCACCAGGATCGGCGGATTCACGAGCAGAGTCCGGGCGATCGCGAGCCGCTGCCGCTCACCGCCGCTGAACCGGTGCCCGCGGGCGCCGACCACCGTGTCCAATCCGTCGGGCAGCGCCGCGATCACCTGGTCGACCTGCGCGGCCTGGAGCGCCGACCACAGCTCGGCGTCCGTCGCGTCGGGCGCGGCCTGGCGCAGGTTGCCCGCGATCGTCGTGTGGGCGAGGTACGTCTCCTGAGTCACCATGCCGATCACCTTCGTTCGATCGGACGCAGCGATGTCGCGGAGGTCGACGCCGTCCACGGTGACGCGACCCGAGGTCGGATCGGCCAGCCGCACCAGCAGCGCGGCCAGGGTGGACTTGCCCGATCCGGTCTCTCCGACCACCGCCAGTGATCGGCCGGCCCCGATGGTGAGGTCGATCCCGGCCAGCGCGTCCGCGGAGCCGTCCGGGAACCGGTAGCCGACGTGCTCGAAGCGCACCTCGCCGCGAACCGTGCCAGGGTCGAGACGCACCGGACGGACGGGCTCTGCAACCTCCACCGGAAGGTCGAGGTAGCCGAAGATCCTGCTGAGCAGGGCCATCGACGCCACCCACTGCGCGCCGACGTTCAGCAGCCCCATGATCGGCCGGAAGATCGTTCCCTGCAGGCTGGCGAAGGCGATCAGGGTCCCGATCGTCAGATCCCCGGACAGCGAAGGGAAGCCGGCCACGAGATAGAGCAGCGCGGGGATCGCGGCGAAGACGATGCTCATCGTGGCCATCCTCCAGCGTCCGGCGAGCTGGGAGCGCACCTCCAGGTCGATCAGCCGAGCGGAGGTGCCGGTGAACTCCCGTTCGTGCATCGCCGTACTACCCAGGGTCTTGGCGAGCATCGCGCCGTTGATGCTGAGCGCCTCCTCGACCTGGCTGTGCAGGTCGGCGAGGGCCCGTTGCTGGGCGAGGGTCACGTCGCGGCGCACCAACGCGACCCGCCGAGTGAGCAGGATGGCCGGCGGCAGCACGAGCAGGGAGAGCAACGACAGCCGCCAGTTCAGCGCGACCATCGCCACCGCCGTAGCCACCGCCGTGGTCAGGTTGGACGCGATCGAGGTGGCCGTCGTGGTCACCACCGACTGCAGGCCGGCCACGTCCTGCAGCAGCCGGGACTGGACCTCGCCGCCGCGAGTGCGCTTGAAGAACGCCAGCGACTGGGCCTGCAGATGCGCGAAGACCCGGACGCGCAAGCTGTGCATGACGCGCTGCCCCATTCCGGTGGCCAGCCAGGTCTGCCACACCCCGAGGACGCCGGTCAGCGCCGCCACCGCGACCATGCCGGCCACCAGCCACACCAACAGGCGCGTGTCTCCGGTCGGCAACGCGACGTCGATCACTTCCCGGAGCAGGAACGGTTGGGCGAGCCCGACCACGGATGCGACCACGATGATCACCGTGACCACGAGCAACTCCAGCCGATGGCCGCCGAACAACCCGGCGACCCGGGCCAGGCTGACCGGCGACTCTGCCAACTGCGCCCGGTCTGCGGCGCTGACCCGAGTCGGGCCGCGCATGACCGGGGCGCCGTGCGTGGTCGTTGTCATGACGTCTCCGATATAGTGAGGTAACCGCAGCATATAAGGTCGGGTGCCATGGAGATATTCCCGGAGACTCTCGCCGAGGACTTCCTGCGGGTGGCCCGGCTGCTCCGTCGCGAGACCCAGCAGCGGATCGCCCCCCTCGGCCTGAGTCCTCATCAGTCCCGAGCGCTGCGGGTCATCGGCGAGTCCGGACCGTTGCGGCCCTCCGAGGTGGCCGGACGCCTGGGCATCGTCGCCCGTTCGGCCACGGACTCGATCTCCGGCCTGGTCGCCGCGGGCTATGTCGAACGCCGCACCGACCCCGCGGACGGGCGGGCCTTCCTGCTGGCGCTGTCCGAATCCGGACGAGCGGCGCTGGCTGAGGTGACCCGCGCGCGTTCCGAGGTCGCGGCCGAGCTGTTCGGCCGTCTCGATCCCGGTCAGCGCGCCTCGCTCGCCGCGCTGCTCGGTGCCCTGATCGCCGAACCCGCCCCCACCCCTGGAGGCACCGCACCTAGACTGGCGAGCCGGGGGTGAGCATGGATCGGATCGGGCTCGAGGTGATTCTCGCCGCGGTGGTCGCCGCGTGGTTCGTCGTCACCGGAATGGTTGAGCTCTTCTCGCGCTCCGCCCCGGCCGGACGCAGGGCCGTGGCTGCCGATCCCGGCTGGCTGATCCTCCTGCGCCGCGTCCGCGGAGCCCTGGCTGTGCTCGGTGGCCTCGTCGTCGCGGCGGGCGCCGCGCTCGACCTGCTTGGCCGCACCAACCCGCTTCCCGGACGCGACCTCGGGTTCGCGCTCGCCGCGATCGCCGTATGGGCGGTCGGCGAGGCGGTGCGTCCGCCGGCCCGATGGGTGCGGGTCGCGCTCGGTGTGGTCGGCTTCCTGCTTGCCGTCAGTTACGCCGGCTTCCGGGCCTGAGATGGATTCGCGGGCGGTGCTGGCCGGACGCCTGGCCACGCAGCGACTCAGCGGCCCGCCGGCCGAGAGCCCGATGCAGGTGGTCACCGAGTTGGTGGCCGTCCAGGCCCAGGACGCACCGATCGCGCAGGCGATGATCGCGCTTCGTTGCGCGAGCAGCGTGGCCGACGTCCGGGCTGCGGTTGCTGCCGGCGAGATCGTGCGAACGCACGTGTTGCGCCCCACCTGGCACTACGTGGCCACCCAGGATCTGCACCGGCTCCTGCAACTCACCTCGCCGAAGGTGGAGTCGGGAATGGCATCGCGGCATCGCCAGCTCGATCTCGACGAGAACCGGCTCCAGGAGGGTCTCGACGCCCTGGCAGCCCGCCTCGGCGGACGCCACTTCGCCGCCAGGGACGAGGTCGGCAACGCGCTCGTCGATGCCGGCACACTCACCCGCGCGGACGCCCGGTTCGGGCAACAGGTGGGCCACGTCCTACTGGTCGGCGAACTGCGCGGGCTGGTCTGCTCTGCGCCGCTGGCCGCCGCGGAGCATCACTACGCCCTGGCCGCGGAGGTGCTTCCTCCACCCGAGCCGTTCGGTCGCGAGGAGGCCATGACCGACCTGGTCGGCCGGTTCGTCGCACACCACGGCCCGGTCGCGCTGGCCGACCTGCAACGCTGGGCGAAAGTGAGTCTCGCCGAGGCCAGGGCCGCCGTGGATCGCCTTCAGGGACGCCTCGAGCGGCTCGAGGTGGACGGCGTCGAGCTGTGGCACTCCCCGGCGTCCGCGCTGGCAGAGACCCGGCCCCGGCGGGCCTGGCTGCTGTCGGTCTTCGACGAGGCGTTCCTGAGCTACCGCCAGGTGGGCTGGGAGCGTTCCCCCGGGAACCCGGACGCTCCGAACGAGCGGCGTTTCGCCCAGTCCGGTGGCGGGCCCGTGCTGTGCGACGGCCGCGACGTCGGAGGCTGGAAGCGCCGCTGGGACCACGGCCGTCCCCGGATCGAATGGAGCCTCGATCCGTCGCTGTCGCGTCCGGCCGGACGCGCCGTGGCCGAGGCCGCCGACCGTCTGCTCGCGGTGATCGAAGCGGATGCGCGCTGAACTCGGCGCGATGGTGCGCGTGCGCCGCGGCGGCGCGGGGTCCGACCCAGCGTTTACGCTGGACCTCGACCCCCGAGGAGTCCGATGAGCACACAGTGGCCCCCGCCCGACGGCGATGCTGCTCCGCCCGGCTCCGGGGGTCCCTACCCGCCAGACGCCTACCCACCACCCACCTACCCGCCGTACTCGTACCCGCCGTACTCCTACCCACCGAACGACCAGCCGGCCGCGGGACCACCATGGCCGCCACCGGGGCAAGCCTCCCCGTTCGGCCCGCCCCCGCACTGGGCCACGGCCCCTCCGAGACGACTCTCCGACCAGCCGCCGGTCCGCCCACGGAGGCGCAGCGGCTGGCTGGTGACCCTGTTCGGCGTGACGGGCCTGGTCGTGGTGGGCCTGGTGGCCGCGCTCGCGGCTCCGTTCGTGATCAGCACGCAGGCTCCCGGCCACGTCCGAACCCCAGACCACGCACCCAGCGCGTCCGTCCCCGCCTCGCCGAGCGCCAGCCCGACACCGACGATGCCCACCGATCCCAAGGTCATCGTGAAGAAGAACCCGATCTACGCGATCAAGGTGCCCGCAAGCTGCCCGCCGCAGCGCATCCCGGCCAGCAAGACGGCTTTTCGGACCCAGGTCAAGGCACTCGTCTCCTGCGAGAACGCCGCCTGGCGCAAGGCGCTGGCGAAGACACCGGTGACGTTCGCCAAGCCCAAGGTCGTCTTCTACAACACCAGCACCACCTCCCCGTGCGGCAAGCTCGGCACCAGCTATCCCGCCGCCTATTGCACCAGCGATCGCACCCTCTATTTCTCGACCGCCGCCTATGCCCAGGGCCGCTACTACCGGCTCGCGGTGGCCCAGTTCGTGATGCACGAGTACGCCCACCACGTCCAGGAGTTGGCCGGCATTTTCGCCTCCAGTTGGGCATTGGAGGAGAAATCGACCGTGACGACCCGGCGAATCGAGCTGCAGGCCCATTGCATGGCGCACTACCAGCTCACCCACTCCCAGCTCGGTTTCAGCGCCAATGACCGCGCCGAGGCGGAGTTCCAGTTCAGCTACACCACGGACGCGAAGGGTCACGGCTCGGTCGCGGCCGAGCGGTACTGGGGACGCCGGGGCCTTTCGGCGTCCAAGATCGGCGCCTGCAACACCTGGACCGTCCGCGCCAGCCGGGTGAAGTAGGCCTCCGCGTCGCGACGCGTCCCGGTGACCGCTCAGCTGACCGCAGCGAACCCCTCGTTGATCCGATCGATCAGCGCCAGTCGCTGATCGAACGGAACGAACGCGCTCTTGGCCGCGTTCACGCAGAACCGGTGCAGATCGGCCACGTCGTAGTCGAACGCGTCGCTCAGCAGCTCGAACTCCCGGCTCAGCGTGGTCCGGCTCATCAGCCGGTTGTCGCAACTCACCGTGACCCGGAACTGCAGCTTGGCGAGCAGTCCGAACGGATGATCGGCGATGCGCGAGCAGATCCCGGTCTGCAGGTTGGAGGACGGGCACAACTCCAGCGCGATCCGGCGGTCCCTGATGTAGCCGGCCAGCTCGCCCAGCGTCCCGTCCGGCGCGATATCGCTGACCAGCCGGACGCCGTGACCCAGCCGGGACGCTCCGCACAGCTGCACCGCCTCCCAGATGGACGGCAGCCCGAAAGCCTCTCCGGCGTGGATCGTGAACTCGAAGTTGTTCCGCTTCAGGTAGTCGAAGGCCGCCTGGAAGCGGCTCGGCGGATACCCGTCCTCGGCGCCGGCGATGTCGAACCCGCACACCGAATCGTGCCGATAGGCCACGGCGAGCTCGGCGATCTCGGTGGTCGGGGTCGCGTGCCGCATCGAGGTGAGTATCTGCCGAGCGCTGATCGGGCGACCCGCGGCCGCGCACACCTCCATGCCTTCGGCAAGACCGTCCCGCACCGCTTCCACGGCCTCGACCAGGGTGAGACCGCCGGCCAGGTGCTGTTCGGGCGCCCAGCGCGCCTCGGCGTGGATCACGCCGTCGGCGGCCTGATCCTCGACGAACTCCCGCGCCACCCTGCGCAACTGGTCGGCCGTCTGCATCACCGCGATGGTGTGGGTGAAGGTCTCCAGATAGCGCACCAGCGAGCCGGAATCGGCGGCATCGTAGAACCAGTCCGCCAGCTCCGCCGGGTCGGTGGTGGGCAGTTCGTGCCCGACCGCAGCGGCCTCCGCCACGATCGTGGACGCGCGCAGGCCGCCGTCCAGATGGTCGTGCAGCGCCACTTTGGGCAGCATCCGGCAGACCTCGATGGGGACCGCCACTAGTGTTCCTTCCCCCGCACCTGTTCGATGTCGGCAGCGCCGAACGCCTGCGGCAACACCTCGGCCATCGACAGCACGCCGAGCGGGGTGTCCACCAGCAGGTCGGCCCCGCCGTGCTCCCAGAGCAGCTGCCGACAGCGTCCGCATGGCATCAACCGCTCACCGAGCGCATTGGCGCAGGTGAACGCGACCAGGCGGCCGCCGCCGCTTGCGACCAGGTCGGAGATCAGCCCGCACTCCGCGCACAGGGCTACTCCGTAGGCGGCGTTCTCGACGTTGCATCCGGTGACCACCCGGCCGTCGTCGACCAGCGCCGCGGCTCCCACCGGGAAGTGCGAGTACGGGGCATAGGCCCGCTCGGTCAGCTCCCTGGCCCGGGTGCGCAACGACTCCCAGTCCACCGTGCCGCTAATCGGCCTCACCCTTCCGATAGACCTGCCCGTCGGCGGCGGGCATCCGCAGCCGCTGTGCCGAGAAGGCCAGCACCAGCAAGGTGGCGATGTAGGGCGTCATCGAGGTGAACTCGGCCGGCACCTCGGAGGTGAACGCGTACCAGGCGAGCACGGCCAGGGACAGCACGATCCGCCACACGCCCGCGAACGGCTTGCCCTGGGCACGGCGGACGAGCTGCCAGATGCCCC
This sequence comes from Propionibacteriaceae bacterium UBA6238, assembly GCA_002441465.1. Lineage (GTDB taxonomy): Bacteria > Actinomycetota > Actinomycetes > Propionibacteriales > Propionibacteriaceae > Propionicimonas. The sequence goes on along the minus strand of DJWE01000005.1, from coordinate 9,781 downwards.
AGCCGAGCAGCAGCAGGCCGATCGGCAACAGGTAGGCGTGGATCACGTCGCCACGACCGCGGAGCTGGATCGCGTCCGCGTAGCCGAACAGCATGGCGCCGGCAGCGAGCCCGCCCGGACGCCAGTTGCCGAAGATCATCGCGGCCAGGCCGATGTAGCCACGTCCACCGGTCTGCCCCTCGCGGTACAGGTTGGACGCGACGAGCACCAGGAAGCCGCCGGCCAGCCCGGCCAGGCCGCCGGAGATGAGCACGGCGAGGAACTTGTACCGGATCACGTTCACACCGAGCGTCTCCGCCGCCCACGGCGCCTCGCCGCAGGAACGCAGCCGCAGGCCGAACGGGGTGCGCCACAACAGCCACCAGGTCAGCACGAGCAGCCCAACCGAGATCACGGTGAGCACGTTGACGTCGGTGGTGATGGCCCGGACGATGCCCGCCAGATCCGCGAGCAGCCAGGTCTGGGACTTCTCCACCTGCAGCAGCCAGTCCCCGAGACCGGGGAACGACAAGAACGGCAGCTGCTCCAGCGGCGGCGACTGGGTCGGGCCGCCCCCGGGCAGGCCGGTGAACGTCCGGACGGCGAGGTAGGCGCCCGCGCCTGCGCCGAGCAGGTTCACCGCGACGCCGGACACGATGTGGTCGACACCGAAGATCACCGTGGCCAGCGCATGGATGGCACCACCGACGACGCCCATCAAGACGGCACCGAGGATTCCCGCCCACGGCCCGTAGTGGAAGCCGAAGAAGGCCGCACCCCAGGTGCCGAGGATCATCATGCCTTCGAGGCCGATGTTCACCACTCCGGAGCGCTCCGACCACAGCCCACCCAGGCCGGCCAGCGCCAGCGGCATGGCCAGGCCGATGGCCGCGGCCAGCGCGCCGGAGGAGTCGATGTCGTTCGCGCCGGTGATCACCCGCACCGTCGAGATCACCAGCAGCGAGCCCGCGATCAGGACCGGCCAGTACCAGGCCGGGCGGCCCGATGGAACGATCGATGCCTGCAACGCCTGCGGGGTGGGGGGAGCCTGCGTGCTCATGGGTGCACCTCCTCGACCACTGGCGCCGGTCTGGCCTCCAGTTCACGAGCGACCCTGCGCTGCTCCATCCGCAGTCCGGCCCGACGCACGAGCTCGTACGCGATCACCACGGACAACACGATGATGCCCTGGATGATCAGGACCAGCCGGTCGGAGACGCCGGCGCTGATCTGCAGTCCGTTGCTGAGCTGGTTCAGGTAGCCCCAGACCAGCGCCGACACCGCCATGCCTACCGGGTGGTTGCGGCCGAGCAGCGCCACGGAGATGCCGGCGAAGCCGAGCCCGGTCTGGACGGTGTCGCCGTAGGCGAAGTCCTGGCCGAACAGCAGCGGCATACCGACCAGGCCCGCGATCGCACCGGAGAGCACCATCGAGACGACCACCATGCGCTTGACGTTGACGCCGCTCGCGACCGCCGCGGTCTCGGACTGCCCGGTTGCCCGCAGGTCGAAGCCGAACCGGGTCTTGTTCAGGACGAACCAGAACAAGATGCCGACCGCGATCGAGAGGAAGACCAGCCCGTAGATCTCCCGGCCGGTGCCCAGCAGCCCCTCGAGGTTGATCCCTGGCACCCGGGAGTCCTCGGTCAGGATCCGGGTACTGGTCGCGTTCGACCCTTCGATCTTCACCGCGGCGCCCTTGAGCAGATAAGCGACGAAATAGGTGGCGATGTAGTTCAGCATGATCGTGCTGATCACCTCCGACACCCCGCGGGCGACCTTCAGCACACCCGCGATCGCCGCCCAGATCGCGCCGGTGGCCATCGCCACGATGAGCGACACGATGATGTTCAGCCAGCCGGGCAGGAAGTGCGCGCCGGCGAACACCGCGGCCATGAACGAGGCGATCCGGTACTGCCCGTCCACGCCGATGTTGAACAGGTTCATCTTGAACCCGATCGCGACCGCCACGGCAGACAGGTAGAGCACGGAGGCCTCGTTGATGATCGCGACCACCTGCCGGGGCAGTGGCGCCTTGAACAACACCTGCCAGACGGCGACCACGGGGTCGCCTGCGGCCACCAAGATCAGCGAGGTGAGCAGCAGCGCGACCACGACCGCCAGGGCCGGAGCCGCGAGTCCGAGCCCGACCCGGCGCACATCGAGCTTCATCGCTGTTCCTCCTCGCCGGTGGTGGCGCCGGTCATGGCGGCACCGAGCTCTTCACGGGTCACCACATTCGGGTCGAACTCACCCGACAGCCGGCCGCGCAGGATCACCCAGATCGTGTCGGAGAGACCGACGAGCTCCTCCAGATCGGCCGAGATCAGCAGCACCCCCATGCCATCCCTACGGGCGGCTTTGATCAGGTCCCAGATCGCCGCCTGTGCGCCCACGTCGACGCCGCGAGTGGGGTGGGCGGCCAGCAGGACGCGCGGCGCGTGGCTCATCTCCCTGCCGACGATCAGCTTCTGCTGGTTGCCTCCCGACAGCGAACCGGCCGTGACCAGGATCGAGGGCGTGCGGACGTCGAATTGCTCGACCACCCGCGCGGTGTCGGCCTTGGCGGCCCTGGCGTCGATCAGAGGACCTTTGACGTTGGGTGGCTCGGTCTGGTGGCCGAGCATCATGTTCTCCCACAGCGGCGCCTCAAGCAGCAGCCCGTGACGATGCCGGTCCTCGGGGATGTAGCCGACGCCGGCCTCGCGGATCTCCCGCACCCCGGCCTCGGTGATGTCGGTCTCGCCGAGCAGCACGCGTCCCGACGTGGGCCGGCGCATGCCCATCACGACCTCGACCAGTTCGGCCTGGCCATTGCCTTCGACCCCGGCGATGCCCACGATCTCACCGGCGTGGATGACCAGGTCGATCCCGTCCAGGATCTTCCTCGCGGAGGCCTGACCGACCAGGTCGATCCCGTCCAGGGTGAGCCGTGGCTCGTCGGTGACCGTGGACTCCTCGGTCTGCGGGGACGGCAGTTCGGAGCCCACCATCAACTCGGCCAACTGCCGGGCGGTGACATCCTTCGGGTCGACCGCGGCCACCGTGGTGCCGCGCCGGATCACCGTGATGTCGTCGGCGACCGAGAGCACCTCGTCCAGCTTGTGCGAGATGAAGATGACGGTGAGTCCCTCGGTCTTGAGTTCCCGCAGGTGCTCGAACAGCTCGTTGACCTCCTGGGGCACGAGCACGGCAGTCGGCTCGTCGAGGATCAAGATCTTGGCGCCGCGGTAGAGCACCTTCAAGATCTCGATCCGCTGCCGGTCGCCGACACCGATCTCGCTGACCAGGACGTCCGGCTCGACCCGCAGGCCGTACTCGGTCGAGATCTCCCGGATCTTGGCGCGAGCGGCGTCCCCGATGCCGTGCAGCTTCTCCGCGCCGAGCACCACGTTCTCCAGCACGGTCAGGTTCTCGGCCAGCATGAAGTGCTGGAACACCATGCCGATCCCCGCGCGGATCGCCTCGGTCGGGCTCTTCAGCTCCACCTGGGTGCCGTTGATCGTGATCGTGCCCTCGTCGGGCGGCTGCACTCCGTAGAGGATCTTCATCAGCGTCGACTTGCCCGCACCGTTCTCGCCGACGATGGCGTGGATCGTCCCCTTGCGCACGTCGAGCGCGATATCGGAGTTGGCCACCACCCCCGGGAACCGCTTGGTGATTCCCTTCAGTTGCACAGCCAGCGGCTCTTCGCCGGCACCGGCAGCGGCCGCTGCCGACTCGACAGCTGTTGCCATGGGCACGCTCTCCTCGTCGCTATCCCGGTCCGGGACGCCGGTCCGGCTTGTGGCCGCCGCGCCCGCTCTGGGCACTCTAGTGGGAAATGCGTCGGCCCGGGCCACCCAAAAGGGGTGCACCCGGGCCGACCGTGACGTTCAGCAGATCCTGCTGGTCAGATCACTTGTTCGGGACGGTGATCGTGCCGTCGATGATCTGCTTCTTGAAGTCCTCCATCTTGGCGATCGTGTCCGCGGACAGGTGATCGCCGGTGGTGGCGTAGCCAACACCGTCGGTCTTCAGGTCGAACACCTGGGTACCGCCGGCGAAGGTGCCGTCGTGGATCGACTTGATGAAGTAGTACACACCGGTGTCGACGCGCTTGAGCATCGACGTCAGAATGACGCTCTGGACGTCGGGGGCAGCCGTCTTGGCCTGGTCGGAGTCGACACCGATGGCCCACTTGCCCGCAGCCTTCGCAGCGGTGAACACGCCGCCGCCGGAGCCGCCGGCTGCGTGGTAGACCACGTCCACACCGTTCTGGTACATGCCTTCAGCAGCGGCCTTGCCCTTGTCGACGGACGCGAAGCCGGAGAAGTCCGGCGGCTGGGTGAGGTACTTGGACTCGATCTTGATGCTCGGGTCGACCGCCTTCACACCCGCGTCGTAGCCGGCCTCGAAGCTCTTGATCAGGTCGGTCTCGACACCGCCGATGAAGCCGACGTGCTTGGTCTTGGTGGTGAGCGCAGCGGCGGCACCGACGAGGAACGAGCCCTCGTTGGCCGCGAAGGTGAGGTTCATCACGTTGTCCGCAGTGATCGAGCTGTCGTCGACGATCGCGAACTTCACGTCCGGATTCTCCTTGGCGACCTTGCCGACCGAGGACGCGTAGGCGAAGCCGACGGCCACGATGTTGGTGTAGCCCGCGTCGATCAGCTGGTTGAGGCGCTCCTCGCGGGCCGACTCGGCCTCGCCGCTGGTAGCCGCGGACTCCTTGGCGTCCACACCGAAGTCGGTCTTCGCCTTGTCGAGACCGGCGGCGGCGGAATCGTTGAACGACTGGTCGCCACGACCACCGACGTCGTAGGCCATGCCGACCTTGATCGCGGGCGCCTGTGACGAGGCAGGGGCGCTGCTGGCTCCGGGTGTGGTGCCGCTGGCACATGCGGTGAGGGTCAGCGCCGCGGTTGCCACGGCGATGACGGACTTGATCACCTTCTGCACGGTGTCTCCTTCTTGGGAATTTCGGGCGCGGATGACGCGCTCACCCGGGGCACTCTAGTGCTCGGCGAGGACCCCCACTGCCGACTCGGCAGGCCTGTGACGAACCGTTACCGAAAAGTAAGCTTGGCGGCCCGGGGCGTAGCATGGGCGAGTGGAGATGGAGTCGTTCTGCGAGGACGCGGACAAGCTCGTGACCAGCCGCGCGCTGGGCTATGACCAGAAACTCCGGCGGCTCGCCGCCCAGGCGGTGAGCGCGCTGCCGTACCCGAAACTGTCGCCGCTGTGCGCGGAGGCGCTGCAGGCGCGGGTGATCTGCGACATGTTCGAGGGAAACCGTCCGTTCACGCCCCGATATGTGCTGCCCGACTACGCCAAGGCTCTCCGCAACGGGGTCGCCTATCTGGAACTGGAGCCGCCGGCCAGCCTGGACGACGCGCTGTCCTTCCTGACCATCCTGTACAGCCACGTGCCCTCGGTGACGACCTACCCGGTCTACCTCGGCGACCTGGACGCGCTGCTGGAGCCCTTCGTCCCGGCCGACCTCCCCGACACCGAGCTGGACGCGAAGCTGCGCCGCTTCTGGATCCAGCTCGACCGGATGCTGCCCGACGCCTTCGTGCACGCCGACGTGGGTCCGTCCGACGGACGCGTGGTACGCGCGATCTGGCGGGTGGAGCGCTCGCTGCGTCAGGTGGTTCCGAACCTGACCATGAAGGTCTCCCCCGACACCCCGGACGACCTGATCGAGGACGCGGTGCGCACCGTCTTCGAGACCGGCAAGCCGCACTTCGTGAACCACCCGATGATGCTCGCCGACCACGGCGAGGAGTACGCCGTGGTGAGCTGCTACAACTCGCTGAAGGTGCGTGGCGGAGCCCACAGCCTGGTCCGGCTGAACTTGAAACGGGCCGTCGACCGGCACGCCGGCGGGCTGGACGCGTTCTGTGAGGAGGCGCTGCCGCACTGGGTGGAGCTGACCGCGGAACTGGGCGAGGCGAGAATCCGCTCGCTGGTCGAGGACCAGGGCTTCTTCGAGTCGCACTTCCTGGCCACCGAGGGCCTGATCGACCTCGACCGGTTCTCGCTGATGTTCGGCATCTTCGGACTGGCCGAGTGCGTCAACGAACTGATGGCCAGGGACGGGCTCAACGCCCGGTACGGTCACGACGACGCGGCCAACGCCGCGTCCTGGCGGATCACCCACCGGATCGCCGAACTGGTCGCGGCGCGTCCGTTGCCGTACTGCGGCGGCGGCGGCGGTTTCGCCTACTTGCACTCGCAGAGCGGAATCGACCTCGACCTCGACGCCACCGCGGGCACGCGGATCCCGATCGGAGACGAGCCGGGCCTGCGTGAGCACATCGCGGCCTGCGCCCCGCACCACGAACTGTTCGCCGCGGGCATCTCCGACATCTTCGCCGTCGACGAGACCGTGACCGCGAACCCGCAGGCGATGGTGGACGTGATCCGCGGCGCCCTCGCGGTGGGCATGCGCGACTTCACCTTCAACGTGGACAGCAACGAGTTCATCCGGATCACCGGCTACCTCGTCCGCAAGTCCGACCTGGTCGGCATCGAGGAGCACGGCGCCCGGCACTCCAGCGACTACCTGGCNNGCCGAGCTGAGCCCGCACGTTGGCTGAGGCCCGGTCCGGGTGGGTGGTGCCGGCCGGCACCACGGGACTCGTCAACAACACCATCGAGTTCTCCGCGGTGGACGGCCCGGGCAACCGGTTCGTGGTGTTCACGCAGGGCTGCAACCTCGACTGCGTGGCCTGCCACAACCCGTACACGATCAACCCCTGCATCGACTGCGGCGACTGCGTGGCGACCTGCCCGTCCGGCGCACTCAGCCTGGACGACGGGGGGAAGGTGCTCTGGGACGCGTCCACCTGCACGGGCACCGAGGTCTGCATCGACGTCTGCGAGTACGACTCGACTCCGAAGGCCCGGACCCTGGCGGTGGCCGACCTGCTCGGGCAGCTCCGCCCGGCCGCGCCGTTCCTCTCCGGCATCACGGTCTCCGGAGGGGAGGCGACGCAGCAGCCGGCGTTCGTCCGGTCGCTGTTCGCCGCGGTGAAGGCGGAGTTCGGCCGGCTGACCTGCTTCGTCGACACCAACGGCGACGTCGAAGCCGCGACGTGGGATCTGCTCGACGACGTGATGGACGCGGCGATGGTCGACCTGAAGTGCCTCGACGACGACATCCACCGGCGGATCACCGGCGCGTCGAACGCCCGCGTGCTGGAGTCGATCCGGCTGCTCGCGGCCCGGGGCAAGCTCTACGAGGTGCGGCTGCTCCTGCTGGACGGCGTGAACGACGCCGACGACCTGCTGGCCGCCACCGGACGGTGGCTGGCCTCGGTCGATCCCCGGCTGCGGGTGAAGGTGATCGGCTTCCGCAACCACGGCGTGCGTCCGTCCCCCGTGCCGCTGCGTGAGCCGACGGCCGGGCAACGCGCGCACTACGCCGACGTGCTGCGCGCCCAGAGCGACTTCGACCTCGTGGTGGTCTGAGTCCTCGGTCCGCTCAGCCGGCGAAGCCCGAATCGTCGGGGTGTCGGTCGCGCCACAGGGACCCGACGTCGGCGGCGAACGCTGCGAGGATCGCGTCGGACGCCTCCAGGGCGCTCAGCTCGCCGTCCTCGACCTGCCCCTCGAGCCGGGAACGGATCGCGCTCACTCGCGGCGAGGTGCGCAGCCCGTCCTCGAGTTCGCCCTGGACCAACGCCCACAGCCAGTCGCGCTGCTGACGGGCCCGCCGGGCTTCCAGCTGGCCGGACGCCTCCAGCTTCGCCCGATGCTCGACGATCGCCTGCCACACCTCGTCCAGACCCTTGCCGGTCAGCGAGGAGGAGGTCAGCACCGGTGGACGCGGCGCCTTCGGGTCGGAGGTGATCAGCTTCATCGCGATGCTCAGTTCGCGCGCGGTGACTCGGGCTTCGCCCTCGTTGTCCCCGTCGGCCTTGTTCACCGTGATCACGTCGGCCATCTCCAGGATGCCGCGCTTGATGCCCTGCAACTGGTCGCCGGCCCGGGCCAGGGCGATCAGCAAGAAGGTGTCGACCATGCCAGAGACCGCCACCTCGGACTGGCCGACCCCGACGGTCTCGATCAGCACCACGTCGTAGCCGGCCGCTTCCAGCACCAGCATCGACTCCCGGGTCGTGCGCGCCACCCCGCCGAGGTGGCTCCCGGCGGGCGAGGGACGGATGAACGCCGCCTCGCTCTGGGCGAGTTCGCCCATCCGTGTCCGGTCGCCGAGGATCGAACCGCCGGTCTTCGCAGAGGTCGGGTCGACGGCCAGCACGGCGATCCGGTGGCCCTGCTCGATCAGTCGCCGGCCCAACGCGTCGATGAACGTCGACTTGCCCGCTCCAGGGACGCCGGTGATGCCGACTCGGACCGCCCTGCCGGTGTGCGGACGCAGGATCCGCAGCAGGTCCGCAGCCACCGCGTGGTGCGCGGGTTTGCTCGACTCCACCAGCGTGATCGCCCGGGCGATGCCGCCTCGCGATCCGGCCAGCACCTGATCGGCCAGCGCATGCGGATCGAGTTGAGGACGGCGCAGCTGCGCGGGATCACGCCGAGGTGCGGCGGCATCTCCGTACTGCCTCCCGGGCACCGGGCTCGACTCGGCCCACAACGGGGTGCGTTCGTCGCTCATGCAGAACAGTCCTTCCGTATCCGCAACGGCGAAGGAGATCCCGGAGTCCCGGGATGACGGTGTGCGGGAGTCACTCCCTTCCGCCACCCCAGGGGCTCACCCCGGGATCTCCTTCGTGCGTTTCTGTCAGGCGTCCAGGCGCTCGCGCAGCTTGGTCAGCAGCTCGATCGCCGAATCCGGGATGATCGTGCCGGGCGGGTAGATCGCGTCCGCGCCCTTGGCGTACAGCTCGTCGAAGTCCTGCGGCGGGATCACGCCACCGACCACGATCATCATGTCCGGACGACCCAGCTTGTCCAGCTCCTGCCGCAGCGCCGGCACCAGGGTGAGGTGACCGGCCGCGAGCGAGGACACCCCGACCACGTGGACGTCGGACTCGACGGCCTGCCGCGCGGTCTCCTCCGGGGTCTGGAACAGCGGCCCGACGTCGACGGTGAAGCCGAGGTCGGCGAACGCCGTCGAGATCACCTTCTGACCGCGGTCGTGGCCGTCCTGGCCCATCTTGGCGACCAGGATGCGCGGACGCCGGCCTTCGGCCTTCTCGAAGTCGTCGACCATGGCACGCGCCTTGGTCACGGCCTCGGTGGAGCCGGACTCGGAGTTGTACACACCCGAGATCGTACGGATGTTCGCGGTGTAGCGTCCGAACACCTTCTCCAGCGCGTCGGAGATCTCGCCCACGCTGGCCTTCGCCCGGGCGGCGTCGATGCTCAGCTTGAGCAGGTTCCGCTCCGGATCGGTCGGGTCGGGATTGGCCGCAGCCCAGGTGAGCTTCTCCAGCGCCGCGTCGGTCGCGGCCTGGTCACGCTCGGCGCGCAACTGCTGGAGCTTGGCGATCTGCTCGTCGCGCACCTTGGCGTTGTCGACCTTGAGCACCTCCGGCAGCACGTCGTTCTCGACGATGTACTTGTTCACGCCGATCAGCGGCTGGCGTCCGGAGTCGATCCGAGCCTGGGTGCGCGCGGCAGCCTCCTCGATGCGCATCTTCGGGATGCCCGCCTCGATCGCCTTGGCCATGCCTCCGGCCGCCTCGACCTCCTGGATCAGGTCCCAGCCCTTCTTGGCCAGCTCGTGGGTGAGCCGCTCGACGTAGGCACTACCCGCCCACGGGTCGACCGTGCGGCAGGTGCCCGACTCCTGCTGGATGAACAGCTGGGTGTTGCGGGCGATCCGGGCGGAGAAGTCGGTCGGCAG
>DJWE01000049.1:18032-148586 GCA_002441465.1 Propionibacteriaceae bacterium UBA6238 | reverse complement strand
CCGTGGCACCCGACGGAGCACCAGCGGTCTTGTCCAACGCAATCGACGGAGCCTGATCGATCGGTGTCGTCACCGAATCCGACGCCGACACCGGATCACCCGTCGGCGGCGTACCGCCAGCAGTCGCCGTATTGACGACCTGGCCTGCATCGACATCCGCCTGGGTCAGGGTGTACGTCGCGGTGCACGTCGTCGACGCACCCGGAACCAGGGTGGTGTCAGGACACGACACCGTAGGCACCAGCGCGTCAACGATCCCGACCGAGTGCAGCGTCACGTTCCCGGTATTGGTGACGACGAAGCCATAGACGACCGTCGAACCCGCCGTGGCACCCGACGGAGCACCCGCGGTCTTCACCAAGCTGATCGCCGGCTCTGCGGTGATCGTCGTGCTGGTGCTGTCGCTCGCGGTGGGCTTGGTGAGACCGGCCGGCGGAGTGCCGGTCGCAGTCGCGGTGTTGTTCACGACGCCTGCGTCCACATCCGCCTGCGTCAGCGTGTAGGTCGCCGTGCAGCTGGTCGATTCTCCCGGCGCGAGGGTGGTGTCAGGACACGACACCGCGCCGACCTTCGGATCATCCACACTGACCGAGGTCAACGTCACATTCCCGGTGTTCGTCACCACAAACGTGTAGTCGATCGTCGAACCCGCCGTGGCACCCGACGGAGCACCAGCGGTCTTGTCCAAGCTGATCGACGGAGCCTGGGTGAGCGGTGTGGACGTGCTGTCGCTCGCCGTCGGCACCGTCATCCCCGAAGGCGGGGCACCCGTGACGCTCGCGGTGTTGTCGACCACACCCGCGTCGAGGTCGGCCTGGCTGATCGGGTATGTCGCCACGCACGTTGTGGTCGCCCCAGGCGCCAAGGTGGTGGTCGGGCAGGACACCGACCCAACCAACGGATCATCGACGCTGACCGACGTCAAGGTCACGTTGCCGGTGTTGGAGACGACGAAGGAGTAGGCGATCGTCGAACCCGCCGACTCGCCACTCGGCGTCCCGGCCTGCTTGTCTAGGGTGATCGATGCCGTCCGGGAGACCGTGGTGTCAGTGCTATCGGACGCCGTGACGGCCGCACCCGTCGGCGGCGTGCCTGCGGCGGTCGCTGTGTTGGCCACGTGCCCGGCGTCGATATCGGCCTGGGTCAGGGTGTACGTCGCCGTACACGTCGTCGACGCACCCGGAGCCAGCGTCGTGTCCGGACATGACACCGACCCAACCTTCGGATCATCCACACCCACCGCCGTCAACGTCACGTTGCCGGTATTCGTCACGATGAACGTGTAATCGATCGTCGAACCGACCGTGTTACCGGTCGGAGCACCGGCCTGCTTGTCGACCGCGATCGCCGGATTGCCGGTGAGCAGGCTGGTCGTCCCGTCGGTGGCCTGCGCGGGCTGCCCCGTGCCGGCCGCATAGCCCGTGACGGTCGCCGAGTTGACGACCGAACCGGCATCCACGTCGGCCTGAGTGATGGTGTAGCTCGCGCTGCAGGTCATCGACGCCTGCGGTGCAAGCGTGGTCTCTGGGCACGCCACCGACCACACCTTGTTGTCCTGCAGCCAGATTCCGTTCAGCGTGATGTGGCCACTGTTGGTCACGACGAAGGTGTAGTCGATCGTCGAACCCGCCGTGGCGCCGCTCGGGGCACCCGCCTGCTTGTCCAGGGTGATCGACGGACCGCCGTCCAGGATCGTGTCCACGCTGTCCGTCGCGGTCACCGTCCAGGTGCCCGCCGGCCCGACGCCGGAAACGGTTGCGGTGTTGTAGACATGCCCGGCATCCAGGTCGGCCTGGGTCAGGGTGTAGTCGCCAGCGCAGGTGGTCGATGCGCCCGGAGCCAGAGTGGTCACGGGGCAGGTGACCGAATCAACCTTGTTGTCCGCGACGCTCACCGGGGAGAGCGTGACGTTCCCGGTGTTGGTGACCAGGAATGTGTACCCGAGCGTGTCACCGGCATCCGTGCCGTTCCCGTCGAGGTCGTCCACCCCGGAGGACCGCTTGTCCAGCGAGATCGCCGGCGTGCGGGCGAGGCTGGTGCTGGTCGAGGACGTGTCGGTCGGCGGGGTCATCCCGGTGGGCGGAGTAGCCGTCGCGGAGGCGGTGTTGTCAACTGTGCCCGCGTCCACGTCGGCCTGGGTGATGGTGTAGGTGGCCGTACAGGTCGTCGAGGCTCCGGGAGCGAGCGTGGTCGCCGGACAGGTCACCGCAGCGACCTTCGCGTCCGCCACGTTCACCGCGGTGAGGTCGACGTTCCCGGTGTTCGTGACCAGGAAGCTGTAGTCGATCGTCGAACCCGCAGTGTCGCCGCTCGGCGTCCCGGCAGCCTTGACGAGTGCGACCTTTGCCGTGCGAGTGATCGTCACCGAGGTACTGGACGACGCGGTCACCGCAGCCCCGATCGGGGGCGTGCCCGAAACCGCGGCGCTGTTGTCGACGCGTCCGGCGTTCACGTCCGCCTGGGTGAGCGTGTAGCTGGCTGTGCAGGTGGTGGAGGCGTCCGGCGCCAGCGTCGTCACCGGGCAGGTCACGGTGCCCACCGTCGGGTCGTTCACGGCGATCCCGGTGAGCGTGACGTTGCCGGTGTTCTTCACCACAAAGCTGTACGGCACGGTGTCCCCGGCGTCGTCGCCGTTGCCGTCGTTGTCGACGATCGACTCGGCCGACTTCTTCATGGTGATCGCCGGCGTCTGCGGGATGGTCTTGGTCGCGGTGGCTGTGGCGGTGACCGTGGAGTCGCTGGGAGTGGTGCCGGTGACGGAGGCATTGTTGACCACCGTGCCGGCGTCAATGTCGGCCTGGGTCAGCGAGTAATCGCCCGAGCACGTCGTCGACGCGCCGATCGCCAGCGACGTGGCCGCACAGGTCACCGAATCGAGCTTGGAGTCGCTGATCGTGATCGACGACAGCGGAGTCTGGCCGGTATTGCGGACGGTGAAGGTGTACGGGATCGTGGAGCCCGCCGTGCTGCCCGTCGCCGTGCCAGCAGTCTTGGTCAGCGCGATCGACGGCTGACCGTTGGTGTAGTCGCAGGTGATCACCGCACCGACGCCCGTCTGGGCCGCCGGGATCGTGTACTTCGTCCCCGACAGGGAGCCGATCGTGGCGCCCGAGGCGTTGGTGCAGGTGGCGCTGGTCAGTGCCCAACCCGCAGGGAACGACGTCTCGTCGATGGTGGCGGCGGAGCCGATGTTCGCGATCGCGAACGCCTGCGTGCCCGCAGCCGTCGTGTCGCCGTCCACCTGGACAGCGGTGCCCGCAGCCGTCGTGGTGACCGTACCCGTGCCCTGCTGAGTGTTCGTGAGGGTGAAGCCGAAGGGGCCGCCGGCTGCAGCGCGGGTGGTCTTGTGCAAGATGATGGTCGGCCGCAGCGCCATCGTGACCGGGTAGTCCTCGACCTCGCCGGAATCGGCGACGCCCGTGGGCGACTGCACCTGGCTCTGGGTGTACCCGAGCCGGAACCGCGCGTAGGTGGTGCCAGCGGTGCTGCTGGCGGGGATCGACCAGGTGAGCGTGGCGGAACTGGCGCCCGCGGCAACCGTCGCGCAGTCCCTCTCGGAGCTCGTGTTGAACGCCCCGTTCTTGTCGAGGTCGAGGTAGCCGCAAAGGTAGGCGGTCTTGCTCACCCCGGATACGGGCACGGTGAGCGAGTAGCTGTTCGCCTCTCCGGCGAGGACGCCCGGCAGCGTGGTGAAGGCGTCCTCGTCGTCCACGTTGTCGTTGTCGTCGCCTGCGGCGGCCGAGCCCGCGAACGGACTCGAGGTCGCGCTGCGCGTGTTCTGATTGTCCTCATCGATCTTCGAACCGAGGGTCAGGTTGCTGATCACGTGAGCCGGGGCCTGCGCGCCGTTGTAGGAGCTTGGGGCGTCGCCGAAATCCTGCGGCAGCGTCACGGTCAGGTTGAGGGCGTCGCCACTGCCGCTGGCGTCCGCAGTGGGTGCGGCCGCGCTCGGGTTCTTCACGAAGATCGCCGATACGTTGAAGCGCAGGCTGGTGACGGTGCCGTTCACCCGCACGCTGCCACAGGCCGCGGGTCCTGCCGCATCGAAGAAGCCCGAGCCGTTGTCCGCCGTGGTGCACGAGGCGGACGTGCTGTCGTTGGTCGCGGTGATACGGGTGCCTCCGCTCACCGCCAGCTGACCGTTGCCGTCGACCACGGAAAGGGTGACGCCAGCGGTGGTGAGGTCGAACACCGAATGCAGGTCGGACTGGTTCACCGGGTTGCCGAAGCGGTCCTGCGTCGCGGTGTTACCGCCGATGCCGGCCAGATGCAGGGTCGGGTTCTCGACGGGCTGGCTGAAGGTCACGACCAGCGTGCCGAGGCCAGAGCATTCGCCCGTACTCGAGCAGGAGGCCGTGTTCACGTACGGGACCGCGGTCTGGTCGCCGGAGACCATCGTGGTCGGGGTGTAGTAGCTCGCGTCGAACCCACGCGACCCGAGCGTCGTGCCGCTGGTGTACATGCTGGTGGCCCCGGTACCGGTCACGGTGACCGTCACCCCGGAGGGCAGCGTGGTGGTGCGCGAACTGCCGGTGCCCGTCCACGTGCTCGTCGGCGCCTCGTATGCCTGCGCACTGGAAGCCGGGACACCGTAGAGAAGGAAGCTCGCCGCTGCGGCGAGACTGGCCAACAGCGACAGGCTCCGACGCAGGGGCGAAGCAGCCCTCGATCGTTGTTTCACGGGCAGCGTGTCCTTCCGCTCACGGTGCGGATGGCGGCCCGCTGTCCTCCTGCGCGACTCGTCCGTCTCGGCCCGAAGCGCAGCAAGGTGTTCAAGATGTCGCCGGAAAGCTACACCACGGCGACGGCGGGCGCCGACATCCTCTTGAGAATCGTCAGAGTGGATCATCGCCGGCCCTCCGCATCGACGCAGGGCCGCCGCCGGGCCACCATGCCCGAGTGATGTGGCCAGCGCCGGGGCAGGAACTCCATCGCTGCACGTCGGTTACGGGCCATCATCGCCTCCCGGGCATGGGGCAGCTGGCGATACGGCGGTACGAAGTCGGCTGCCAGGACCCCTCCCCAGCCGACTTCTAGGAAGAACATAACCTATTCAAGACGGATTTTCATCTCAAAACAGTCCCCCGGACGGGGACATTTCAAATTAGTCCCCCAGAGGAGGGACAGGTCCTCAGGGTGCGCCCGAACCAGGCCCTCACTAGGGAGTACCGGAGATAGCCGGGCCGTCGTTCGGCGCCGGACTGAACTTTGGTAAAAGCAACCACACCTTCACTTAACCTTGATCACAGCTCGGCCGGATCTGGAGTTGGTGAATAGGGCGTGTCGCTCAGGAATTGAATCGACTCTGAGCCTCATCGAGCCCGAGGACGAGCAGTGCCTGCACCGCGTCAGCGCACCGGGCCACTTCGACGGCGACGTCCTCGGCGAGCGCTGCGGGAAAGGGGCTGAGCACGTAGTCGGCCGGATCCTGCCGTCCGGGTGGGCGTCCCACCCCGAACCGCGCTCGGAAGAAGTCACCGGTGCCGATACTGCGCCGGATCGATTTCAAGCCGTTGTGCCCGTTGTCGCCGCCGCCGAACTTCACCCGGAGTCGGCCGAAGTCGAGGTCGAGCTCGTCGTGCACCACGACGATGCGCTCGGCGGGCACCTTGTAGTAGGTCGACGCCTTGCCCACCGCGATGCCGGTCTCGTTCATGAACGTGCGCGACTTGAGCAGCACGATCTGTTCGGCCTCGGCACCCACCGCGCCCATCCCGCCGGACGCCGTGAGTCGGGTCTGCGCCGTCTCCGCCCGCAGCTGCCCCGCCCCGGTGAAGCGGACGCCGGCCCGGCGGGCCAACTCGTCCACCACCCGGTAACCGACGTTGTGCCGGTGAGACGCGTAGGTCGGGCCCGGATTACCGAGCCCGACCAACAGCCAGGTAGACATGGAAGCGGGTCAGGCCTCCTCAGTCGCTTCCGCGTCCGTCTCCTCCACCACGGTCGACTCGCCGGCCAGCTCCGCGTCGAGCGCTGCCTGCGACGGAGTGGCGGCCATCGACAAGATCAGGTGGTCGGGATCGCCCGCGAACGACGCGCCGGCGGGCAGGACCAGGTCCTTGGCCGTGACCGTGTCGCCGATCTCCAGTCCGGCCACACTCACCTCGATGTCGGCCGGGATGTTGGTGGCCTCCACCTCAAGGGAGACGGTCTGCTGATCGATCGAGACCATCCGATCGGCGGGGTGCTCGCCCACGACGACCAGCGGAACCTCGACAGTCACCTTCTCACCCTTGCGAACGATGACCAGGTCGAGGTGCTCGATGGTGCCCTTGACCGGATTGCGCTGCACCTGCTTGGCCAGAGCCAGCTGGCTGGCTCCGTCGTCCACGCTGAGCTCAAGCACGGCGTTCGCCACCCGCAGGGCGAGCTGCACCTCGTGCCCGGGCAACGACAGGTGAACCGGGTCGGTTCCGTGACCGTACAGGACGGCCGGCACCAAGCCGGCCCGGCGGGTACGGCGGGNNTGTTCTCAGCCACGTGCTGTCACTCCTCAACCTCGTTCAGAAATCCACGGCCTGGCGAGGGAGGACTGGCGGCGCTCTACGCGCTCGCCTTGTCGATCACGGGCCGCGGGGCCCCTCGCCGAGGCAACCCCGGAAGTCTAGCGTGAGTGAGGACCGGGGTCGAAATCGTGGCGGCTCCCCGGTCCGGCGATCCTGACGCCTGGGAGCGCCGTCCACCAACCCACCGGGGACGGCTCCTAACTCGGTCCAGCTGAGAATGAACCGAGTTAGGAACCGTCCCCATTCGGTTCGACCCGGGTGGGGACGGTTCCGGATTCGGTTCACCCGGAACGGCCTAGTGCGCGCCGTTGAACAAGGACGCGACCGATCCCTCTTCGAAGACCGCCTGAATCGCCTGCGCAAGCAAGGGAGCCATCGACAAGACGGTGAGCTTGGGGATGTGCACGCCATCGGGAATCGGCAAGGTGTTGGTCACGATGACCTCCTCGAAGGCCGACTCGTTGAGCCGTTGCGGCGCCGGTCCGGACAGGATCGGATGGGTGGCCGCGGCGATCACAGCCTTCGCCCCGAAGTTCTTCAGTGCGGTGGCCGCCTGACAGATGGTGCCGGCAGTGTCGATCATGTCGTCCACCAGCAGGCAGACCCGGCCGTCCACGTCGCCGACGACCTCGCCCACGGCCACCTCGTTGGCCTTGTTCGGGTCGCGACGCTTGTGAATGATCGCCAGCGGCGAGCCCAGCTCGTCCGACCACATGTCGGCCAGCCGCACCCGTCCCGCGTCCGGCGAGACCACGGTCATGTTCGAGATGTCGTAATTCGCCTTCACGTAGTCGACCAGCACGGGAAGCGCAAGCAGGTGATCGACCGGGCCGTCGAAGAAGCCCTGGATCTGGGCCGCATGCAGGTCCACCGACATCAGCCGGTTCGCCCCGGCGGTCTTGTAGAGGTCGGCGACCAGACGGGCCGAGATCGGTTCGCGGCCGGCGTGCTTCTTGTCCTGACGACCGTAGGGATAGAACGGCGAGACCACGGTGATGCGCCGAGCGGACGCACGCTTGAGCGCATCCACCATGATCAGTTGTTCCATCAGCCACTCGTTCACCGGCGCGGGGTGCGACTGGATCACGAAACAGTCCGAGCCCCGCACCGATTCCTCGAACCGGACGTAGATCTCGGAGTTGGCATAGGTCAGCGCCCGGGTCGGGACCAGATCGACCCCGAGCAGCGCGGCCACCTCTTGGGCCAATTCGGGGAAGGCCCGTCCCGTGCACACCATCAGGTGCTTCTCGGTGGGGCGCTTGATGCCGCTCACTCCCCGGTCTCCCTCTGCTCGGTCTCCTGTTCATGCGTTTCCAGAGCCGCGGCGGCGGCCTGCGCGGACGCGGTTCCCGCCCGTTTCCGCTCCACCCATCCCTTGATGTTGCGCTGTTGGCCGCGAGAGACCGCCAGCTCGCCGGGACCGACGTCGACGGTGATCGTCGAGCCCGCAGCGACGTACGCCCCGTCCCCGATGTGGACGGGCGCGACCAGCACCGAGTCACTGCCGACGAACGCACTCTCGCCGACGGTCGACGTCGACTTCCCCACCCCGTCGTAGTTGGCGAAGATCGTGCCGGCACCGATGTTGCTCCCCGCGCCGACGACCGCGTCTCCGCAGTAGGTGAGGTGAGGCACCTTCGCACCCTCGCCGATCACGGCCTTCTTCATCTCGACGAAAGCGCCGACATGTGCCCGGGTGGCCAGCTCGGTGCCGGGACGCAGGAAGCTGAACGGCCCGACGGTCACCTCCGGCCCGATCACCGCCAGCTCGGCATGGGAACGCAGCACGCGCGCATTCTCGCCGACTTCAACGTCGATGAGAGTGGTGTCCGGCCCGATCGTCGCCCCGCGGGCAACCGACGTCGCGCCCTCCAGCGAGGTACCCGGCAACAAGGTCACGTCCTCGGCGAGATCCACGCCCGCGTGCACCCAGGTCGTGGCTGGGTCGAGGATGGTCACCCCCTCCGACATCCAGTGAGTGAGGATCCGCCGGTTCAGCTCGGCGGAACGCTCCGCGAGCTGAATGCGGTCGTTCACGCCCTCGGTCTGCAGGTAGTCCGACGTCACCTGGGCACCGACCCTGCGTCCGGCCGCCCGCGCGTGCGCGATCACGTCGGTGAGATAGAGCTCGCCCTGAGCGTTCGATGCCTGCAACGCGGCAAGGCCCTCAGCGAGGGCCTCCGCGTCGAAGACGTAGATCCCCGAGTTGATCTCGGCCAGATCGAGCTCGGCGTCGGTCGCGTCGGACTGCTCCACGATCCGCGCCACCTGGTCGCCGTCGCGGACGATTCGCCCGTAGCCGGTGGGATCGGGCACCACGGCGGAGAGCACGGTGATGGCGTTGGCCGCCGAGCGGTGCGCTGCGACGAGGTCGATCAGGGTGTCCGGCGCAAGCAGCGGGACGTCGCCGGACGTCACCACCACCTCTCCGGCGATCTCAGGCAGCGCGGCGAGCCCGGCTCGGACCGCGTCCCCGGTGCCCAACGGTTGGTCCTGGACGGCGATCGTCACGTGTGGCGCGACCTCGGCCAGATGCTGAGTGACCAGCTCGCGCTGGTGCCCGACCACGACGACCAGGCGCTCCGGCGACAGTGCGTCCGCGGTATCGATGGCAAGGGCGACCATCGACTTCCCGGCGACCCTGTGCAGCACCTTCGGGATCGCGGATTTCATTCGGGTACCGGATCCGGCCGCCATGATGACGACGGCTGCCACTCGGTTTTCTGTCTGATCGGCCACAGCACTCCCAGCCTCGTCCGGTGCTCCCGCCGAGACCGGAGCACTCCCGTCCTGGCCCGTTCCAGGACCGATTCATCCTAACCAGCAGAACGGCACGCGCGCCCCGTCCCGGAGCGAACACCGGCCCGATCGCCACAGCTGCGGCCAGGTCGTCGGTGAGGGACACGTCGGTGAGCGGGCGCCCAGGCAGCGCGAGCCGGCGGCAGTACTACCTGTGGGGCGGCCGGACGCGGTGCTCGCTCCCCGGGCAGGAGTCGAACCTGCGTCGCTAGTCCTGATTCAAAGTCAGGCGGGCCCTGCCGGCAGACCAACCGGGGAACGACCGTCGGCAGACGGACGGAGCACACTCTACGGTGATCGACGCGGCGCTCGCACACCACCGGACCGGCTCCAGCGCAGCCACCCGGCTCCGGGCCTCCGCCAGGGCGCGCCGGGACACGGGACGGATTCGCAAACCCGCACGCGGCGGGCCACACTGTGGACATGCCCGCTGCCCCGGCCACCGCTCGTGCCCGGCGCGGCCGTGTCCGAATGACCCGGAACGAGCGACGCGAGCAACTCATCGACGTGGCCAGGGCGCTGTTCGCCGAGCGAGGGCTGGAAGGCACCTCCGTGGAGGAGATCGCCGCTCACGCCGGCGTGAGCAAGCCGGTGGTGTACGAGCACTTCGGCGGTAAGGAAGGTCTCTATGCGGTGGTGGTCGATCGCGAGGTGCGCACCCTGCACGACGCCATCCGCGCCGCGATCACCACGCCCAGGGCCACTCCGAGAGGTCTGATCGAGCTGGGCACGCTGGCGCTGCTGGACTACATCGACGATCACCCCAATGGCTTTCGGATCCTGTCCCGCGACTCCTCGGCCACCTCGCCGGAGGGTTCCTTCGCGACGATCCTGTCCGACATCGCCTCGCGGGTGGAGGACCTGCTCGGTGATGAGTTCACCAAGCGCGGGTTCGATCCGGCGACCGCCCCGCTGTACGCACAGATGCTGGTTGGCCTGGTCGCGCTCGCCGGGCAGTGGTGGATGGACACCCGCGAAGAACTCAGCCTGCCCAAGCCGGTCGTCGCCGCCCATCTGGTGAACCTCGCCTGGAATGGCATGCGCAACCTCGACCAGTCCCCCACCCTGCACGTGCATCCTCGCCGCTCCGACTCCTGACCCCGACCCAACTGGGGACGGTTCCTCACTCGGTCCACCCTGCGCATCGGCGGCCTCCGCGCGAACCAGCCCGGTGAGAGGAGGCGTCCGGGAAAACCGACCGGCGTCAGGTTTTCGAGAGCGCTCCCAGATAGAGTGTGTCGGTGCGCACGTCCCTCGGTTCCTGGCAGGCATCTGCTGCGGTCGTGCTGCTGTTCGGCTTCAACGGCCTGGTGGTCGGCTCCTACGCCGCCTCGATCCCCACGCTCACAGCACGGTTCGGACTGGCGCCCTGGCAGCTGTCGATGCTGTTCGTCTGCATGGGACTTGCTGCCATCGCGTCCATGCAGGTCGCCGGACGCCTGTCCGACCGGCTGGGTGCCCGCCGGGTGGCACTGGCGATGATCCCCGTCCTGGTCGTGGCGATTCTCGCGCTCGGCCTCGCGCCGACCCTGCCTGCGCTGTTCGGAGCCGCAATCCTGCTCGGCGTCGGCAACGGCGGCATCGACGTATCCATGAATGCGATGGGCGTCCAGGTCGAACAACACCGCGCGAAGCCGATCATGAGCTTCTTCCACGGCATGTGGTCGGTCGGCAATCTGATCGGCGCCACCCTGCTGGTGGCGCTGGCGCCGTTGTTCGCGCCTGACCCCCAGCCCGCCGTGGTCGCGGCCACCTCGGTCACCTCGGGGCTCGGCGTGGCGGCCTTCCTGATCGCCTGGCGGATCGCACCAGAGACCACGCTGGTGACCCACACCGACTCCACCGGAGCGAGGAGCCCGATCCCGCCCGCCGCCTACCTACTAGGACTGATGGCGATCGCCTTCGGACTCGGAGAGGGCACCGCGAACGACTGGTCGGGCCTGCACGTCACCGAGATCGCCGGGGTCGATCCCACCACCGGCGCGCTCGGATACACCTGCGTCGTCGCCTTCATGGTGGTCATCCGGCTGCTCGGCGACTTCCTGGTCGCCCGGTTCGGACGGCGCGCCGTGACCATGTTCGGCGGCGCCTGTTCGGCGCTCGGCTATCTGCTGGTCGCGGTCGGCAGCGGACTTCCCATATTGCTCCTCGGATGGTCGCTGGTGGGTCTGGGGATCGGCATGATCGCGCCACAGGTCTACGCGGTGGCCGGCCACACCGCAGGCGGACGCGGCCTCGCTGTCGTGGTCACCTTCGGCTACGCGACCTTCCTGATGGCCCCCGCGCTGATCGGCTGGCTGGTCGGCACGATCGGGATCCAGAAGACCATGTTCGTACCGGCCCTGCTGCTGTCGGGACTGCTCCTGGTCGCGCGGATCATGCCCGGGCGCGGGGAGTCCGTGGTACCGACCGCCGAAGCCGAGGCGTCCTGGACCGACCCGGCCGCGTGAGGTCGGCGCAGCCACCTGACCGAATCTGCCCGACGGCGATCGTCACCGGGCGGCTCACACCACCAGACGAGCGCCAGGTACCGGCCCGCTGACCCGCTTGACGGCGCGGCACACGCCCTCGCCGGACAGCTTCACCGACAAGTCGACCGCCGCCGACTCGTTGGCGGCCAGGAAGGCCACCGTCGGGCCCGATCCGGAAATCATCGATGCGACCGCGCCGAGATCCTGACCGGCCTCCAGCAACTGGGCGAGCTGCGGACGCAGGGCCAGCGCCGCCGGCTGGAGATCGTTCACCAGCGACCGTCCGAGCGCCTGCACGTCCCCGCTGACCAGGGCGTTCAGCACTTCTGGCGGCGCCTCCGGCCGGTCGACACCCAAGCCGAGCTCGTCGAACTTGCCGAAGACCGCGGGGGTGGACAGTTCACCATGGCTGAACGCCAGTACCCAGTGGTAGTTGCCGCGGCTCAACACCGGTGCCAGCCGATCACCCCGTCCGGTACCCAGCGCGGTGCCGCCGGCCAGGCAGAACGGCACGTCCGACCCGATCTGAGCGCCCAGCGTCCGCAACTCGTCCGGAGAGACGTCCAGATCCCACAGCACCGCGCACCCGAGCAGCGCCCCGGCGGCGTCGGCCGAGCCTCCGGCCATCCCTCCCGCCACCGGAATCGACTTCCGGATCACCAGGTCGGCACCCAGAGAGGGACGCGCGGCCGCGGCGGCCAACAGCCGGGCCGCCCGCACCGCGAGGTTCTCCTCCCCCGTCGGCACCTGAGCGGCCTGCTCCCCGATCACCCGCACGGTGAACCGGCCGGGCTCGGCCCAGGTCGCCTCCACCTCATCGAACAGCGACACCGCCTGGAACACGTTCGCCAGGGAGTGGTAGCCGTCCGGACGACGCCGGCCACTTCGCAGGGCGAGGTTCACCTTGCCGGCCACCCTGACGCGGATGGCCTCGGGCTCGGTCACCGGGGTTGCCATGTGGCGAGGCTATCCCACCGTCCGAACGAGGGCCTCGGCAACCCTCACGAAGTCGGTCACGGCGAGCACCTCGCCCCTGGACTGCGGATCGACGCCGACCTCCGTCAGCGCCGCCGACGCCGCAGCCGACGACCCGAACAGTCCCGACAGTGCCGAGCGAAGCATCTTGCGCCGCTGCCCGAACGCCGCGTCGATCACGGCGAAAACCTGCTCCCGGTCGGCGGACGTGACCGGCGGATCCCTGCGCACCAGCTCCACCAGCCCCGAGTCCACCTGGGGCACCGGCCAGAACACGGTCGGGGGAACACTGCCCACCCGGCGCGCCGCGCAGTACCAGGCCAGCTTCACCGACGGCACCCCGTAGGTCTTCGAACCGGGCCCTGCGACCAGTCGATCGGCGACCTCCGCCTGCACCATGACCAGCCCGCCGCGGATGCCGGGGAACTCGGCCAGCACGTGCAGCAGCACCGGCACGCTCACGTTGTAGGGCAGGTTGGCCACCACCAGAGTGGGCTGCGGGTCCGCCAGCGCGTCCACCTTGAGCGCGTCGGCCTCGACAACCCGGAGACGGTCGGCACGCCCGGGCAGCCGCTCGGCGACCGTGCGCGGCAGTCGCTCGGCCAGGCTGTGCTCGATCTCGACGGCGACGACCTGGTCGGCCACCTCCAGTAGACCCAGCGTGAGCGAGCCGAGTCCCGGGCCGATCTCGAGCACGACGTCGTCGGGCCGGACCCCCGCTGCCGCCACGATCCGGCGCACCGTGTTGGCGTCGTGCACGAAGTTCTGGCCGCGTTGCTTGGTCGGACGCAGGTCCAGCTCCGCGGCGAGTTCACGGATCGTCCGCGGATCGAGCAGGGCGTCGGCCATCATTCGCCCCACTCGCCGAACAGCGCGGACGCGTTCGCGGCCAGCCGTGTACACAGCTCGGCGAGGTCGACGCCACGGCGCTCCGCGATGAACCGGACGGTGTGCGGCACCAAGTAGCTGGAGTTGGGCTTGCCTCGGTACGGCATCGGGGTGAGGTACGGGGCGTCGGTCTCGACCAGGAGCCGATCCAGCGGGGTGAGGTCGAGCGCCTCACGCAGCGCTTCGTTGGGCTTGAACGTGACCGTCCCGGGGAAGGAAAGCCAGTAGCCGCGATCCAGACAGGCGCGGGCGAACGCCGCATCCCCGGAGAAGCAGTGCATCTGCACACGGTCCGGAGATCCCTCGGCGTCCAGCACGTCGAGGACGTCGGCGTGGGCGTCGCGGTCGTGGATGACCAGGGCACGGTCGTAACGCTTCGCCCACCCGATGTGGGCGGCGAAGGCGGCCTGCTGCCGCGCCCGCCCCTCGGCGTCGGTGGTGCGGAAATAGTCCAGACCGGTCTCCCCGACACCACGGACGCGCGCAGAGGAGTCGACCAGGGCTTCCAGCCGCGCCAGCTCGGCGTCCAGGCGCTCACCGAGTCGGGCCGCGTCGTTGGGATGGATCGCCACCGCGGCGACCGCCTCGGGATGACGCTCGGCGAGTTCGATGGCCGCCGCAGAGGAGGCCACGTCGGTGCCGACCTCGACGATCCGGGTCACATTGACCGAGTGCGCCAGCGCCAGCGCGTCAGCCACGGCGAGCCCGCTGTACTCGGCAGTGCTCAGCGCGTGGGTGTGCGCGTCCGTCGTCGCCACGGGCAGGGCCTCCGGAAGCGGTGGCAGTTTGTCGTTCATTGAAGTACGGCTCATGGCTTCCTCCGCTCGTCCGTGGCGTCCCCACTCGCACCGGGGTCCGGGCTGGACGCCTTCCGCGCGTCCAGAGCCGCCGCGTACAGGGCCTTGCGCGGGACGCCGGTGTCCGCGGCCACGGCGGCCACCGCCGCGGAGAAGGGTTCGCCCGCAGCGAGGCGCTCGGCCACCACGGGGACGGCGTCTGCCACGGTGAATGCGCTCGGCGTAGCCCCGGCGACCACCACGGTGATCTCGCCCCGCACCCCTGCCGAGGCCCAGTCGGCCAGCTCCGCCAGCCCGCCCCTGCGGGTCTCCTCGTAGGTCTTGGTGAGCTCGCGGCTGACCGAAGCACGCCGCTCGTCGCCGAACGCTGCCCGTGCATCGGCAAGGAACTCCGCCAACCGGTGCGGGGCCTCGAAGAAGACCATGGTGCGCGGCTCGAGCGCCAGCTCGGCGAGCCGTCGCCGCCGCTCGCCACCCTTGCGCGGCAGGAAGCCCTCGAAGCAGAACCGGTCGGTGGGCAGCCCGGACAACGCCAACGCCACCAACACCGCGGACGGCCCGGGCACCACGCGGATGGGCCAGCCCTCCGCCACCGCAGCTGCCACCACCCGATACCCGGGGTCGGAGACGGTGGGCATGCCGGCGTCGGAGACGACCAGCACCGTCCGCCCGTCCGCGAGCGCCGCGAGCAGCCCGGCCACACGCGAGGCTTCGTTGCCGTCGAAGTACGACACCAGGCGCGCCGAGGTGGTCAGTCCGAGTCGGGAGAGCAGCCCCTGCAACCGCCGGGTGTCCTCTGCGGCGATCACGTCCGCGCTCACCAGCGCCTGTCGCAGCGCGGGCGAGGCGTCGTCGAGATTGCCGATCGGGGTGCCCGCCAGCACCAGCAGCCCACCGTCTCGCCTGTCGTCCACCTGTGCAGTATTCCTGATTCGGCCGTGCTCAAGCTGCCAACGACCGGGTCCACCTAGGATGTCGGCGTGACCGAAGCGGAGTGGGGGCCCGGCAGCCAGGGGGCGTCCGGCGGCTCCGGCGATCCCGTCCCGCAGGAGGAGACCACCGCCTCGGACGCGGCCGAGGCTCCGGACGCGCGTCCCGAAGCCGACACCGTCGCCGAGCCCGGCGACGAGGATCGGCCCGAGGCGTGGGACGAGCCCGAGGGTGCCCCGGTCGCCCCGCACCGGGCCTGGCCCCGGCTGCGCCGAGCGGTCTACCGCGACGAGCTGAGCACGATCGAACGGCTGCGCGACGGCCAAGCCGCCCTGCGCGACCGGGTGGCCGGCTGGGTGGTCACGCTGAGCATCACCGCGATCGCGTTCGCGATCCGGATCGTGAACCTCGCCTACCCGAACAAGCTGGTCTTCGACGAGACCTACTACCCCAAGGACGCCTGGACGCTGTGGAAGTTCGGCTACGAGACGAACTGGCCCAAGGACGTGGACGCCAAGGTCGCCGCCGGCAGCGTGGATATCTTCGAGACCACCGCCGAGTTCGTCGTGCACCCGCCCGTCGGCAAGTGGCTGATCGGCGTCGGTGAGCAGCTGTTCGGGATGAACTCCTTCGGGTGGCGGTTCATGCCGCTGGTGTTCGGCACGCTGCTGGTGTTCATCACGATCCGGTTCGCCCGCCGGTTGTCCCGCTCGACCCTGATCGGCGGCATCGCCGGCGTCCTGCTCACCTTCGACGGCCTGGCGTTCGCGATGTCACGGATCGCCCTGCTGGACATCTTCCAAGCGTTCTTCCTGGTCGCGGCGGTGTCCTGCGTGGTCGCCGACCGAGACTGGTACCGCGGCAGGCTGGCCGACCAGCTCGAGCGGCTCGGCGAGTTCGACCTCGGTGGACGGTTCGGGCCGATCGTCTGGTGGCGACCCTGGCGCCTGGCCGCCGGGGTGCTGTTCGGACTGGCCATCGGAACCAAGTGGAACTCGATCTTCGTCCTCGCCACGATGGGCATCCTCAGCGTGGTCTGGGACGTCGGCGCGCGTCGCCTGGCCGGGGCGGACTGGCGGGCCTGGCAGGCGGTGCTGATCGACGGCATCCCCGCGTTCATCCGGCTGGTCGTGGTCTCGGCGATCATCTACGTGGCGACCTGGTCGGGCTGGCTGCTGACCAGCGGTGGCTACGACCGCGACTGGGGAAAGAACCACCCGGACAGCCCGTGGACGATCCACCTGGGCGAGATGTGGGCGTCCTTCCTGAAGTACCACCAGGACATCTACAACTTCCATACCGGGGACTACATCAGGTCCCAGACCCACCCCTACGACGCGCACCCGATCGGCTGGCTGGTGATGGCACGGCCGATCGGTATCGACGCGGTGAACGACATCAAACCCGGAGTGGACGGCTGCTGGGCGACCGGGGAGGACACCTGCATCCGGGTGATCTCGGGGATGGGCACGCCGGTGCTGTGGTGGATGGCCTTCATCGCGCTGCTCGTCGGCCTGATCTGGTGGATCGCCGGACGGGACTGGCGCTTCGGCGTCCCGATCATCGCCGCGATGTCGACCTACCTGCCCTGGTTCCCGAACGCCGACCGTCCGGTGTTCTTCTTCTACGCGATCACCATCGTCCCGTTCACGGTGACCGTCCTGGCGATGGCGTTCGGGCTGATCCTCGGACCGTCCCACGGACCCAAACGACGAAGAGGCGCGATCATCGTCGGTGTCGCGGTGGCTCTGGTGGTGCTCAACTTCGCCTACATCTATCCCGTGCTGACCGACCAGCTGATGCTGTACAAGGACTGGCTCGCCCGGATGTGGCTGCGCTCCTGGATCTGATCCCGGTCGCTCCGGACGCAGGGAAAAGTCAGCTGATTCTTACCGTCCCGGGAGGCCCCGTGGGGCCGGTCTCACCAGATTCTTGATCCTCGAAGTTCGAGCAGGCGCGCCCAATAGAGTTCGCTCGGCTGCTCGGCGAAGGGGATTCAGGATGGGTGTTTGGAAGCTGCACGGCAACGGCACGATTCAACCGGGAGCCGTGGTGGCGCCCGACGAACGCCTCGGTTGGGGCAAGATGGTCGGGCTCGGCGCCCAGCATGTGGTGGCGATGTTCGGCGCGACCTTCCTGGTGCCGCTGATCACCGGCTTCCCGATCCCGGCAACCCTGTTCTTCAGCGGCGTCGGCACGCTGCTGTTCCTGCTGATCACCGGCAACAAGCTGCCCAGCTACCTGGGCTCGTCCTTCGCCTTCATCTCACCGGTGCTCGCCTCGACCATCGTCGGTGCCGACGGCACCAAGGACATCGGCAAGGCACTGTTCGGGATCATGCTCACCGGCATTCTGCTGGCCATCGTCGGCGCGGCGGTGCACCTGGCCGGCTCGCACTGGATCGACGTGCTGATGCCGCCGGTGATGACCGGCACCATCGTGATGCTGATCGGCTTCAACCTCGCCAGCGCCGCGTGGGGCGAGGCCAACAAGTCCGGCTTCTGGGCGGCCCCGGTCACCGGTTGGATCACCCTGTTCGCGATCGTGTTGATCACCGTCTTGTTCAAGGGCCTGATCGGACGCCTGTCGATCCTGCTCGGCGTGGTCGTCGGCTACATCGCCGCCCTCGTCCAGGGCCAGGTCGACTTCGCCGCCGTGGGTAGCGCCGCCTGGCTCGGGCTGCCGCAGTTCCAACTTCCGACGCCCGACTTCAACGTCGCCGCGTTGTTCCTGCCGGTGGTGCTGGTGCTGATCGCGGAGAACGTCGGCCACGTGAAGTCGGTGTCGCTGATGACCGGACACAACTACGACAAGACCATGGGACGCGCGCTGCTCGCCGACGGCGTGGCGACGACCCTTGCGGGCTTCGGCGGCGGCTCGGGAACCACCACGTACGCAGAGAACATCGGCGTAATGGCGGCTACCAAGGTCTACTCGACCGCGCTGTACTGGATCGCCGGCGCCATCGCGGTGCTGCTCTCCTTCATCCCCAAGTTCGGCCAGGCGATCGCCACCATCCCCGCCGGCGTGATCGGCGCGGCCGGGACGGTGCTGTACGGCATGATCGGCCTGCTCGGCGCCCGGATCTGGATCGACAACAAGGTGGCGTTCACCAACCCGGTGAACCTGATCCCGGCCGCGATCGGCCTGATCATGGGCATCGCGAACTTCACCTTCACCCTCGGCGACATGACCTTCGGCGGCGTGACTGTCGGCACCATCACCGCGCTGGTGCTGTACCACCTGATGCGGGTGATCGCGCAGGCCCGCGGCACCAACGTGACCGAGGCCGACGACGTGACCTTCCCCGACTACGAGCCGGAGTCGCTCAGCTAGCTGACGTCCGGTCTGCTCCCGGCCGGAGTGGCGGCAGGCAGGCGTCGTGAACAAAAAGGGGACAGGTACTTTCGGTTCAGGTGAACCGAAAGTACCTGTCCCCTTTTGGTTCAGTCGCGGGGTCAGCGGGTCGAGGTGAGCCTCAGGACGGACGCGGGGACCTCGATCCCGGGGCGAAGGTCCGGGTTCGGCTCGGGATCGGCCCAGGCCGTCCGCAGCGGCACCACCCCAGCCCATGCGTCCCCGGCCACGTCATCGTCGGGGTCATCGGGGTAACCATCGGAGGTCTTCACCGACCACTCGACGATGGGTAGCGCGAGCACCATGGTGGCCGCCAGTTCCTTGGCCGTGCTGGGGCGCACCTCCACCGTCCGTCCGGGGAGCACCCGGTCGCTGAAGGCGTCGAGCGCCCGGACGGCGTCCTCGCCGGTCAGTTCCTCGCACCGTCCGAACAGGCAGGCGCTGCGGTAGCGCATCCCCGATTCGAACGCCGACCGCGCCACCTTGAGCGCGTCGAGGGCGGTGACGGTGACGCACACGTCCGCGCCGCCGGCCAGCGCGCGCATCCATCGTGATCCGGTGGAGCCGTGGAACAGGATCCGGTCGCCGTCTCGGGCGAATCCGGTCGGAATCACCAGCGGCCCCTCGGGCAGGCTCAGCCCGACATGGGCCAAGAGCACCTCCCCAAGCAGGACGTCCAGCACCGCCCGGTCACGCGTTGTCCGCTCCGGCATCCTGGTGGGCACCAATCTGCGTCCCATCTGCGTCACCCCTCTCTCCGAGTTGTCAGAATCTCACTGAGCTATAGGTCAATGAGATTCTGACAAGTCGGCGGGACAGGGGGCGCTACGTTGGCGCTCGTGTTCTCCAGGCTCACCCCAGCGATGCGAATGGGCACCTCCATCGCGATCGCAGTCGGGGTGTACGGGATCTCATTCGGAGCCCTGTCTGTGTCGGCGGGCCTGACCGTGTGGCAGACCTGCGCGCTGAGCGCCCTGATGTTCACCGGCGGCTCCCAGTTCGCATTCATCGGCGTGATCGGCGGCGGCGGGACCGGGGCCGCAGCCTGGGCCGCAGCCACCCTGCTCGGCGTCCGCAACGGCGTCTACGGCATGCAGTTGAAGGCACTGATCCGACCACCGGCCAAGCTGATCCCGCTGATGGCGCAGCTGACCATCGACGAGTCGACGGCGACCGCCACCGCGCAGGACGACAGCGGCGAGCGCGTCCGGGGCTTCTGGACGGCCGGCCTCGGCGTCTACCTGATGTGGAACACCTTCACCCTGATCGGCGCGCTGGCCGGCGACGCCTTGGGCGATCCGACCATGTGGGGCCTGGACGGTGCCGCGGTGGCAGCCTTCCTCGGCCTGCTCTGGCCCCGACTCCACGCCAAGGATCCGATCGCGCTCGCGGTTGCCGCGGCGCTCGCCACGATCATCACCCTTCCCCTGGTGCCGCCCGGCATCCCCGTCCTGATCGCGGCCGCCGTCACCGCGGCCTGGTGGGCCTGGCGTCGCCGGCCAAGCCCGGAGGTGCCGGAATGACCTTGTGGACCTGGGTGATCACCGCCTGCGTCGCCGCGTACGCGATCAAACTTGCCGGCTACCTGCTCCCCCAGGCGCTGCTGGATCGACCGATCGTCCACGAACTCGCCGGCGCCCTCACCGTCGGACTGCTCACGTCACTGACCGTGATGAACACGGTCGGCAAGGGCCAGGCCATCGCCTTGGACTCGCGGCTGCTCGCGCTGGCCGCCGGGGCGATCGCACTGAAGCTGAAGGCGCCCTACATCGTGGTGGTGATCGCCGGCGCGCTCGCGTCCGCGATCGGACGCCGGGCCGGCCTGCCCTAGCGGTCGGCGTCCGGGGTGCGTCGGCTCAGACGGGACGCGATTCGTGCTCGGTCGCCACCGACTCGACCGCTTCTGGCTCCGGATCGTGATCGCGCTCGTTCTCAGCATGGACGGCGGCACCACGCTGTCGTAGCAGCAGGACCCCTCCGATCAGGAGCGCCAGCACCGCGACGACGTCGACTCCGAGCGTCACCCACAGCCGCGCCTCGGCGCGCGGGATCAGGCCCGGATCGTCCACTTCCATCGACGCCATGCCGAACAGGTCCACTTTGCGATCGAGCAGCCACCAGCCCCAATGGAGCACCATGCCTGCCATCACCAAGGCGACTCCGCGCGCCCAGAGTGGTCGATGCAGCCACGCCCCGACAGCCAGGCCGAGCACCACGACCGCGGTCAGGACGATGACCACCCAACCCTGCACGAGCAGGGTCGTCACGATCGCATTCCCGTCGGTGGTGTCGTCGACCGTCCTACTCAGCGCCCAGTTGGCCACCCAGACCGCCACCAGGGTCAGGCCGAGCAGCAGACTCGCCCAGGCAACGACGAGTCGCAGCCACCTGGCGAACCGCACCGTCATGAGGCCATCCTGCCGAACCGTCCCTCGAAACGCGAAACCGGCCTCCCCCCGCCGAGTTGTCAGAATCTCATTGGGCTATAGGCGAATCAGATTCTGACAACTCGGCAAGTGGACGGGGAGGTCAGGGCTCAAGGAACGCGGCACCCAACCAGGCCTCGGGGACGCCGAAGCCGTCGACCAGGGCGAGTGCGTCGGGACGCAGCTCTGCGCACAGAGCGTTGATCTGGGCACCGATCGCCTTGGCGCGTCCGGTCGAGAGCCGGTTGTGCTCGACGAACCAGGCCCGGTCGTCGTTGATGCTGGACAGCGCGAACAGCGTGCACAGCCGCTCCAACACCGCTCGGGCGTCCGGGTCCGCGCAACCCTCGATCGCGGCGATGAACGCCTCCAGCACCACCCGCTCCAGGTGCGCCCTGGCTACGAACAGCATGTGGTCGCCCAGCCGATTCACCGACTCGAAGTCGCGCCCGGACGCTCGCCGCATCCGCCGGGCCAGGGAGCTCAGCGCATGCTGTTCGCGCTCCTCGAACAGGTAGGCATGCCAGCCGCGGTCGACCAGGGTGAGTTCCTCGGGACGCCGTCGCGCGGTCTCGACCAGGCGGGAGATGAGCAGATTCGCCGCGGTCCGCTCCAGTACCGTCCCGCCCACCATCCGGGCGGTGGCCTGCACCATGCCGACCCGGTCGAGGTCGCCCCAGACCTGCCGGTAGTCGGTGAGCAGCGCCTTCGTGACCAGTTGCAGCAGCACGGTGTTGTCGCCCTCGAAGGTGGCGAAGACGTCGGCGTCCGCTCGCAGGCCGACCAGCCGGTTCTCGGCCAGGTAGCCCGCACCACCACAGGCTTCGCGACACTCCTGAATCGTGTCGTTCGCGAACCGGGTGGCGAGCGCCTTCAGACCGGCGGCCTGCGTCTCCAGCCTGCGCTGCTCACGCTCCGTATGCTCGCCCCCGCCCTGGACGCGCACCAGCGCGGCGGTCAGCTCGTTCTGGGCGAAGCCGAGCGCGTAGGCCCGGGCGATCGCCGGCAGCAACCGACGCTGATGAATCAGGTAGTCAAGCAGCACCACGCCCTCGGGATGCCCCGGGGCGGTGAACTGGCGGCGCCGCAGCGCGTACCGGGTGGCGATCGACAACCCGCGCCGAGCGGCAATTCCGCCGCCGGCGGCGATGCACACCCGACCACGCACCAAGGTGCCGAGCATGGTGAAGAAGCGCCGGTTCGGGCTCTCGATCGCGGACGCGTAGTGGCCGGCCTCGGTGACGCCGCCGTAGCGGTCGAGCAGCATCTGCCGTGGCACCCGGACGCGATCGAAGCGCAGCATCCCGTTGTCGACGCCGAGCAGGCCGCCTTTGCCGCCGTGGTCGGACGAGGTCACCCCCGGCAGATCCGCACCCGCCTCGTCGCGGATCGGCACCAGCACCGCGTGCACGCCGTGGTTCTTGCCCCGCACCAGCAACTGACCGAACACGACGGCCATCCGTCCGTCTCTGGCGGCATTGCCGATGTAGGCCTTGGTCGCCTCCGGGGTCTGGGAGTGCACCTCGTACTCGTCGGCCTCGGGGACGTAGGTGATCGTGGTCTCCAGCTCGGAGACGTCGGACCCGTGCCCGAGTTCGGTCATCGCGTAGCAGCCGAGCAGCTTCATGCTGGTGATGTCGGGCAGGAAGGTCTCGTGGTGCCAGCGGGTTCCGAGGTTGACCACCGCGCCGCCGAACAGGCCGAACTGCACCCCGGACTTGATCAGCGTCGACAGGTCCCCGTGGGCGAGCATCTCGAAGGCGATCACCGCTGCGGCCGGATCGGGTCGGTCGTCGGCATCGCGCTGAATACCGGCCGCCCCGAAGCCGGCGTCGGACAGCTCGCCGAGGCGGTGCAACACCCAGTCCCTGGCCTGCTCGATGGTCTGCTCCGGGTCGCGATGCAGGTGTTCGGCGGGGAAGGACTCCCGCGCGGCTGCCCGCTGATCGGCGAACTGCCCGTCGAGCACGCGGCTCAGCGCGGCGCCGAGGGCAGCAGGGTCGGCGGTGTCAGTGGGTCGTTCGTGATCCGTCGCCACGCTCATCGGTGCTCCTGTCGTTGGGGAACGGCGGCCAGCCCGGTGGCCAGTGCCGGAGTGAAGAAGGCGTCCAGGTGATCAAGCACCTCGGTGCGGGGTGCCCGGGGCTCGGTGGCCATCCAGGCGTCCGCCGCGGCCCGGATGAACCCGACCAGCCCGTAGCCCCAGGTGGTGGCGCACGCGGGATCCTGGCCCTGGCGGGTGAGGTGCGCGTCGATCGCCTGGGCGACATGGCCGCCGATCACCTCGGGCAGGCCGCCGTAGGGGTCGACGCCGACGTCCGGGGTGGGTGGGCTGAGCACGAATCGGTAGATCTCGGGATCACGTTCGACCAGAGCGAGGTAGGCGTCGGCAAGGTCGTGCGCGAGCGCAGGGAGCTCGCTCGCGTCCGTGAGTTCGAGCGCCGCCTGCAGGTCGGAGTGGATGAACTCGTGCACGCTCGCCACCACGGCGGCATACAACCCACTGCGGTCGCCGAAGTGCCGGTAGATCACGGTCTTCGACGTACCTGCTTGAGCAGCGATCTCGTCCATGCCGACGCCCGCCCCGTGCTTGCGGATGGCGCGCAGGGTGTCCTCCACCAGCTCTCGCCGCCGCGCCTGGCGGTGCTCGGTCCAGCGGGTGTCGCGTCCATCGGTGGTCACACGGCCAGACTACCCGGTACTCACCGTATCTGCTACCGTCGGTATCGAGTAAATTCGAAGGAGGAGCCATGTCGCTTCCACGCAGCGCCGTGGTCGTCGGGGGCAATCGGACGCCGTTCGCCAAGGCCGGCGGCGCCTACGCAGCGGCCAGCAACCTCGACCTGCTCACCTCCGCCCTGGACGGGTTGGTCGCCCGGTTCGGGCTCGCCGGACGCGAGCTGGACGAGGTGGCCGCGGGCGCCGTCCTCAAGCACGCCAGGGACTTCAACCTCACTCGCGAGGCAGTGCTCTCCTCCGCTCTCGCCCCGACCACGCCGGCGGTCGACCTGCAGCAAGCCTGCGGAACCGGCCTGGAGGCGGTGGTGTACATCGCCAACAAGATCGCCCTCGGGCAGGCCGAGGTCGGCATCGGAGGCGGGGTCGACTCCGCCTCGGACGCCCCGATCGCCGTCAGCGAGGGGTTGCGGCGCGCGCTCTTGGCGGCCAATCGCGCGAAGACCCTCCCTCAGCGGCTCCGAGCCCTGTCCCGGATCCGGCCGAGCCAGCTGGCTCCGGTCGCACCGCAGGTGGTCGAACCGCGCACCGGCTTGTCGATGGGCGAACACCAGGCGCGTACGACGGCAACCTGGAGCATCTCCCGCGAGGCCCAGGACGAGCTCGCGGCGGCGTCCCACCACAACCTCGCCGCGGCCTGGTCCAGCGGCTTCTTCGACGATCTGGTCACCCCCTATCTCGGGGTGACGACGGACACGATCCTGAGAGCCGACACCTCCGTGGAGAAGCTGGCCACACTCAGGCCGGTCTTCGGCGACAGCATGACCGCGGGCAACTCCACCGCGCTCACCGACGGGGCGGCCGTGGTGTTATTGGCTGCGCCGGACTGGGCGCAGCGAAACGGGCTGCCGGCGCTGGCCAGAGTGGTGGACGCCCAAGTCGCCGCCGTCGACCATCCCGGAGGCGACGACCTGCTGCTCGCCCCCGCCCACGCAGTGGCCACGCTCCTGGCCCGCAACGGCATGGCCCTGAGCGACTTCGAGCTCTACGAACTGCACGAGGCCTTCGCGTCCACGGTGCTGGCCACGCTGGCGGCCTGGGAGTCCGCGGCCTTCTGCTCGGAGCGACTCGGGCTGTCCGCGCCGCTCGGACCGATCGATCACGACCGGCTGAACATCACCGGCTCCTCCCTCGCCGCCGGCCACCCGTTCGCCGCGACCGGAGCCAGGATCGTGGCGACGGCGGCCAAGCTGTTGCACGAGCGCGGCGGCAGGGCCCGCGGCCTGGTCTCGGTGTGCGCAGCCGGGGGCCAGGGCGTGGTCGCGATCCTGGAGGCCGTGTGATGGCCGGCCTGCTCGAACGCGCCTTCACTTCCCGCGCCGGCAAGGCGCTGGCCGGGAGGTTCGGCCTAGCCGAACCGCCGGTGCTGCGCCGCGGACGGGTGCTGCCGGACGAGCCGGTGGTGCTGGCGTCGCTGGCGAACTCGACTCTCGCCGGCGACACCCTCGAACTGCTCGGCGTCGTCTCCGCCGTCCCCCTCCGCGACGACGACGCCGAGCTCCCTGCCTATCCCGATCGGATCGGGGCCATCGTGGTCGACGCCTGCGGGCTGCGCGAGGTCCGCCAGCTCGAGGGCCTGCGCGCGGTGCTGCGTCCGGCGGTGCGGGCGCTGGCCGGATCCGGACGGGTCGTCCTGGTCGCCGACGCCGAGGTCACCGGGGTGGAGGCGAACGCCGTCCGGCAGGCCTTGGACGGGATCAATCGCACCGTCGGCAAGGAACTGCGCCACGGCGCGACCGCGAACCTGGTCTACGTCGCCCAGGGGACGGCCGCGCCGGACCTGGCCTCGACGCTCTCCTTCCTGCTGGAGGGCCGCTCCGCTTTCGTCGACGGCCAGTCCTGGACGGTGAGTCCCGCCCGAGACCCGATTCCTGAGCCGGGCCAGGATGAGCAACGAGCTCCACAACGACACGACGAGCCGCCGGCACCCCTGGCTGGGCGCATCGTGGTGGTCACCGGAGCCGCCCGTGGCATCGGCGCCCAGATCGCGACCGTCGCCGCTCGCGACGGCGCAACGGTGGTGTGCGTGGACATCCCGGCAGCAGGTGAGTCGCTGGCCGCCCTGGCCAACCGGCTGCACGGAACCGCCCTGCAGCTCGACGTCACCGCGCCGGACGCCGGCGAGCGGATCGCGGCGCACGTGGCGACCCGGTACGGCGCCGACGCGTGCATCCACGGGATCGTGCACAACGCGGGCATCACCAGGGACAAACAGCTGGCCAACACCGACGCGCAGCGCTGGGCCCAGGTGCTCGAAGTGAACCTCGCTGCCGAGCTGCGGATCAATCCGGTGCTGCTCGAGGGACGGCCTGGCGGGCTTGCCGACGGCGGCCGGATCGTCGCCATCGCGTCCACCTCCGGCATCGCGGGAAACCGCGGGCAGGCCAACTACGCCGCGTCCAAGGCCGGTGTGGTCGGCCTGGTCCGGGCAGAGGCGCCCCAGCTGGCCGCACGCGGCATCACCGTCAACGCCGTCGCACCCGGCTTCATCGAGACCGACATGACCGCGAAGATCCCGTTCGTGCAGCGGGAGGTGTTCCGGCGCACGAACAGCCTCGGCCAGGGCGGGCAGCCGGTGGACGTGGCCGAGACGATCGGCTACTTCCTCGACCCGGCCAGCGCAGGCGTCACCGGTCAGGTGGTCCGAGTCTGCGGCCAGAACCTGGTCGGCCAGTGATGGACGCCGACGTCGAGGTCCTCGCGGCACTCCCCCGCCTCGGCCCGCTGTTCGCGAAGGCACTGGCGCCCAGCTTCCAGCGCGGCGCGGCGCGAGTGCCGAGACGAACCGTCCGGGTCTGTGGAGTCCACCAGGATCCGGCGGTGGTGGCCGACTACGACCGGGTCTGCGGATTCCCGCTCCGCGACCGGGTGCCGCCCACGTGGCTGCACGTGCTGACCTTCGGACTGCACGTCCATCTGCTCTCCGGCTCCGACTCCACGATCAGGCTGGCGGGAGCCGTACACGTCTCGAACCGGATGCGACTGCACCGTCCGGTCGACGCGGGCGAGGTCCTGGACCTCTCGGTGCGCGTGGACAACCTGCGTCCGCACCGGCGCGGGGCGCTGCTCGACATGGTCGGCGAGGTGAGGGTGGCCGACGAGCTGGTCTGGGACGGGGTGAGCACCTACCTGGCGCCGGGCGCGTCCACGTCCGGGACGCCGGAGGCGAGCACCGCCGACGAGTTCGTCGCGCAGCCGCCGACCGCGATCTGGCGGCTGGGGGCCGATCTCGGACGCGACTACCGCCGGGTCTCCACAGACCCCAATCCGATCCACACCAGCAGGGTGGCCGCCCGGGCGTTCGGGTTCGCCCGTCCGATCATCCACGGCATGTGGACGCACGCCCGGTTGCTGGCCGCGCTCGACCCCCGGTTGCCCGGTGCGTATTCCGCACAGGTCTCCTTCCTCCGGCCGATCCTGCTGCCCGCGACGGTGGGCGCCTGGTGGCGTCCAGCGCACGACGGGTGGCGCGCCGCCGTGACCACCCCGGACGGCGCGAAGCCCTACCTGGTGGCAGCCGTCTCCCCGATCTGACCCGAATCGGGGACGGTTCCGAACTCGGTCCACTTCCGCCGGCGGCGGTCCGGGGGTGGACCGAGTTCGGAACCGTCCCCTCGGATCGATCTCGGCTCAGCGGTGGTCGAGGCGAGCCTCGGCCAGCGACATCGCCTCGCTGTGCGGCACCGTGTACCAGGTCGGGTCACGGTAGAACAGGACGACCACGTTGATCACCGACCAGCTGAACAGCCAGATCGGGAAACCCGCCACGGCCTTGGCCATGCCCGGCCAGCGGACGTGCTCGAGCCGCGCCACCAGCACGCCGAACCCGGCCAGCAGCAGGTAGCCGGCCACCGACGAGGCGAGCACGCCGAGCAAGGTGCGGCCGAGCCCGATCCCCGACATCCAGCCGAGCACCAGGCTGAGTACCCACAGCACGCCCGACAACCCGCCGACGACGACGCCGATGATGTAGAGCGCGGCGTCCAGCGCACCGAGTTGGCCGTGCCGGACGTTCGCCAACAGCTTCGGCACCGAGGTCCGGATCAGCTGCACCGAACCGACCGACCAGCGATACCGCTGCTTGAGTGATTGGCCGAAGGTGAGTGGCTGTTCGTCGTAGAACACCGCGTCCTGCGCGAACGCCACGAAATGCCCGGACGCGATCGCCTGCAAGGTGAACTCGATGTCCTCGCAGGCACTGCTGGTGCGCCAGCCGTCCGGCCCCAGCACGCGCGTCGCGAACATGAATCCGGTGCCGCCGACCGAAGTGCAGGGCAGGTTCCGCAGCGCGCGAGGCAGATGGAAGAACCGGGTCTGCATCAGCCAGAACAGGGTGCTGGCTCCCGCCACCCAGGAACTGGACGGGTTCTTGCCCATCCGGTAACCCACCGCGATCTGGTGACCGGCCGCCAGTTGCCGGTTCATCGCGGCGAGGAATCCCGGATCGACCACATTGTCGGCGTCGAAGACGACGCACGCGTCGTACCCGCTCGGGAAGTGCTCGGCGAAGAACCAGTTCAGGGCCGCACCCTTGCCGCGGGGTCCCGGGTCGGAGCGCTCGACGGTGATCGCTCCGGCCTTGCGGGCCACCGCGGCGGTCGCGTCCGTGCAGTTGTCCGCGGTGACGAAGACATCGAAGGCTTCCGCGGGATAGTCCTGGGCGGCCAGGCTCGCCAGCAACTGGCCGATCACCCGTTCCTCGTTGCGGGCGAAGATCAAGACGGCGAAGCGGTGCGGCCTTCCGATCTCGGGCAGCACCGGCAGGTCACCGGTGAAACGGGAGCTCACCACCACCTGGTAGATGCCGTAGAGACCGGTGAGAACCAGTCCGAGCGTGCACAGCCACAACAGCACACCAACCACAGGGTCCCCGTCCTCAGCACTATGTCCACCCCCCATTGTGCCCGCTGAGACGAGGAATTCCCGACTCGTAGGATGGAGGTGAGGAGTGAAATCAGTGACCGAGGAGACCATGAACCTGTTCTGGCTGGACTTTTCCCTGTATTGGGTACTCACGCTGGGACGGATCCTCATCGACCCACATCTGCCCGCGCGGTTCTTCGACCCGGCCCGTCCGGCGTACCGCACGCAGCATTGGGAGGCCGACGGCGAGTTCTACCGCCAGCACCTGCGCGTCGATCGATGGAAGGACTACCTGCCGACCTTCGCCGGGCCGAACGGGTTCTCCAAGAAGCACCTGGCCGCAGCCGATCCGGCGTACTTGTCCCGCTTCATCCAGGAGACCTGCCGGGGCGAGTCCAACCACGTCCGCGCGGTGGTGTCGGTGGTGGTCATGCGGCTGTGGACGCCGTTCGACCTGTGGCTGTTCATCTTCACCATCGCCCTGATCGGGAACCTGCCGTTCATCATCGTGCAGCGCTACAACCGTCCGCGTCTGCAGCGTGCGCTCGCGCTGACCGAGCGCCGTGCCGCCCCCGAACTCCAGTCCGGCGAGATGGAGCCGGGCATGGCCTGAGGACCGGCCGCACTCCCCCGATGACGATGCCCAGGCTCAGCCCCGCAGCGCCCGGGCGATGGCGTCCAGCTTGTGCTCGACCGCTGTGAGCCGGTCGGCGAGTTCGCCGGTTCCGCCCGCCACGGCCGGCGGGACGGCGGCAGTGGCCGCGGCCGCCGCCGCACGCCGCCGGACGAACTTCAGGTAACCGATACCGATCGTCACAGCCAGGGCCGCGGCGACCACCACGAACCGGAGCACGCTGCGGTCCGACGTCACCGTCATGCCGACGGCGTACACCATGGTGAACACCCCGCCCAGAAGGACGCCGTTCGACAGAACTCCCTGCGATTCGGGCAGGAGCAGCGAGACCGCCAGCAGGATCGTGGCGCACACCAGCAGGATCACCCCGGTGATCAGCTGCCAGTTCGCGTAGCCGGGCTGGTTCCCTTCCGTCCAGACCGGCTCGGGGTAGAAGGTGTTCACCCCGATACCGACGAACGCGACCACCACAAGGCCGAGGAAGAAGGCAAAGATCACCTGGAGAGCGGTGTTGGTCTTCATGCCCTGACCCTACGACCGAGGCGGCCGGTTGGGGACCGAACCGAGCAGGAGTCCTGCGGTTCCGCGACGCCGGGATCGAAGCGGTCATAGGCTGGAGGTGGTCTCGGACCCCGCCGGTGGCCGACGACGACCGTCGGCGGCAGTCGCCAGGAGGAATCATGGATACCGCCCAGCTCTCCCGAATCGCGACCGCGAAGGGATTCGTCGCAGCGCTCGACCAATCCGGTGGGAGCACACCGGGAGCACTCACCCGCTACGGGATCCCGCCGCAGGCCTATTCCGGGGACGCGGAGATGTTCGACCTGATCCACGCCTTCCGCACCCGGATCATGACCAGCTCGGTGTTCACCGGCGAGAAGATCCTCGCCGCGATCCTGTTCGAACAGACGATGGAGCGCGACATCGACGACGTGCCCGTCCCGGACTACCTGTGGGACGCCAAGGAGATCGTCCCGTTCCTGAAGGTCGACAAGGGGCTCGCCGAGGCCGCGGACGGCGTCCGGTTGATGAAGCCGATGCCCGACCTCGACGCGCTGCTGGAGCGCGGCGTGGCCCGGCGCGTGTTCGGCACGAAGATGCGCTCGTTGGTGCAGGCCGGCAACCCGACCGGGATCGACGCCGTCCTCGACCAGCAGTTCGAGGTGGGCGCGCGAATCCTCGCCGCGGGACTGGTGCCGATCCTCGAGCCCGAGGTCGACATCACGGCGCCGGACAAGCCGGTCGCAGAGGCCATGGTGACCGCCGGCATCCTCGACCGGCTGGCCACGCTGCCCGAGGGCACGCAGGTGATGCTGAAGCTGACCATCCCGACCGAGGCGAATCTCTACGCCGATCTGATCGCGCACCCCGCGGTGCTGCGGGTGGTGGCGTTGTCGGGCGGGTACTCCCGCGACGAGGCCAACCGGATGCTCGCCGCCAACCACGGCCTGATCGCCAGCTTCAGCCGTGCGCTCACCGAGGGCTTGCGGGTGGACATGTCGGACGCGGATTTCGACGCCGCGCTGGCTGTGTCGATCGGATCGATCTACGCGGCCTCGATCACCTGAGCTCCCTCGGGACGGATCGGATCCACCGAGGTTCGTGGACCGAGTTCGGAACCGTCCCCGATTCGGTCCGAGCCGCTTGGGGACGGTTCCGAACTCGGTCCAGCCGGATCGGGGCCGGGCTTCGACGTAGAGTGCGCCCATGCGTGAGCCGCACGGACCCTGGGCCGTGGTGGTGAACCCGACCAAGTTCGACGACCTGGCCGGCGTACGGACGCGCGTCGCTCGGAGCTGCGCGGAGCACGGCTGGCCCGAACCGGCCTGGTACGAGACCACGGCGGAGGATCCCGGAGAAGGGCAGGCCCGCGCAGCCGTCGCCGACGGCGCGACCCTGGTCTGCCCGCTGGGTGGGGACGGCACCGTCCGGGCCGTCGCCAGTGGACTGCTCGGGTCCGGACGTCCGCTGGGGCTGCTGCCCGGAGGAACCGGCAACCTGCTGGCCCGCAACCTCAAGCTCCCCCTCGACGATCTGGACGCGGCACTCGCCGTGGCCCTCACCGGAACCGAGGTCGCCATCGACGTCGGCGAGGTGACCTGGGACGGCGGCGAACCGGCCGTGTTCCTGGTCGCCGCCGGGATGGGCCTGGACGCGGAGATGATGGCGGGCGTGGACCCGCGGCTGAAGCGGCGGGTCGGCTGGCTGGCCTACGCCGTGTCCGGAATCGGCGCGGTGTTCCGGCTCGGATTCGGCGTGCGCGTCACCGCGGAGCGACAGCGGGCGGTGAGCCAGCACGCCCGCACGGTGCTGGTCGCCAACTGCGGCGAACTCACCGGCGGGCTGGCCCTGATTCCGGACGCCTCGCTCGACGACGGCGCCCTCGACACCATCCTCGCCTCGCCGCGCTCGATCTTCGGCTGGATCGCGATCGGCGCGAACATCGTGTCCCGGCACCGGCGCGGCCACCCAGCGCTCGTGCGCCTGGTCTCGAGCCGGGTGGACGTCGCGACCAGGGAGCCGGTGGAGGCCCAACTGGACGGGGACGCGGTGGGTCGACGCAGCCGGATGAGCTGCCGCGTCCGCCCGCTGGCGCTCGCCGTCCGCGTCGGTGGGACGCCTTCGTCCGCCGCGACCCGGTGAGCTCGAACACAGCCACGCCGGGCCTACTGTTCCCCATCGCAGTGACAACCGCTATCGTTCTCCGCGTAGTCGCTGTACCGGCTCGTCTTCCCAGCCGGGAAAGCGCGAGAAGCTCCTTCGGGGGGTGCGGGGACGACACGGCGATTCCGGAAGTCGGCATCGCACGCACGAGAAGGAGTTAGTGGATGGCCACTGGCACTGTGAAGTGGTTCAACGCAGAGAAGGGTTACGGCTTCATCGCCCCCGACGGCGGCGGCCCCGATGTTTTCGCCCACTACAGCGCGATCTCGACCTCCGGGTTCCGCACTCTGGACGAGAACCAGAAGGTTGAGTTCGAGATCACCCAGGGCCCGAAGGGTCCGCAGGCCTCGAACATCACCCCGATCTGATCAGCCTGAACGAGCGGCCCTCTCACCTCGGCGGGAGGGCCGCTCTGTCTTTCCCGGTGCCAGAATCACCCCATGGCCACGGACATCTTCTGCCAGATCATTGCCGGTGAACTGCCCACCCAACAGGTGTGGCGTGACGACGATGTGGTCGCGTTCCTGGATCACCGGCCGGTGTTCAAGGGGCATGTGCTGGTCTGCCCCACCCGGCACGTGGACACCCTGCTCGACCTGCCCGCCGAGCTGATGCAGCCGCTGCTGAGTGCTACGCAGCGGATCGCGGCCGCGATGGGTCCGGCCTTCGGCGCCGAAGGCACCTTCGTGGCGATGAACAACGTGATCAGCCAGTCGGTTCCGCACCTGCACACCCACGTCGTGCCTCGGTCGAAGGGGGACGGACTGCGTGGGTTCTTCTGGCCGCGGACGCGGTACGCGGACGGCGAAGAGGCCGACTACGCCGACCGGCTCCGGGCTGCGCTGGCGGGTCTGTAGGCCCGGCCGGTCGCCCGATCCCCCGAACGGGTGACACGTCGAGTCACCCATTAGGGGCCTTACTCGGGCACGGACCGCCGTGAGACGCTCGAGGAGCATTCTCGGGAGGGGTCCTACACAGATGCGCTCAACGCTGCTGCACCGCGCCGCAGCCGTGTTGACCGGACTCGGTCTGGTCACCGGCTGGTCCGGTTTCGCGGCCACGCCTGCGCAAGCAGCACGCTACAGCGTCAGCGTCCGGGCCTCCGACGCCACCGTGACCGCCTGCGAAGGCGTCAACCTCACCGGCAGGGTCTCGCCGAGACCGTCCCGCCGCACCGTCACGGTGCAGGAGCGGCTGGTCGGTCAGTCCCGGTGGACCACTGTGGCCACGGTCAAGACCACCAAGCAGGGCCGCTACCGGACGACCGTCGTGCCCGCCTCGGCCGGGGATCGCTACTACCGCGTCCGCACCCCGAAGCACGGCAAGCGAAAGGCCGGCTACTCGCGTCAACTCTTCGTCCGAGTCGGCGAACAGGTCGGCGATCTGCGCGCCTGCGCAGCGTCCAGCACACTGGCCGGAGGCGGATCCACGACGATCACCGGCGCTGGAGTCGGCTCGGCCACACGCGTCACGTTCACCCCGCAACTGGACCGCGATCAGCTCGCCGCTGGGTTCACCTCGATGCCCGCGGTCGAGGCGGAGTTCGCCGTGGTCGACGATCACACCCTCACCGTCCGGGTGCCCGCCGGCCTCGGCGGCGCCAACCTGATCACGGCGAGCGCGCCGGGCGCGACGATCACCGCGAACTTCACCTACAAGCGCACGTGGCGCTCGCCCACCGCGTTCGAGGCCAGCGTGCTGAGCGAACTCAACCAGCGCCGCGCCAAGGCCGAGGTGTGCAACGGCAGGACGCTGCCGAAGGTCCACCCACTCCGTTGGGACGGTGGCCTGGGCGACCTGGCCCTTTCCCACAGTCGGGACCTGGTCACGCGGCAGCAGATCTATCAGGGCCTCGACCACGTCACCGCAGGAACTCGCAGCGTCTCGACCCGGTTCGCCCTGGCCGGCGTGACCGGGGCGTACGGCGAGGTCCTTGCGCTCTCGCCGCGGGGGTACACCGCCGCGCAAGTGGTCAACCAGTGGATGAA
The DNA here is from genome assembly GCA_002441465.1 of Propionibacteriaceae bacterium UBA6238. Taxonomy (GTDB): domain Bacteria; phylum Actinomycetota; class Actinomycetes; order Propionibacteriales; family Propionibacteriaceae; genus Propionicimonas. The sequence goes on along the minus strand of DJWE01000049.1, from coordinate 114,552 downwards.
GAGCACCACCGGCCACTGCGAGTCGGTGATGAGCGCCGCCTGGACGAAGGCCGGGGTGGGCGTGGCCGCCGGTGTCTGGCTGAGCGACGTCGGCGCTCAGGATTCGAACGTCAGCAACGTGGATTTCCAGTGAGGGGACTGGTGACAGAGATGACCGAGATGCTTTACGGATCCCGCTTCCTCGACGGTGTCGACCTGCCCGAGACGGCCGACCTGCCCGGCGGGTCGCGCTACGTCGATGGAGTCGACGAGTTCGACGATGCGATCGAGTACACGCCGCGGCATCTGCGCGCGGTCCAGCTGTCTCCCGAGCTGCAGGAGGCTCTCGACGCGGCGTTCGCGCCCGAGACGCCGGCCCTGCCCGTGCCCGAGTCGATGCCGTTGCCCGAGCCCGCACCCGTGCCGACACGGCTTCTCGAAGCCGACGACGAGCTCGCGGTCGACAGCGCACCGGCCGGCATGGTCGTCCCGGAGACGATCGAGTACCCCGCGGTGTTGCGCATGCCGGAGGCCGCCGAACCGGTGTCCGCTGCGACGGTCCTCCGCGAGGAGGCCGACGTTGCGCCGGAGCCCGTGGCCGCTCTGCCGGAGGTGCCGGTGATCATCCCCCGCGTGCCGGCCACCGCCGCGCCGGTGCACACGCCCGTCTCTCCGACGCCCTTCCCCGAGCAGGAGATCCGCGCGGCACGCGCTCGCAAGGACGCCAAGCCGCGCGCCTCTCTCCTCGGCCGGCGCCTGCGCCCGCAAAAGGTCGACGTGTCCCGGCTGATGGTTCCCTCGCCGGCCGCGGTGAACGGCTGACCTGGCCGACCGGGCCTCACCAAGGCCCCGGCGGCAGTTCGACCTGACTGGGGCCCGGTCTGCAGTGTGGCGGCGCCGCAGACCGGGCCCGGCCATCTCTGGGGAGAGGCCGGCTAGAGCCAGTCGTCGACCGAGATGAGTACCTTCCCGTGGCCCGAGGCCCTCCCGCCGAACGCGATCTCGAATGCCCGAAGCACCTGCCGCACTGGGACGACGTCGGTCACGAGGGCGCCAAGTTCGGGATGGGCGAGGAGGTAGGTCTCGGCACGAGGCAGATAGGTCTGCCAGTCGGGCTGAACATTGGCGACCAGCTGGAGGCACTTTCGGAAGAAGCGCTTGAACTCGAACGGATAGACGTCGTCGTCGGGGACGCCGAAGTACAGCACCGTTCCCGCGAAGGCTGCCGCTTCGATTGCGGTGTTGACGACCTCGAGGTCGTGGCCGACGGCCTCGACCACGAGCTCGTACCCCGCGTCGGCCGGCGGGGCGGGTTCAATTCTGTCGAAGACTCCGATGAAGGGCGCCGCTGAACGATTCCGCGGATCGAAGCCGTCGACGGATGCCACGCCCATGTCGCGCAGGACATAGCCGAAGGAGATGCCGATCGGGCCCAGCCCAAGCACGGCGACCCGCTTGCCAGCCACATCGCCCAGCCGATCGATCGCGGCGAGCACTGAGGCCAGCGGCTGCACGAGGATAGCCGTCCTCGGCGGCAGCGAGGAGGCGAGCACGTGGGTCTTGGCGATGGGCGCGTGGAAGACCTGACTGAGGCCGGCGTCGCGGTTCGGAATCGCGATGACTCGGGTTCCCACGAGAGAGGCGTCGCCGGAGGACCGCACGACCGTGCCGATGCACTCGTGGGTCGGATAGCCGACCGGGCGTGCCCCGTCCCGATCCGCGCCGCTGAGGAAGCCCGGCCTGTCACTGCCGCAGATGCCGGCCAGTTCCAGCCGCACCTCAACCTGGTCGGGGCCCAACTCGGTCGGAGGCGGTACCTCGACGGGCACGATCGTCCGCGGCCCCAGGAGCTGGACGGAGCGCATCCAGCCGTCATGGAAGACCATCGCAGAACCCTCTCGCGCGCGCCATTGCTCAGCCCTTCACCGAACCAGCGGTCAGGCCCTCGACGAAGTACTTCTGAACGGCTGTGAACAAGACGATGATCGGAATCGTGGTCGCGGTGCCGATCGCCATGACGACACCCCAGTTGATCTCGGTCGAACTGATGTAGTTGGCCAGCCCCACGGTGAGCGTCTTCATCGTGTCGCTGGACACCAGAACGCTGGCCAGCAGGTACTCGTTCCAGGACAGGATGAACACCATGATGCCCGCGCTCAGAATGCCCGGCATGCACAGCGGCAGATCGATGCGGAAGAAGATGGTGAAGATCGACGCCCCATCGACGCTCGCCGACTCCTCGATCTCTTTGGGGATCTTCTCGAAGAACGAAATCAGCAGCCACAGGCAGAACGGGAACGTGATCGTGAAGTGCCCGACGATGACGCCGACGTAGGTGGAATTCAAACCAGCGCCGGAGATGAGGCGGTAGAGCGGGGTCATGAGCATGATCGGGGGGATGCAGTAGGCCAGCAGGACGCCCACGATGATCGGCTTGCGCCCGCGGTACTCGAAACGTGCCAGGCCGTAGGCCCCCAGGGTGCCCAGAACGACGCAGATCAGGGTCGTCGCCGTTGCGATGACCAGGCTGTTGAGCGAGTAGCGCAGGGCCGCGGAATCCCTGAATGCCTCGACGTACCACGTCAGTGTCGGGGCGTTGGGGAGCACGCTCGGTGGTGTCTTGAACAACTCCTCCGATGGCTTCAGCGAGCTCGCGGCCATCCATACCAGCGGGAAGCTGACTACTGCCAGCACTGCAAGCACCAGCAGCCAGAAGCCGAGTCGAGAAAACAATCGCGGCCCGATCACGCGAGTCCGCGTGTCCATGTTTCGCGCTCCCATCTTGTTACCTGGTGGTGTTGTTCGTAGCCAGCGACTGCCGCACGTAGAAGACGACGCCGGCGACCAGGATGAGACCGAGGATCACGGAGATCGCCGCAGCGTAGCCGGTCTGGAAGGTTCCGAACGACGCCTGGTAGATCATGATCGGCAGGTGCGTCGTCGAGCCCGCGGGGCCGCCCCCGGTGATCATCCAGATCAGATCGAAGTAGGTGGCCGTCCAGACGATCCGCAGCACCAGCAGCACGATGGTCGTGTTCTTCAAGGCGGGCAGCGTGATGTACCAGAACGACTTCCACCAGCCGGCCCCATCCACGCTCGCGGCCTCGTAGAGCTCGGCATCGATCCCCTTGAGCGCTGCCCAGTAGATGAGCATCGGAAACGGGTACGAGCGCCAGACGTTGACCAGGATGACCACGGCCATCGCGTAGGCCGGAAGCGCCAGGGGGGACTGCCGGTGATCGATCAGCCCCATGGCCTGCAGCCCCGTGGCCACGATGCCGTAGTCGCCGTTCATCACCCACTTCGTCACCAGTGCCAACGCGACCGCGGGTACCACGTAGGGGATCAGGAGAAAGGTGCGCAGCGCTGTCCCGAAGGCAAGGTTCTTGCGGTTGATCAGCAGCGCGAGACCGAGTCCGACGACCATCTGGAGCGCCACCGACACGACGGTCCACACCACGGTGTTCCACAGGTATCTGGAGAACGTGGAGCTCGTGAAGAGCCGCAGGTAGTTCTCGAGACCGACGAACTCCGGTGTGGTCCCCAGAAGCCGCGCATTCGTCAGGCTCAGCCAGAGGTTGTACAGCAGGGGGTACAACACGAACACGACCAGGAACACCACGGTCGGCGCCACGAAGAGCACGAGACCGAGCTCGCGTCTGCGTCGGCGCTCCCGGTTGTCGGTCTCATCCCGCGTGGCGGGCAGAGTCGCGCGGGTTGTTGCGGATGGGTTGGGATAGCGCACCGGTCCTCCAAAGTGGCATCCAGAGTGATCCTGGCCACGCACAACCTCGGGTGACTCCCGCCGGCCCGTCGGTGCACCGACGGGAGTCCCTACGAAGAGGCGAAGCGTTGGGCTGACCCTACTTCCCGATGTTCGCGATCTGTTCCTGGAGCTGCTGGTCGATGTAGCCAACGGCGTCCGCCGACGTTCGCGTACCAAGCGCCACCCCTTGAATCGCTTCGCCGAAGAAGGTCGTCGACTCGATCTGCGAGGAGAGCTGGTTCAGCCCGGGCTCCATGCCGTACCAGTACCAGTTGCTGTGCTCGAACGCATTCGTGATCGAGTCGATTTCGGTCTGGAATGCCGCAACCGACGGGTCCTGCCGGTAGATCTTCAGTGCCGAATACATCGAGGGGAAGGCGAACATCGGACGCGAGAGGGCTCGCTCGGCGGCCCGCTCCGGGGTGTACAGGCGCTTGAGGAACTCCTTCCTCAGCTCCACCTTCGCGTCGCCGCCTTGGTTACTGGCCACAAAGGTGTAGCCGCTGCCCAGCGAGGCCGTCTTCGTGCCGTCCGGGCCTGGGAACTCGAAGCTGCCCAGGTTCTTGACCATGTCCGGATTGTTGGCTTCGGCGAGACCGACGACAGCGCCCATGTCGAGGGTCATGGCGACGGTCCCCTCGACCAACGCGTTGCGGTACTCGTTCCACGACCATTCGGTCGAGGACGGCGGCGAGGACTCCTTGTACAGCTTGATCATGTAGTCGAGCGCCTTGACAGCCTGCTCTTTCTGATTCCCGAACGAATAGTCGCCGGTCTGCGGATCAAGGGTGTAGACGCCCTCGGAGTAGAGCATCTCGTAGTAGGTCTGCGCAGCCACCTGGACGGCGTGCATCGGGACGGCGAATCCGTACAGGTCGGTCTTGCCGTCCTTGTCGGTGTCCGTGTTCAGCGCCTTGGCCACAGCCTCGAACTCGTCCCAGGTCTTCGGAACCTGGAGGCCCTTCTTGGCGAAGAGATCCTTGCGATACCACACCGAGTTGTGCAGCGCCCAGTCGGGCACGCCCCAGGTCTTGCCGTCCTTGCCGAGGACATGGAGGTAGGTGGAGATGAAGTCGTCCCGTCCGAGACCGTCGATCACGTCGTCCACCGGCGCAATCATGTCCTGGGCCTGTAGGTAGGCCGCGCCAGAGAAGTTGGTGTGCATGATGTCGGGCACCTCGCCGGACTGCACGGCCGTGGCCAGCTTGGTGTACATGTCGCTGAAGGACACGGTCACCATTTCGACCTCGATACCCATTTCATGGGCAACCTCGTCGAACTGCTTCTGGAGGACCTTCGCCTGAGCGTCGGCCGTGAGGTTCGTCCAGATCACGAGCTTCTTCGGGTTCGCGCTGGAGTCGCTCGACGTGCCCGTGCACGCCGCAAGCGACGCCATCATGAGGAATGCAACCAGTATTCGTACGCAGCGCTTCATTGCGACTGACTCCTTCATTTCTTGTGTCGTCTGCTCAGTGGCAGGAGCTACGCCCGCCGTTATTGCTAGAGGATTGCGCCCTGTTCGCGCAGCGTGGCCTGGAGGAGCGGAATGTCCACCTCGCGCGGCGTCGTGCCATGTTCCACGGCCAAGGCCGCAGCCGTTCCGACGGCCTGCCCCATGACCATGCACTGCGCCATATTGCGAATGCAGTTCGCGACCGGAGGCTCGTAGGAGACGCACCGCCCGGCGATCAACAGCCCATCTGTGCCCTTGGGCAGCATGCATCGGTACGGGATCGCCATGGACTTGCCTGCCGGCAGGTCGTAGACGGTCATCGTCACTCCGTCCGGCGTATGCGCTCCCGCCGGCATGGCGCCGCGACCGATCGAGTCATCGAACTCACGGGCCGCCCGGAAGTCGTCCAACGTGAGCTTGTAGTCGCCGATGACCCGGCGGCTCTCCCGAACCCCGAGCTGACTGGCGATGACCGACAGGTAGGCGTTCTCGAAGCCCGGCACGTACCGGCGCATCGCTTCGGCCACGTCGTAGAGGCAGGACTGGGACACGATCTCCTGCCTGGCGCGATCCTCGAAACCGGCGATACTGTGCGCCTCGATCGCACCCGAGCAGTTGATCGTGACCTCGCCGGGGTTCGGTGTCGAAGTGAAGATGGCCAGCCAGTTCCGCAGGTACTCCAGGTGCTCGGGAAGTTCGGCGTTCTCCAGCTCGTCCCGCAAGCCGTAGTGCATGAAGCCGGGGAAGGTCTTGTAGTCGCGCCACGCCGGCGGCACGTGGTGATCGTGGACGGGAGGGTTCTCCTCGTAGTACTGCTTCACTCGATCCATGTCGACACCGGCCATGCGCCCGATCAGTGTCATCGGCTGGATGTCTTTCTTCGCGCGGATCTCGAACGGCACGCCGGCCTTGGCCGCCACTCCGGCGTCGCCGCTGCTGTCGATCACGACCTTGGACCGGACCTCGACCTGCTCCATCTCCGACTGGATCACGACACCGACCACGGCGTCGCCGTCCTTGAGGACATCGATGACGGAGGTGTTGAAGTAGGTCTTCAGCAGCGGCTCCCTGCCGAGCATCTCATTCAGAACGACCTTCGCGACCTCGGGGTCGTACAGGAAGCACACGTCGGTTTCCGGATCGGCCTCCACGATCGCGTTGCGCTCGCGGAGGAGATCTCGCAACTCCCAGGCGATGCCGTTCACGATGCGGTTCTTCTTGTCGCTGAAGCCGACCCAAGCCCCCTGGCTTCCCGCGGTGAACTGGCCACCGAGACAGCGCTGCCTCTCGACCAACAGAGTACGGGCGCCGTTGCGTGCCGCGGCAAGACCCGCGATCACTCCCGCAGTGCCTCCGCCCGCGACGACGACGTCAACCTCTTCGGTTCGCATTCTCCCGATTCCTCCAGTCCTAAGCTCATGTGTCGACGGTTGCCGTGCTCTCGCTCATCGTGGACGAGCGCCCAGCCGGACTCATCTCGTGATTCAAGACTATCGATAATTTATCGGCGAAGCAAGGCTTCCGCCGCAATTTCGGAACAGTAGTTCCGTAGAAAACTGGCTCCGACACCGATCCGCTGGCGTCCCTACATGCAGGCCACTCAGTGGGTAGAATGCGCGCATGACCATCCGGGCTTCCGCAGAGGCGACGACCACCCCACGCTCTCGCCACCGCTTCATTATCGATAGCCCATGCGCGATTGCGCGTGCGAGAGGTGAGCTGCTGTGAGCGACATCGTCCAGAATCGCGAGACGCTTCAGGATCACGTCTACACGCGCCTGCGCGACGAGATCCTGAACGCCGAGATCACGCCGGGCACGAGCTTGCGCGTCCTGCACCTGGCGTCGCGATTCGGGACGTCCCAGGCACCGATCAGGGAGGCTCTGCGGCGACTCAGCGACGAGGGCCTCGCGGTCACCGTCCCCTACCGGGGCACAGTGGCCAGGGCGCCCAGCTGGTCCGAGATCGCCGACATCTACCTGCTCCGGCAGGAACTGGAAGCGTTTGCCGTCAAGCGCATCCTGGCGCGGCCGAAGGTCGACCTTACCGAGGTGCGCCGAGCACAGCGGCAACTCAACCGGGCCGTCCGCACCGGCGATTCGCTCAAGGTGCTGGACGCGGACCTCGAACTGCATCACCAGATCGTCGCCCTGGCCGACAGCCCGCTCACCTTGGAGATGTGGTCCTTCCTGATCAAGCGACAGCGGGGCGCGCGACTCAGTCTCGAGCGGGAGTACCCGGCTGCGGTGGATTCGGTGGTCGAGACCCACGAGGCGCTGGTGCAATCGTTGGCCGACGGCGACGCCGAAGCCGCAGAGGCCGCCTTCCGCAACCACATCAGCTCTGCGCTCGATTCCTTCGCGCGGAGGCGCCTCGAGCACAACGGACGCCTCGACTGACCTAGCCACGGTCCCGCAGTAGGCCACGCAGGTATTCGCCATAGCCCGATTTCGCGAAGTCCTCCGCACGCGCGAGAAGTATGGCGTCGTCGAGGAAACCGACGCGCCAGGCCGCCTCCTCCGGACATCCGACCAGCAGGCCCTGGCGAGCTTGGAGCGTCCGGACGTACTCGCCGGCGTCAAGCAGCGAGGTGAACGTCCCGGTGTCGAGCCATGCCGCACCCCGCTGAAGAACGACCACCTGGAGCTCGCCGCGTTCGAGGTAGGCGCGGTTCACGTCGGTGATCTCGTACTCGCCGCGGACACCTGGGGCGAGGTTCGCCGCGATCTCGACGACCTGCTCGTCGTAGAAATAGAGGCCAGGCACCGCATAGTGAGATCGCGGCACGAGGGGCTTCTCCTCGAGCGAGAGCGCACGTCCGTCCGCTGCCACTTCGACCACGCCGTAGCGGGTAGGATCGTCCACCCGATATCCGAAAACGGTGGCCCCGCGGACATCGGCATAGCTGCCCAGCCGCGTGCCCAGCCCGGGCCCGTGAAAGATGTTGTCGCCGAGCACGAGGCACGACGCGTGACCGGCGACGAAGTCGGCACCGATCGTGAATGCCTGCGCCAAGCCCCGTGGCTCGGGCTGGACCGCATAGGAGAGTTCCACCCCGAACCGATTCCCGTCACCCAGCAGACGCTGGAAGGCGTCCTGTTCGTGCGGCGTGGTGATCACGAGGATCTCCCGAATGCCGGCCAGGATCAGCGTCGACAAGGGGTAGTAGACCATCGGCTTGTCGTAGACGGGTACCAGTTGCTTGTTCGTGGCGAGAGTGAGCGGATGCAGTCGGGTGCCGGAGCCTCCGGCCAGGATGATTCCACGCATGTGCCGTGCCCGTTCGTGTTCGTAGATTGGGGTGCATTGGCCGGGCCTGCCCCGTTCGGCGCGGGGCGCGGTCAGGACGCAGCTACCACGTCCAGTTGTCGAAGATGCCCTGGGAGATCTCCGCCGACGCCTCCCGCAGGGCGGGTAGATACCTGAGCAGCTCCTCGGGCTCGGTGATGCCGATCAGTCCACTGAAGGACAAGGCCGCGACCGTGCTGCCGTGGTGGTCACGAACCGGGACGCTGATGCAGAACCCGTTCTCGGAGGTCTCGCGATTATCGAAGGCATAGCCCTGCTCGGCGATCGCGCGCAGGGACGATCTGAGCACCGCCCGGTCGGTGATGGTGTGGCTCGTAAGTGGTTTGAGGTCGAGAGCGGAGAGAATCTGCTCCTCAAGAGCGGACGGCAGCTCAGCCAGCAGGACCTTGCCTCCGGCAGTTGCATACAGCGGCACCCGTGACATCAGCGGCGGGATGTAGTCCACGAGGCTTGCGGTGCGGGACTGCTGGATGATCACGCCCTCGGTGCCGTCGCGCACCATCAGATTCATGGCTGGCCCGACTCTGGCGGTCAGGTCCTTCATCACGAAGACCGCAACCTCGCGCAGGGCGAGGTTGAGGCTCTGCCGCTCGGTGACGAAGCCGAGCTTCTGGCCGAGGACGTAGCTGCCATCGCCCAGCTGGAAGACCCACTGCGACTTCTCCAAGGTCTTGAGGATCCGGAAGGCCGTCGAGGGATTCAGCTCGCAGGTCCGGGCGATCTCCTGAACGCCGATCGGACCGCCACTGGCGCGCAGGGCATCCAGGACGGTCATTGCGCGCTCCACCATCTGGATGGTCTCGCCGGGCTGGAAGTCCTGCTGCCTCATCGCGCGCCTCCCTTTCTGCGGACGGACGTCCCCAACCTAGGCGTTCCCGAGCCCGGCCGCTGCCTCGGTGGTCGACCCGTCCTGGGACGGATCTGGGGCGACGGCTGTTCCGCAGCCCTGGTGACGCTGCGGAACAGCCGAGTCGCCCCTCACCTCGGCCGGACCCGGGGGCCGGGTCGGCTCACTGGGGATCAGCTGAGGTACCCGTACTCCCTGAGCACGGCAGTGAGATGAGCCTTCACGTCAGAAGGGAGTTCGGAGATCACTGGCTTGCGGCAGTAGCCGGCGTCGACGCCGCGCAGCTTCAGGCCCTCCTTGATGATCTGCAGCCACGGGGTCGGCATGCCGTCGGCGGTCGGCTTGGTGAACAGCGGCAGGTAGGGGCGGATCTGCGTGAAGTGGGCCGTCATGGCCTCCTCCATCTTCCGCTCCTTGGCCAGGTGGTAGACCTCGGTGTTCTCCTTCGGGAACAGGTTGCCGGTGCCGCAGACCCAGCCGTCCGCCCAGCAGCTCACGCTCTCGACCGGAGACACGTCGTAGCCGTAGAAGATGGCGAAGTTGTCGTCGGTCAGGTACCGCAGGTCCTGCTGGCGGTACACGTCGGCCTGGCGCTCCTTGACGGCGTCGATGAAGCCCTCGTTGTACAGCTTCGCCATGAACTCGTCGCTCATCAGGCACGTCGAGTAATAGGGGTTGTGGTAGACCATCACGGGAATCTCGATCGCCTTGCGGATCGTCTCGTAGTGCTTCAGCAGCTCGTTCTCGTTGGGCGCCATGTACCACGGGGTGACGATCATCACACCATCGGCACCATCGGCCTGAGCGGCGACGGACATCTCGACGACGTCCCCTGTGCGGTACGCGCCGGTGGACGCGACCACCTTGATCCGGCCTGCCGCGGCCTTGACGGTCTCGCGGTTGACCGCGATCTGCTCCTCCTTGGTCAGGGCGACCATCTCACCCGTGCTGCCGGAGGGAATCACGCCGCTGACTCCGTTGTCGACGAGGAAGTCGGTGACTTCCTTGATGGCGCTGAAGTTGACGGACTCGTCCGCATTGAACGGAGTCACCATCGGGATGTAGATGCCGGACAGCTTCTCTCGGCTCACGGTTTCACTTCTCCTCTTCGTCATTGTCGGAACAACCGTTCCGACAATGACGCTAGCATCCGGATGAACCATCAGGCAATAGATTATCGATAGCTATCGAATCGAATCGGCAACCTGCGGACACGCTCCCGAACCAGGGCCTGGCGACGGAGGGTCCACGCAGAACGCGATGTCAGGAAGAAAGACGACCGCCGCTGTACTCATGTTCCACACCACAGTCGACAACAGGCTCGCGAGCATGCCCCGGGCAGCGTCTCGGCTTTCGCGGGCACACTGCCCTCTCTGGCCGTCATCCACCGCGGCGCAAGCCCCGGTTTCGCGCAAGCACCGTAGCCATAGCACTCGTTCATTCTATCGATAATCGTGGTCCCCATGCAAGGTTGCGGTTCTCCTGCGATGCACTGCTCAGCAGTCGCACGCGACACCAGGTCGCACCGGCTGTGCGGAGGAGGCCACGGCCCGCATCCGCTCGGCTCAGCGGACGCGGACCACGCGGCCGCCCTGCGCGACGGCGATAACCGCGCTCGGATCCCGCAGCACGTCCGGCCGGCTCGGATCACGCCCGAATACCACGACATCCCCTCCGGACGGCCCTGCACCGGCTCTGGCCAAGAGCTGGACGCCGCCGGTCGTGGCCGCGGCCAGCGCGGTCGCGACCGGGACGCCCGCGTCGATCATCGCCGCGACCTCGTGCAGGTTCCGGCCATGTTGAGATGCGAGGCCCGCGTCGGTGCCGATCGCGAGCCGGACGCCCGCGTCCAGGCAATGCCGCAGCGCGAGCGGATGCGCGTCCACGGCCCGTCGCGCCGCCGGCGCGAGCGACCGCGGCAGCGAGCCGGACTCGGCAAGGCGGGCCACATCGTCGTAGATCCACACGGTGGGTACCACGAAGGCGTCCGCGGCGGCGATTCGGCCGGCCTGGGCCGCGGTGAGGAACACGGCGTGCTCGATGCTGGCCGCTCCAGCCGCCACCGCCTGATCGAGCGCGGGTCCGCCCCAGGCGTGCACCATCACCGGGACGCCGGCGGCTCGGGCCGCGTCCATCACCGCCGCCAGTTCGCCGCGCTCGAACACCGGCTCGAGCTGTCGCGTGCCGGCGCCCACGCCACCGGTGGCGGCCACCTTGATCCACGCGGCGCCGTCGTCGACGAGCTGGGCGACGCGGTTGCGGAGGTGCTGCTGGCCGCGCGCGTCCTGGGCCCCGATGATGTCCACCGATGGGCTGACCCAGGGCCCGGGTCGATCGGCCAGCCGGCGATCCAGCCCGCGATAGTAGCCCCCCGCGTCCCGGACTGCGGTCACGCCCGCGGCCAGCGTGGCAAGGCGGTTGGCTGCTGCCCCAGCGGCCTGCTCGGCCTCGTCGCGGGGACGGTCGGCGGCGTCGAAGTCGCGCCAGGCGAGATGGGTATGGGCGTCGACGAAACCCGGGGTCACCCAGCAACCCTCGGCGTTGAGCTCGACTCCGGAGCCCTCGCCCGACCCGGACGCGGGCAGCCGCCATCCCGGGTTCGGGCCGAAGACCCCGTCCGCACCGAGCCGGAGTCCGCCGACGACGGCGCTGATCCGGGCGCCGACGGCGAGCGGGGCGCTCATCGCCGTCCCGGCAGCCGGGGTACGGCCTCGAGCAGGGCACGGCTGTAGGGGTGTTCGGGGTGGCGGAAGAACCGTTCGGACGGCGCGTGCTCCACGACCACGCCGGCGCGCAGCACGGCTACCTCGTCGCAGACCGCGTTGATCACCGACAGGTCGTGCGAGATCAGCAGCGTGGCCAGTCGCATCCGCCGGCCGAGCCCGGCGAGCACGTCCAGCACGGTGCGTTGCACGGAGACGTCCAGCGAGCTGGTCGGCTCGTCGGCGACCAGCACTCGCGGCTCCACGGCCAGCGCCCGCGCGATCGCGATCCGCTGGCGCTGGCCACCGGAGAACTCGCGCGGGTAGCGGGCCAGAGCGTCCGCGGGCAGGTCGACCAGGGCGACCAGCTCGGCAGCCCGTTCCCGCCGTGCGGCGCGGCCTCGCGACGAAGACGTCCGCAGCAGTTCGTCGAGCACCTGGCCGACGGTCAGCAGCGGGTTGAGCGAGGCGAACGGGTCCTGCTGCACCAACTGCACCGCGCGACGCTCGGCACTGCTTCGGCGCCGACCCAACTCCATCCCGCCGAGCCGGACGCGTCCGGTAGCCAGCGGCACCGAGCCGACGATCGCGCGGGCCAGGGAGGTCTTGCCGGACCCCGACTCGCCGACCAGGCCGAGGATCCTCCCCGGACGGACCCCGAACGAGACTCGATCGACCACTCGGCGTCCGGCGAACTCGACACTCGCATCGACCACCTCCAGGCCGGCGCCTGCCGCCTCCGGGACCACGCCGACCCCACCCGTTCCTTCGGCCACGCTCGGTCGTCCGGTCGACTCACTCATCGCTGCCTCCGGCGAGAACGGGCAGCGGCAGCACCGCGTCCACCAGGGCTCGGACATCGTCGCTGGTGGGACGGGTGACCAGGTCGACGGTGGCGCCGCCGTCGACCACCCGTCCCTCGCGCATCACCACGACCCGTTCGCAGACCTGGGCCACCACCGCGAGGTCGTGGCTGACGAACAGCACCGAGAGTCCCCGCTCGGCTCGCAGCCGGGCGATCAGGTCGAGTACTTCGCGCTGCACGGTCACGTCCAGTGCCGTGGTGGGCTCGTCACACAACAGCAGGTCGGGTTCCCGTGCCAGGGCCAGGGCGATCAGCACCCGCTGGCGCTGCCCGCCGGACAGCTGGTGCGGGTAGCGCCGGGCCAGCACCGCAGCGTCCGGCAGCCGGACGGACTCGAGCAGCTCCAGCGCCCGCGTCCTGGACGCCCGAGGCGAGCCTCGGTGCACCGTCCGGCAGACCTCGGCGACCTGGCTGCCCACCCGGGCCAGCGGATCGAGGAAGCTGAGCGGGTCCTGGAAGACCATGGCGGCCGTGCCGTCCACCCGGATCCGTCCCCCGCTCACCCGCAGGCCGCGCGGGAGCAGCCCCATCACCGCACGCAGGGTGAGGCTCTTGCCGGAACCCGATTCGCCCACGACGCCCACCGCCTCGCCGGGCGCGACCGCGAGGCTGATCCCGTGCAGCAGCTCGGTCTCCCCCGCCACGCGCAGGTCGTCGACGGCCAGCCTGCCGGTGCCGGTCACCGGAGCCTCCACACATCGGCCAACCCGTCGCCCAGCAGCGATAGCCCGACCCCTGTGGTGACCACGGCGAGGCCGGGAAGAGTGGCCACCCACCACTTGGTGGTCAAGAACAGCTGCCCGTCGCTGATCATCGTGCCCCAGTCGGGGGTGGGCGGCTGGACGCCGAGTCCGAGATAGCCCAACGTCACCACCGCCACCATGATCAGCAGGATCTCGGTCATCGCCAGCACAACGGCCTGCGCGAGCACGTTGGGCAGCAGGTGGTGGCCCACCACGCGTACGTGGGACAACCCACCGCCGCGTGCGGCCTCGACCCAGCCTTCGCGGCACAGCGACCTGGTCTTGGCCCGGATCACCCGGGCGTAGCCGATCCAGCCCACCAGGGCGTAGGCGACGAAGATGCCGCGCTCGCCCGTCCCGGCCGCGAACACCACCACGATCACCAGCACGTAGAACGGGAAGGCGACGAAGGTGTCGACCACCCGTCCGACCAGCCAGTCGATCCGCCCGCCCGCGTAGCCGGACACCAGCCCGATGCTCACCCCGACCAGGAATGGGGTCACTGCGGCCAGGACGGCGATCCGCAGGTCGGTTCCGGTGGCGGCGATCACCCGGGAGAGGATGTCTCGACCGAGCTGATCCGTGCCGAACCAGTGCGCGAGCGAGGGCGCGGCAAGTCCGTTGCCGAGGTCCTGCGCGCTCGGGTCGTACGGGGTGGGCGAGAACACGGCCACGGCCACCACGGCGAGCATGATCGCGGCGCCGGCCACGAGGGTGGGGGTGCGGCGGGCACGACGGAGCCAGCGCGCGGACGGACGGCGGGCTGCGACGGATGTCACCTCGGTCATGCCGTCCGGACCCTCGGGTCGAGCAGGGCCACCACAGCCTCGGTGAGCAGCGAGACGACCACGACGACCAGCGCCAGCACCAAGGCGATGCCCTGCACGACGGGGAAGTCCCGCGAGCTGATCGAGGAGAACAGCAGCGCACCCATCCCGTTGATCGCGAACACCTTCTCGATCACCAAGGTGCCCCCGATCAGGTACGCGACGTTCAGGCCGAGCAGTGACACCGTCGGCACGGCCGCGTTACGAAGGACGTGCGCGTCGATCCGCCAGCGCGGCAGGCGCGCGGCCCTGAGGGTGACCACGAAGTCGGCGTCCAGCACTTCGAGCAGCTGCTCGCGTAGCGAACGCACCAGCGGCGGGGACATGCCCAGCGCCACGGTGAGAGCGGGCAGCACCAGGCTGCGCAACGGCTCGCCGGGACCGGTGCCGACGCCACCCACCGGCAGCCAGTGCAGGTTCACTCCGAAGACGAGGATCAGCAACAGGCCGACCCAGAAGGCCGGCATCGCCATGCCGATGGTGGGCACGACCCGGACGAGCTGGTCCAGCCAGCCGTCGGCGTGACTCGCGGCGACCAAGGCCAGCGGAACGGCCAGCACCACGGTGAACACCACGCTGACCAGGACGAGTCCCGCCGTGATCGCCGCCCGGGACCAGACCAGCTCGAACACGGGCTGGGCCGTGACCAGGGACGTCCCGATGTCGCCGCGGGTGAAGATCCCGACCAGCCAGTTCCACAGTTGCGTGCCAAGGGGCAGATCGAGCCCCAACCGCTGGCGCAGCGCCTCGATCGACGCCTCAGTCGCCTGGTCGCCCAGAATCATGGCCGCCGGATCCCCCGGCACGATCCGGAGCAGGAAGAAGACGCAGAGCACCACGCCGACCACCACGGGCACGACGGAGAGCAGCGAGCGTCCCAACCAGCGCATGGCCCCGATTCTCCCCCACCGGCGACCGTTCGCTCCCCGATCCCTGAGGTGCGAACGCCTCCTCCGCCGGGGCCCGGCGAAACCGGCTACTGCTGCACCCAGACGTCCTGGAACAAGACGCTGCCGTTGATCCGCGGGGTCAGGTCGTGGACGTTCGCCTGGGACGCCACCACGTTCTTCGGGTTGTACAGCGGTATGTAGGGCACGTCGTCGGCGAGGATCTGCTGGATCCTGGTGTAGATGGCCTGCCGCGCCGGCCCGTCCGCCGTGACCCGGCCCAACCGCATCAGCCTGGTCACCCGGGGATTGGTGTAGTGGGTCCAGAACGAATGACTGAAGCCGTCCGGGTCGGCCTGGAAGGTGATCAGCCCGTTCGGGTCGGGCGCGTCGGACTGGCCGGAGTTGATCATGAAGTCGTACTGGAAGGCCTTGAACCGCTCCCGGAACGAGTTCAATTCGATCGGCTCGATCTTCACCGTGATGTTCAGTGGCTCGAGCGCGGCCTGGATGATCTGGGCCTCCTGGGCGCGGGCCGAGTCGCCGGAGTTGATCAGCAAGGTGGCGGCGAAGCCGTTCGGATAGGCGGACACGGCCAGCTCACGCCTCGCCGCGACCGGGTCGTTGTCAAGGGCCCGCACCTGGGCGGAGTACAGGATGGTCGACGGGATCAGCGTGTGCACGGTGTCGGCCGCCCCGAAGGTGGTCGCCCGGGTGATGCCTTCGCGATCGAGCGCGTAGGCGATGGCGCGACGCACGTGCCGGTCGGCGAAGAACTTGTTCTGGGTGTTGAAGAAGACCTGCTCCACCTCCCACGAGCCGAGCTCGGAGACCGTCACCGCCGAGTTGCCCCGCAACTGTTCAAGCGAGGCGGGAGCGACGTCCTCGATGCCGGCGAGCTGGCCGGCCTGCAGCTGCTGGATGCGCTGGGTGTCGTCGGAGACCAGCTTGTAGATCAGGCTGGACGCGTAGGGCTTGCCTTGCTGCCAGTAGTTCGGGTTCGCGGTGAAGGTGGTGTCGCCGTTCGGATCCCATGACTGCACCACCCACGGCCCGGTGCCGATCGGCTTGCTGAAGAAGTCCTGCTCGCTGCGGCCTCCGAAGTCGGCCGGGAGGATGCCGTTGGAGAACCCGGACAGCTCGGAAAGGAACGGGGTGTAGGGACGCTTCAAGGTGATCGTGAGGGTGCGCGTGTCCTTGACGAGGATCGTCTTGATCGGCGCCTCCAGCGGCAACGGGCCCTGAACCCGCAGGTGTCGCTCAAGGGAGAACTTCGCATCCTGCGCCGTGACCGGGGTGCCGTCGGAGAACTCCAGGCCGGAGCGCAGAACGAAGGTGTAGGTGAGCAGGTCGGTGCTGACCGTGTAGTTCTCGGCCAGCCACGGGATGATCTGGCCGGTCGTGTCGAAGGAGACCAGAGGCTCGAACACCTTGTCGATGGCGAACGCGTTGTTCGCGGTGATCTCGTTGTTCAGGTCGAACGAGGTGACCGCACCGGCCCGGCCGTAGACGATGGTGCCGCCCCGCTGAGGCTCCGTGGGAGTCGCCGTGGCGCCGGGCCCAGGAGTGGCCGTGCACGCGGCGAGCGCGACCACGGCGGCGAGGGCAGCGGCGATCCTGGCGATCGCGGTGCGGAAAATCATCGGTTGGCTCCTGGATCGGCCGGCGGCATTGATATCCCGGCCTGGGCCGAGATGGTGCGGGCTGAGGGTGCGAGCGGACGCGGGGTGGCGTCCGGACAGAACCAACACCGGCAGCGGGTACCGGGTGGGGTTTGTCCCCCCGACGCGTCGCTACGCTTTGCCGAAGGATAGCCGACCCGTCCCGGGCATGGACGCCGTCCAACCCGCTCGCCCCAGATCCGTCGGGACCGACGTTGCCTGTGTCGTGATCCTCGACGCCCGAGCGGCGCAGGGCTAGCGTGGTGGCAGCCCGATTCACCAGGAGGGGTCACCATGTCGGGAATCGATCCGCACATCGAGAATCTGGGCCCCTGGGTGAGCCTCGGATCGCGCCACAGCGTCCCCACCCCGCAGCTGCACGAACTCTTCGCCCCCACCTACGAGAAGGTGGCCGCCGCCGCGGCCGACGCCGGCGTCCGGTTGCTCGGCCCGGCCTACGCGGAGTACTTCGGCATTCCCGGAGAGATGGTCGATGTGGAGATCGGCTTCGGTGTCGACCGCGTCGTGGACATCCCCGGGCTGGTCGCGGCCGAACACCCAGCGGTGCGCGCTGTCGTGGGAACCCATGTCGGCCCCTACGACAAGCTGGAGGAGAGCTACGCCGAGCTGCTGCCGTGGCTGGAGATGGAGGAGGTCGAGCTCGGCGATTCGATGCTGGAGTTCTATGACAGCCCCCCGGACACCGACCCGGAGGTCGCCGTGACCCGCCTGGTCTTCCCGCTCGCCTGACCAGACCGGCGGTTTCGTCCGCGACCGGACCGGATGCTAGGCTAGATGGGCTGTTGACGGCATGGGGCTATGGCGCAGTTGGTAGCGCGTCTCGTTCGCAATGAGAAGGTCAGGGGTTCGAATCCCCTTAGCTCCACCCTCGAGTTTGGCTCTCCCGCTAGGGGTGACGCCGACTCCAACGCTTTTCGACGAGTCAGGCTCGTTCCACGCACGGCCATCGGCGTTCCGGGCTTCCGAGTTGCCGCCGTAGCTCATGCCCGGCCTCGGCAGCATTCGTCATGTGCGGTCGCGTGTCCGCGAGGCACGCTCCTCAAATCACCGCCGCGGCGGTACGGTCGTGATCGACCCCCGCAGGAGCGTTGCGCGGTGATGCGCAGGAAGTCGAGACATGGTTCCCACCACCAAGGAAGCTCAGCGGGCTGAGCTGCACAAGACGATCTGGCGCATCGCCAACGACCTGCGCGGCAGCGTCGACGGGTGGGATTTCAAGAGCTACGTGCTGGGCATGCTGTTCTACCGGTTCATCTCCGAGAACCTCACCGCGTATGTCAACGCGGGCGAGCGTGCGGCCGGCGACGCCGACTTCGACTACCCAGAGATGCGCGACGACGATGCGCAGATCGCGATGAGAGGCATCGTCGAGGAGAAGGGCTTCTTCATCTTCCCCTCCGAGCTGTTCAGCAACGTCCGCGAGCGGGCGTCGCGCGATCAGAACCTCAACGAAACCCTGGAACGGGTCTTCAAGAACATCGAGGCATCGGCGGTCGGCACAGACTCCGAGGACGATCTCAAGGGCCTGTTCGACGATCTGGACGTGAACAGCTCCAAGCTCGGCCCGACCGTGGCCAAGCGCAACGAGAAGCTGGTCAAGCTGCTGGACGCGATCGGCGACCTGCCGCTGGGCAACTTCGGCGACAACACCATCGACCTGTTCGGCGACGCCTACGAATACCTGATGGGCATGTACGCCTCACAGGCCGGCAAGTCCGGCGGCGAGTACTACACGCCGCAGGAGGTCTCCGAGCTGCTGGCCCGAGTCACCGTGGTCGGCAGGACCAGCGTGAACAAGGTCTACGACCCGGCCTGCGGCTCCGGCTCACTGCTGCTGAAGTTCGCGAAGGTGCTCGGCAAGAACAACGTGCGCCAGGGCTTCTTCGGCCAGGAGATCAACCTGACCACGTTCAACCTGGCCAGGATCAACATGTTCCTGCACGACATCAACTTCGAAAAGTTCAACCTCGCGCACGGCGACACGCTCACCGACCCGGCCCACTGGGACGACCAGCCCTTCGAAGCGATCGTCTCCAACCCGCCCTACTCGATCAAGTGGGACGGGGACGCGAACCCGCTGCTGATCAACGATGAGCGCTACTCCCCCGCGGGCGTGCTCGCGCCCAAGTCGAAGGCCGATCTGGCGTTCACGATGCACATCCTGAGCTGGCTGGCCGTCAATGGCACTGCGGCCATCGTCGAGTTCCCCGGCGTGCTGTATCGCGGCGGTGCGGAGCGCAAGATTCGCAAGTACCTGATCGACAACAACTACGTGGACGCGGTGATCCAGCTGCCGCCGGACCTGTTCTTCGGCACCACGATCGCCACCTGCATCATCGTGTTGAAGAAGTCGAAGACCGACAACGCCGTCCTCTTCATCGACGCCTCCGCCGAGTTCACCCGGATGGGCAACAAGAACAAGCTCACCGACGCCCACCAGGCCAAGATCCTCGACGCCTTCACCACCCGAGCCGAGGCCGACCACTTCACTCGTCTCGTCGCGAATGAGGAGCTCGCGGCCAACGACTACAACATCGCAGTCTCCAGCTATGTCGAAGCCGAGGACACTCGCGAAGCCGTCGACATCACCGCGCTGAATGCTGAGATCGCCCGGATCGTGGCGCGCCAAGCCGAGCTGCGCACCCAAATCGATGCGATCGTCGCCGACCTGGAAGGAGCCGAGTGATGGCCGAAATGCCCACCTGGGAGGGCTTCATGACTCCCTGCCTGACCGTGCTCAGCGACGGCTCGACTCGCAGCCGTCGAGAGATGAACGCGCTAGCGGCAGATGTTGTCGGCCTCACCGAGAGCCAGCGGGCAACGATCCTGAGCTCTGGGCAGCCGATGTACGCCAACCGGATCGGCTGGGCCTTGTCCTTCCTTGCGCGAGTCGGCGCCCTCGCCCGACCCTCACGCGGCAACTACGAGATCACGGATGCTGGACGGCAGGTACTTGCGCGGTTCCCGAGCGGGGTGACCGAGAGTGAAATCGAAGGCCTGGGCGATGACCCGAATTCCGCGATTCACCCGTACGTTCCCTCAGCCAAGCCGGACGTCACCGCACCGATCATCGACAAGCCGCCGGCCACCCTGGACCCGACTGAGCAGATCGAGCAAGGTGTCGCACGGGTTCACGAAGCCGTCGCCAAGGAACTGCTCGAGCGCTTGCGCGGCAAGGAGCCGGCGTTCTTTGAGCAGGCCGTTGTCGACCTGTTGGTCGCAATGGGCTACGGCGGAACCGGTGGTCTCGCTGCAGCGACCCAGCTCGTCAACGACGGAGGCATCGACGGCATCATCGACCAGGACGTGCTGGGGCTGAACAAGGTCTATGTGCAGGCGAAGCGCTACGCAGCCGGCAACTCCGTTGGACGGCCAGAGCTCCAGGGCTTCGTGGGCGCTCTGATCGGCAAGGCCGACCGGGGCGTCTTCATCACCACCAGCACTTACAGCAAGGGGGCCATCGAGTACGCCGACCGGAGCACAGCCGCTCGACTCATCCTGATCGATGGCGCACGGCTCACCGAGCTGATGATCCGCTTTGGGGTCGGCGTCCAGGTCAAGGACACCTTCCACGTCGTCGAGATCGACGAGGACTTCTTCGAATGAGCCGCATCGACGACCTGGTCGCGGAGCTGTGCCCGGACGGTGTCACCTACAGGCGGATCGGCGACATGGCGGACGTGGGCACCGGGAGCAGTGATCGAAAAGATGCCACGGAGACCGGCACATACCCGTTCTACGTTCGGTCTAGGGAAGTTCTCCAGACCGATTCCTACCAGTTCGACGAGGAAGCGATACTGATTCCGGGAGAGGGCGGAATCGGCGAGATCTTCCACTACGTCTCAGGACGGTATGCGCTTCATCAACGGGCCTACCGGATCCACCTGCGGCCCGTCGACATCGACACGAAGTACGCCTTCTACTACTTTGCCGTGCACTTCAAGCGGTTCATTCTGCAGAAGGCGGTCAGCGCCACGGTGACATCCATTCGGAAGCCGATGATTACGGAGTTCAGGGTCCCAGTGCCGCCGCTGGAGGTCCAGCGGGAGATCGTCAGGATCCTCGACACGTTCACGGAGCTGGAAGCGGAGCTGNNCGGAGCTGGAAGCTCGCCGCCGCCAGTACGAGCACTATCGAGATGACCTTTTCGCGTGCACCGGCGGCCGGCGCCTCCCGATGGGCGAGGTGGGTACCTTCGCCCGCGGCCGTCGATTCACAAGGGCGGATGTTGTCGACGACGGCATCCCCAGCATCCACTACGGCGAAATCTACACACACTATGGGGTCTCCGCGAGCGCCGCCGCCTCACAAGTTCGCAGAGAACTCGCGGGGCAGCTCGCCTTCGCATCCCCCGGTGACGTGGTTCTGGCTGGTGTCGGGGAAACCGTCGAGGATGTCGGCAAGGCCGTTGCCTGGCTAGGCGAGACTCCAATCGCCATCCACGACGACACCTTCCGCTTCCGCAGCGAGCTTGATCCGAGGTTCGTTTCGTATTTCACGCAGACTGCGGCCTTCCACTCGCAGAAGAACCAGTACGTTGCTCGGGCCAAGGTGAAGCGACTATCTGCGGCCGGTCTCGCCAAGATTGAGATTCCGGTTCCGCCGCTTGCAGAGCAGAAGCGAATCGTGACCGTTCTCGACTCGTTCGAGGCCCTCATGAACGACCTCAGTGCGGGCCTGCCGGCCGAGCTGGTCGCTCGTCGGAAGCAATATGAGTACTACCGCGACAAGCTCCTCACCTTCGAGGAAGCGAAGTGAGCCTCGCCCGTAGACTGTTGACCTATCGGTATAACGGAGGATAACCTCCATTTTATGAGAACTCAGGCGCCCATCCTCGCCCCGATCTTTCGGTCGGACGGTCAAGCGCGCCTGCTGTCCGCTGCCCTTCTGGGCGCGGAGGAACTGAGCATCACCGGGCTCGCAGCGCAGGCACACCTCGCCTACCCCACCGCCCATCGCGAGGTCGCTCGGCTCGTCGAAGCCGGCATTCTGCAAGAGCGTCCAGTGGGGAAGGTGCGCCTCGTCTCCGCCAACGAGGCAAGCCCTCTTGTCCGGCCGCTCCGCGAGATCCTGCGCGTCGCCACCGGACCCGTTCCGCTTCTCGCTGAGGCCCTGCAGGACATCCCTGGAGTGCAGAGCGCCTTCCTCTATGGCTCATTCGCGGCCCGACTGTCCGGGGTCGGCGGCCCGGCACCCAACGACATTGACCTGATGGTGATCGGCGACCCTGCACCGGAGGCCGTCTACGAGGCGTGCGATCGCGTCGAGCAGCTCGTTGGGCGTCCGGTCAACCCGAGCATCATGACCAGCGACGAGTTCCATCGCAACGGGGGTTTTCGCGACAGCGTCCTCGCCAACCCCCGTATCGCCGTGATCGGTGAACTCGCATGAGGCCGCACCCCCTCAACGCCAGCCAGCAGACGGCTGTCGATGCGCTGGCCGCGACAGGTCGGATCACAGCGGTCCCCGTCGACCTACCCAGGGCCGAGATGTTCCTCAGACAGGCAAACGAGGCGATCGCGGATCTCGCCAACCTGACCCGGCCGCAGAACCAGTACAGCCTGGCTTACGACGCGTGCCACGACGTGGGCGAAGCACTGCTTGCCGCCTATGGGTATCGGACCGTCAATGGACCCGGCCAGCACGCTACCGTCGGCGCTTTCTTGCGAGCCGTGTTCGACCGGCCGCCCGGGCAGCAGGCTGCCAGGCGCTTCGACAAGCTGCGACGTTCGCGAAACCAGCAACGCTACGACGCTCAGCCGGTGGGCGCCGCCGATGCGCAGATTGCGACACAAGCCGCGGCAGACCTGCTGACCGCCGCGAGAGCCCAGGGGCTGGAGGCCCGATGACGACCAAGTACGACCCGATCGTGGTCAGCAGCGAGAGCACCGTGGTCGCCGAGTATGTCCCCGATACTGCGGCCGAGATTGCCTACCAGTCCGAGGCCGAGCTGGAGCGTGAGCTGATCCGGCTGCTGCAGTCGCAGGCCTACGAGTACCTGCCGATCACCTCCGAAGCCGAGCTGATCGCCAACCTGCGCACCCAGCTCGAGCGGCTCAACCACATCACCTTCTCCGACGCCGAATGGATGCAGTTCTTCGGCGAGCGGATCGCCAGCGCCAACGACGGCATCACCGAGAAGACCGTCCGGATTCAGGACGACCACATCCAGCTACTCAAGCGCGATGACGGCACCACGAAGAATGTGAGCCTCATCGACAAGAAGAACATCCACAACAACCGGCTGCAGGTGATCAACCAGTACGAGGTGCCCGCCGGGGCCTCGCCAGATGAGGACGCACCCCGATACGCCAACCGCTACGACGTCACGATCCTGGTCAACGGCCTGCCGATGGTGCACATCGAGTTGAAGCGGCGCGGCGTCGACCTCCGTGAGGCGTTCAACCAGATCAACCGCTACTCCCGCGACTCGTTCTGGGCCGGCTCGGGGCTGTTCGAGTACGTCCAGCTGTTCGTGATCAGCAACGGCACGCTCACCAAGTACTACTCCAATACCACCCGCGATCTGCACGTGAAGCAGGCCTCCGGCAGCCAGCGAGCCAAGAAGACCTCGAACTCCTACGAGTTCACCTCGTGGTGGGCCGACGCAACCAACCGTCCGATCCGCGACCTGACCGCATTCACCCGGACGTTCTTCGCCAAGCACACGCTGCTCAACATCCTCACCCGCTACTGCGTACTGACCGCCGACAAGATGCTGCTGGTCATGCGTCCCTACCAGATCGTGGCCGCCGAGCGAATCCTGAACCGCATCGACGTCGCCACCAACTCCCGCACGCTGGGGACGGTCGCCGCCGGCGGCTACGTCTGGCACACCACCGGCTCGGGCAAGACGCTCACCAGCTTCAAGGCAGCCCAACTCGCCACCCAACTGACCAGCGTGAGCAAGGTGCTGTTCGTGGTCGACCGCAAGGATCTGGACTACCAGANNTACCAGACCATGCGCGAGTACGACCGCTTCCAGAAGGGTGCAGCCAACTCCAACACCTCCACCGCCGTGCTGAAGAGGCAGCTGGAAGACCCGTCCGCCCGGATCATCATCACCACGATCCAGAAGCTGGCCACCTTCATCAAAGCCAACGCCGGCCACGAGGTGACCGGCGAGCACGTGGTGATCATCTTCGACGAGTGCCATCGCTCGCAGTTCGGCGACATGCACTCGGCGATCACCAAGGCGTTCAAGCGCTACAACCTGTTCGGTTTCACCGGCACCCCGATCTTCGCCGCCAACGCCGGCACCGGCGGTAACCCGCAGCTGAAGACCACCGAGCAGGCGTTCGGGGAGAAGCTGCACACCTACACGATCGTCGATGCGATCGCCGACAAGAATGTGCTGCCATTCCGGGTGGACTACGTGAACACCATCAAGGTGGGCGACGTGGCGAACAAGCTGGTGCCCGGCATCAACACCGAGGATGCCCTGCTCGACCCCCGCCGGATCAGCGAGATCGTGACCTACACCCTCGAACACTTCGACCAGAAGACCAAGCGGTCGACGACCTACGTTCACTCGGCGGTATCGAATGTAGGCGAGGTGATTCAGAGCCGTCGTAGCGCAGCAGAGGTCACCGTGGCGAAGCGCGTCCGCGGTTTCAACGCGATCTTCGCCACCGCGTCCATCGATGCGGCCCGGGCGTACTACAAGCACTTCAAGGGACAACAGCAAGACCTCACACCAGATCGCCGGTTGAAGATCGCGATGATCTACTCCTTCGGCGCCAACGAGGCGGTCGACGACCTGCTTGACGACGAGGGCTTCGACACCGGCTCGCTGTCGAAGGACGCACGTCAGTTCCTCGACGAAGCAATCAGCGACTACAACCAGCTCTTCGGCACCAGCTACGACACGTCCTCGGACAAATTCGAGAACTACTACAAAGACCTGTCGATGCGGCTGAAGAACCGCGAGCTCGACCTGGTGATCGTGGTGAACATGTTCCTCACCGGTTTCGACGCCACCACCTTGAACACCTTGTTCGTCGACAAGTTCCTTCGCGCGCACGGGCTGATCCAGGCCTACTCGCGGACGAACCGCATCCTCAACTCGGTGAAGACCTACGGCAACATCGTCACGTTCCGCGACCTGGAGGAGGAGACCAACGACGCCATCTCGCTGTTCGGCAACAAGGAGGCGCGCGGCGTCGTCCTGCTGAAGCCGTACGGCGACTACTACGCCGACTACGCCGCCAAGGTCGGCCAGTTGCTGGAGCAATTCCCGCTCGGCATGCCGATTGCCAGCGAGGCCGCACAGAAGGAGTTCATCGCCTTGTTCGGGGCGATCCTGCGGCTGGAGAACATCCTCACCTCGTTCGACGAGTTCGCCGGCCAGGAGCAGCTGACCGCCCGGCAGAGCCAGGACTACCGCAGCGTCTACCTCGATCTGCACGCCGAATGGCGCAAGGACGCCGACGCCGACAAGGAGGCCATCAATGACGATGTGGTCTTCGAGATCGAGCTGATCAAGCAGGTCGAGATCAACGTCGACTACATCCTGCTGCTGGTCCAGAAGCGACGCGATGTCCTCGGCGATGGCGACGACAAGGAACTTCGCGCCGAGATCTCGCGCGCCGTGGACGCCAGCCCGTCCCTGCGCAACAAGAAGGACCTCATCGAGGACTTCGTCGACTCGATCTCACCTCACGGTGCAGTGGACGTCGAGTGGCTGGCTTTCGTCGCCGCTCGCCGCGAATCCGAGCTGACCGCCATCATCGCCGAGGAGAACCTGCGCCCCGAACCCACCCGCGCCTTCATCGAGTCGGCCTTCCGCGACGGTGCAATCACCGCCACCGGAACAGCGATCACCAAGGTGCTCCCACCGACCTCGCGCTTCGCCGCCGACGGCAGCCATGCGGACACGAAGCAACGCGTGATCGCGAAGCTCAACGCCTTCTTCGAGAGGTTCTTCGGGCTCAGCTCTGTTGGTCAGTCGTAGTCGCTGGAGGCCTCAAGCCGAGATGCGTGCGCGGGACGTGGCTGACCGAAGGGAGCGCCGGCGACGTCGGCGGTGAGTTGGCTCGACTTCGACCTCAAGGCGCGGAGCCGTGCCCTTGCCCCAGTGGACGTGTTCCGGAAGAGGACCGCGACGGTGAGCGTCGTTATGTGGAGGCTCTCAATGGCTCGAGGGCGGCGAGGACGACGTCGAGGCCGAAGACGAACTCCTCGGTTGGGTCGTAGCCGGCCGCGAGGAGCGCCGTGGCGGACTCGTTGAGGTAGGGGAACTCGTCGGGAGGAAGCTGGGGGAGGTAGACGTCCTCGGTCATATCCGCGAGCTGGTCGGCGGTGTCGAACGGGAGACTGGACGCCTGCAGGGCGTAGCCGTAGACATAGCTGTTGAGCAACCAGTTGGCGTGCGTCGCCGTCAGGGGCGAGAAACCAGCCCTTCGCAGGCAGGCGGTGACCGCTTCGCGGTGGCGGAGGTTTGCGGGCCCGGGCGATGTCCGCGACTCCATCAGGCTGATCGCCCACGGGTGGCGCGCAAGGACCTTCTGGGTTGAGATGGCCTCCCGTCGCATCGCCGACTGCCAGTCGACCTCAAGGGGTGGGAGTTCGATCTCCTCGAACACGATGTCGATCATGGCGTCCAGCAGCTCGTCCTTGCTCGCCACGTAGTGGTAGAGCGACATCGCACCCGCACCAAGCACGCCAGCCAGCCGGCGCATGCTCAGCCCGTCGACCCCCTCGCTGTCGGCGAGTCGGACCGCCTCGGCCACCACCCGCTGTTTGCTCAGGCCCGCGTCTGCCCCGACGTGGCGTGGTTCCTTCACGGACACGGGCCTCCTAGCTGGCTCGAACGGCTTGACAAGCGTACAGCGTACTAGTCATAGTACAGCGTACGACGTACGGTGTACGAGTGGGTGGCAAGTCGCAGCCCGGACACAAAAAGGAGGCCTCTGTGGAGCTCGAACAGCGATCGAATGCCGGAGCACGTCCGATGCCGGGGACGAGCCGGGCCGGGGCCGCGACGATGCGGGCCGCCGTCCAGCACCGCTACGGCCCGCCCTCGGCGCTCGAGTCGTCCGAGGTCGGGATCCCGCTGCCCGGTCGGGGCGACGTGCTCGTCCGGGTGGGCGCCGCCTCGCTGCACCCCGGCGACTACTTCATCATGACCGGGGAGCCGTACGTGGTGCGCCTGGTATTCGGGCTCCGCCGGCCGCGCCACGGTGTCCCTGGCAGGGATCTCGCCGGCGTGGTGACAGCGGTCGGGAAGGATGTCACCGCACTCCGCCCCGGCGACGAGGTGTTCGGCTGGAGCACCGCGGGAACGCTCGCGGAGTACGCCCGCCTCCCGGCGGACAACCTCGTGGCTGTCCCCGCCAACCTGTCGATCGTGCACGCGGCCGCGGTGCCCACCTCGGCCCTGACGGCGTTCCAGGCGTTGCGCAAGATCGCGAACGTCCGACCGGGCCAGACGGTGCTGGTCACAGGCGCATCGGGCGGTGTGGGCACCTTCGCCGTCCAGATCGCCAAGGCGCTCGGCGCCGAGGTGACGGGCGTGTGCAGCACCCGCAACCTCGACATGGTCGGCAGGCTCGGCGCAGACCACGTCGTTGACTACACGACGGCCGACTTCACCCGCACCGGAAAGCGCTACGACGTCATCCTCGACAACGTGGAAGCCCAGCCACTGGCGGCCGTCCGCCGGGCGCTCGCGTCCACCGGCACCCTCATCCCCAACAGCGGACGCGGCGGCCGCTGGCTCGGCCCGATCGGCAGGATCCTCAAGGCGCGCGCGCTGTCCGGGTTCACCCGTCAGCAGCTGAAGCCCTTCACGTCGATCGCGAAGCGCCAGGACCTACTCGTCCTGGCCGACCTGCTCTCGACAGGGCAGATCACCCCCGTCATCGACCGCACCTACCCACTCGACGAAGCCGCCGACGCCATGCGCTACATCGCAGCCGGCCACACCCGAGGAAAGGTCGTCGTCACCGTCTGAGCGGACCGACGACCACCACCCAACCGTGCCTGTGCACGCCCAGACCTGCCGCCACTCCCGGCGGACGGACCGCTCCTAGAGAGAGAAGAACCGATGACCGTACGAACGAACACCCCGAACCTGCTCGTCAACCCGCCGATCCCCGTGCAGGCCAAGCTCGCCGCCGCTTGGACCAGCTTCATGTTCCTCTACATCTACGTCGACATCCTCAACTTCTACAAGCCCGGCGTCGTCGACGGCATCCTGCATGGCCTCATCTGGAGGTTCGACATCAGCTCCACGTTGTTGACCATCTTCCTCGTGTCCGTGTCGATCCCGGCCCTGATGGTGATGCTCTCCATGACACTGCGCGCCCCGGCGAACCGCGCCACGAACCTCGCCGTTGCATCGCTCCTGATCCCCTACTCGATCTTCAACGCCGCAGGGACGACCTGGGAGTGGACCGCCTTCTACGGCATCTCCATCGGAATCGAGGTACTGCTCCTGGCCTTCATCCTGCGCTCCGCCTGGACCTGGCCTCGAACCGCCTCGGTCCCGGCCAGTCCCGCGACAACCGCCGTGGGGCGGCGGGAGTCGGTGTAGACGAGCAGCGGAAAGCCCGCGGGGCGAAGCACGTCCCGCGGGCACCGGGCCGATCGTGACCAGCACAGTCGCGCCATGCGCAGAGAGCCCACCACGTCACGTCCGTGACCGCCAGTAGTGTCGTGCCCAGACCAACGCGAGAAGAACGCGCGCATGCCAGCTGGGCATGTCGAGGCGGCACGGACGAGGTGGCGGCACCGAGGGCAACGGAGGGGTATGCGGATCTGGTCAGTGCATCCACGTTTCCTGGACGGGAAGGGCCTGGTGGCCTGCTGGCGGGAGACGCTGCTCGCTCAGGCGGTGCTGGCGGGACGCACGAGCGGCTACACGGGTCACCCCCAGCTGGTCCGCTTCCGAGCGCAGGCTGATCCGATCGGCGCCGTCGGCGCGTACCTGGTGGGGATGGCGGACGAGGCCGATGCACGGGGCTACCGCTTCGATCGCTCCCGAATCGAGCGGGCCGAGGCGATCACCGCTCGTATGGCTGTCACCGACGGGCAACTCGCGTACGAATGGGGCCACCTCCAGGCGAAGCTGGTCGCGCGAAGCCCGGAGGTCGCCGCACGGTGGCGCGATGCGGTGGTGGAGCCGCATCCGCTGTTCTTTGTCGTCCCTGGTTCCATCGAAGGCTGGGAGCGGCCAGCCAGCCTGTGATCCAGCGCACGAAGGACTCCGCGGTCGATTCGATCGGACGCCCGAACGCCCACCTCGGCGATCGAGGGCGCCATTCGTTCGGGGGCACCAGACAGCTGGGGGTCCGCCAAGGCCTGCTGGAGCACCCTGCAGGATCCCCCCTCGGGTAGCCGCCAGCGCTACAACCAACTGCCGGCTGCCCCCCGGTGGTCGGCATGAGTTGCGCCCCCAGAGCTTGGCGGAACTCTGGAGGAGGCCACTACCGAGGTTAACAGCCGAAAAACGCCCGACAAAGACCCCGCAGGGGTGACCGGCGCACGCCGAGCCACCCTGACGCCCCCGGTGCGACACGGCCGACGACGAATCGGGCACCCTCGCGACCGGGCCGCTACCCCGGCTCAGGAGCGCGTGTCGATCGCCTCCCGCAGCACAACCACGTCCTGACTCGGCGGGGCCCCGAACTGGCGTCGATACTCGCGGCTGAACTGGGACGCGCTTTCGTAGCCCACAGCGAACGCAGCTCCGGCGACGTCCGCCGGGTTCGCGAGCAATCGCAGCCTCGCCTCCTGGAGCCGGATCAGCTTCTGATACTGGATCGGACTCATCGCCGTGACCGCGTGGAAGTTCCGGTGGAAGGCCGAGGTGCTCAGGTTCGCGCGCCGGGCCAGTTCCTCGATCCGGATCGGCTCCGCGTAGCGCTCACGGATCCACTGGACGGCGCGGCGCACCCGGCTCAGGCTGCTGTCGGCCAGCCCCAACTGCCGCACGGTGGCACCCTGGTCGCCCGACATCACGAGCCAATGGATCTCCCGCTCGATCATCGGCGCGAGCACGGGGATGTCGCGGGGGCGTTCCAGCAGCCTGAGCATCCGCACGGCGGCGTCGACGAGTTCGGGAGTCGCGCGCCCGACCGCGATCGCCGGTGGCGACGACTCGCCCCGGTCCGCCCGCGGCAGCCCCGCCGCTGCCGGGCTGAGCATCAACTCCGCGACCAACTCGGGCCTGAGTTCGAGGCCGAAGCCGAGCGCAGGCCGCTCCGGGGTGGCGTCGCTGAACTGCCCGCTCACCGGCAGGTCGACCGAAGCCACGAGGTACTCACCGGGCCCGTAGTCGTGCACGGCGCCCCCCACCGAGAGCCGTTTCGACCCCTGCGCGACGAGCGCGAGAACCGTGCCGGTGGTGGGTTCGCTCAACGGGCCCGGACGGCCCAGGCTGGCGACAGTGACCCGCGGGATCCGCGTCGCGGTCGCACCACTGCCCGCGTGCCGCTGGATCAGCGTCCTCAACTCAGGGATCGACATGCGCAGATTCAACCAGAGCAGGTGGCCCTGCGGCGTCAGCCAGTCTCGCCACAGAGAGAATCAGGCAAGACCAGAGCCGGATCGCCCTAACCCTGAGGCCGTCGTCGACGGTGTAATCGAAGCGTGAGATTCGAGCCGTTCCGGCAGGATCGGGCAACCTTCCGCGGAGCCTTCCCGCGGGGGGTCACCCTCGCCCGGGCCCTGCCGGGCACGAAAGGAGAACCATGGACATCTCGGTCATCGTCGGCGGCAGCGCCGGCATCGGCCAGGCCGCGGCCCTCGAGCTGGCCAGGCTCGGATCGGGCGTGGTGCTGACCTACCGCAACCACCCGGACGAGGCCCGGCAGACAGTTGCCCAGATCGCCGCATCCGGCGGACGCGCGGTCGCGCTCCCCCTGGACGTCGGCGAGATCGACACCTTCGCTGCGTTCGGCGAGCGGCTGCGGGAGGTCCTGGCCGACACCTGGGGCGCGAACCGGTTCACCACCCTGGTCAACAACGCCGGATTCGGCCTGATGGCGCCGTTCGCGGAAACCACTCCGGAGCAGTACGAACGGCTGCACCGAGTGTTGCTGAAGGGCCCCTACTTCCTGACCCAACTGTTGCTGCCGCTGATCAGCGACGGTGGCGCGATCATCAACACCACCAGCACCTCCACCCACCCGATCGGGATCACGACCGGCTACTCCGCCTACGGCACCATGAAGGGGGGTCTGGTGGTCCTCACTCGCTATCTGGCCAAGGAACTCAGCCCCCGGGGAATCCGGGTGAACTCGGTCTCGCCCGGCGTGACCCGCACCCGGCTGGGCGACGACGCCTTCGCCCGCCACCCCGAACTCATCCCGCCTCAGGCCGCGCGCACCGCGCTGGGCAGAATCGGCGAACCCGACGACATCGCCGGGGTGATCGGCTTCCTCGCCTCGGACCAGGCCCGCTGGATCACCGGGCAGGACATCGAGGCGTCCGGAGGGTACGACCTATGACCACATCGTTCCGCGCAGCCGTGCTCACCGGCGCCACCAGCGGCATCGGCCGCGCCACGGCCGACCTGCTCGCGGTCCGGGCCGACCACCTGGTGCTGCTCGGCAAGGAATCCGACGCGGAGGCGGCCCAATCCCTGGACGCCGTGCGAGCCCTCGCTCGCGGTCGCATCGATTACGTCCAGGTCGACTTCGCCGAGCCCGACAGCACTCGCGCCGCCGCGGCGGCCGTGCGCAGGCTGCTCCCCCGGATCGACCTCCTGATCAACGACGCGGGGATGCCCGGACTGCCCGACCGGGTGGTCACCGCCGACGGTTCGGAGCGAACCTTCGCGGTGAACGCGCTCGGCCCGGCGTTGTTCACCCAATTGCTCATGCCCGCCCTGTCGCGGGGATCGCGGGTCGTCTTCGTGGCCTCCTCGGCCCACCGCGTCGAGGCCTTCGACCCGGGTGATCCGGACCTGTCCCGCCACTACTCGGCGGTCGGCGCCTACGCCCGATCGAAGGGTGCGCTGCTGGCCTGGGCGCTGGCGCTCGCCGACGCCGCACGAGACTCGGGCATCGAGGTGGTCGCGCTCTGTCCGGGCCTGAGCGACACCCCGCTCAGCGCGACCATGATGGGCCGGGTCGGCGGGTCGCCCCGGGTCGGAGCCGCGCACACCTGGCACGCCGCGACCGCCACACTGCCGACCGGCAGCTACCTCGAGGGCGACCGGATCCTCACTCCCGGCCCACCGGCTGGCGACGTCCGCACCCGGGCTGTGGTCTCGGCCGTGATCGAGCGGCGGATCGGCGCACCACAGCCAGGTCGATCCGGCACAGCTGCGTGACCTGCGGCGGCGTCCGGTGCGGTCGACACGCGCACCACGACCGGGCCTTGCCGTGGCTGCCTTGCCGGACCACTCTGGTCGCGTGGACGACAACAGCCAGGCCGGGGCCGCGGCAGGGACCGTCCCCTCGCCGCCGGCCGAAGTGGACGGCCGGGCCTCGGTCGGACCGGTCCTGGTCGGATGGACCGTTGCCGCCGAGCCCGCCGTCGACGTGCGGCTGGGCCCGGTCGATGCGCGCAGGGCGGCCGGCTTCGGCGACACGCGCCGGACGCGGTTCGCCGCCGGACGCGCCCTGCTCGGCCGCCTGCTCGCCGACCGGTTCGGGGCGGGGTCTGTGGACGGCGCACCCTGTCCGCACTGCGGAGGCGACCACGGCGGAGTCGCCGTCCGCGGCGTCCCCGCGATCGCGAGCCTTGCCCATGCCGGCTCCCTGGCGATCGCCGCGGTGGCTGCGGACGCCGAGGTCGCCCGGCTCGGCGTGGACGGGGAGTCCGCACTCGCCGACCCCGCTCGGGACGCCGATCTCGCCCGCCTGCTCGACGTGCCCGCCGAGGCGGCGCTGCGACGCTGGACCGAGGTGGAGGCCGTGCTCAAGGCGGACGGACGCGGGTTGCGCGCGGATCCGGGGCTGGTGCGCTTCGCGGTCGGCACCGCCCTCGTCGAAGACACCGGGGATCGGTACCGGCTGTCGGCCGTCCCGGGGCCGCCCGACTTGGTGATCAGCGTGGCTTGGCAGCCGCCCGTCCGCTGATCCGGCAGGCTCGCACCTCGCCGCGGACCGGCTCAGGCATCCTTGCGGCGGTGCGGCAGCTTCGGCAGCTGGGGTTCGGCCAGCCACTCCACGAACAGGCCGCCGAGCCGCCAGCCGGCCCGCTCCTCGGCCAGGGCGATGAAGTCCGCGGTGGTCCCGGTCGAGCGCTGCTTCGCCGCGGTCCACTCGCGCAGGATGGCGAAGAACACCTCGTCCCCCACCACGCGGCGCAGCGCGTGCAGGGTGAGCGCTCCCCGTTTGTAGACCCGATCGTCGAAGATCCGGTCCGGGCCGGGGTCACCGAGGACCAGGTCCTGGGCCAGTCCGTTCAGCAGCGCCCAGTGCTTCTTGGCCTGCTGGTGTGCGGTGGGCCCGCCCGACTCCTCCGACCACAACCATTCGGCGTAGCAGGCGAAGCCCTCGTTCAGCCAGATGTCGCGCCACGTCGCCAGGCCGACGCTGTTGCCGAACCATTGATGCGCCAGTTCGTGGGCGACCAGGCGCTGCGAATCCCAGCGTCCGTCGGTGTGGTTGGAGCCGAACACCGCCATGCCCTGAGCCTCGAGCGGGATCTCCAGGACATCCGGAGTGACGACCATGTCGTAGCGTCCCAGCGGGTAGGGCCCGAAGCAGCGCTCGAACAGGGCCAGCATCCGCGGCAGGTCGGCCACGGTCGCCGTCACCGGGGTGCGCAAGGCGGCCGGGTAGTGGACGGCCCCGGGGACGGTGCCCAACGGAACCGGCTCACTGCGGTAGCGCCCGATGTGCACCGCGACCAGGTAGGTCGCCGTCGGAATGTCCTCCACGTAGGTCCAGGTGGTTCGCCCCGCCGCAGCGGTCCGCTCGGCCAGCCGACCGGGCGCGACCACCGTGTAGGCGTCCTCCGTGGTCAGCTCGATGCGGTATTTCGCCTTGTCCGAGACCATGTCGTTGCAGGGGAACCAGGTCGGCGCCCCCACCGGCTGGGACGCGACCAGCACCCCGTCGTCGAGTTCCTCCCAGCCCACCCGGCCCCAGCGGGAACTGCGTGGCGCCGGCGACCCGGAGTACCGGACGGTCACCTCGAACCGCTGTCCCGCCGCCAGCCCGGCGGACGGGCGGACGGTAAGCCGGTGCGGCCCGTGTTGGAACCGGGTTCGCTTGTCGTCGCCCACCCGGACCCGGGACGCGACCAGACCGGCCAGGTCGAGGTGGAAGCTGGTGATCGGCTCGACCGCCTCCGCGACGATCACGGCCTCGCCGTCGAGCCGATTGTTCGGCACCTTGTAGCGCAGGCGCAGCCGGTACTCCAGGACGTGGTAGGACGGGTCGCCGTGCTCGGGTGCGTAAGGGTCGGAGGTCACGAATCGGCCGCCTGGTAGGTGCGGACCTTGACCGCCCGCCACGGGCCGATCGGGTTCCCGCTCCAGCGACTGCCGGTGGGCACCGACTCCCCCCGCATCACCAGCGAGGACGGTCCGATGGTCGCATGGGCGCCGATCGTGGCACCGGGCAGCACGATGCTGTGCGGACCGAGAGTGCCGCCCCGTTCGATCCGCACCGCGTCCATGCTCATGATTCGATCATGGAACAGGTGGGTCTGCACAACGCAGCCGCGGTTCACCGTCGCCCCGTCCCCCAGCGTGACCAGATCCGGCTCCGGCAGCCAGTACGTCTCACACCACACGCCGCGCCCGATCCTCGCCCCGAGGCTGCGCAGCCACAGCGCCAGGGCCGGCGTCCCCGTGTTCGGGTTGGCGAACCAGGGCCCGGCGACCATTTCGGTGAACGTGTCGGCCACTTCCGTGCGCCACACGAAGCTCGACCACAGCGGGTGCTCCCCCACCCGGATCGGCCCGACCACCAGCCATTTCACTGCCGTGGTCAGGAGCGCGGCCAGGAGACCGGCCGCGATCATCACCAGCCCCGACAGCACCAGCGCCCAGCCGGGCCCGAACATCTCGGCCAGCCACGCCAACGCGAGCAGGACGCCCATCCCGATCGCACCGGTCGCGACCACGGCGAACAGCCGGCAGGCCTCCCAGATCCCGCGCGCCCACTGCAGGCCGACCGTGGGGCGGTAGGTACGCTCCACATCTCCCCCGACCACGATCCGGCGCAACCGCACGGCCGGGGAACCGAGCCACGACGATCCCGGCTTGGCCTTCGCCGGTGCCACCGAGAGGACGGCGACCAGCCCGTCGCGCGGCACCATGTGTCCGGCGCCGGCCGTCCCGGAGTTACCCAGGAACGCACGCCGTCCGATCGTGACCCGACCCAGCCGCAACCAGCCGTTGCGCAGGTCGTAGGACGCCACCATCGTGTCGTCGGCGAGAAAGGCGCCCTCCTCGATCGTGGTCAGCGAGGGGATCAGGACGACCGTGGACGCCTCCACGTGCCGGCCCACTTTCGCGCCGAGCAGGCGCAGCCACACCGGGGTGGCCAGGCTCGCGTACAGCGGGAACAGCTGGGTGCGCGCCGAATCGAGCAGTCGCTCGGTGCTCCAGGCCTGCCAGCCGATCCGGCTGCGGACCGGGTAGGTGCCCGGCTCGAGCCCGATCGACAACAGCCGGACCAGCACGACCACCGAGGCGGCCAGCACGAACCCGGCCACCAGCATGCCGAGCGGCAACCACGGCAGAGCTCGCGCGGCAGCCGTGCCCACATCGGCGGCGCCGCGGACGGCCGCAGCCACCACGAGCGCGCCGACGGAGTAGGCGAGCACCGGCAGCAGGCCGAGCACGGTGGACGACGCGGCGTAGGCCGCCAGCCACTTCGGCGCGGCCGGCGGGCGTGCCAGCGGCCAGTCCCGGCTGGGCTCGCCGGCCCGGGCTGCGGGCGATCCGGCCCACAACTGCCCCTTCTTGACCCGGCCGAAGACCGCCGAGCCCGGAGCGATCTCGGCGTCCGGGTCGATCCGGGCACCGGGCGCGAGCGTGCTGCGCGCGCCGACCCGAGCCCGGGCTCCGATCCGGATCCC
Organism: Propionibacteriaceae bacterium UBA6238; assembly: GCA_002441465.1. Classification (GTDB taxonomy): domain Bacteria; phylum Actinomycetota; class Actinomycetes; order Propionibacteriales; family Propionibacteriaceae; genus Propionicimonas. The sequence continues at coordinate 78,502 of DJWE01000049.1, read as the reverse complement.
GCCGATGCGCACCGTCTCGCCGTCGATCCAGTACCCGGCAAGGTCGACCTCCGGCTCCACCGCTGCACCGTCCCCGATCCGGAGCATTCCAGTTACCGGCGGCAGGGTGTGCAGGTCGACATCCCGGCCGATCCGGGCGCCGAGCACGCGGGCGTACCAGGTCACCCAGGGCGCACCGGCCAGCCCGACCGGGTCGATCTGGTGCGCGATCTGCTCGGCCAGCCACAGACGCAGGTGGATCCGCCCGCCGCGCTTGTAGTCGCCCGGTTTCACCCCGGCGAGCAGCGCGCGGGCACAGGCCGCGGCGATCAGCATCCTGCCGAACGGGACGGCGAACAGCGCCAGCCCGAGCAGCACGATCCAACCGCTCACGTCGGGCAGGAAGCCGAACCCGCCCGCGCCTCCGCCGGTCGCGGCCCGCAGGATCCAGCTCGCCGTGAGCAGGTAGACCAGCCAACGGGCTCCGGAGAAGATGAACAGCGGCCCGCTGAGCAGCGTCTGGGCCCAGCGGGCGGCCAATGGGGTCGCCCCGGCCTTGCTGAACGACTCCCGCCAGGGCGTGTCGACCGCGGTCTCGGCGATCGCCGTCGCCATGGCCGCGAGCCTCGGGTGATCGTAGACGTCGGCGACGCTGAACTCGGGCGCCCGCAGGCGGATCCGGGAGACCAGCTGGGCAGCCGTCAGCGAACCCCCGCCCAGCTCGAAGAAGTCCGACTGCCGGTCGAACACCGGAGTGCCCAGCACCGCCACCCATTCCCTGGCCAGCCACGCCTCGTCCCCGGAGAACAGGGTGAGTGCCTCGGTGATCTCCTCGGTCACCTCCGGCAGCGGCCACGGCAAGGCGTCGCGGTCGACCTTCCCCGAGGTGCGCACGGGCAGTTCGTCCACCGTGGCGAGCAACGGGATCAACGGCGCCGGCAGTCGCTCGGCGAGCCGGGCCCGCGCGTCCGCCCGGGTGAACGTCCCCGACGCCACCAGATAGCCGACCAGGATCGGTACGCCCGCCTCGGTACGACGCACGGCCACCGACGCCGCGTCCACCCCGGGCAGGGCGGACAGTGCCGCCTCCACCTCGCCGAGTTCGATCCGGCGCCCACCCACCTTCACCTGGTCGTCGGCGCGGCCGTGGAAGGACAACCCCTCGCCGTCCAGGGCGACCAGGTCGCCGGACCGGTAGGCGCGAGGCCAGTCCAGGGCCGGCAGCGGAGCGTACTTCTCGGCGTCCCGGGCGGGGTCGAGGTAGCGGGCCAGGCCGACCCCCCCGATCACGAGCTCGCCGACCGTCCCCGGTGCGACCGGCCGGCCTTCGGGGTCGACCACGGCGACCGCCCAGCCGGCCAGCGGCCCGCCGATGCCGACCCGCTCACCGCCGTCGAGCAGGGACGCCGTGGCCACCACCGTTGCCTCGGTCGGGCCGTAGGTGTTCCACACCTGGCGCCCCTCCCCCACCAGGCGAGCGGCCAGCTCGGGCGGACAGGCCTCCCCGCCGAAGATCAGCAGCCGCACCTGTTCGAGCGCCTCGACCGGCCACAACGCAGCCAAGGTGGGGACGGTGGAGACCACCGTGATCCGGTGCCGAACCAGCCAGCCGCCCAGATCCGCACCGCTGCGGACGACCGATCGTGGCGCCGGCACCAGGCAGGCGCCGTGGCGCCACGCCAGCCACATCTCCTCGCAGGACGCGTCGAACGCCACCGAGAGACCGGCCAGGACCCGGTCGCCCGGCCCGAGCGGGGCTTCGGCCAGAAACAGGCCGGCCTCGGCGTCCACGAACGCCGCCGCGGAGCGGTGCGACACGGCCACGCCCTTGGGCACCCCGGTCGACCCGGAGGTGAAGATGATCCAGGCGTCGTCGTCGGGGCCCGGGTCCGCGGTGTCACCGCTCAGGCCGTCGGCACGATCCGGACGGGGCCGTCCATCGAGCGGACGGTAGCCGTCGCCGGACCAGACTCCGACCACACCGGCTTCGGCGAAGACCAGCTCGGCCCGCTCCGGCGGGTCGTCGGCATCGACAGGGACGTAGGCGGCGCCCGCGGCGAGCACGGAAAGGATCGCCAGGTAGAGGTCGCGCGAACCGGAGGGCAGGCGCACCCCGACCCGCGCTCCGCGAGTCACGCCCGAGCGCGCCAGGATGGCGGCTCCGTCCCCGACGGCGGCGATCAGCTCGGTGTAGCTGAGCGTCCCCGCCGGATCCTCGATCGCCGCGGAGTCGGGATGGTTCGCCGCGGTCGCGTGCAGGATGTCGAGCAGGGTGCGGGTCGGTGGCGCAGCCGAGGTGCGGTCGATGACGGAGATCGGCGCCGAAACGGCGGAGGGTGGCTGACCCGCGTCCTGACTCACGTCTCGACGCTAGGCCACCGGGGCACGGAGCCGGGAGCGTCTTGCCCCCCGGCGCGGTTCAGCCGCGGCCGGACGATCCGAGCGGCTCGGATGATCGGTCCGGACGCGAACCGCTCGCCCGTTCGACGGCAAGCGCGCCGGCCAGCCCGAGCGCGATGAAGGCGGCGGCGGTCCACAGCATCGCGCTCGCGGACTGGGCGAACGCGATCGAGAGCTGATCGGCCACCTGAGGCCCGAGGACTCCGAAGTGCCCCTGGGTGCCCTTCGCCCGAATCCAGGCGATCACCGCGCCCGCCGTCCCGGTCATGTAGTCGATCATCACCGTGGCATCGTCACCGGTGACCCCGGCAACCAGGCCGAGGCGTTGCGGGACCGTGATCGCGAAACCGATCGCCAGCACCGAGCCGGCCAGCGCGGCACCGAACGCCGAACCGAGCTGGCGGACGGTGCTCTGGGTGGCGGCCGCGGCGCCGGAGCTGGACACCGGCACGTCCCGCAGCACCACAGAGGTCAGCTGGGCCGACGCCAGGCCGAGCCCCAGCCCGTACCCGGCCAGCAGGGCCGCGATCAGCGGCACCGGAGGACCAGACGGCAGCACGACCGCGGCCACCACGGTGGCGACCAGTTCCAGGCTCAGCCCGAGCGTGACCACCCGCGCCGGACCGAACCGTCCGGCCAGTGACCGCGCCCGGGCACCGGCGACGAACGCGCCGACGGCCATCGCCGCGACCACCCATCCGGCCTGGAGGATCGACAACCGCTCGGCGTAGACCAGGTAGAGCGGGAGCCCGAACAGGACGGCGAACTCGCCGACCGCGACCATGGCCGCGGTCAGGTTCCCCCAGGCGAAGGTGGGCACCGCGAACAGGGACAGGTCCGCCACGACCGCCCGGCCGCGTCGGGCCCGCCCGCGTTCGACCACCCCGAGCAGGATCGTGGCCAGGGCTCCGAGCACGAGCGCGATCAGAGCGGGAGAGACCCCCGCCTGCTGCGGCCAGGTGAAGCCGAACAGCTCGACGTCCGCACGCGGACGCAGCCACCCGACCACCGGGGCTTCGATCAGCCCGAACACCAGCGAGCCGAGCCCGACCACGCTGAGCACGAGCCCGAGCAGATCGAAGCCGCGCCCGCTCCCGCCGGTGGTCTCCGGTACGAAGCGGACGCCGAGTCCGAGCACCAGGGCGGCCAGGGGGAGGTTGATCAGGAACACCCATCGCCAGTCGAAGGCGGTGGCGAGCCAGCCGCCCAGCAGCGGGCCGATCGCCGCAGCTCCGGCCATCACCGCTCCCCACAGGCCGAACGCCACGGCACGATCACGGCCGCGGAAGGTGGCGTTCAGCGTGGACAGCGTCGAGGGCAGCACCATCGCCCCGCCCATCCCCTGGACGAGGCGGGCGCCGAGCAGTTCGGCGGACTCCTGCGCGCCGGCCGCGATCAGGCTCGCTGCGGCGAACGTGGCTACGCCGAGCAGGAACAGCAGGCGGCGTCCGTAGCGGTCGCCGAGCCGACCGGAGGTGAGCAGAAGGGCAGCGAACACGACCGCATAGCCGCTACTGAGCCACTGCGCGCCGGAAAGGGTCAGCCCGAGGTCGTCGACCATGGCCGGAGTCGTCACCGAGATCACCGTGCCGTCGAGCACGATCATGGCCAGGCCTCCGGCCAGTGCGGAGAACCCGATCCAGCGTCCGCGGGTGGCGAGCGGCTGAGCCGGTGGCGTCCCCGGCGGGTCGGACGCCGGCCCACCCGGGGCGCGCGAGGACACCCGCGCGCCCCGGGTGGCGGCATTCACGCGAGCGGCCCGAGCTCGTAGCCGGCCAGGATCTGGTTCGGCCGGGTCTCGTGGCCGTGCTCGGCGCGGAACGCCGCGGTCCCGTCCTTGCCGCACAGGCCGAGAATCCTCGCGCGCCCGCCGGGATGCCGGTTGACCCACTTGGTCAGGTCGTAGACGTTGCCGCTCACGACCGTCCAGCACGAGGCGGCGTTGGCGTGCTTGCGCACCTGCGCCATCGTGTAGCCCTGCGCGGACGCCGTCGGCGTTGCGGTCGGCGTCGGCGTCGGCGTCGGGGTTGCGGAGACCGTGGTGTCGCTCGGCGAGGGGACGGGCGTGCTCGCCTGAGTCGTGGCCGGTAGATCCGGGCTCGCGACCGGCGCGGTGGCGCAGGCGGTCAGGGGCAGCGCGAGTCCGGCCAGGACGAGCGCGCGAAACCGAAGGGACAAGGACATGGCGAAGCGAGGGAACGTCATGCGTTCACGCTAGGGAGCGCACTGATTCGGGCTCGTCAAGGCAACGTCAAGCCTTCCTCAAGCCGGTCGGTTCCGTTCCGCCCTGGTCCGGCCCAACCCGGCCGCTAGCCCGTTGCGTCGACGTTGAGGATGTTGCCGTCCGGATCGGTGAACCACACCCCTTTCATGCCGTCGGGGAACTCGGCCACACCGTCGTCCCAGCCCCCTTCCGGCAGGTCGAAGGTGAGGAAGGACACCTGCTTGCCGCGGAGTTCGGTCACGATCGCGTCGAAGTCCGCGGCGGGGACGGTGAAGGACATCGCGGTGGCCTTGTTCGTACCAGCGAAGCCGGACGGATAGACCAGGAAACTGCCGTCTCCGGCGTGGTAGAGCACCCCTTCGGGTACCTCGTCGTCGGGCGTGAAGCCCAACGTCCCCTCGTAGAACGCCCGCGCGCGTTGCAGGTCGGCGGTACCGAGCGTGGGAATCGGGGCATGGTCGGCGAGCATGGGACACCTCCCCGGGCCCGGCACCCGCGGCCGGGTCCCTCCCAGCAGGCTAGGCCGGTTCGGTCCGCCCGGCTGCGGTCACTTGTACCCATCCGCGGCCCCGGTGCCACGGCCGGTCCACCGTCGAGTGGCCCGGCTCACGGCGTCAGGGAGTCACCCAGACCTGCAGCCGTCCGGTCTCGGTCGGCGTACGGGGCTCGAAGGGGTCCACCCGGGCCAGGCGGTAGCCGAGGCGCTGCGGGACGGCCGCGCTCCGCGCATTGCCCTCGTCGGTGTGGATCTCGACCCGCTCGATCTCGGGCAGCGCCAACGCGACCTCGGTGAGGACTCTGGCGACCTCGGTCGCCAGCCCCGTCCCGGTGTGTGCCTGGTCCAGCCAGTAGCCGATCTCCAGACCGTCCGGGCCCACCCGGCGGTGCAGGCTGAAGCCGCCGATCACCGGGCCGTCCTCGGTCGGCCGCAGCGCGTAGAGGTACGCGCGATGCTCCACCCAGTCCGCGGGCGCGCCACCCAGGCGTTCGCTGCGGTACGCCGGGTCGTCGCCCCAGGGGATCCACTCGCGCAGGTGCACCGCGTTCGCCGCAGCCACGTCGATGAACGCGGGCACGTCGGCCTCCCGCACCCTGGTCAGTACTCCGCGGGCGAACTCGACCCGATCGGGAGGGGCACTCGGCATGGGCCTATCCAAGGCCCGTCCGGTCCGGGCCGCAACCTCGACCTATCGTTGGCCTGTGCAGCTCACCCGCCCGAACGTCCGCGACGGCTGGCGCCGCGGCCTGGCGCGCACAGTGCTGTTGCTCGCCGGGGCCGCCCTTCTCGCCAATGCCGGCTGGCTGGCGATCACCGCCAACCTGACCGTCGGCACGGCGATGACCGCGCTGGTCGGGCTTGGCTGCCTCGCCTGGGGTTGGTGGCTCCCCCGGCAGGGGCGCAGATGGATCAGCGCGGTCGCGCTGCTCGTCTGCGCGACCCTGGTCGGGATGGCGGCCTTCCTGGCCGCGACCGGGAGCAGGGACGACGCCCGCTACGACGAGGACGCGGTGATCGTGCTCGGCGCCGCGGTGCACGGCCGCGAGCTCTCCCGCACCCTGACCGGACGGCTGGACGCGGCCCTCGACTACCACGCGCGCAACCCGTCCGCGCTGATCGTCGTGTCCGGCGGGCAGGGTCTCCAGGAGGATCTGCCCGAGGCCACCGCCATGCAGCAGTACCTGCTCGGTCACGGGGTGCCCGGTGACGACATCGTGGTCGAGGATCGCGCCACCTCGACCGAGCAGAACTTCGCGTTCTCGAAGGTCCTGCTGGACGCCCGTCTCCCGGCCGGCTACACGGTCGCGTTCGTCACCGACGAGTTCCATGTCTATCGAGCCGGGCGGATCGCCACGGCGACCGGCCTGGTCGCGACCCACGTGAGCAGCCGGACCCCGTGGTACTTCTGGCCGCCCAACTATCTGCGCGAGGAACTCGCCGTAGTGCTGCAGTGGCTCCGGCCGGGCCCCTGACCGCCGAGGAAAGGTCAGGATTCGAGGCCCGGGAGCGCGAAGATCGTGCCCGGGAGCACGGCGAGCGCCTCCTCGATCCGGGCAGCCACCTCGCTCCCGCAGGTGCGCTTGTTCGGGTCGTTGAGCAGCTGCCACACGAACTGACGACTGCAACCCGCGGATCGCGCGAGCCGCGCCTGGGTGAAATCGCGCAGTTTCATGTAGTCCGCGAGCAGCTGGGGATCACGGAGCCTCATCCGTCGGCCTTTCGATGTGGGGTGTCGGCCTGACCGGCACAACTTTACCATTCGTCAATCCATACGAGACCTCTCGCGAGCCCCGGCTTGACACGAAGTCAACCAACCTCAGCCCACTTACTGCCGCGCTCCTTGTGCCTGCGGGATCGCCCGCTCCCAGCGCGGTTGACATATCTGTGCGAGGCTTGTCCGTGATGCCGCTTGACGCAGCACGGGGGCGGCAACTTGACCCGAAAGTGAAGCGATGCATGCACTGGGACGGTTCATCCAGGACCTGATGGACGGGCGCAGCATGACCAGACCTGAGCTGGAGCGCGCCAGCGGCTTGAGCCGTCAGCACATCCACCAACTCCTCGACGACCGCAAGACCGCGCTCGGCCGAATGGTGGACGACACCACCGTCGCCGCGCTCGCGCGAGCGTTCCCCGATGTCGGTGAGACCGCCTTCATCGCCAGGGCGGCCGAGTCGCTCGGCGTACCTGTCGACCGGCTCGCGATCGTCGACGTCGACTACGACCGGCTCTCCGACGAGGCACTGCTGGGGATTCTGGCCAAGCGCCTGGCCCGGCTCCGCGCTCAGGAAACCGGACGGACCGATGCGCGCGTGGAACCGCCGCTGGCCGCCCGTAGGAGCCGACGCGTCCACGATCGCATCTCGCGTGAGGGTGACGACGACGCCGAGACGCCGTCGCACTGACCCGGAAGCAGCGGCTCAGCCGACGTCGGCCTGAGCGTCCGGCTCGGCGGGAGGATCGATCGGGTCGGCCGTCACCGGAATCCGGCCCGGCGTGGGCAGCGGCGCCGAAAGGTCGATCGTGCGGACGGTGCGCGGCGCGAGCGGCGTGGACACGTAGGTCGGCCTGGTGATCGGGATCGGATCCCACAGCGACGCGACCGCTGTCACCGGGATGCTCAGCTCGATCGAGTGCTCGTGCTCGGCGATGTCCTCGGCGGTGAGCGAGATCGCGACGGTCTGCTCGTCCGCGCAATCGCGGATCGACGCCGCCCTGACCGCGAGGTCGGCCCGCATCGCGCGGACGCTGAAGCGGGCCACGATCAAGAAGACCACGATCAGCCCCGCCGGGATCACCGCGCCCCACCACGCTCCGATGCCGACGACGGCCAGTCCGCCGACGATCACCTGGACCAGAAGCAGGAAGATCAGGACCCGGCGACGCCGCTGTGCGGCCTGCAGGTCGCACAGGTGCAACTCGCGCAGCTGCGCCCGTCGGGTGAGCGGGGTGGACACCTCGGCGCTCGTGCCCGGATCCGCCTCGGCCAGCGACGTCCCGCTGCGCACGATCGTCACCGACGGGGTGAACGGGATCTGGACGGCGGACTCCTCGACCCGGTCGTCGCCGCGATGATGCAGGAAGTAGGGCACGAGGTACATGAGCCACAACGCTGCGATCGCAGCGAAGATCAGCCCGGTTGTGCCCACATCCGAACCGTATTGGCCGCGCCCCGCCTTGCGGCTCACCCCCGGCGGAGTGTCGAACTAATGGCGCCGCGGTGCGGTGGTCCGGGCTCGTTCTGGCCTTGCGGGAGAGGCCTTTTGTATGGTGGTGCCCCGGCCCGACGGCGGCCGGCTGCGACGAGGAGCGCCTGGCCTGGACCGATCGACACCACACCCGCGCCGCAGCGGTGGTCGAGACCCGAGCCTGCCAGCGTCCATCGCGGGTGGGCACGGCACGTCGCCACCGACCTACACGTCGCTGATCCAGCCCGCATCCGAAAGACCGCATGGACACCCACCGAACCGTCCCGCTCCTCCTCGACGTCGACACCGGCATCGATGACTCGCTCGCGCTGCTGTACCTGATCGCCAGCCCCGAGGCCGAACTGCTCGGTATCACCTGCACCGCGGGCAACGTGGACGCGCGCCAGGTCGCGATCAATAACCTCGCCTGGCTCGAGCTGTGCGACTACGCGGACGTGGAGGTCGCCCTCGGCGCCGAGGTGCCGCTGCTGCAACCGCTGGTCACCACGGAGGAGACCCACGGCCCCCAAGGTCTCGGGTACGCCGAGTTGCCCGTCCCGTCGCGGCGGATCTCGGATCGCCACGCCAGCCAGGTGTGGATCGAGGCGGCCCGTTCGCGGCCCGGAGAGATCACCGGGCTGATCACCGGTCCTTTGACCAATCTGGCCGTGGCGATCAAGCTCGAACCGGACCTCCCCCTGCTGCTGAACCGGATCGTGGTCATGGGCGGCGCCTTCAACCACGCCGGCAACACCCGGCCGACGGTCGAGTGGAACATCTCCGTCGACCCGGAGGCCGCCAAGATCGTCTTCGACGCGTTCTCTGTGGTGCCGGCGCCGCGCCGGCCGGTGATCTGTGCGCTGGATGTGACCGAACGGATCGCGATGACCCCGGCTCACGTCCAGGCGTTGGGTCGCGCGGCGGGGTCCACTCCCGAGGAGTCTCTCTCCCTGGCCGATCCGCCCGGCACCCGCTCCAGGGGTTCGAACGCGATCGTCCGTCACTTCAGCGACGCGGTGCGGTTCTACATGGAGTTCCACCACGCCTACGACCAGGGCGGATACGTTGCCCACATGCACGACCCGTTCGCCGCAGCCGTGGCACTCGACCCGTCCCTGGCCCGGACGCGGCCGGCGACCGTCGACGTCGAACTCGCCGGCACCGTGACCCGCGGCCAGACGGTTGCCGACTGGCAGGGCATGTGGGGGCGTCCGGCCAACGCGGAGATCGTGGTCGACACCGACCCCGAGGAGTTCTTCCGCCGCACCATCGAACGAGTCGGCGCCCTGGCCCGGCGCGTCGGCTGAGCCGTCCCCAGCCATCCATCCACCGCCGGAAACCGAGGAGGCACCATGTCGGACCCCATCGCTGTCGATCCCCACCGGACGCGCGATCGCCTGTTGGTCGTCGCCGGCGCGATCCTCATCGCCGCGACCTACAGCTACCTCATCCTCAGCCAGCCCGCGGAGATCGCCGCGTCGGGCACGAGCCGCGCCGGCCTGATCGCCATGGCCGGGTACCTGGTGGGTGCGGTGCTGATCGCCGCCGGGTCCGTCCGCCAGATACCAACCGCGGTGATCGCGATGATCCCGGTGGCGATCGCCCTCAACATCGTGGCCGGCCAGATCGTCTCCACGCTCAGCCTGACGGTGTACCTGGACTCGATCGGAACGGTCCTGGTATCGGTTCTCGCCGGGCCCGCGGCCGGCGTGGTCACCGGCATCCTCTCCAACGTGATCTGGGGCCTCACGCTCACCCCGATCCCCCTGCCGTTCGCGGTCGTGCAGGTCGTGATCGCGGTCCTGGCCGGCCTCGCCGCCCGGGCCGGCGTGTTCCGCCACGTGTACCTGCCCCCGCTCGCGGGCGTGCTCACCGGTTTCGTCACGGCCATGGTCTCCGCGCCGATCGCGGCGTTCGTCTTCGGCGGCGCGACCGGTGGCAGCGCGGGCGCGATCGTCGGCGCATTTCAGGCGATGGGCCGCTCGCTGCTCGAGGCCACCACGCTTCAGGGCCTGCTGTACGACCCGCTGGACAAGGCGATCACCTTCACGGTGGTGGGGATCCTGATCGCAGCGCTGCCCGCCCGCTTCCTGCAACGGTTCCCGTTCGCGCGCACCTACCGGGTGTTCGGCAAGGGACCGCTGACCCGGACTCCCACGACGTCCGCCGGGTGAGCGGCCGATGGCCCCGGCCCTGTTCGTCGACACCGGTTCACCGGTTCACCGGCTCAACCCGGTGACCAAGCTGGTCGCGCTGCTCTCGATCCTGGTGATCGTGTTCGCGCTGCCGCAGTGGTGGACCTCGGCGATCGTCGTGGTCGCGATCCTGGTGCCGGCCGCGATCGTGGCGCGCCGCGCCCGCGCGCTGGCCGGGATCGGCGGACGGATCCTGCTGCCGATCGTGCTCGTGCTGGTGCTGGTGCAGGGGTTCACCTTTCCGGGCGGACGGACGGTGGTGTGGCAGTGGGGTGCGCTCAGCCTCACCGCGGAGGGTCTGACGTTCGCGCTGAACACGGGTGCGCGGATCGTCGCGTTGGTCCTCGCCTCCGTCCTGCTCGTGGTGACCACTCACCCCGGTGACCTGATGTCGGCGCTCACCGAGCACGGCCTGTCACCGAAGTTCAGCTACATCATCTCCTCGACCCTGCAGCTGATCCCGTCCTTCCGGACCCGCGCGGACGGCATCCTGCTCGCCCAGCAGGCCCGCGGACTGGCGATCCCGCGCAGTCCGCTGCGCCGAGTCCGGGTGATGCTGCCGCTGCTCGGCCCGCTGGTCCTGGGCATGTTCACCGACGTCGAGGAACGCGGCACGGCCATGGAGGCGCGCGGGTTCGGTTCGACGGTCCGGCGCACCGCGCTCGAGGCCGTTCCCGACTCTCCGGGGCAACGACTGGCACGTTGGCTCATGGCGGCGCTCGCGGCGGCGGCCGTGGTGGTGCCGCTGGTGCAGGAGCTGCTGTGATCGAGCTGGCCGACGTCTGCTACGCCTACCCCGGCGCCGAGCGGTTCGTGCTCGAACATGCCGACCTGCGGGTGGAGCCGGGCACCATCGCCGGCGTGGTCGGGGCGTCCGGAGCCGGCAAGACCACCCTGGCGAAGATCCTGTCCGGCTTCATCCCGCACGTGGACGGCGGCGAGCTGAGCGGCTCCGTCGTGATCGCCGGACGCGACCTCGCCGGGCTGAGCCTCTCAGCCTGCGTTCGGCAGGTGGGCCTGGTGATCCAGAACCCGTTCAACCAGATCTCGGGGGCGCGCTACACCGTGCGCGGCGAGCTTGCCTTCGGCCTGGAGAACCTCGGCACCGCACGCGAGGAGATGGCCGATCGAGTGACGCAGGTGGCCGATCTGCTCGGGATCACGCAGTTGCTGGACCGCTCTCCCTACGAGCTCTCCGGCGGCCAGCAGCAGCTGGTCGCGATCGCGTCCATGCTCGTGTTGCGTCCGCCCGTCCTGGTGCTGGACGAGCCCACCTCGCAGCTCGATCCGGCCGGCACCCGGATGGTGTTCGGCGTCCTTTCCCAGCTGCGCGAGTCCGGGTGCACCATCGTGATCTTCGAGCACAAGCTGGAACTGCTGCACGCCCACGCCGACCGGCTGCACGTCCTCGCCGGCCAGCGGATCGTCGCGTCCGGTCAGCCCGGTGAGGTCCTGGCGGATCCGCGCACCGACGAGTGGGGTGTCGGGGCGACCCGGTACACCCGAACCGGTCGCCTCGCCCGCGACCGGGGCCTCGGGCCGGTGGCCGTTCCGTTGCCGGTCTCCTTCGACGAGGCGGTCGGCTTCTTCGGCGGAGGGCCACGGTGAGCATCGCCATCGAGGTCGCCGACCTGCACCACCGCTACCTCGGCGGAGTGGAGGCGGTGCGTGGGGTGAGCTTGCGCGTCGCGTCCGGCGAGCGGGTGGCCATCATCGGTGGGAACGGTGCCGGGAAGACCACGCTGGTCCGCCACCTCAACGGCATTCTCCAGCCCAGCTCGGGGACGGTGCTCGTCGGCGGCACTCCCGCCCACGGCCGGTCGATCGCCCAGCTCGCCGCCCAGGTCGGGTACGTGTTCCAGAACCCCGACGAGCAGCTGTTCGCGGGCACGGTCGCGGCCGACGTCGCCTTCGGGCCGCGCAACCTGGGGTGCTCACCCGAGGAGGCGGCCGCGCGGGCCGCGTCCGCGTTGGCTGCGGTTGGGCTGCAGGATCAGGCCGGCGCGCACCCGCATCAGCTCTCGCTCGCCGAACGCAAGCTGGTCGCCCTGGCAGGGGTGCTCGCGATGCGCACCCCGATCGTGGTGCTCGACGAGCCGACCACCGGGCAGGACGCGCGCGGCGTGGAACTCGTCGCCGGCATCGTGGACGCCCTTGCCGACGATGGACGCACGGTGGTCGCCATCACCCACGACATGGACTTCTGCGCCGAACACTTCGACCGGGTGCTGGTCATGGCCGAAGGGCTGGTCGTGGCCGACGGGGACCCCCGAGAGGTGTTCGAGCACCCGGACGCGCTGGCCCGAGCCGCGGTGGAGCCGCCCCAGTTGCTGAGGCTGGCCGAGCGCCTCGGCTGGGACGCCCGTCCGCTCACCCCGGCGGAATTCGTCCACGCTTACGCCCACGACCCCCGAACCCTCGGGGACGGTTCCTAACTCGGTCCGCGCTGAACCCTCGGGGACGGTTCCTCACTCGGTCCACAACGCCCGGACCTGCGACTCACACCCGGGCCCCAAACGTCCGAGCGGCCCCGATCGACCCCAGGATGGCTCGGGAAGTGCTCAGAGCGGTTCGCCGCGGTGCTGCAGGCGCGACTCGAAGCGAGCCAGGACGCCGCCAGGCACCTCCTCGGGGGTGAGCACGAACACATCGTGGTCCCGCCAGGCGCCGTCGACGTGCATGTAGCGCTCCCTGCGTCCCTCGTAGCGGAAGCCGAGCTTGCGCGCCACGGCCAGGCTGTTGGAGTTCTCCGGCCGGATCGCGACCTCCATCCGGTGCAGCTTGAGTTCGTCGAAGCAGAAGTCGACCGCCATCGCGACCGCGGTCGGGATGATCCCCCGACCCGCCCAGGTCGGATCGATCCAGTACCCGATCTGGGCCCAGCACGCCGAGCCGCGCGTGATGCCGGACACCGTGACCTGCCCGGCGAAGACGGCCTTGCGCTCCCCGGGCGGCGTGTACTCCACCGCCCACGGCAGCATCAAGCCCCGCCTCGCCCGCGCCGCGAACGTGGTCACGAGCTGAGCGAAGGTAAGACTCGGTTCCGGAGACTCCGGCGGACGCGTGGAGTCCCACGGCCTGAACCACGCCCCGGAGCGCTGACGGATCCGGGCCCAGTCGGCCTCGTCCCTGCGACGCAACGGACGCAACGTGATCGGCGCGTGGGTCAGCCGCACCGGCCAGGCGGAACCTGCCATCGATGTCTCTAGTCGAGCAGCCAGCAGGTCACGCTACGGTGCGTCCCTACCGGTTCGGCACTAGGTGGGACGACTGCGACGGCGTTCGCCTGGGCCAACTCCGCGGCCCCCGGATCGTCGCGTCGCAGCGGCGTGATCCGGCCCTCGGACAGATGCGCCAGCACCAGCCGCGTCCGCGCGGGGTCGGCATCGATCGGGTGGGTGAGGGTCGCGGCCTCCTCCGCGAGGAAGGCCTCGTCGAGCCCGGCCAGGCGGCGCACGAGGGTCCGGGCGAGCAACTGATAGCTCAGGTAGGCGGGCACGGCCCCGGTCGGCAGCACAAGGGCAGGGACGCGCTCCGGGCCGAGGACGGCGAACACCTGCCGTCCGGGCAGCGCGTCGACCTCGGCCACGTCGATCAGCCCCTGTCCGGCGAGCATCGTGACCACCTCGTCGGTGGCATCGGTGACCAGCAGCAGCAGGTCGGCGCGGACCAACTGCTCCGACAGCGTCACCGCCAACGACCGCGGCTCGGCCGCGACGATGCCGGTGGTGAAGACCTGTGCCCCGTCGCGCCGCGCCGAGGCGGCCAGCAGCGTGGTGCAGGCGTCGTAGGTCTCGCTGAGCCGGGTGAGCGGCCGTCCGGGTTCCACCAGCGCCGTGTCGGCGGTGAGCACCACCACTCGCGGCCGCGGCCGGGCGAGCACCTTGTCGTAGCCCACCTCGGCGATCAGTCCGAGCACCCTGGGAGTGAGCTCGGTGCCATTCGGTACCAACAGGTCGCCGTCGGTGACGCGCGACCCGGCCAGGATCAGGTTCTCCTGGAACGAGATCTCGGCGACGAACTGCGCCTCGTCGCCCACGAGGAGGCCGTCGGCGAGCGGCACCACCGCGTCGGCACCGTCGGGGACCGGCGCACCGGCCACGACCCGGACGGCGGTGCCCTTGGGCAGCGGTGCCCCGCGGTGGCCGACGGAATCGATCTCGGCCACGACCGGCAGCACCACCGGGAGCCGCGGGCTCGCGCCGACCAGGTTGGCCGCGCGGACGGCCCACCCGTCGACGGTGGCCGCGGTGAACGTGGGCAGGTCGATGTCGGCGGTGATCGACTCGCACAGGGTCAGGCCCGCAGCGTCGAGCAGGCCGATGCCGAAGGGATGCAGGCTGCGCACGTGTTCGAGCAGGAACTCGCGATGGGCGGCGAGGTCGCGCGAGCCGGCGATCCCTGCCGCCGGCGGATCCGGCAAGTAGGTCGGCTCCGGGGCGGGCTCCACCGCAGGCTCAGGCTGTACGGCGTCCTTGGCACGAGCGAAAAGGGGCATGCGCTTACGATAAGTCTGTGACCTTCGAGGGCCCGGTAGGCCAGCCGCGAGCCAGCCGATCGAAGGCAGAGTTGCGTACCTGGCTTCGGCAGGCGCGGGCGAGCCGGATCACCGACCCGGCGGCCGAGGGCGCGCGGACGTCCCGTGCGCTCGCGGCCTGTGCGGAGGCCCAGGTGGTTGCCGCCTATGCTGCCCGGCCCGACGAGCCTGCGACGGCTGAACTGATCGAGCACCTGCGCCGCGCCGGGGTGCGCGTCCTGCTGCCGGTGTTGCGGCAAGAGCCTGCGTGGGCCTGGTACAGCGGACCGGAGGAGCTCTCGCCGGGTCCGTTGGGGATTCCGGCTCCGAACGGGCCTTCGCTCGGCCCGCAGGCCCTCGGTCAAGCGGACTGGGTCTGGCTGCCGGGCCTGGCCGGCACCCCGGACGGACGCCGGCTCGGCACCGGCGGCGGCTGGTACGACCGCGCGCTGGCCTGGGCCGGGGCACACGCCACCGTCGGCATGCTGCTGTTCGACGACGAAGTGCTCGACGACCTGCCCACCGACCCGTGGGATCGGCCGGTCCAGCTCCTGGTCACGGAGCGACGCCGGGTGGATGTGGAATAGCCGGACCGATTTCGGGGTTCTACTCGCCGCTGGTTACAATTCGACCAGCCCACGGATCCGCAGGAAGTGACCATGCCGACCTACCAGTACCGCTGCACGTCATGCAACACGGAAGTGGAGGCCGTTCAGAAGTTCACCGACGATCCGCTCACCGAGTGCCCTGAGTGCGACGGGAGCCTGCGCAAGGTGTTCAACGCGGTGGGTGTGGTCTTCAAGGGTTCCGGCTTCTACGCCACCGACAATCGCAGCAAAGGCCGTGCGAACGCGGCCAAGCCGGCAGCCGCGTCGACGGACGCTCCGGCCTCGGCCGACAAGTCCCCGGCGGCGTCATCCACAGGGGCGTCCAGCGCGGCCTGACCCTGTGGACAGGTGACGCGAACGCGCCTCGCCTGCCGAGAATCCTTCGTGTGCAGCTCTTTCCTTCACTTCGACGTGCGTTTCGCTGGCATCGTCGTACCTTCGCCGCGCTGTTGATCGCGGTCGCGGTACTGGCCGCGCTGAACTCGCTCACCGCGCGCTCCGGGGCGGGAGTCCCGGTCGTGGTCGCGGCCCGATCCATCTCCGGTGGTGCGAGGGTGCAGGCCGACGATCTCGCGGTGGTCCGCGCTCCCCCCGACCTGGTCGCCGATGGCGCCTTCGACAGTGTTGAGGCCGTGGTCGGTCGTACCGCGGTGGTGGACGTCCCGGTTCGGGCGGCGCTGACCCCGTCGACCCTGCTCGGCGGGGAAGGTCAGGTAGCGCCCGGACGGCTGGCGCTGCCGGTCCGGTTCGGTGAGGCGGGCTCGGTCTCTCTGCTCCGGGTGGGCAGCAGGATCGACGTGCTGGGCCCCACCACGGAGGGCCGCTACGGCATCGTGGCGAGCGGCGTGCGGGTGGTGGCGCTCCCGTCCGCTGGCGAGACCGGCCTGCTCGCCGACAACCAGTCTCCGCTCGTGCTGCTGGAGGTGAGCTCCTCCGAGGCGTCCCAGATCACCGCGGCTGCCGCCGTCTCATCATTGAGCTTCGCGCTGCATTGAGTGGCTGTCCCCCTTTAGGGTGACAAGCCAACCACCCGAAGGGAGACTCACATGGCAGGTTTCAAGGACTTTCTGATGCGCGGGAACCTGATCGACCTCGCGATCGCGTTCATTCTCGGCGCCTCGTTCAGTAGCGTCGTGGCGGCGTTCACCAAGATCATCCTGGACGTCGTCGGCCTGATCGGCGGCAATCCCGACTTCAGCACCGTGTCGATCGGCCCGATCAACGTCGGCGTGTTCATCACGGCCCTGGTGTCCTTCGTGATCATGGCGGCAGTGCTGTACTTCGGTGTGGTCAAGCCGTACGAGATGATCCAGAAGCTCGCCGCGAAGCCGGCGCCGGCCGAGCCCGACGCACCCACCTCCGAGCAACTGCTCACCGAAATTCGCGATCTGCTCGCCCAGAAGTAGACCACTTGGCGGATCCCGTCCGCCGTCGCCCGCCCGGACGCCGCCTGCAAGCAGCTCAGTGCACGTGATGCGGCGGCACCTCACGCAGCAGTCGAACCTCGTCGGCGGTGAGGGTGCGGCGCGGCGACGGCGGACGAATCTCCAGCACGCTCAGGCCCAGCGAGTGCCGGGCCGCCCCGAGGGCTGCGGCGAACTGGGCCGCCCCGCAGCCGGCGCGGAGGGTGGCCGGTACGTGGTGCGGCCAGGCGCGTTCGGCTTCGGCCTCGGCGTGCGCGTGGGCGCTGATCCGACTTCCGGGCCAGCCCGCGATCGCCAGGTGCTCCACGAGCATGACCGGATCCGGCGCGCCCGGCTCGGGTAGCGGCAGCTCCTCGCCGGTCAGTGCGTAGCCGAGGGCGGCGTGCCAGCGTCCGCTCACCGGAACTGCCGCGGGCTGCCCGGATCGGCCAGGTCGACCACGCCCACCACAGCGCTGGGTTGGTCGAAGACCCACTCTCCCCGCACTCTCAGTTTCTCCGCGTTACGCAGTGACGGCACCACGCTGACCAGTCGGTCGAAGTCGTCGATGAGCTTGTAGGTGACACCGAGGTCAACCTCGGGAATGCGGTCGACCTGGCTGTGCAGCCGACCGTCCTCGCCGAGGTCGAACACGTCCGAGCGCAGCAGCATCAGCTCGTTGGTCGTCTTCACCGGTAGGAACCGATCGCGGCCCACGGCGATCGCCGTGGCACCCGGGAACACCTCGATCGCCGCTCCCATCGCGCTTTCCAGTTGGACGACCCGCGGCGTGCTCGGATCGGCCGGGTCGACGGTCTTCTCGTTTCGGATCAGGGGTAGGCCCAGCACGCCTTTGCGCGCGCGGAGGATGTCCCGCACCTGCACCAGGTCGAGCCACAGGTTGTTGGCGTGGAAGTAGGGATGGCGGTGTTCGTCGGTGAAGTAGCCCATCTCCTCGGGTGCGGTCTGGGCGGTGTCACGCAGGATGAGTTGGCCGTCCGCGATCCGCACGGCGAGGTGGCCGCCCTTGCGGTCATTTGCCGTCCGCGGGCACACCTCGGCCGCATAGGGGGCCCCGGACGCGGCGAACCAACCGGCGAGGGTTGCGTTCGGGGCGGCGCCGAGGTTGTCGCCGTTGGCGACGGACGCGTAGCGGAAGCCCTCCTCGATCAGAGCGTCGAGCAGGCCGGTTCCCCACATCGCCGGGTAGAGGTCACCGTGGCCCGGCGGGCACCACTCGAGGCTGGGGTCGGGCGGCCACGAGACGGGGCCGAAGCCATCGAGGAGGATCTTGGGCTCTGCGTTCTGCAGGAAGTCCAGCGGCAGTCCGGCGACGGCCAGGTCCGGACAGGTGGCCAGTTGGGCGAGGGTGTCCGCCGAAGTCCGGAAGCTGTCCATGAAGACCAGTGGTAGCCGTGCGGCCCAGCGCTGTCGGGCATATCGGACTTGGCGCACGATCAGGTCGAGGAAGGTGAGCCCGTCCCTGACCGGCAGCAACGTCTTCGCCTGGTCCAGGCCCATGGAGGTGCCGAGACCGCCATTCAGCTTGATCATCACCGTCCGCTGCAGTGCCGCACCTGCGTCCGCCTCGCTCACCTCGACCTGCTCCAACTGCGGCACGTCGAGCAGGGGACGGATGGTGTCCTCTCCGATCACCCCGGTGGCACCGGCGGCGCAAAGCTCCCAGTAGTGGCGGAAGTTGTCGATCGCTGCGGGGTTGATGCCGGCTGCGTGCATCTTCTGCAGACACTGGTCGAGTGCGGGCTGGCTCATGGCTCGATGCTAACGGCAGGCTCCCTCGCACGCCCGTTGCGGGCCAAGAAGAAGACGACGGGCGCCATGGCCAGGAAAAGCGAGAGTGACGCACCGCGAAGGGCTTGAAGCCGTCTACCCACCCCCAGGAGACAACATCGTGTGCGTCACTCTCAGTTCCTCACTGTATCGGACGGCAGACCCAATTCAAACTCGAATGGCGAAAATCCTAGGTGGTTCACAGCCATCCACGCTCGCGGCCGCGACCGTGTCACCCATTTGGGGGACACAGCGGAGGCGGTACGCTGGTTGCCCATCCTTGAGGGGTTGGGCCCCATAGCTCAGGGGATAGAGCAGAGGTTNNGTTCGAATCTTGCTGGGGTCGCCATCTGTCCTGAGCGTGAGATTCTGCTTCTGACAAGCACAAACGCGGGGCCTCAGGGGCCAGCCGCAGTGATCACCAAACAACACAAGTGGTCGCTCGTGGTGGAGATATCGCACGACGTGCGATCCGCCAGGGCTCCCGGACGCTCGGGAGGTTGCGATGGGCAGGCGAGGCTTCGGCTACGTGAGGCGGCTGCCGTCGAAGCGGTACCAGGCCAGCTACGCGGGTCCGGATCTCCAGCGGCACGTGGCGCCGACGTCCACGACTGGCACGCCAACCTGCTGCGCAGCACCAAGGACCGCCCGAAGGCGAAGGCATACGCCGTCCTGAGGACGATCATGAGCGCCGCGGCACTTGATCGAGACTCTTGAGTTCACGATGGAGGGCCCCCTCTCGGTCGGATGGGACCTCTCATTCCCAACCGGAAGAGCACACGCCGGAACGCTCGCCGGGCCGGGTGTCGTTCTGCTTCGTTATCCCGCCTGGGCCGGCACAGATACGAAGGAATAGGGCGATTCTCGCCGTACCAGGTTCTCAGTCGGCCCCTTCCTCGGCAGCACGGTGAGGGTTCCGCAGCCATCGGCATGGGTCCGGCCAGCGGGCAGTCCCCATCGCGCCTGTCGGTGGTCCCTGCGTTGAGAGCGACCTCTTGTCGACCCACACGAGCAGTCGACCCGCAGGCCCCCGCCCTTGGCCGCGGTGTGTGAGGGTAGCCTTTCGGCCTGCTGCCCCCGAGCACGACCGCCCAACGCCGCTGTCGGCTAATGCCATCTTGCGAGGAGTTCGGCCGTTCGCTGGTAGGTCGTGGTGCCGTTGGCGAGTGCGATGACCAGGTCGTAGGCGTCGTCGTCGGGGGCTTCGAGAGTGATGTCGTTGAGTCCGTAGAACACGACGGTGGCGAGCCAGCCGATCCGCTTGTTCCCGTCGACGAGGGCGTGGTTGCGGACCAGGGATTCCAGCAGGACTGCAGCCTTGTCGTCGATCCCGGGGTAGGCATCGTCACCGAACACGCTGACCTGGGGCCGGTGCACCGCCGAGTCGAGCAGGCCGATGTCGCGGATCGGACCCACTCGCAGGTCCTTGATGAGACTCAGGACGTCTTCCAGGGTGAGATATTCGATCACTGGCCGAGTCGGTCGAGCAGGTCGGCGTAGCGATTCCGGGCCGCAGCCGAAAGCGCGGTGACCTTGTCGCGGCGCAGCCGGCGGGACGCTGCTTCATGGATTGCACGCACGGTCGCCTCCTGCTTGCTCACGCCCTCGGCCTCAGCCAACTGGGTGAGCGCCTGCTCGTCCTCGGGAGTCAGCCGCAGAGTCATCGCCATAGCCTGATGATACCAGTCTGGTATCGCCCAATCATGCCGCGAGTTCATCCGGTGAACGAGTGCTCGGGGTGAACTTCCGGTGGTCGGTTTTCCGTCGACGCAGGTTCCGTCTGCGGCACTAGGGTGCTCGAATGCGGACTCTCGAATGGAACGGCTATCTCAACTGCCGTGACCTCGGAGGACTCCCGGCACGGTCTGGCCTGACGCAGCCGGGCCGGGTCGCTCGCGGTCCACGCCGAGAGCTCCTGACGACGGTCGGCTGGGCCGAGGCCCGTGCCTGGGGCCTGCGCACGGTCGTCGACCTGCGCTGCGCCGATGAGATCGGGTGGCGAGACGGCGACCCCTACCCGGACGCGCCTGTTCTGGAAGGGATAGACGTCGTCCTCTCCCCGACTGAGGACCACGCCAACTCCGAGTTTCGGCAGGTCTGCTTCCCGATCCTCGACTCACCCGAGTATTGGCCACACAACTTGCGGATTCTGCCCGGCATGGTCCGCCGGACGCTCGAGACGATCGCGGGCGCCGAGCCCGGAATCCTCATCCATTGTGGTGCTGGCCGTGACCGCACCGGCATGATCACCACGCTCCTGCTGGCGAACGCCGGTGTCGCCCCCGACCTGATCGCCGGCGACTACGCCGAGTCCGTCCACGCCATGGCCGGCGCCAAGCCGAACTCGCCCACCCACGATCGCCAGTCCCTGTGGAACCCCACCCAGGTTGCGGACTGGGTGACACAAACTCGACCACTCGTCGTGGACTTCGCTGCCGAGGGTGACCGTCACTTGGAACAGATCTGTCTCGGCGACGCCGAGCGCGAGCGACTCCGCTCGCTCCTGCTTGCGGCCTGACCTCGAGACTCTCATCCCCAAACCAGAAGCACGCGCCATCACCCCCGCGCGGTGGATCGCGCCGCTGAGCGAATGGCCGGATAGCCTCCCGGTGAAGCCGTCGAACGATCCGGGAGGCTGCCGTGCCCAACCGTCCAGAGATTGTCTGCATCTGCGGCTCGACCCGGTTCGCGGACGACATGCTCGCAGCGAACCACGATCTGACGCTTGCGGGTGCCATCGTCGTCGCACCAGGTGTGTTCACGCACCGTGAACCGAACGAGAAGATCACCGACGAACAGAAGGCCGCGCTGGCTGCACTCCATCTGCAAAAGATCGACCTGGCCGACCGAGTCCTTGTGGTCAACCCGGGCGGGTACATCGGCGAGTCCACGAGCCGAGAGATCGCCTACGCGCTCGCCACGGGCAAGCCGGTCTCATTCACCCATCCCGTCTGACCGAGTCCGGCGGCCCTCGGATCGAGCCGATCCGCCGCCCGCGAGGGGTGCTCAACTTTCCGAAATTCACTATGGCACGGCCATCGCACGACCCCTGTTGGGCGTGCTATATCTGCTAGTCAACCCTAATGGGACGCGATTCCTCACCTCGCGCCGCACGGTGGGATCTCGCTGGGTCGCCATCACCGCGCTGCCCGGCGAAGGGGCCACCCCGGAACACCGCGACGTCCGATAGCCGCTTGTGGACTGCACGGACACCCGGTGGAATGGACCGAACCTGAGTCGAGGAGACGCCGCCGTGCCAACATCGCCCGATCAGTCCGCGTCCATTCGCGCCGGCATCCCGCTGGCCCAGTACCTGGCGCTGGCCCTCACCTGGGGCACGAGCTTCCTGTTCATCAAGGTCGGGCTCGAAGGCCTCTCTCCCGGTCAGGTCGTGCTCGCCCGGATGATCCTGGGGACCTGTGCCCTGGCTGCCGTGGTCCTGCTTGGCCGACGGCGCCTTCCCCGCGATCCAGCTGTGTGGGGACACCTCGCCATCGTCGGTTCGTTGCTGTGCGTGATCCCATTTCTGCTGTTCTCGTGGGCGGAGTTGCGCATCCCTTCCGGCCTGGCGAGCGTCCTCAACGCCACGACCCCGCTCATGACCATCCTCGTTGCCACCGTCGCGATCAAGGCGGAGAGGCTGGGTGCAGCGCACCTGACCGGCCTCGTCCTCGGCTTCACCGGCGTCCTTGTCGTGTTCGCACCCTGGTCCGCGACCGCAGCCAGTCCGACGCAGGGGGACGATCTGCTGGCCAAGGCGGCTTGCCTGGTCGCCACCCTCTGCTACGGCATCGCTTTCGTCTGGCTGCGTCGATTCATCGCCCCACGCCGGCTGCCCGCGATTCCGACGGCCTTCATCCAGGTCGGGCTCGGCACCCTCATCCTGCTGCCTTTAACCCCGTGGCTCGGCGCCTCTCCGGTCACGCTCACGCCGCGCGTGGTGTGGTCCATGCTCGCGCTCGGAATGCTCGGCACCGGCCTGGCCTACGTCTGGAACACCAATATCGTCAACGCCTGGGGCGCCGTCCGCGCCTCCACCGTCACCTACCTCACCCCGCTGGTCGGCGTTGTCGCCGGAGCCGTGATCCTCGGCGAACCCGTGCCACCGTCAAGCGTCGTCGGCGGAGTGGTGATCATCACCGGCATCGTCATCGGGAACGGCGCCTGGCGACCCCTGCTCCATGCCATCGCGCGGAACAGGCCAGAGCCTGATCGTCCGCACGGTCCTCGTCCCGCGGAGAAGACGGAAACGCCGTGAGCCGCCGCGGCCCAAGCCTCGACGAGCGGGGACGTCCCCGCTGCGCGCGCCGAGGGCCGCGCGGGCACCCAGGCCCGTACCGCGAGGACGGTGGCCCCGGCCAGCGGCAGCCAACTTCCCCGGCCGAACCAAAATCGAGCCATCACCGACAGCCCGCCCAAGAATGGGGCATTCGCCAAGAACGCGCTCGACGCCCGGCGCATTCTGCCACGCAGACGACCGGATCGAGGATGACGGCCAGGTCCATCCTGAACTCTGATTGCCTGCTCGCCCACGACTTCGAAGCAGGCGATCCCGCCTTCGGCGATGAGTCGCGACGGCGGGTAGGTGGTCCAGAATTTGCCTCGGCATCGATCAGCGTCGAACATCGCGAAGAAATCGGGACTCCGGGATCCGGAGCCCCATCGGCACAGTTCCACCTAGCCAGAAGCTGTTGACGCGCCGTTTGGACAGTGCTAGCATCGGCCACGAACAACAGAACTTCCTGAGCACGTAAACGCCAGCTCGTTTTTCCGTAGCCATCTTTCAATGGCCGGAAGGACGGGCTTTTTTTTGTGGAAGGATTGCGATGAAGCAATACATCCTCGGAATTGACAATGGCGGATCCCTGTCCAAGGCGGCTGTTTATGCAGCCTCCGGAGAAATGGTTTCCGTCGCCTCGGAATCGGTTCCGCAAGTCCTGACCCGACCGGGCTGGAGCGAGCGCGAAATGGGCGCCTTGTGGGTGGCGAACGTCGAAGTCATGCGGCGCGCCGTCCTCGAGAGTGGCGTGTCCGCCGACGACATCGTTGCCATCACCCTCACCGGCCACGGCAACGGGCTGTACTTGATCGACGAATACGGCCGGCCGGTGCGCAACGGAATCGTCTCCAACGACTCCCGGGCTCAAGGGGTGGTCGAGCGCTGGCTGGCGGACGGCTCCTACCGCAGGGAATGCCTCGACACCACCATGCAGTCGCTGTTCGCCGGAGCGCCGCTGCCGCTGCTCGCCTGGCTGTCCGAGCACGAGCCCGAGAATGTCCGCCGGACCAAGCACCTCCTCATGGTGAAGGACTACATCCGCTTCATGCTCACCGGCGAGATCGGCTTCGAACTCACCGATGCCTCGTGCACCAACCTGCTCGACATGACCACCAGAGCGCCGCACACGACGCTCCTGGAGAGGATGGGGGTCGGCGAGTGGGCGGAGAAGATCCCGCCCCTGGTCGAGTCGACCGCTGTGGCAGGCCGCGTCCTGCCTTCTGTGGCCGCGGCTACCGGACTTGCGGCCGGCACACCCGTCTACGCAGGCATCTCCGACATCTCCGCCTCGGCGATCGGGGTAGGCGCAGTGCACTCCAACCAGCTTGCGGTGGTCACCGGCACCTGGTCGATCAACGAGTACTTCGCCGACGAGCCCGTCGTCGACGAGAACCTGTTCATGACCTCGCTGGCGCCGATGCCGGGCAAGTACCTGGTGATGGAGGCCTCCCCGACCTCCGCGGCAAACCTCGAGTGGCTGGTCACGAACGTGTTGCGACAACTGCCCGGACTTTCCGAGCGCAGCAACAAGGACCTCTACCGGTTCTGCGACGAGATCGTCTTCGGTGAAGGCGGCAGCGATACCGACGTGGTGTTCACCCCCTTCGTCTTCGGGTCGAACCTGCACCCGGGAAGCCTCGGCGGGTGGTCGAACGTCTCCAACGTGGACGGACTGCCCCAGCTCCTCCGGGCGGTCTACGAAGGTGTCGCCTTCTCCCATCGCGAGCACGTCGAGCGGCTACGCGGCTACACCGACCTCGACGGGGCAGCACGCTTCACCGGTGGCGTCGCAAAGAGCCCGGAGTGGACCCAGCTGTTCGCCGACGTCCTCGGCTCGCCGCTGGAAATCGTGGACGTACGCGAGAGCGGAATCCTCGGCGCGGTGATCGTCGCCGCAGCCGCCGCGGGTCTCTACCCCAGCGTCCAGGACGCCGCCGCGGCGATGGTCCCGCCGGTGACGACCGTGGAGCCGAGCAGGCCCGCTTCCGACTACGACCGCAAGTACGACCGCTGGCTGCGCGCCGTGCGGGCCGCTGCGGGCTGACGACCGACCCGCACTGGGAGACACTATGACTGACCTGCTCGTCGCACCGACCGGCCCGCCCCGGCGGCCCCCGGTCACGCCGCACGACCTGATGGCACGGAAGGGAGGCCCGGTGGCCGCGTCCACGCCGAAGGATGACCCCAAGGACCGGACGGCCCTCACGGGCGCGGGCCTGCTCGCGGCCGGCCGGATCGTGATCCCGTCCGTACACCGCCTGGCCACTCTCGACGACGCGCTCTCCGCGCCCGCCCCCTGCGTCCTGCTCACGCACGTCCACGTGGCAAACGTGGGCAACCTGGCCAAGCACTGCCGTGACTCCGGCAAGTCGGTCCTGGTTCGTCCCGATCTCGTGGAGGGCTTCAAGCCGGATGCGACCGGCATGAAGCTGCTCCGCCAGGCCTTCCATGTGGACGGGGTGTTCACGTCGTCCCTCAGCACGGCCAGGCACGCGCTGGAGGCGGGTCTGCAGGTGTACTGGCGGGTCTTCCTGCTCGACTCCCGAGCGCTGGAGACCTCGCTCGCGACGATGGCCGAAGGCGACTGGACCGGCTTCGAGGTCGTACCCGGACCAATGGCGCTGCTGATGTCCTCGACCATGTTGGGCGCCGCAGGCGGACGTCCGCTCGTCGCCGGGGGCTTCGTCTCCGACGCCGGCCTCGCGTCCGCGCTCTTCGACGCCGGCTACTCCGCGGTCAGCACCAGCGCGAAGCCGTTGTGGGCCGCTGCTCCCACCAATCCTGCGGCCTGATCAGTCGCGTCTCTTCCCACCCGCTCGTTCGGGTGTCGTTCAACCAGGAGTTGTATCAACCATGAAGATTTTGTGTGTCGCCGATGGCGGCATCACCACGACCATGATGTCCGACATGCTCGTCCTCGAGCGCTACGGGGCCGAAGTGACGATCGTCGAGGACGCCGACATGGCCACGATGGCCGAGATCACCGACCGGATGGGCCTGATCGAGCGCGGAGGCATCGATGTGGCGCCGTCCTGCCAGGCGCTCCTCGACAACTGTGCAGACAAGGACGTGATCGTGGTCCACGTCGCCTCCGTCAACAAGGAGGTGATCGCGGCAAGCCCACACCTGAAACTGGTGGCCGTGCTTCGCGGCGGCTACGAGAACGCGGACGTCGCCGAACTCCAGGCACGAGGCATTCCGCTGATCAACGCGCCATGGCGCTCGGCGAACGCAGTCGCCGACTTCACCGTCGGCATGATGATCGCCGAGAACAAGAACATCGCCCGCAGCCACCGCCTGCTCTTCAACGGGGTGTGGGGCAAGCAGTACGTCAACCAGAGCTACATCCGCGATCTGCGCAAGTGCACCGTGGGCATCGTCGGCATGGGCTACATAGGGTCGCGCGTCGCACAGCGCCTGGCCGGCTTCGGGTGCCGCATCGTCGCCCACGATCCCTTCCTCGACACCGCCTCCGTCCGCGCGGCCGGAGTGGAGCCGATCGACACCCTCGCCGAGTTACTGCGCATGTCCGACTTCGTCACCCTGCATCTGCGGGCATCGGCCGCGACGCACCACCTGATCGACGCCGAAGCGTTGGCCCAGATGAAGCCCAGTGCGTATCTGGTCAACACGGCGCGAGCCGATCTGGTCGACGAGGCCGCCCTGGTCGACGCATTGCGCGATCGCCGCATCGGCGGCGCCGCGATCGACGTGTACGAGTCCGAACCGCTGCAGGCGGACCACCCCTACCTGGGCCTGGACAACGTCACCCTCACCTCGCACCTGGCCGGCACCTCATCCGACACGATGCAGACCTCGGTCGAGATCGGCGTGGAGGATCTGACCCGCTTCCTCCAAGGCGCCGAGATGCTCAACGTTCGCGCCTGACGTCCACCCGCTACCCCCGTTTCGATATCGGCCCGACACCCACGCCGGACCGCTGGAGAGGATTACCTGTGTCCGGAACCACCATTCGCCTGGGCAAGCTGTTCAACGCCCAGAGCAATCGAGCCTTCGTGGTCGCCTTCGACCACGGGCAGTCCCTGCCCATCCCACCCCACCTGGGCAACCCGGTGGCACTGCTGGAGCGGATCGTCGGCGGCGCACCCGAGGGCATCCTGGTCAGCGCGGGCATGCTCGCGCAGGCTGGACGCCTTTTCGCTCGGCGCGGCGCCCCCGCCGTCATCCTGCGAGCGGACTGGACCACGCTCGATCCCAGGATGAAGAGCGAGTTCGGCGAGCGATACCGTCCGCTGGTCGACCCCGCGGACGCTGTCGGGCTCGGTGCGGACGCGCTGTGCACCTACCTGATCGGCTGGCCCGAGGATGGCGCGATGTTCGCCAACAACGTCGAGCAGGTCGCGGCCACGATCCAGCGCGCACATCGGGTCGGCCTGCCCGTGATCGTCGAGGCGACACTGTGGGGATCCCGGGTCAGCGACCAGCGCGATCCCGAAGCCCTCCGGCAGATGTGCCGGATCGCCGCCGAGCTCGGCGCCGATGCGATCAAGACCGAGTTCGTCGGTGAGATCGACGCCCAGCGCGACCTGATCGAGGAGGTCGGCAACATCCCGGTGCTGACTCTCGGTGGAGCCGCAGCCGCCCCGGACGTCGTCGCCCAGGCGGCGCGCGACGCGATCAGCGCCGGCGTCCGCGGGCTCATTTTCGGCCGCAACGTGTGGCAGGTCGCCGATCTCGGCGACACCATGCGACGGCTGTCCGCCATCGTGCACGGCGGCGAGGGATCGACTCCTCTCGCCTGATCACGGCACACCGGCCCGAACAACTTCGCGCCCGTCGGCTCTGCCTGCGGACCCGGGGAGGATGCACCCGCTCGGGCCGGGGGAAGCGATCGATTCGGCCTGCGGCGTCGCCGGCCGGAGCTGACCGCCGTCCCCACCCTCGGGCCGCTTCTGGCCCACCTCACCAGGGCGCGTCCGCACACAACCAGGTGCGGGACGTCCACGTCCACCTGCCACAGAAAGGCACGACAGTGTTTGGCATTCCACTCGAAGTCAGTTCGCTCATGCCGGCCGTACCCACCGGATGGGACATCTTCGCTTCCGAGTTCCTCGGCACCTTCCTTCTGATCGCCGCCGGTACCTGCGTCACCGCGGCCAACCTGCTGCCCAAGTCAAAGGCACAGAACTCCGGCTGGGTCGTGATCACCCTGGGATGGGGTTTCGCGGTCTACGTCGGCGTCTACGCCGCCTGGAAGACCGGGGGGCACCTCAACCCGGCGGTGACGCTGGCGAAGATCATCGCCCACATGATCGATCCGTCGGTCACCCTCAACGGACTCCAGATCGGAGCCGGCGGAATCGCCGTCACAGCCGAGAACGTCGCGCTCTACGTCCTTGCGCAGTTCGTCGGCGCGTTCCTGGGTGCGGGGATCGCGTGGCTGGCCTTCCGCAAGCACTACGACGAGGATCTCGACCCGGCGATCAAGCTGGGTTCGTTCGCGACCGGACCTGCGATTCGTTCCTACGCCTGGAACCTGCTCACCGAGATCCTGGCGACCGCCACCCTGGTCGCGTGGGTGTTCGTCTCCGGCGGGACGCCGACCCAGGTAGGTCCGCTCGCGGTGGCGTTCGTCGTGGTGCTGATCGGAATGGGCTTCGGCGGGGCGACCGGCTACGCGCTGAACCCGGCTCGTGATCTCGGCCCGCGCATCGCCCACGCCGTACTGCCGATCAAGGGCAAGGGCGGGTCGGACTGGTCCTACGCCTGGGTTCCGATCGTCGGGCCGCTCATCGGCGCCGTCCTCGGCACGCTCCTGCCCTACGCCCTCGGTATGGCGGTCTGAACCGATCCCTCTCGGGAACGGTCAGCCATGACTGTCCCGCCGGTCGAGTCGGCTCACGCCCGACCGGCGGGGCGCCAGGCCACCCCCGCTGCGTAGCCCGAGGGACCTTCGACCTCGGCGATGCGGTAGTCGGTGGACGAGCCCTCGACCCGGCCCGTCCCCGCACCGATGCGCACCAGTCCCGGATCGGCGCGTCGACCATGTCGACCGGCCCTGAGCACGGCCTGCACGTGAACCCACCGTCGGAGTGCTCCGTCGACGGGAACGCCGAGCTCCTTTGCCACCGAGGCAGCGCGGACGGGGTCGTTCCGCTCCAGCTCCACGCCGATCCGGGACGCCTGGCTGGTCGCGGCGGCCATCGCGACCACCATGCCGTCCGCGTAGGCCACGGACGCCAGCGCGGGCACACCGCGGACGACCACCGTCCCATCCTCGGACGCGGCGTCCACCGCCCACGCCACCGAACCGGGAAAGAGCGACTCGAGCAGGCGGCCCAGGATGGCCCGTCCAGTGAGGAACTCCCGACGGCGCTCCACCGCGAGGCCAACGATCAGCTGGGCGTCCACGGTGCCCGGGTTCACCTCGCGAGCCAGCGCGTCCGACGGCGCGGCCCAGCCGAGCAGAATCCGTTCGGCGACAGCTCGTTGCGCCACGGTCGGCCGGACGCCCAGATCGACGCCGGGGAACGCCCACAGTGACCGTGTGACGCTTTCGCCGACCAGGTCGTCCCCGTTCCCCGTGCTCACGCCCCAAGGTTAGGCCCACGCCCACCATGGGGACGGTTCCTATCTCGGTCCACCGAGGCGGGGTGGACCGAGATAGGAACCGTCCCCATGGTGGGTCAGGTGTGGGTGGGGTTGGCTTGGTCCAGCATGGCCTGAACCTGGTCGAGGGACTGGCCGCTGAAGCCGGCCAGCGCGGCCAAGGGGATGCTTTCCACCATCCGGATCAGGTCGGGATCGTCACCGAAAACCGCGCCGGCGAAGCCGGAGATCAACTCGGCGAACGCGGGCACGGCCATCGCCTCGGCGACCGTCGAGTCCAGAGTAAGGGGACGGAACGGCTCGTTCCCGGCGACCGCGATGGTGCCTGTCAGGCGTAGGTCACGGCTGGACGCGCCCACCGCCACGGAGTATTCGCCCCGCTCGATGACCCATGCGTGATCCCGGACGCTCCAGTAGGCGAGATCGTCGGAATCGATCACGATCTCGACCCGCGCCGAGGCACCCGGCTCGAGCGTCACCGAGGCGAACCCCTTCAGTTCCCGCGGCACCCGGACCACCTTCGAGCCCGGCACCGACACATACGCCTGGACGACCTCGCGCCCGGCCCGCTCCCCGGTGTTGGCCACGCTCAGCGACACAGCGATCCCGCCGGTCTCGGTCGTCGTCAGCGCCAGGTCCGAATAGCTGAACGTGGTGTACGACAAGCCGTGCCCGAACGGGAACGCCGGGACGATCCCGGCAGCGTCATAGCCGCGGTAACCCACGAACAACCCCTCGCCGTAACGCACCCCCGACTCGTCACCGGGGAAATGCAGCGCGCTCGGCACATCCGCCAACCGATACGGAATCGTCTCGGTGATCTTCCCCGACGGGTTCACCACCCCGTACAGCACGTCGGCCAGTGCCCCACCGCCGGCCTGCCCGAGCAGCCACCCCTCCACGACCGCCCGAACCCGATCCGCGAACGGCAGCAACACCGAAGCGCCATTGCTGAGCACCACGACCACGTTCGGGTTCACCGCGAGGATGTCCTCCAGCAGCGCCAACTGCTCAGCGGGAAGGTCGGCGGTGTCCCGGTCGTATCCCTCCGACTCGTGGTTCTCGCCCAGGCCGAGGAAGGCCAGCACCACGTCCGCGTCCCGCGCGAGCGCCACCGCCGCCTCGTGCGCATCCTCGGCCAACTCCTGACCCGCAGCGGTCGCGAAGCCCGGCGCGAACGGCACTTCATGACCCGCCAGCGTGGTGATCGCATCCAGCGCGCTGTCCAGCCTGGTCGGGTTCACCCGCGACGATCCGGCGCCCTGATAGCGCGGCGTGCGGGCGAACTCGCCCACCACCGCGACCTTCGTCTCCCGCGCCAACGGCAGGACGCCGTCATTCGACAACAACACCACGCACTTCTCGGCCATCTTTCGCGCGAGCGCATGATGGCCGTCCACATCGAAAGCGTCGGGCGCATCGGCCAGGCTCGCCTGTGCCCGGCGCACCACACCCTCGATCCGGGCATAGGCCGCCGCAACGGTCTCGGCGTCGATCCCACCCGCGTCTAGTGCCTCGCGCACTTCCCTCTCGTGGCTGGCGTTCGCCGGCATCTCCAGATCGAGACCCGCCTTCAGCGCGCGCACCCGGCTCCACACCGCACCCCAGTCGGAGACCACCACACCGTCGAAGCCCCACTCCTCGCGCAGCACCTCGGTGAGCAGCCAGTGGTTCTCCGAGGCGTACGTGCCGTTCACCTTGTTGTACGAGCACATCACCGTCCACGGCTTCGCCGTGCGCACCACCCGGCCGAATCCACGCAGATAGATCTCCCGCAACGTCCGCTCGTCCACCTGCGAATCCCGCCGCATCCGATCAGTCTCCTGATTGTTCGCCGCGAAATGCTTCACCGACGTACCAATGCCCTGACTCTGCACCCCAGCCACCAACGCCGACGCCAGTTCGCCAGCCACCAACGGATCCTCGGCGAAATACTCGAAGTTGCGGCCGCACAACGGCGAACGCTTGATGTTCATACCCGGACCCAGCAACACCCCTACGCCCAGAGCACGGCACTCCTCGCCCAAGGCAACCCCGACCCGCTCAACCAACTCCGGGTCCCACGAGGACGCCAACCCCACCGCAGGCGGGAAACACGTCGCCGGCTCGGACGCATTGATCCCCACATGATCCGCCGACCCGGACTGCTTACGCACCCCGTGCGGACCATCAGTCCACATCAACTCCGGCAGATCGGCCTCAACGACCCCCGGCGTATGCCAGAAGTCCGACCCCCCAGTCAGGCTGACCATGGCATGAACATCGACCATCGGTGACTCCTTGCGATTGCGATTCGGTCCAGTTGTGGCGTCCGGCGGGCTTCAGTAGACCCGTCCGGTACGGGCGACGTCGCCGAACCAGCGGGCACTGGCCTTGGGGACGCGGTTCAAGTCGGCGTCCACGCGGACGAGGCCGAACCGCTTGGCGTAACCCCAGGCCCACTCGAAGTTGTCCATCAGCGACCAGGCGAGGTAGCCGCGGACGTCGGCGCCGGCGTCCATCGCCTCCCGGACGGCGGCGAGGTGACGGCGCAGGAAGTCGATCCGGTCGACGTCGTTGACCGTGCCGTCCGCTTCGACCACGTCGTCGAACGCCGCGCCGTTCTCGGTGATCACCATCGGGACGCGCGCCGCGCCGGTGTAGCCGGTGTGCAGCCAGGTGAGCAGGTTGCGCAGCCCGCCGGGGTCGATCTCCCAACCCATGGCGGTGACCGGCAGATCGTCGCGCAGCACCTGGACGGCCTCCGGCGCCGAGACGTGGGCGGTCGGCCCGGACGGCTCTCCGGCGCGGAAGACGTTGGTGGTGTAGTAGTTGACCCCCAGCACGTCGATCGGCGTCCTGATCGCGGCGAGGTCCTCCTCGGCGACGAGGTCATCGGGCCAGATCTCGGCGAGGTCGTCCAGCACGTCCGCCGGGTAGCGGCCGGTGAAGATCGGCTCGACGAAGAACCGGTTGGCCGTCCCGTCCACGCGACGCGCCAGGTCGCGGTCGGCCGCACTGTCGGACGCCGGCAAGGCGGGAGTGAAGTTGAGCGTGATCCCCAGCGTCGCGGACGGATCGGCGTCGCGCAGGGCCTGCGTTGCCCAGCCGTGTGCCAGGAGCAGGTGGTGGGCCGCGCGGATCGACGCCACCGGATCGGTCAGGCCCGGTGCGTGCTCGCCTGCGGCGTAGCTGAGGAACGAGGAGCACCAGGGCTCGTTCAGTGTCGTCCAGGTGCGCACCCGGTCGCCGAGCCGCTCGTGCACGGCGAGCGCGTAGTCGACGAACCGCTTCGCGGTGTCCCGGTTCGTCCAGCCGCCGGGCAGCGCGGCCGGCAGATCCCAGTGGTACAGGGTGAGCCAGGGCTCCACGCCGTTCGCGAGCAGCTCGTCGACCAGGCGGGAGTAGAAGTCCATTCCGGCCGGAATCACGGTGTCGCCGTCGAGCACCCTCGGCCAGCACACGGAGAACCGGTAGGCGTTCATGCCGAGCTCGCCGAGCAGTTTCGCGTCCGCTGCGTAACGGTGGTAGTGGTCGCAGGCGACGGTGCCGTCCTCGCCGCCTTCGATCGCGCCGGGAACCCGGCAGAACACGTCCCAGATCGATTCCTGCCTGCCGTCCTCGGCTACGGCCCCCTCGATCTGGTAGGCCGACGTGGCCGAGCCAAAGAGGAACCCGTCCGGGAATTCGATGCTCATTCGGTACCCTTCCACTCCTTCCGGCCCCTCCCCCGCCGAGTTGTCAGAATCTGGTTGAGCTATAGCCGAATGAGGTTCTGACAACTCGGCGGGTGGGGTCGGAATCTGAGATCAGTCCTCGCGGACTTTGAGGCTGCCCTTGAGGTCGGGGACGTCAGAGAGCAGGCGTTTGGTGTAGGCGTGCTTCGGATTGAAGATGACCTCGTCGGTCACGCCTCGTTCGACGACCAGTCCGTGTTCCATCACCACCACCTCATCGGCGAGGTAGCAAGCCTGGCCGATGTCGTGGGTGATGAACAGCACGGTCAGACCGAGGTTCTCGCGCAGGTCCTGCAGCACGTTCAGGGCGCTGACCCGCAGGGACGCGTCCAGCATCGAGGTGGCCTCGTCGGCCAGCAGCACCTTGGGGTTCATCATCAGCGCGCGCGCGATCATCACCCGCTGCCGCTGCCCACCGGAGAGCTGATGCGGATACTTGTGCACCGCGTCACCTGGCTTCAGCCCGACATAGCCCAGACAGGTCTCGATCAGGGCGTCGAGGGTCGCCTCCGACAGCTTCTCCGCACCCATCCCCCGACGCAGGGTGTGCCCCACGGTGAAGAACTGGTTGAACGAGGCGAACGGGTCCTGGAACACCGCCTGCACGTCGCGCCAGTAGGAACGCAGCTCGCCGCCCTTGATGTGGGTGACGTCCTTGCCCTGATAGGTGATGGTGCCGCTGGTCACCGGCATCAGCCGCAGCAGCATCCGCGCCAGCGTCGACTTCCCCGAACCCGACTCACCCACCACGGCGAGGACCTTGCCGGCATGGAACTCCACGCTGACGTCGTCCACCGCGGTGAGGTGGCCTCCAGCCACCCGGAACTGCTTGGTCACGTGACTCGCGGCCAGAACCGGAGTACCGGAATCCATCGGTTCGCTCATGCCTGGTTCACCTCCGTTGGGACGGTCTCGAACGCGTGGTCGTTGGCCCACCAGCAGGCGACGGAGTGGTCGCGTTCGTGCAGGAACTGCGGCTCCTTCAGGCTGCACTCCGGCATCGCGAACGAGCAGCGCGGATGGAACCGGCAGCCGGTCGGCGGGTTGCCCAGATTCGGCGGCGAGCCAGGGATGCCGAGCACGTGCTTGGTGCGGGTCTCCTCGGTGGGGTCGAGGACGGACGACAGCAGCGCGGAGGTGTAGGGGTGCCGGGCGTGATTGACCAGCTCTTCGGTGGGACCGGCCTCCACGATCTTGCCTGCGTACATGATCGCCAGCCGGTCGGTCACCATGCTCAGCACGGGAAGGTCGTGGGTGATGAAGATGACCCCACGCATGATCTTCCTCTCCACCATCGCCAGCAGCATCTCGATCAGCGCTTTCTGGCTCGACACGTCGAGGGCAGAGGTCGGCTCATCGGCGATCAGCAGGGCGGGATTCAGCAGCGTGGAGACCACGGTCACCATCCGCTGCTTCATGCCACCGGAGAGCTGGTGGGCGTACTGGTCGAGCACCCGGGTGGGCATCTCCAGCATCTTCAACCGATCGGACGCTCGGTCCAGCGCGTCCTCCTTCGTGGTCTGCTTGTCGTGGGCGCGCATCACGTCGACGACCAGGTCCCGGATCCGCAGCGTCGGGCTGATCGCGTTCATCGCGCCTTGCGGCAGCAGCGAGACCGTCGCACCGCGGTAGGGACGGTGCGCCTGATCAGCGCCAGCGGCGAGAGTGCTCAGGTCGATCTCGTGGTCGTCGATCGCCATCTTCCCCGCGATCACGTACAGCGGAGGGTTGGCGATCATGGCCAGCGCGTTGCCGAGCGTGGTCTTGCCGCACCCGGATTCGCCGGCCAGGCCGAGGATCTGCCCCTCCGGCACCTCAAGGGTGACGTTGTCGACCGCGGGGACGTCCTGGCCGGTGTCGGCTGCGTAGACGGCGGTCACGTTGGACGCACGCATCAAGATGCCGCTCATGCGGACACCTCCTGTCTGCCCTCGATCTGCTCGGCCAGCTTGCGGGCGGCGTCCGCCCTGCGCTCGGCGGCCTTGGCCAGATTCTTCTTCTTGCCCCGGCGCAGCCGCGGGTTGAACACCTCGTCGAGCGAGGACTGCAGGTAGAGCAGGGCGAAGCTGATCAGGGTCAGCACGATCGTTGGCGGCAGGAAGGCCCACCACGCCCCGGTCGCGACTGCCTGGAACGCCAGCGCCCAGTGCAACTGCATACCCAAGGAGTTCGTGCCGGACGGCCCCAGGCCCAGCATCGACAGCGTCGATTCGGCCAGGATCGCACTGGCCAGCTGCAGCACCCAGGCCATCACGACGTAGCTGGCCAGGTAGGGCAGCACGTCGAAGATCAGGATGCCGCCGGTGCGCGCACCGGAGAGCTTGGCTACGTCGATGTGTTCTCTGGTGCCCACCGAACTGGCTTGCGCCCGGACGGCGCGGGCCGTCCATGGCCACGATGTGATGCCGATCACCAGCGCCAGTCCGACGATGCCCTTCAAGAAGGGGATGTCGGTGCTCTGCAGGGACATCGAGATCAGGATCAGGATCACGATGGCCGGGATCGCGAGCACGATGTTGGTGATCCCCATCAGCGCCTCCTCGATCCAGCCGCCGACGTAGCCGGCCAGGATCCCGATCAGCACGCCGATCACCGTGGCGAGCGTGCCCGCCAGCAGCCCGTTGATCAGGGAGTTCCTGGTGCTGGCCATCAGCACGGCGAGCACGTCGTAGCCGAAGTTCTCAGTGCCGAGGATGTGCTCGGGGGTGGGTGAGTCGTACAGGCCGCCGACCTTCTGGTCGGGGCCGTAGGGGTAGAACAGGGGGCCGATGAAGGCCAGTGCCGCGATGGCCACGATCATGCCGATCGAGACCCACATCCGGGGGCCGAAGTTCAGGCTGCGCCAGGCCGGCTTGGCCTTT
This sequence comes from Propionibacteriaceae bacterium UBA6238, assembly GCA_002441465.1. GTDB lineage: Bacteria > Actinomycetota > Actinomycetes > Propionibacteriales > Propionibacteriaceae > Propionicimonas. Next base: position 42,273 of record DJWE01000049.1, on the reverse strand, counting down.
GGCCCGGGGGCCTGGGGCGCCTCGGGGACGAGCGGGCCTTCCCGCTCGGCACTGACCGCGTTGCTGGAGATATTCGTCATGTCACTTCTCCCCCGACTTCGAGGCCCGGATCCGCGGGTCGATGAACCCGTAGAGAATCTCGACGGCGTAGTTGGCGACCAGTACCGCGACCGTGATGATCAAGGTCACGGCCTGCACCACGGGGTAATCGTTGGACGAGATGGCGTTGAACAACAGCGTCCCCATGCCCGGGTAGTTGAACACGAGCTCGGTGATCAACGCCCCGCCGACCATGGTGCCGATGCTCAAGGCGAGGCCGGTGATCTGCGGCAGCATGGCGTTGTTGAAGATGTAGCGGGTCATCTTGGCGTCGCCGATACCCAGGCTGCGGGAGTAGTTCACGTAGTCGGAGCCGAGTTCGTAGATGGCCATCGAGCGCATGCCGACGGCCTGGCCACCGATGTTGATCAACAGCAAGGACAGGAACGGCAACCACCAGTACTGCAGGGCGTCGGAGAAGAAGGCCCAACTCCATTCCGGAGAGGTGCCCAGCGAGTAGGCACCGCCCGGGGGGAACCAGCCGAGCTGTACCGCCAGCGCGTACAGCAGGATGATCGACAGGCAGTAGTAGGGCATCGAGGAGAACACCAGGGACGTGGTGAACACCGACTTGTCCCAACCGCCACCCTTGTAGGCGGCGACGGCACCGAGAACGTTGCCGACGATCCAGCCGATCATGATGGCAGGGAGCTGGAGCACCAGGGTCCAGGGCAGCGACTGTGCGATGAGGTCGCTCACCGGGGTGGGGTAGAACGCGAACGACTTGCCCAGGTTCCCGTGCAGGATGCTGGACAGGTAGGTCACGAACTGGTTCCACATCGGCTGATCAAGGCCGAATTCCCGCATGAACTGCTCGTACACACGCTGTTGAGCCTCAGAGCTGGCGCCACCTTGGCCCAGGCTCGAGACGATCACGTCGACCGGGTTGCCCGGGATGAGCCGTGGTAGCAGAAAGTTCAGAACTACTGCTACCACGAGCGCACCCAGGTACCACACGGTCTTGCTCGCCAGATAGCGTCGCAGACCCATGGCGCTCCAGCCCCCTTCGGCGTCAGCCGGCGATCTTCTGGATCTTGTACATCCAGGTGTTGCCGGCGCCGCGGAACATCGGCGGAGCGTAACTGTTGTTCTCGTCAGGCCAGTTGTAGAAGTTGGTCGCGTTGTACTCGTAGAACTCGTCCGGCCGGTACATGATCGGGCAGGCGGGCACCTCCTTGCGGTACAGCGCGTCCAGCTTGTCGTAGGCCGCCTTCTTGCCCGCGTCGTCGGTCGCCTGCGACGCCTCGGTCAGCATGGCCTCGACCTCGCTGTTCTTCCAGCGCCCGTAGTTGGCGAAGGTGGTCTTGCCGATCGGCTGCATCTCCGACTGGCTCATGATGTCCTTGAACCGGGCCCACGGGGTGGCCGGGTTCACGCCGGAGACGTACCACACGGCCATGTCGAAGCTGCCGCCCTGGATCGCCTGGGTCGTCTCGGCCTGCTGCGGGAAGTTGGTCGAGCAGTCGATGCCGATCGCCTTCAGGCTCTTGGCGATGATCTCGCAGGACGCGTTCCAGTCGGTCCAGCCGGTCGGGGTGATCAGCTTGTACGGGCCGAGCCGGTTGCCGTCGATGACGTAGACGCCGTCCGAGCCCTTCTTGGCCCCGGCATCGGTGAGGATCTTCTCCGCCGCGGCCGGGTCGTAGCTCCAGCCGTTCGCCTTCGCGTCGTCGGCGTTGAAGAACTTGCCCTCGGCGCCGGTGGGCAGGATCAGGCTGGGCTGCACCTGATCGGAGTAGCCCGACATCGCAGTGTCGGCGATCGAGGCGTAGTCGATGGCGGTCGCGATGGCCTTGCGGACGGCGGCGTTGTCGAGGCCCTTCTTGGTGGTGTTCATCAGCAGCATCGGCATCGAACCCGGCACGTAGTACGGCTTCTTCTTCAAGAAGGTGCCGACCGGCTTGCCGCCCTCCCACATCTTCCAGATCTGGGAGACGAACTGCTGCATGATGTCCAGCTCGCCGGCCTGGAACTTGATGTTGCCGTCCTCGTTGGACTTGAAGATGGGGTGAATGATCTGCTTCATCACCGGCAGGCCGCCGTAGAAGGTCTTGCCCCAGTAGTTCTCGTTGAGGGCCAGCACGACCTGGGTCTGGTCGGCCTTGTCGAGGGTGAACGGACCGGTGCCGATGGGCTTGTCCATGACCTCGGTGGGCAACTTGTCGTCCGCGATTCCGGAGAAGACGGCCTGCGGCACCACGTAGTTCTCGGTGAGCATGCGCAGCACGTTGCTGACGTTCTTGGTCTTCTGGTTGATCTTGATCACGATCGTGGTGTCGTCGGTGGCCTCCATCGAATCGGCCAGCTGCCAGAACGACGCGACGTTGATGCCGGTGTTCTTCTTGCCCAGCTCGTAGGAGAACACGACGTCCTTGGCGGTGCAGGCCGAGCCGTCGGAGAAGGTGACGCCGTCCTGCATGGTGAGGGTGACCGAGTTGGTGCCGTCGACGGTGTACGACTTGGCGATGCCGGGCATGACCTCACCGGTGAGGATGTTCCAGCGCAGCGGGGTCTCGTAGACGATCTGCATCACGTTCGCCGCGGCCGGCCAGGCGGCCGTGGGCGAAAGCGGATTGAACGTGGCCGGAGGGCCCCACTGGAAGCCCGCGATCAGCAGGCTGTCGGCCGTCGTCCCGCTGCGGCCCTTGCCCATCTGATTGTTGTTGCCGATGCCGGGCTTCGCCCCGCCGGACGCGCCCCCGGAAGCGGAGCCTCCACCGCTGCCGGTGCCGGCACAGGCCGCGAGCGCGATGCTGCCGGCGACGACGCCGCCCAGCTTGAGGAAGGAGCGTCGCGACGGCTTCTCAAAAATGGAATCTGACATTGGTTACCTCCATTGGTTCGGCCCGCCAGTGGGCCTCAATGAGTGGGTGATTGGGTGCTCAGTACTGCGATGGAAGAACTTCGACGTCCCGGCCCCTACGGGGCCGCTGTTCAGGGCTGCCTCATACAGCCTCGCTCGGGGTCAGCGGGTTCGTGAGGGACCGCAGGACCGGACGGGCGGTGAGCCCGTCCAGCTGGTCCGCGGCGAGGCTGCCGGACACCACGAAGGTGTGCACCTCACCGGGGAACAGGTCGACCAGCAGGCTGTCCACGACGGCGTCCTCGGCGACCCGGTCGGGGAACAGGCACAGCGTGCGCAGGAAGCTCCGCGCCGTCACCTGCACCGTTGCGCCGCTATCGGTGGGGACCACGCTCGCCTCGTAGACGGGGAGCGGGAGCGCGGCGTCCACGTCTTCGACGAGCAGCGTGACGGCACGCTCTGCGCCGACCAACGTCACGACCAGCGCCAGCTCCTCCGCCGGCACCTCGGTCGGATCGGGGGTGATCGCCACCTCCGTCCGAGAGCGGGCCTCCACCAGCAGCGACAGCGTTCGCGACCAGAGGACGTCGCCACCAAGGGTGCGTAGTTCGACCGTGCCGGACGCGACCCAGTCGCCGCGAGCGTCGTTGACCAGCACCGCGCGCCAGCCGTCCGGCCCCTGCTGCACGGTGACCAGGTGGTCGGCGTAGGCCGAACGGACCGCGTACCACAAGGGCTTGCGTCGGGCGACCGGCGCCCCCGCAGCGTTGGTGCCCAGGTCGAGCGCCGCCCAGGAGGTGACCGGCCAGCAGTCGTTGAGCTGCCACACGATCGAACCGAGGCAGCGGCCCCGCAGCGAGCGCCAGCGCTCGATGCCGTAGCGCACCGCGCGCGCCTGCTGCAGCTGCATGGCGAACAGCCAGTCGTCGAAGTCGTCCGGTCCCTCGCCGGGTACCGGCAGGTGGCCCTGAATGCCCCGGTTGAGCTTGTCGTTGCCGCCGGCCGCCTTCTGGTGGACGAGCATCGCCGCCGAGGTGGCACTCCGATCGGCGGGCTCCAGGGTGCGCGCCCAGGTGGCCCAGGTGGCTGGGCCCTGATAGCCGAACTCGGAGACGAAGCGCGGCGAGAAATCGTCGTAGCCGGTGTAGTCGCGCTCGTTCCAGACGTCCCAGATGTGCACGCACCCGTAGTTCATGTCGTTGGGGAGAACCTCGTTCATGCCCGAGGACGGACTGCCCGGCCAGTACGGACGGCTCGGGTCGAGTTCCGCGACCACGCGCGGGAGCAGCTCGTAGTAGTACCCGGCGCCCCAGGATTTCCCATCGAGCTGATCGGCCCAGTGCCAGTCGTGGAAGCCCCAGATACATTCGTTGTTGCCGTTCCACAGCACCAGCGACGGGTGCGCGGAGAGCCGCACCACGTTGTCGCGAGCCTCCGCCTCGATCTCGAGGGCGAGCACGTCGTCCTCGGGATAGGCGGCGCAGGCCAGGCAGAAGTCCTGCCAGACCATCACTCCGAGCTCGTCGCAGGCGTCGTAGAACCCCTGCTGCTCGTAGATGCCGCCACCCCAGATCCGGAGCAGGTCGACGCCGGCCTCCACCGCCTGCTGGACGCGCTCGCGGTACCGCTCGGGCGTGATCCGGCTCGGGAAGCAGTCGTCGGGGATCCAGTCCATGCCGCGCGCGAACAACGAGACCCCGTTCAGCCGGAATCCGAAGCTCGCGCCGCCGCCGTCCGCGTCCGGGGTGGTGTCGAGTTCGACGGTGCGGAAGCCCGTTCGCCGTTCGACGCGATCGAGCACCCGGTCCTCGTCGTGGAAGGTCACCTCGACGTCGTAGAGCGGCTGCTCGCCCAGGCTGTGCGGCCACCACGGCGAGACATCGCTCATGGTGAGCTCTGCCTCGGCCCAGTCCTCCACGGCCTGGACGCCCAGTTCGGCGTACTCCTCGCCCCGCCGCACCCGGACGGTGAGGGCTGCGAACCGGCTGTGCCCGGCGATCTGGACGTGGACGCGCAGCCGGCCGTCCCAGCCGCCGGAGGCGTTTTGCTCAGCGGTGCCGAAGACGGCGACGTCGGCGATCCGGGCGCGACTCCAGCTACGCAGTCCGATCGCCTTCCAGATCCCAGCGGTGATCAGCCGTGGGCCCCAGTCCCAGCCGAAGTTGCAGGCCATCTTGCGGACCAGGTTGTACGGATCGCGCTCGACGTGGACGCGCTCGCCGATCTGCGCGGCCATCGCCGCGGTGTACTCCAGCACGGGAGCGAAGACGATCTCCAGCACGTTCGCGCCCGGACGCAGGCGACCGTCGGCGGTGAAGGCGTTGCGGCGGTGCATGTTCACCGACCGGCCCACCGAGACCCCGTTGCAGAACACCTCGGCGACCGTGTCCAGACCGTCGCAGAGCAGGTCGCAGTGCGCGTTGGTCAGTTCGGGGGCATCCGGCGCGAGGTCGAACTCGGCGCGGTAGGTCCAGGCCTGCTCGCCCACCCACTGCTGATCGGCCTCGGCGGTGCCGAGATACGGATCGGCGATCAGGCCCGCGGCCAGCAGGTCGGTGTGGACGACGCCGGGAACGGTGGCGGGTATGCCCGCGAGCAGCTGCTCGCGCAGGGATTCGGGTACCGAGGACCAGCCATCAGCCGCCGCGTCCGCACGGACGGACCAGTGAGCGCCCGACAGGTCAAGCCATCCCTGCTCCACGAAGTCCTCCTCGACTTCTGCTCCCCGGTGAGCGGCCCAATCGCCCCGGGCCTCGCAATGACCGCGCTCTCATTCGCACGTCGGGACGAACGTTAGCACCGACCGCAAACGCTCTCATAAGACTTTGCAGACACTTTTCCGATTCGTTATCAGTCCGAGACCTCGCTGCCGCGCCACCGGGCACCGCGCATCCGTTCGTCGAGCACGCCTCGACTACGCCCTGCGTCACCGATGACGCGGGCGATCACAAAGCGTCGAGCCGGCCGCGACCGGCCCGCGCTGATTCAGGAGGCGCTAGGCCCTTCGTCGGAGATCTGCGGGGAGGCTTGCGGCTGCGGCTGCGGCGCGGCCGCAGGCGGGTAGACGACCGGGGGCTCAACCTCGGCTGCGCCCTTCGTCTCCTCCTTGAACTCGCGAATCGCCTGGCCCGCGCTCTTGCCGAAGCCGGCCAACTTGGTGCCGCCGAACAGCACCAGCGCGACCACCGCGAGGATGACCCATTCCCAACCGCCCAGACTTGGCATGAAAGCTCTCCTTAGCTCTTCGGGGCTCGTTCAATTCGTACCCCGCGCCCGCAAGTCGGGCCTGTCACGGAGTATCTTCCACCCGCGCACCGGTCCGGCACATCGGACGCGCCACCCACCGGCATCGTGAGATCGCTCTCATAATCGTGCCACACGAGACTGCCGCAGTGGAGCCTTCGCGCAGTGCGCTGCCGGGCGAACCCGGACACGACTCCTCCAGGCGTCCGCCGTCGAGCCGATTGAACTCCGCACATGCGGCACTAGGGTTCCGTTCATGACTCAGTTGCGGATCAGCGATGCGGCGGCGCTGGTGGGGGTGAGTGACGACACGGTTCGGCGCTGGATCGAGGCCGGCCGGATGGCGGTGAACCTGGACTCCTCACACCGTCAGGTCGTGGACGGCGCGGAACTGGCCCGGGTCGCCCAGGAGGAGGCCGGCACCGATCGCGACGCGCTGGACGTCGGCGCCGGCCGGCGCAGCGCACGCAACCACTTCACCGGCCTGGTCACCCGGGTGCTCTCCGACCCGGTCATGTCCCAGGTCGACCTGCAGTGCGGGCCGTTCCGGGTGGTGTCGCTGATCTCGACCGAGGCCGTCCGCGAGCTGGGGATCGAGCCGGGTTCGGTCGCGACCGCCGTGGTGAAGGCCACCAATGTGAGCATCGAGGCCCGCGGGTGAGGCTGCGAGCCGGCGCGTGCGCAGCTCTCGCGTCCGTCCTGCTGGCCACCGGCTGCGCGACGCCCGCCAGCCAGCGCACCGAGGTGGTCGTCTACGCCGCGGCGTCCCTGAACTCGGTCTTCACCCGACTCGGCACCGAATTCGAGGCCTCCCATCCGGGCCTGAGCGTGAAGTTCTCCTTCGACGGCTCGGCCACGCTCCTCGACCAGCTCTCCGCCGGTGCGCCCGCCGACGTGCTGGCGACCGCGGACGAACCGACCATGGCCAAAGCGGTCACGGCGCACCTGATCGGCGGCGCCCCGACGGTGTTCGCCACGAACGTGCTCACCATGATCGTTCCGGCCGGCAATCCGGCCGGCATCACTGGACTCGACCGCTCATTGGAGGGCCGCAAGCTGGTCGTCTGCGCGGACGGCGTGCCGTGCGGATCGGCCACCCGGAAGCTGGCCGGTCTGCTCGGCGTGACCCTGCACCCGGTCTCGGAGGAGACGAAGGTCACCGATGTGCGGGCCAAGGTCGAGACCGGCCAGGCGGACGCCGGCATCGTCTACGTCACCGACGCGAGGGCGTCCGGAGACGCGGTGGAATCGATCCCGATCGCGCATGCCGACCAGGCTCGCAACGACTACCTGATCGCTGTTCCGACCTCGGCGACGCAGCCGGTCGCGGCAGCCCAGTTCATCGAGTTCGTCACCGGCAGTTCCGGCCGGACGGCCCTCGCCGACGCCGGGTTCGGCGGGTGAGGCCGTCGTGATCCGGCCCGCGCTCCCCCGCTGGGTCGCCGTCCCCGCCGCAGCCGCGGCGGTGTTCCTCGCCGTCCCCTTGCTCGCAATGCTGGTCCGGGTGCCGTGGGTGCGGCTGCCCGCCCTGCTGGCCACCCCGGCCGCGCTCGACGCGCTGGGGCTCAGCCTGCGCACCTGCGTCCTGACCACCGCGGTCTCGCTCGTCCTCGGACTGCCACTGGCCCTGGTCCTGTCCCGGGGCCGCGGTCGCTGGGCGAGCTTCGGCCGGATACTCGCCACCGTGCCGATGGTGCTGCCCCCCGTCGTCGCCGGTCTCGCCCTGCTCGTCGCCCTCGGCCGACGCACCTGGCTGGGTGGGACGCTCGCGTCCGCGGGTATCGATCTCGCGTTCACCACCGCAGCCGTCGTGGTGGCCCAGACGTTCGTCGCGATGCCGTACCTGGTGGTCTCGGTCGAGGGCGCGCTGCGCTCGGCGCGGGACCGGTACGACGTGGTCGCGGCCACCCTCGGCGCGCGTCCGACCACCGTGCTGCGGCGGGTCACGCTGCCCCTGGTCGCCCCGGCGATCGGATCCGGCGCGGCGCTGTCGTTCGCCCGGGCGCTGGGCGAGTTCGGCGCGACGATCACCTTCGCGGGCTCGCTGCAGGGCACCACGAGGACGCTGCCACTGGAGATCTACCTGCAGCGCGAGGTGGACACCGACACCGCGATCGCCCTCTCGGTGGTGCTGGTCGCGATCGCGGCGCTGCTGGTCGCGGCCACCGCGCGCCTGGGCCGAACCGGGAGCGTGCCGTCGTGAGCGCGGTCACGGTACGCGCCTGCGTCGCCGAGCGCGGTGTCGATCTTGCGCTCGACCTGCCGGAAGGGACGGTGAGCGCGATCGTCGGCCCCAACGGGGCGGGCAAGACCACGCTGTTGCACCTGATCGCGGGCCTGGCCCGTCCGAGTGCCGGGACCGTCGCGATCGGGGGACGCGAGGTGGCCGGACCCACCCGGTTCGACCCGCCGCACCGGCGCCATGCCGTCCTGCTCACCCAGGACACGGCTCTCTTTCCCCACCTCGACGTGCTCGCGAACGTCGCCTTCGGACCGCGGGCGGCCGGCGTCGCTCCGGCGAAGGCCCGGGCACGAGCGCTGACGGAGCTGGACGCGGTGGGCTGCGCCGCGCTCGCGTCCCGCCACCCGCACGCGCTGTCCGGCGGCCAGGCGCAACGGGTGGCCCTCGCCCGTGCGCTCGCGACCGATCCCGCGGTGGTGCTGCTCGATGAGCCGCTGGCCGGTCTGGACGTGGCCGTCGCCGCGGAGGTGCGGCACAGTCTCGGCCAGCGACTCCGCGGACGCACCGCCGTGCTGGTCACCCACGAGGTGCTGGACATCTGGACGATCGCTGACCGGGTCGCCGTGCTGGAGGCCGGACGGGTGGTCGAGACCGGCTCCACCTCACCCCTGCTGGCCCGCCCGACCACCGCGTTCCTGGCCCGCCTGGGCGGCACCAATCTGCTCACCGGGACGGCGTCGGGGCACGACTCGCTGGAGCTGGCGCCCGGCGTCCGGCTGGTGGGGCTCGCCGATCCCGACCAGCCGCCGAACCCCGGCGAGCCGGCTCTGGCCGCGGTCGCACCGGCTGCCCTGAGCCTGCATCTGGCGGCCCCCGGCGGGAGCCCGCGCAACGTGCTGGCTGCGGTGGTGACCTCGATCGAGCCCAGAGGCGAGGTGGCGCGCGTGCATCTGGAGACCGCAGGGCAACTCCTCGCGGCGGACGTCACCGCACAGTCGGTGGCCGAACTCGACCTGCGTCCCGGACTGACCGTGCAAGCGGTGGCCAAGGCCACCCAGGTGCGGGTGTACGGACGCTGAGCCGCGCGGAGAGCGGGCGCGGCCGCGGCCGGCTCATCGACGCCGCAGCCGTCTGCCGCCGTCGCGCGTGCGTGTCAGTGGCAACCAGCAGACTGACCGCATGCACGATCCATGGCGCGAGTTCCACACCCTCTCCGACTGGGCCCTGCGCTGGGGCCGGTTGCCGTCCGACCTGATCGGGGTCACCGATTTCGGTGCCCGCACGGTCACCCTCGACAGCCGAATGCTGCAGGCGGAGCGGCGGTGCACCCTGGCGCACGAGGTCGAGCACATCCGGCTCGGGCCGGCGCCCGCCGACGCCGTGCTGGCCGCCCGGGAGGAGGCTGCGATCGACCGCGCCGTGGCCCGGAAGCTGATCGGCATCGGCGAGCTCGCCGACGCACTCGCCTGGACGAGTTCGCCCGCCGAGGCCGCGCAGGAGCTCTGGGTGGACGAGGACACGCTTGCCGCCCGGCTCCGCCACCTGCATCCCGCCGAGGTGCACTATCTGCGCCGGCGACTCCAGTCCGAGCCGACCGCGCAGCCCGAACCGGCCGAGCTAGGACCGTCTGGCTAGGGTGGGCGCATGCTGAGTCGGGTGATCACCGTTTCCGACCGTTGCGCAGCCGGCGTCGGCGAGGACAGGTCGGGGCCTGCAGTGGTCGCCGCTGTGGCTGCTGCCGGGTACGAGGTCTCGCTGGTCGTGGTTCCCGACGGGGAGGAGTCGGTTCGCACCGCGCTGCGGGAGGCCCTGGACGCCGGCGCACACCTGGTGATCACCACCGGCGGTACCGGCGTCGGTCCGCGTGACCGCACTCCGGAAGGCACCCGTCCGGTGCTGGATCGACTGCTGCCCGGCGTCGCCGAGTTGCTCCGTGCCCGCGGGATCGAGCACTCCGCGCATGCGGCGCTGAGTCGTGGGCTCGTGGGTGTGGTCGATGCCTCCGACGGGGTCGGCGGTGCACTGGTGGCGAATCTGCCCGGGAGCCCGAACGCCGCCCGCGAAGGTACCGAAGTACTGCTCCCCCTGGTCCGGCACGTGCTCGATCAGCTGGCCGGAGGCGACCACTGATGGGCGTCGTGCTCGCCGAGGTGCGGGACGCCCCGGTCGCGGCAGCCGAGTTGCTCGACCTCGTCGCTCGTCCCGATGCCGGAGCGGTGGCGCTGTTCGTGGGCATGGTCCGCGACCACGATCCGCAGGCGTCGGGCACGGTCGTGTCCCTGGACTACACCTGTCACCCCTCCGCGCCGACGCGGATCGGCGAGATCGTCACCGATGCGCTCGCCGTCGCCGACCCCGACGGCCGGTGCACGGTGGCCGCCGTGCACCGGGTCGGCCATCTGGAGGTGGGCGAGACCGCCTTTGTCGTGGCTGTGTCCTCCCCGCATCGCGCGCTCGCCTTCGCCGTCTGCGAGCACCTGGTCGAGCGGGTCAAGGCCGAGCTGCCGGTCTGGAAGCAGCAGTTCGAGTCGGACGGCAGCTACCGCTGGTCGGGGCTGTGAGCCAGAGCGGCGCTCCCGGGGAATCCGCGTCCCGAATCCGGGAGGCCACCCTCATCCGCCGCTGCGAACGAGGCCGTCGACTCAGCCGCGACGCCACTCTCCAGACCGACCGCCCGACTTCGCGATCAGGCGGATCGGCCCGATCTCGACCGCCCTGTCCAGCCCCTTCACCATGTCGACCACGGCGAGGGCAGCCACCGACACGGCAGTAAGCGCCTCCATCTCCACCCCGGTCCGATCGGCAGTACGGACGGTGGCCCGCAGCGCAATCCCTTCATCGACCACCTCGGCGTCCAACTCCACCCCGTGGACGCCGATCACGTGGGCCAGCGGCAGCAGCTCAGGCGTTCGCTTGGCCGCGGCGATGCCCGCGATCCGGGCCACCGCGAGGACGTCTCCCTTCGGCACCGCGCCCGTCCGCAAGCGTGCGACCACCTCTGGCGAGCACCGGACGAAGCCCTCGGCCGTGGCAGCCCGCACGGTCACCTCCTTGCCGGTGACGTCGACCATGCGGGCCCGTCCGGCCTGGTCGAGGTGGGTGAAGTCGGTCATGGGGTCCTCCTCGGGGAGAGCGGCACCTCGGCCACCGAAGCCGCCATCGTGTCCAGGTAGAGCAGGCGACCGAACAACGGCTGCCCGGCTCCGGTGATCAGCTTGATCGCTTCACTCGCCATCAGCGCGCCGACCTGGCCGCACATCGCACCGAGCACGCCCACCTGTGCCGCGGTGACCCAGCTGGACGGGTCGGGCGGATCGGGATAGAGATCGCGCAGCGTGATTCCCGGCAGCGGGCCGTCCGGGCCGTACGGTCGGCTCCAGAACACGCTCACCTGGGCGCGGGTCACCCGCACGGCACCCCACACCACCGGGAGACCCACGTCGGCGCAGGTATCGGAGATGAGATAGCGAGTCGGATAGTTGTCCACGGCATCGATCACCAGGTCGTAGCCGGACAGGATCTCGGTCGCGTTGCCCGCGTCCAGCCGGACGGGGTGCTCCACGACCCGCAGCCCCGGATCCAGCTCGGCCAGCCGGGCCGCCGCGCTGGCCGCCTTCGGCGTCCCGATGCCCGCGGTGGTGTGCAACACCTGTCGTTGCAGATTGGCCAGCTCGACCAGGTCGGCGTCCACCACGCCCAAGGTTCCGACTCCGGCTGCGGCAAGGTAGAGCAGAGCCGGGCTACCCAGTCCCCCGGCGCCCACCACGCACACCCTCGCCGCACGGAGCCGACGCTGGGCCGTCTCGCCCAGCCCGGGGATCGGCAGGTGACGCGCGAATCGCTCCGCGTCGGACGCGGACAGTTCCGCGCCCGGCTCGACGATCGGTCCGAGCCGCCCCGTCACACTCACCGGATCTCCTTCGCCAATTCACGGGCCCCGGCAGGTTCGGGTGAGCGCTGCGCTGCGGTCCGGACCTCGTGCACCGGGCCACTCTCCCCCACACCCTGGTGGCCGGGCAACCGTCGGGATGACGCGACGTCCGCCGACGACCCGGTAGAATACCCCATAGGGTATGTCTGTCGGGGCGTGCGAATGCCTGCCATAGCCCTCAGAGAGGCGGTATCGATCATGGATTCACCGGAGGAGTTCTTCGGCCGGGTGCCGCGGGCGCTCGACGCGGTGCGTCCCGAGCGCCTCTCCGGACTCGCCTATTGGAAGGTTGCCTGGGGCAGTCGGCACACCGTCGCCGCGATCGCGATCACCGCGGCGCTGGTCCCGGCGTCTGCGGCGATCGCGGGCTGGCCGACCCAGCCGGCGATTCTCGCCGTCCTCGGGCTGCTCTCGGCGCTGGGCGCCATCGTCGTGGCGAGCTACTTGCCCTCCCGCGGCGCCCCGGTCGCGGCGAGCCCATGTGCCGCGGGGCCGCTGCTGCTGGTGGTCGGCACCCTGATCCTGCTCGGCCGCGGACCAGCCACGCTCAGCGGGGTGCTCTTCGCCGGCCTGTTGATGGTTCCGGCCATTCTGCTGCGCGCTTTCGGCCCCACCACCTGCCCGTCCTGACGCCGATCCCGGACGCCGGAGACGAGGGTCACCGACGGCGATCGGCTCAGATCGGACGGCTGGTGCCGTCGGCGTCGACCGCAGTGATCGTGAACGACTCCGACGCCAGGTCGGCTGCCAGCGTCGCGGACAGGCTGCCCTTGCGCCAGGTGATCACCAGTTGCCCCGGCCCCGTATCGGCCACCTCGCAGTCGGCGTCGAAGCCGAACGCCCCGAAGGTGTTGCGGAACCTCAGCAGCTCGAGCTGACGTCGCACCACCGGCCGTTGCAGCCCCGCCGCCACGTCGTCGGCGCCCAAGTTGGTGCGGTTGATCTCCTTGTGCCCGCCCGGTCCGGCCAACTCGACCGCCGCGTGGTCGTTCGTGCCCGCAAACAGGTCGAGGTACCAGACCTGTGGCTTGCCCGGCATGAAGAGCTGCACGGCCCGGGCCAGGAGCAGCCGGGCCTCGCTCTCACCCAGCGCGCTGAAGTAGGTGGCGTTCACCTGGTAGTACAGGTTCTTCGCTCCGTGCAGGTCCTTCACGTAGCCACCGCGGCCGACGATGGTATGGATCAGGGCCTGGATGCGCTCCTCGTCCAGGAGGCCCTTCAGGTCGAGCAGCGGGATGCCGTCGTGACAGCCGAGCATGTTCACCGTATGGATGTCTTTCGCGAGCAACTCGCCGATCCACCGCTTCAGCGTGGACGCGTCCGCGCTTTCGAGGGCGTCGATCAGCAGCCCGGGAAGGAAGAAGTCGTAGGTCAAGAACCCCTTCGCCGCCAGCACCTCATGGACGCCCTCGGCGTAGGTGGAGTGAATCTCGGGCAGCAGCAACAGCCCTCGCCGATCGGCCAGTTGCTTCACCCGGGCGAGCAGATCCCAGGTGCCGGGATCGTTGAGGAAGTTCCGCGATCCGGGCGCCTTGGGCGCGTAGGCGAACGCGTCCAGTCGGACGATTCGCGCCCCGTAGTCGGCGAGCTTGTCGAGCGTGTCGGCGTAGAACTCCCAGACCAGGTCGGACTCGATGTTCAGGTCCATCTGGCCCAGATAGGTGCGACGACCCTCGACCAGGTCGACCACCGCGTCCCGTACGGCCTCGTAGCCGGTGAAGTCGGCCTCGGCCGGACGCAGCCCTGACGCGAGTGCCGCCGACACCCGCTCGGCGAGCACCTCCGCGCGTCCGTATTGCAGCCCGGTCGCCCGAATCAGGTCCTGCGTGCCCGGAGCCGTGTAGCGCACCTCCTGGTAGAAGGTGTTCCAGTAGGGCTTCTCGGTGCCGTCGGGCAACCGCACCATCAGGATCGGCAGGCCCGGCTTGCGGAAGAACATGTCCTTGATCAGCTCGGGATCGGGCTGCACGTAGCCCTCCGCCGTGAGCTCGCCATGTCCGGCCCAGAAGGCGTTCCAGTCGATGAAGAAGTCCTTGTAGGCCGAACGTTCCCCGCGCGCGAGGACGTCCTGGAACTGCGGCGACAGCACCGAGGCGTGGTTGAGAATGACGTCGAGGGCGAGGTCGATGCCTTCCTCGTCCAAGGCGGCGAGGTCGTCCGACGTGGCGAACAGCTCGGAGAGGCTGTAGTCGATCACGGAGAAGCCGCGGTCGAGGTCGGTGTTGAACACGCTGGGCAGCAGGTAGGCCGAACCGAACACGTCCGCCAGCTCCGGACGCCGCACGAAGGAGACCAGGTCGGACAGGGTTCCGCCGATGCTGTCGGGGTACACGTTCAGCATCGGGCCGTGGCTCGGCACGTCGGCCCCCATCACGGCGCGGTACCCGTCGAGATCCAGCAACTCGCCGGACTTGGCCACGATGATCTTCGCCTTCGGCGCCTGTGCCTGCAGCTTCGCCTGCTCGAGCTCGAGCACGGTGGTGGTGAACGGGCTGTCCACTGCCCCGTCCCGGCTGCGCGAGCGGCGATGGGCAAGCGTCTCCTGCGGGGTGCTGTTGAGCAGGATCGGGATGTCCACGCCCTGCAGGAAGTCGGAGTTGCCGTGGGTCCACTCCAGCACGATCACCCGTACTCCGCGGACGTCCACCGCGTCATACCAGAGCTGGTCGGGCGTGCGTCCCATCCGTTTCAGGGTCAGCTCGGACGCGCCGGAGTGGAACGCCGCCAGAATGTCGCCGAGTTCGGCGAAGTCCGTCTCCGCGGGCGTCCCCAGATAGCCGTCCAGCGCGCGGCGTCCGGCCTTCTGGTAGATGGACAGCCACGGGTGCGCGGCGATCTCGGCGGGATCGGCGTCCCGCTCGGACGCCTGCAGCGCGGTCAGCTGATCGCGCACCGACCCGGCATAGGCGCCACGAGCGATCAGGCCCCGCACCCCACCTGCCCGGAAGATGCGCAGTCGCTCGGCGTCGTTCACAGTGGGGACCCGCCGGGGATAGTTGTCACCGGAGAGCACGTATGCCCCCACCTCACGTGCGTTCAGCCCGTAGGCCAGCAGCGAGCCGATCTCGGACTTGCCCACACCGGAGCCGCCGCAGACGGCAACCACCGCCCTGCCGCCCTCGGCGAGGAGGGGCTGGAGGAGCCGCCACAACTCCGGGAAGACGGCACGCGCCTTGGCCACGTGCGTGGGGTCGATCTGAACCTTGTCGCCGGGCATGTCTCCGGTCGGGACGGCCGTGACGTCGGTCAGGTCAGGGAAGTTCACGTCCATGTGGACTCCTCACAGGTAGTCGCCACCAGCAGGTTAGCCAACCAGGGGGCGTCCGTCTGCCTCGCTGCTAAATCGTTTGACCAGATCGTACGCGGTGGGGCTTGCGTGCGGCAATCACCTGGTCTCGTGCCACCCATCGAGGGAGGCCGGACGCGAGCGCGTGGCCGGCCAGTTGCGGCACGAGTTCCACCAGCGACTCGAACTCGCGCGCCGCCGCAACGCCCTCGGCGAGGGACTGGACGTTCCTACTATCACGATATATCGTGATGTGTATCGATAGTCCCGGAAGGAGTACCACCATGAGAGACCTGCCCGATCCCCGGTACGGCGGACGCAACCCGCACGGCGGCTGGTCGCGGCGCGGGCCCAATCGCGTCCGGCGCGGCGACGTCCAAGCGGCCGTGCTCGCGCTCCTCGCCGAGTCCGACATGCACGGCTACCAGATCATCCAGGAGCTGGCCGAGCGCAGCGCGGGCGTGTGGCGCCCCGGCGCGGGCAGCATCTACCCCACCCTGCGCCAGTTGCAGGATCAAGGCCTCATCCGCAGCCGCAACGAGGGCTCCAAGCGGGTGTTCACCATCACCGACTACGGGCGACGCGCCGCGCAGGAGTCCGGCGAAACCGAGCCGTGGAAGGCCTACCTCGACAACGAGAGCTCGGCGGTGAAACTGCGCGAGGCCACCCAGGCACTGTTCAGTGCGCTCGCGCAGGTGGAGCAGGCCGGCAGCGAGGCTCAACTCCAGCGAGCCGCCGCGATCGTGAGTGAGACCCGCCGCTCGATCTACCTGATGCTGGCCGAGGAGGACGCGTGAGCGAGTCCATTCAGCCCGAGGAGCCCACCGAGCCCGCTTCCGTGGGGGCGCCCGTACGCGTCCCGAAGCTCGCCTGGCCCCTGCTCATCGCGATCAGCTTCCTCGCCACCGTCGGCATGACCGTCGTACTTCCGGTCCTGCCCTTCGTGATCCAGGAGTACGTCCCGGAGGCGTCCCTGGCCTTGTGGGTGGGCGTCCTCGAATCCGTTTATGCCCTGTGCGCCTTCATCGCCGCGCCGTTCCTCGGCTCGCTCTCCGACCGGTTCGGACGCAAGCCGATCCTGGTGATCAGCGTGCTCGGCTCGGCGATCGGCTACCTGATGTTCGGGATCGGCGGCGCGTTGTGGGTGCTTGTCGTGTCGCGGATCGTCGACGGCCTCACCGCCGGAGACATGCCAGTGATGTTCGCCTACGTCGCCGACATCACGCCACCCGACCAACGCGCGAAGCGGTACGGCCTGCTCGGCGCGCTGGGCGGGATCGGCTTCATGATGGGTCCGGCGATCGGCGGCCTACTGGCTCAGGTCAGCCTGTCCGCCCCGGTGTTCCTCACGGCCGGCATCGCGGCCCTGGTCGGCGTGCTGTCCGCGCTGGTGCTCCCCGAAAGCCTGGCGAAGCAGAACCGCAGGGCCGGACTGGACCTGTCCGAGCTGCACCCGTTCACGGTGATCTCCGCAGCGTTCGGACGCAAGGAACTGCGGGCCCTGCTGATCGGCTTCACCCTGATCTCGATCCCATTCGCGTTCTTCGCCAACAACTTCACCGTGCTCGCCCTCGATTCGGTGGGTTGGGGTCCGACGGAGGTCGGCTGGGTGCTCTCCGCGGTCGGGGTGAGCGACATCTTGATCCAGGGCGTCCTGCTCGGCTGGCTGCTGTCGTCCCTTGGCGAGCGCGGCGTCGTGATCGCCGGCATGATCGGCCAGCTGGTCGGCTGCCTCGGCCTCGCCCTGGTCGCCTCCGTCCTGCCGATGCCGTGGCTGCTGGCCGGCGCCGGATTGGTGCTCGCCGCGGGACAGGGCGGCCAGACCGCGGCCTTGGACGGGCTGATGTCGGCGTCGGTTGCTGCTGACGAGCAGGGCTGGCTCGCCGGCGGACTGACCTCGCTCGGCTCGGCGGTGCAGATGCTCGCGCCATTGCTCGCCGGATGGCTCTACGGGATCAGCCACGGCGCGCCCTACTGGATCGGCGTCGGCCTGATCGCCGCCGCGGCGCTCACCTTGCTGCGCTCGGCCCGGCGCGTCCGCCCGGGGATCCAGCCTGACGCGCAGCCGGCCTGAGCCCACCGCGCGACCCGTGCCGGGCGCGCGGAACCCCGCAGCGCCGGGAGGAGTCCCACGGTCGGCGATCAAGCGGTGAAACCGGACGCCAGGCTCGCCAGCAGGCGGGCCCCGAAACCGGTGGCGCCGGCAGAGCGCCAAGCCTCGTCGGCATCGCTCGACATGGTGCCGGCGATGTCGATGTGGGCCCACGGCGTGCCCGCCACGAACTCGTCGAGGAACAGCGCGGCCGTAGTCGCGCCCGCGTGCGGGCCACCGAGGTTCGAGATGTCGGCGATGTCCGAGTCGAGCTGTTTGCGGTATTTCCGCTCCAGCGGCAGCTGCCAGACCGGCTCGTCGGTGGTCGCGGCGGCGTCCCGGACCCGGTCGACCATCGCCTGGTCGTTGCCCAGCACCGCCGCCCGCGACTTGCCGAGCGCCATCAGCGCGGCGCCGGTGAGGGTTGCGACGTCGACGATCGCGTCCACGCCTGCCTCGACCGCGAGCGCCAGGCCGTCCATCATCGCCAGTCGGCCCTCGGCGTCGGTGTTCTTGACCTCGACGGTGGTGCCATTGCGGCAGGTCAGCACATCGCCGAGCTTGTACGCCGAACCGGACGGCATGTTGTCGGTGCAGCACAGCCAGCCGGAGACCGCGGCGCTCGTGCCGAGGTCGCGCAACGCGGTGAAGGCGCCGAGCACGGCCGCGGCGCCGCCCATGTCCATCTTCATCAGCAGGTGCATCGGGTCGGACGGCTTCAGGCTGATGCCGCCGGAGTCGTACATGATGCCCTTGCCGACCAGCCCGAGGTGCCCGGTGGGATCACCCGAGGGGGTGTAGGTGAGCACGACCAGGCGCGGCTCCTCTTCGCTGCCCGCGTTCACCCCGAGGATGCCGCCGCAGCCCATCTCGATCAGCGCCGCCTTGTCGAAGGACTCCACCTCGAAGCCGAACTCGGTGCCGAGCTCCGCAGCCACCTCGGCGATGTCCGTGGCGGTGAGGTGCCCGGGTGGGGTGTTCGCGAGGTCCCGGGCGACCATCGTCGCGCGGACGGTGATGAGAGCGGTCGCGATCCCGTCCGCCAGCGCGGCGGCGTCGGCCCCGGCGATCTGCAGCTCGAGCGCCTCCAGCGGAACCTCCTTCGGTTCGGCCTTCAGGACCGAGTAGCGGTAGCGGGCGAGCAGCGCGCCTTCGGTGAGCACCTGGCCCGCCGTCCGCGCGTCCACGCCCACCGCGGGAACCTCGATGCCGATCCTGCCGCCCTTCTTCGCGGTGGCGCGCGCAGCGGCCGCTGCCGCGTCGCGCAACGCGTCGGGCGTGAGCTCGTCGAGCGTTCCGCCCCCCACCAGCACCAGAGGGCAACCGTCGCGGGCCACGACGAGGCTGGTACCCGGGGACGCGTCGAAGCCGGCGGAAGCGAGCGCGTCGGGACCGAGGCCGAGCACGTCCTCAAGGCTCGTGCCGACGCCGACGAGAAGCGCCACGGCGTCGAGGCCGTCCGAGAATTCGGAGACGCCGCGTACCTCACAAGCGGCGCCGAGGGAGGGCACCGGCGTGAAATCGGCGGGGACGAGTTTGTGCGGGCTCCTGGCCATTTCGCTCCTTCGACTCATAGAGACGATCAGACACTAGACCCCGCGTCCAGCGATGTTCGACGAGGTAGGGCACCCCCTAGGGTGACTGCGTGAGTTCCGTGGCGATCGTGTTGACGGTTCTGGCCCTGGCCGTCGTCGCGTTCATGTCCGGGCGCGTGCCGATGGGGATCGTCGCGCTCGGCGTCGCCGTGTCCCTGTGGGCTACCGGAGTTCTCACCCTGAACGAGGCCCTCGCCGGTTTCGGCGACCCGACGGTGATCTTCATCGCCACCTTGTTCATCGTCTCGGAGTCCCTCGACGCCACCGGCGTCACCGCCTGGGCGGGCCAGCAGGTCGCCGGCCGGGGCGGTTCGAAGCGGACGCCGCTCCTCGTCGTGATCAGCCTGCTCGTGGCCGTGCTCACCGCCCTGATCAGCGTGAACGGCGCTGTTGCCGCCCTGATCCCGGTCGTCGTGGTCGTGGCGATCCGGGTCGGCCTGGCCCCCAGCCAGATGTTGATGCCGCTGGCCTTCTCCGCACATGCGGGTTCGATGCTCGCGCTTACCGGCACCCCGGTGAACATCATCGTCAGCGAGGCCGCGGCGGACGCCGGTGCCCGACCGTTCACCTTCTTCGAGTTTGGCCTCGCCGGGCTGCCCCTGGTGGTCGGCACCATCGCGATCATCGTCGCTTTCGGCAACCGCCTGCTCCCGAATCGCGCCCCGGCCGCGCTGCCGACCGACATCGGCGATCTCGCCCGCACCCTGCGCGAGCAGTACGCGCTGCCCGACGGCACCGAACTGCTCGGGGCGAGCCGGGGCGTCACCGAAGTGGTCATCTCGCCCCGATCCGAGCTGATCGGCCTGCACCTGTTCCCCGGCATGAGCACGCCCAGCGGCGACCTGATCGTGCTCGGGCTGCAGCGCGCGGGCGAGGACGTCACCGGATCGGAGGCGAGGCTACGGGCCGGTGACACCCTGCTGCTGAGTGGCACCTGGGAGCACCTCGAGCAGCACACCGCCGGCCCTGAGGTGCTGGCGGTGGACGACCCGGCCGGCATGCGCCGCTCCGTCCCACTGGGCGGTGGCGCGAAGCGGGCGATCGTCATCCTGGCCGCCATGGTGGCCCTGCTCGCAACCGGAGTGGTCCCGCCCGCCGTGGCCGGGCTGCTCGCCGCGGGGGCAGTCGTGCTCACCCGGGTGCTCACCCCGACCCAGGCGTACCGCTCTGTGTCCTGGACCACCGTCGTTCTGGTCGGAGGGATGATCCCGCTGTCCACGGCGTTCATCTCCACCGGCACGGCCGACCTGATCGCGAGCGGCTTGCTGAACCTGATCGGCGACGCCTCGCCGAGGCTGGCCCTGCTGGCGATGTGCGTGCTCACGGTCGTGCTCGGCCAGCTGATCTCGAACACCGCGACCGTGCTGATCATGGTGCCGATCGCGACCGTACTGGCCGCCGACCTGCACGTCTCGGTGCTGCCGTTCATGATGACGCTCACCATCGCCGGAGCCGCGTCCTTCCTCACCCCGGTGGCCACCGCGGCCAACACGATGGTGATGGAGCCGGGCGGCTACCGGTTCACCGATTACTGGAAGCTCGGCCTGCCGCTACTGCTGCTGTTCGTCGCGGTAGCGGTGTTCTGGGTGCCCGTGGTCTGGCCGTTCTGACCTTCAGTAGCTGAAGCTGGTCGCCCCCGACTCGCCGATCCAGTTCCACAAGGGGATCGTGCCGTTCAGCTCCGCGCCGTCGATCAGGACGCTCGCGTCGAGGCCTCGCGCGTCCACGCAGATCGGGCAGACGAAGTAGCGCCCACCCGCCGCGAGGTAGCGCTCGGCAAGCGAGTCGAGCGAGGGACACCCCGGGCAACCCACCCCGGTCAACTGCCCGGGAAGCGCCAGTCGGACGGCCTCCTGGGTCAGGAACATCATGGTCTCCCGACCTGTCTCTGCGGCGCCGACCGCCACGAGGAAGGCCACGGTGACCTTCTCCAGGTCCTCCGCTCCGGTGGTCAGGCTGACGACCGCCTTGTTGCTCATGATCTCTCCTAGAAAATACGATCGTTCGGTTTTAGAAGAGTACGAACGGTCGTTCTTTCTGTCAAGTACGATGTGTGCATGACCCAGCACGCAACCCGGGAACGCCGGACCCGCAGCGACGGCGAACGCACGCGGGCCGCGATTCTCGACGCCGCCGTGAAGCTCTCGACCGTGGACGGTCTTGAGGGCCTTACGATCGGCAATCTCGCAAAGAGCCTCCGGATGAGCAAGGGCGGCCTGTACGCACACTTCGGATCGAAGGAGGAACTCCAGCTCGCCACCGTCGACGCGGCCGCTGCCATCTTCACGACCGAGGTCGTCTCCCCGTCGCTGAGCGCACAGCCGGGCGTCCGGCAGCTCCTGGCGTTCTGCGATTCGTACTTCGACCACCTCGAGCGCCGGACGTTCCCGGGCGGGTGCTTCTTCGCGGGAGCGACGCTGGAGATGGGCACGCACCACGGCCCGGTCCAGGAACGCGTGGCCAGATTCCACACTGGCTTCATCCAGCTCATCCACCAGTACATCCGGACCGCGGTGGACAACCACGAGTTGGCCGAGACAGAGGACCCGCGGGCGCTGGCGCTGGAACTCAACGGGGTGCTGTTGGCCGTGGACACGAACTTCGTCATGTACGACGACCAGACCGTGCTGGAACTGGGTCGCCGGGTGGTGCGACGGCGGTTGGGAGTCACCGAAGGAGACTCCTGACGTTCATCGATCCAGTGCGGGAGGACGGGGCTGATCGGAGGCCTCGCCGCGCCATTGCGCCAGCCCACGGGTCGAGTGGGGGCTCCTGCTCCACTGCGCCGGCTGCTGCTCGCTGCTCGCGTCCATGATCGTGGGCCGACCGATGGACGAGCGCTGAGCGGATCCAGCCCTATCCTGGTGTCCCTATCCCGCCGTCCGGAAAGGGCGGAGTGCAACAGAACATCCCGCTCGCCGTCATCCTGACGGTACTCGCGTCCGTGGCGCTCGCCGTCGCCTCAGTCGTGCAGCACCTCGCCGTGGGCGACACCGCGACGAAGCGCGGCGCGAAACTGTCCGGCAAGGAACTCCTCTCGGTCGTCCGCAACCCGCGCTGGCTCGGCGGGCTCATGCTCACCGGCGTGGGGGCGGTGCTCCAGATGACCGCCCTGCTGCTGGCCCCGGTGACGGTGGTGCAGCCGATCGGCGTCCTCGCCGTGCCGTGGACCATACTGCTCGCCGCCCGCGCCCACCGACGTCCGATCAGCCCGACGATCTGGGGTGCCGCGACGCTCACCGTGGTCGGGACGGCCGCTTTCGCCTGGGTGGCGATCAGCCACGCCGCCCCCTACCCCGTGCTCAACGACACCTGGCTGGTCGTCGGCACGCTCGCCGGATTCGGGGTGGCCACAGCGCTGGCACTGGCCGGTGCCCGCGGTCCGCTGGCCTGGCGCTGCCTGGCCTGGTCAGCCGCTGCGGCCGTGATTTATGGGGCGGAGTCGGGCGTGGTCAAGGCGATCGGCCACTACGCCGCCACCCGTCCCTGGCTCGCCTCGCCGACCTTCTGGTTCCTGGCCGCCTCGATCATTGCCGGCATGGTGCTGGCCGGCATCTGGATCCAGCAGGGCTACGCCGCCGGCGCCGCCGAAACCGTGGTCGGCACGCTCAACGCCGCCGGCCCGGTGGCGGGTGTCGCCTACGGGGTCGCCGTACTCGGCGAAGGCGTGAACATCACGGCGAGCGCGGCGGTGATGATGCTCTGCTTCGCCGCTATCGCCGCGTGGGGGGTCGTCCGGCTGTCCCGCTTCCACCCCGGTAGCGACGACCGTCTCGACACGGCACCGACGGGACAGCCGGCGAGGTCGAACGGCATGATGAGCCCTGACAACACGAGAGAGTCGGAGAGACCATGAACGCGGTACTGGCATTCGTTGTCGTGATGCTGGTCTGGACCGTCAGCGACTGGATCGCGAAGCAGACGAAGTCGCTGCTCTCGAGCCTGTTCGTGGCCTCGATCATCTTCCTGATCGGCTTCATGACCGGGGTGTTCCCCGAAGACCTGCTGCAGGCATCATCGTTGCTCGGCCTGGCCGGGGCGGTGGTCGGCATGATCATCGTCCACCTCGGCACGATGATCAGCCTCGACGACTTCAAGAAGCAGTGGAAGACGCTGCTGATCGGCATCGCGACCGTGGTCGGTATCGGCGTCCTGCTCGCCCTCGCAGGCGTGGTCTTCGGCGGCGTCCGCTCGCCGGGCGACTACGCCGACCTCATCACCACGGGTGTGTCCACCGTCCGCGACTACGTGATTGCCGGCACCGGCGCGCTGTCGGGCGGCACCATCTCGGTCCTGATCGTGCAGGAGGCGGCGCTCGGTGTCGGCCTGACCACGGTGGCTGCTTTCCCGGTCCTGATCGCGGCACTGCAGGGCCTGGTCGGCTTCCCGCTCACTTCCCTGATTCTGCGCCGCGAGGCTGCCCGGCTGCGCGACGAGTACCGGGCCGGACGGCTCGAAGTGCCCGCGGTGGTCGAGGCCGGCCCTGCCAGCGAGGGACGGCTGCCTTCGTTCCTGCGGACCACGCCCGGGACGCTGTTCAGCGTGGGCGTCGTCGTGCTGGTCAGCATCGGGATCAACAACCTCACCAATGGCATCCTGAACACTTTCGTCGTGGCCCTGATCCTGGGCATCACCCTGCGCACCACCGGGGTGTTCAAGGCGTCCGTGCTTTCCGGCATCGACGCCTTCGGCCTGATGATGCTGGCGATCATGATCATGGTCTTCGGTCCGCTGGCCACCCTCAAGCCCGCCGACCTGGCGGCCCTGGCCGTCCCGTTGCTGGCGGTGTTTGTGTTCGGGGTGCTCGGGATCGTGCTGTTCTCCGCTGTCGTGGGCAAGCTCCTCGGCTACAGCGTGCCAATGTCCGTGGCGATCGGCCTCACCTCGCTGTATGGATTCCCTGGCACGATGATCCTTTCCCAGGAAGCAGCCAAGGGTGCCGGAGAGAACCCCGAGGAGGTCGCCGCGATCGAGGGCGAGATTCTGCCGAAGATGATCGTCGCCGGCTTC
>DJWE01000049.1:0-18022 GCA_002441465.1 Propionibacteriaceae bacterium UBA6238 | reverse complement strand
AAATGGTTCCTGCCCGGGGGGATGGGGCAGGAACCTGAGTCGATTATAGGTCGAAATTCGGACGGGTGTCACCCCAATGGGTGACACCCGTCCGGTTTGCTTTCGTCAGTTCGCTTTCGCGGCCTCGGTTTCAGCCTCGGCCTCGGCCTTCAGCTTCTCCATGTCGAGCGCCTGCACCTGCTCGACCAGGCTGGTGAACTGGCTCTTGTTGAGCGCGCCGGCCTCGCGGTAGACGAGGTAGCCGTCGCGGAACGCCATCAGCGTGGGGATCGAGGAGATGCCGAGCCCTCCGGCGAGCGCCTGCTCGGCGTCGGTGTCGACCTTGGCGAACACGGCGTCCGGGTAGACCTCGGACACGGACTCGAACACCGGGCCGAACATCCGACAGGGCCCGCACCAGGCGGCCCAGAAGTCGACGAACACGATGCCGTTGTCCTTGATGGTGTCACCGAAGGTGGCTTCGGTCACGGGAATGGTTGCCATGGGTCGGTTCCTTCAGGTTCGGGACTACTGGCAGGGTGAACGTCGCCACGCCACCGCACTATTCCCGCGGACGCCGGCGACCCCGGTCAATCGGCGGCGACGAAGATGTGCTCGGCGGTGGCGCCGGGGAGCACCGTTTCGGTGTCCCCGTCCCCGAGGACGAGCGATCGTCCGATCATCACGGCCCGGACGGGCGCGCCGGGGAGTGCTCCGGCCGTCCGGATCCGCGCCAGCAGACCGGGCTCGTTCTGGAGGTACTCCCCCATTCGCCGCACCTCGACCTGGTGCGGCTCGCCGTCGGCCAGTCGCAGCGAGAGGAGTTCGGTGCCATCGAGGAAGCCCTCCGGCGCTGGGTCGACCCCCAACTCACCGAGGGCCGGGATCGGATTGCCGTAGGGCGAGCTCACCGGACGGTCGAGGATCGTGACCAGGCGCCGCTCGACGTCGGTGGAGATGACGTGCTCCCAGCGGCACGCCTCCTCGTGGACCAGCGTCCAGTCGAGTCCGATCACGTCGATCAGCAGCCGTTCGGCGAGGCGATGACGTCGCATCACCCGCCGGGCCAGCTCGAGGCCCTTGGGACTGAGCACGAGATGACGATCGGGGTGCACCGTGACCAGGCCGTCGCGCTCCATCCGGGCGACAGTCTGGGAGACCGTCGGGCCGCTCTGCTTGAGCCGCTCCGCGATCCGCGCCCGCAGCGGAGGGACGCCCTCCTCGCCGAGCTCGTAAATGGTGCGCAGGTACATCTCGGTCGTGTCGATGAGGTCGCTCATGCTCTCCTCCCTGCGGTCGTTGCCAGACTATAGCCATGAAAGCGTTGCCGGGGTCGCGAACGGTGAGGGTCGGTCCTCACCGTCTCGCAGGGTGGTTGGATGGCTTCGCCGAGCGCCACGGCGACCCCCAGGTCCGGGTGGCCGAGCAGGAGCTGGTGTTGCTCGCCCCGGACGGCGCCAGGGCTCGGATCGCGTTGGCCTGGGGTCCGGTGGACGGCATCGACCCGCTCGCCGAACTGATCGAATCGGTGACCCGGCAGCGGATCGTCGGCGCCCTGATCGTCCGCAGGAAGGCGCATGCGGTGGGGGTTTTCGACGGCGACGTCCTCGTCCGCGGACGCCACGGCAGCCACTACGTGCAAGGACGCACGAAGGCCGGCGGCTGGTCCCAACAGCGCTACGCCCGGCGTCGCACCAACCAGGCCGAGCGCTCCTTCGAGGCCGCCGCCGAGGATGCCGCCGCGGTGCTGCTGCCCGAGATCGACCGAATCGAGGCGCTGATCACCGGCGGCGACCGGACGGCCGTGGCCGCGGTGCTCGCGCAACCGGGCCTGGCGCGCTTGGCCGATCCGTCCCTGCGTCGAGGATTCGGCGTCTTCGCCGTTCCGGATCCGAACGCGCGGGTGCTGGCCGGTTTCGGCGAGGTGTTCCGGCAGGTGCCGATCGAGCTGAACGAACTGGCCTGACACCGGCGCTCGCCCCGGCGGGGGCCCAACCGCGCTCAGGAGCGGCGGGCGAAGACGACCACACCGGCGACGAGGGCGAGCACTCCGGCCGCACCCAATGCGATCACCTGATTGGTGTTGTCCGGTGCCACATCGGGGGAATCGTCCACCGTGGAGTCGTCGGAGCTGATCGGGCTCTCGGTCGCCGTGGGCGTTGCGGTGGCCGTCGCGGTCGGAGACGCGCTCGGTGACGCGGCAAAAACCGCGGTCGCAGTGGCGCCGCATCCGAGGACCAGACCAAGAGCCAGCCCGGCCAGGGCTCGACGAACAGCCACGATCATGGCCCGGAGCCTACCTCCCCACTCCCAGAACGGTTCCCACCGCCACGAGGATGAGCAGCAGCACCAGGGCACCGGTCACGATGACATGGCGAGATCGTGGGTTCACGACCCCAAATCTATGCCCGGGCGATTAGCGTGGGGGCATGGGATCGGTGCGGTTCTACGCCATCGCCATCGACGAGGTCCGGGACATCTTCGGGGCGAGCGAGACGACCTCGGCTCGGTTGCGCGCCATTGCGTCCGAGCGGTTCGGCGGCCCCGCACCGACACTGCCCGGACGACTGGGCAAGCTTGGGCCGGTCTTCCGCAGGCCCCCGGACGCCCCGGTGGTGCGCCCGGACCTGCCCAGCGGATCGGATGTCGATGCCCTGATCGCGGGACGGTACGTCGCACCGCACCGGCTGGTGCCGTGCTGGGTTCTGCTCGAGACCTGGATCGACGCGCTCGCCTGGGGCTCGTCTGGACGCGAGGTCACCGAGACTCAGCTGAACGACTTCGACTTCGATCTGGTGCGGGCAGGCGTCCCGGCCCGGTACAGCTTGCGCGGCCTGCTGAAGACCGACCTCGGCATCGCGCTGATGTCGCCCCCCGGGCTCGCTGCCGGTTGGGCCACGCTCGACCATTCGCAGGCGATGGCCCGCGCTTGGCGACCCGCGATCCCCGCTCTGGAGCCGGCGCACCAGGAGGCGGCGACGACGCTGCTGGCCTGGCTCGACCGTTTTCCCGATTGGGTCGCCGCAGCAGTACAGCAGCACCGGCCACCGCCGGATCTGGTCGCGATCCTGCGCGCCTGAACCCGCGGCGCCACAAGAGAAACCCGGAGGATTCGATCTCCGTCAGCATCTCGCGGTAGTAGACTGACCGACGGTCGGTCATTCTTGAGGAGAGGCAGATGTCGGGAACGGGAAGTCGCCTGGCGAGGCCGAGTCGCCACACGGCAGGACCAGCGGACTCCAGCCGTCGCCGAGTCACGAAAGACCCCGAGGTTCGGCGCGACGAGCTGCTCGATGTCGCCTGGGAGTTGTGCCGCACCGACGGTTTCGACTCCATGAACGTCGAGCAGGTGACCCGGACGGCGGGAGTGGCGAAGGGCACCTTCTACCACTACTTCGCCTCCAAGGACGCGATGCTGGAGCAACTCGTCCAGCGGTTCGGCGACCGGCTCTTCGACCACCTCAGCGCGTCCCTGTCCGGCCATGACGGCACCGGGGCGGAGCAGTTGAAGACGATCATGGACGCCGCCTCTTCCTACAAGCTCGCCCAGGCCGACATCACCTACGCATCGTTCCTGTACCGGCCGGAGAACCTCGCCCTGCGCCACCGGCTGTTCGGCTCTTGGCGCGAACACGCCCGTCAGGTGCTGCTGCCCGTGATCCGCAGCGGTTGCGCCGACGGCTCGTTCTCAGTCGCAGACGACGCGGGCGCGACCGACCTGGTGCTGCTGCTCTGGTTCGATGCCGCCGACCAGTTGTGGGAGCGCGCGCTGCTCGCCCCGGACGCCGACAGTTTCGCCGCGGTGATGCTGGGCGGAGCGGCATCGATCTACCAGGCCCAGGAGCGGATCCTCGGCCTGCCCGAGGGCACCTTCAACCTTCCGGTCCAGCCCGAGCTGCTCGAGCTGATCAGACACCTCTTCCAGACCATCGACAGGACGCAGTCATGAAGCGCAAGACCCTTATCGCCTCCGGCGTCGCCGCCGCGGCGATTCTCGCTCTCGGTGGCGGTTACGCCTACTCCGTCACCAACAACCGTCCGGTGGTCGGGGTGGCCCAGGCGGCGATCGCCCCGATGAACGTCCCCGTGAGCGCGTCCGGTTCGCTCGTTGCGGCGCGATCCGCGGGGGTCTACCCGCCGGCTCCGGGCACGGTCGCATCGGTCGCGGTACACGACGGCGATCAGGTCTCTGCCGGTGACACCCTCGCGGTGATGGCCAAAGGGCCGCTGAAGCTGGCGGTCGCCCAGGCGCGCGCCGCCCTGTCCGCGGCCCGCGCGCAGCTGGCGGCGGTGAACAACGGCGTCCCCAGCGCGATCCAGCACTCCGCGGCCAACGCGGCACTTTCGGCTGCCCGTTCCCAGGTGTCCACGGCGAACAAGAACTACGCCGCCTACCTCGCCGACTACCGCGACGCCAGTTCGGAGGAGCAGAAGACGATGCGGTCCACGCTCCGCACACTGAGGACGGCGAAGGCGACCGCCAACGCCGCCCTGAAGTCGGCTCAGGCCGGTCTCGACACCTTGTCCGTGTCCGGCCGGGTCGCGCTGGCCCGCACCGCGGCCTCGCAGTCCGTCACGGCCGCGTCCAGAGCGCTCGAGATCGCCCAGGACAACCTGTCCGCGGCCCGGCTCAAGGCACCCTTCGACGGCACCGTGTCGATGAACGGCACGGTGGAGAAGGGCTCGGGACTCCTCACCGGCGTCGCCGCGTTCACCGTCGTCGATCCCACCCGGATGGAGTTCGAGGCTCAGGTGTTCGAGAGCGACATCTCCGAGGTGACGAAGGGCCAGCCGGCCACGGTGACCCTGGACGCGTTCGACGGCTCCTTCCCTGGTGCAGTGGTGCGCGTGCAGTCCAGCCCGGTCACGACCAGCACGGGCACGGTGGCGTTCCCGGTCCGGGTCTCGCTGGACGCCGACGACGCCCGGCTCTTCCAGGGCATGAGCGGGTCGGCCGACATCGTGGTGCAGTCGATCCCCGACGCCCTCACCGTGCCGATCGAGGCCGTCCTCACCAGCGGCGATGCCAAGACCGTCTTCGTGCTCGACGCGAACGACGTCGTGCACGCCCAAGCGGTGAGCATCGGAGCCTCCACCGACACCGCAGCCCAGGTACTCAGCGGCCTCTCCGCCGGCGCACGGGTGGTCACCACCGGAGCGTCGGGGCTGAGCGACGGCCAGCGCGTCGCAACGAAGTGAGCCGGGTATGAGCGAGCAAGCGACCCCGATCGTCGAGATCACGGGCCTGACCAAGACCTACGGCAGCGGCGCGGCGGAGGTAACCGCGCTGGACGCCGTCGACCTCCGCGTCCCGGAGGGGCAGTTCATCACGGTGATGGGTCCCTCGGGCTGCGGGAAATCGACCCTGCTGAACCTGCTCGGCGGCCTGGACGCTCCTACCGCTGGCGCGATCAGCATCGACGGTCAGGCCCTGGGCGAGTTGCCCGATGACCGGCTCACCGAACTGCGCCGGCGGCGGATCGGGTTCGTGTTCCAGTTCTTCAACCTGATCCCGGTGCTGGATGCGGTCGAGAACGCCTCCCTGCCCCTGCGGCTGGACGGCGCGAAGGACGCCGTGGAGCGGGCCACGGCCTGGCTGGAGCGAGTGGGCCTCGGTGATCGGCTGCACAACCGGCCCGATCAGCTCTCCGGCGGACAGCAACAGCGGGTGGCGATCGCTCGCGCGCTGTCCACCGAGCCCGCGCTGGTGCTGGCCGACGAGCCGACCGGCAACCTTGACTCCCACTCGGCGAGCGAGATCGGCGAACTGCTGCGCCAGGTGAGTTCCGACTGGGGGCGCAGTGTGCTGATGGTGACCCACGACCCACGGATCGCCAGCTTCGCCCAGCGCCTGGTGCTGATGCGAGACGGCCAGATCGTCGACGATGTCGCGCTCGATGGCAGCCATGACGGGCCACGCCAGGCCTTGGAGAGGGCCGGCCTGCTATGACCCTCACCCTCGCCTGGCGGTATCTGCGTGGTCGCGGCGCTCGCTCGCTACTGACCACGCTCGCCGTCGTGTTCGGGGTGATGCTCACCTTCGGGCTGAACGGCATCCTGCCGGCGATGGTCGAGGCCTTCACCCACAACCTGCTCTCCGCGGCAGGGAAGGTCGACCTGACCGTCACCAGCGCGTACAACCAGCCGTTCAAGCCGGACGTGGTCAACACGCTGCTTCGCGTTCCCGGAGTCGCCGTAGCCAGCCCGGGCGTCCAGCGCACCGTCCCGCTCCCCCAGACCGCGGACGCCGCACCGGACGCGCTCGCCCAGGTCGTCGTGGTCGGGGTCGACCTCGCAACCGGTTCGCAGTTGCACGACTTCCCGCTCGCCTCTGGGCGCATGCTGGGTGGCGGCGATCGTTCCTCGGCGATCCTGAATGCCGACCTCGCCGCGGAACTGGGGCTGGGGCTGGGCGATCAGCTCGTCCTGCCCGCAGCCGGCGGCACGGCCCGATTCACCGTCGTCGGGCTGCTCAGCACCGTCACGGTCCCCGGCCAGGAACAGGTGACGGTGAGCCTGCCCGCGGCTCAGCAGCTGTTCGGGCTCGGCACCCGGATCACTCAGGTGGAGGCCACCTTCACCCAGGGTTCGGACCGTGCCCAGGTCGAGCAGGAGGTGGCCGCAGCGCTGGGTCCCGACTACCAGGTGGGCGGGCTGTCCACCGAATCAACGCTGCTCGCCTCACTGCAGACGGCCGAGGTGGCGCTCAACATGTTCGGCGTCTTCGCCCTTGCCACGGCAGGATTCATCATCGCCAACTCATTCCGCACGGTGGTGGCGGAGCGGCGCCGCGACATCGGTATGTTGCGCGCGATCGGCGCCCGGCGCGCCACCATCATGCGGTTGTTCCTGGCCGAGTCGCTGTTCCAGGGCGTGATCGGAACCGCGCTCGGCATCGGTGCGGGCTGGCTGATGGCCCTGGGCTACTTCGCCGCGATGAGTCCGATCGTCGAGTCGTTCATCCACGTCCACATCGGTGGGCCCGTGTTCACGCCGGCCACGTGGGCCACCTCGATCCTGCTCGGGGTCGGCGTGACCGTGGCCGCGGCGCTACTGCCGGCTCGCGCGGCCGGACGCGTCACGCCGCTGGAGGCGATGCGTCCACAGCTCGGCGAGGTGTACCAGCGGCGGGTCGGCCAGCGGGCCTGGATCGGCGCCGGCCTGGTGGTGGTCTCCCTGTTCGGGCTGACCACCGGCTCGTCCGGCCTGATCGGGCTCGGGGCGATCGTCTTCCTGATCGGCTTCGCGATGGTCGCTCCGGCCGTGGTGAACCCGATCGCCGGATGGGCCTCCCGTCCGCTCGAGCTGCTGTTCTCGCGGGAAGGTGCGATCGCCCGCAGCAATCTCCAGCGCAACCCGGGACGCAGCGGCATCACGGTGACCGCAGTGATGCTGGGCCTGGCCTCGATCGTGGCCACGATCAGCATGGTCACCTCGATCTTCGCCGGCTTCACCAGCTACCTGGACAAGTCGCTGTCCTCGGACTACCTGCTGATCCCGCAGTCGATCATCCTCGCCCAGGGCAACGTGGCGGCCGGGCCCCGGCTCGCCGCCGAAGTGAAGGCCGTCCCTGACATCGGGGCGGTCTCGACCCTGCGGCTGGCGCAGGCGAGGTCCGACGGCGGCGACGTCCAGGTCCTCGGAATCGACCCCGCGACGTACCTGAGCGTTGCCGACTTCGACTGGAACACCGGATCCTCGGACGCGGCGATCGGGCAGCTCGCCTCCGGTCGCTGGCTGATCGCGAACGGCATCTATGCGACCCAGCACAACCTGATCGTGGGTCAGGCGATCCTGCTGGACACCCCGAACGGCCAGCGCACCTACCACCTGGCGGGGATCGGCAACGACTACCTGAACGCCAAGCTGTCCACGCTGTACACCTCGCAGGAGAACCTGCAGCGGGACTTCGGCGTGACCGCCGACATGCTCGTGATGGCGAACCGGACGGCGGGTGCGGACGCGGCCACCACAACGGCGCTGCTGCAGAAGGTGGTCGCCGACTACCCGGCGTTCCGGCTCTACGAATCCCAGACGTGGCGAGCCGAGCAGATGAAGACGTTCAACTCCACGATCGTGATCTTCGACGTGCTGGTGGCCGCCCTCGCGCTGCCGTCCCTGCTGGCCTTGGTGAACACGCTGGCGATCAGCGTGCTGGCCCGCACCCGCGAGATCGGCATGCTCCGCGCGGTCGGAGCCACTCGCCGCCAGGTCCGCCGGATGGTGATGGCCGAGTCGCTGCTGCTGAGCGCGATCGGCACCGGGTTCGGGGCGATCGCCGGGCTCTGGCTGGGCTACGCCCTGGTCGCGGCGATGGGCGCGGTCGGCTGGGAGATGCCGTACTCGTTCCCGTGGACCGGGCTGATCGCGACCGTCGTGGTCGGCGTCGTCTTCGGCGTGCTGGCTGCGCTCGGGCCCGCCCGTTCGGCGGCCAGGCTGGACGTGGTCGCAGCGCTGCACCAGGAGTGAACCAATCCTTGTCCCAGCCGGTCCGTGCGGCGGCCAGGCGGGCCCGTGCGGGCTCGTCCGGGAGACTCCCGACGAAGCCCGCACGGGCCGTCCGCTCAGGCGATCAGGCTGCCGATGATGCCCTGCGCGAAGTACAGCAGGAAGGCGACCACGACCACCCACATCAGCGGGTGCACGTCCTTGGCCTTCCCCTTCAGCACCTTGATCAGCACCAGCGCGATGAAGCCCGCGCCGATCCCGGTGGTGATCGAGTAGGTGAACGGCATCAACACGATGGTCAAGAACGCCGGGATGCCCTCCTCGGGATCATCCCAGGACACGTGCACGACCTGCGACATCATCAGGAAGCCGACGAAGAACAGTGCCGGCGTGGCCGCCTCGGCCGGCACTATCTCGACCAGCGGAGCCAGGAACAGGCTGAGCAGGAAGGCGATGCCGGTGACCACGGACGCGATGCCCGTGCGGGCGCCCTCGCCGACGCCTGCGGCCGACTCGATGTAGGAGGTGTTGGACGACACCGAGCCCACGCCGCCGGCGATCGCTGCGACGGAGTCGACCAGCAGGATCTCCTGGGTGTACGGCGGATTGCCGTCCTCGCCCAGCATGTTGCCCTCGGCCCCGACCGCGACGATCGTGCCCATGGTGTCGAAGAAGTCACTGAGCAGCAGCGAGAAGACCAGCAGCAGGATGCCGATCACGGCGCCGGGGCCGGCAGCGGAGGTGAACGCGCCGAACAGATCCACCCGACCCAGCAGGCCGAGGTTCGGAGCGGCGAAACCGCTGGTCAGCGCAGGCAGGTTCTGGATCCAGCCGGTCGGGTTCACCACCGCGCCGGTGGCGTCCTTCATCAGCGGGAGTTTCGCCACGGCCTGGACGATCACGGCCAGCACCGTCGCGGCCAGGATCGCGATCAGCAGCGCGCCCTTCACCTTGCGGATGTACAGCGCGACGATCAGCAACAACCCGATCAAGAAGATGGCGATCGGCCAGCCCGCCAACTGCCCATAGATGCCCAGCTGCACCGGCGTGCCGGACGCGGGACGCACGATGCCGCCGTCCACCAGCCCGATGAATGCGATGAACAAGCCGATGCCCACCGAGATCGCCGCCCGCATCGCCCGGGGCACGGCGTCGAAGATCGCCTTGCGGAAACCGGTGAGCACCAAGATGGTGATCAGGATGCCCTCCCAGACGATCAGCCCCATCGCCTGAGGCCAGGTCATCTGCTTGACGATGGTGTACGCCACTAGGGCATTCAGGCCGAGGCCGGTCGCCAGGGCGATCGGGAAACGGCCGTAGACGCCCATCAGGATGGTCATCACCCCCGCGATCAACGCGGTCGCGGCCGCCACCATCGCCATCGACGTCGCCACCGCGCCGTCCTGGGCCGCGGGCATGCCGGTGATCAGGTTCCCCTGCACATCGACCTGGGTGCCGATGATGATGGGGTTCAGAATGATGATGTAGGCCATGGTGAAGAAGGTCACCAGGCCGCCGCGGACCTCCCGTCCGATCGTCGAGCCACGTTTGGTGAGCTCGAACCAGCCGTCGAGGGTCTTGTTCGTTTTGGGGGCAGGATCTGCCGTTGCCGTACCAGGGTTCGCCATGGCCGAATGGTAGGGGTGTCGACCCGGGCCCTATCGTTGTGTCCGTGAGCCAGAACAACCCGCTGCACCGGCCGTTGTTGGTACAGGCGCCGGTGCGCGCACTCGACCCGGACGGCGTGACCGTGGTCACTGCGGGGACGATCGGCTTCGCCATCGGTGCCGGGGTGTGCTGGTGGATCTACCCCCAACTCGTCGAGGCCGGCCGAGGCTGGTATCTGGGAGTCGCGATCACGGGCACGGCGATCGGTGTGCTGGGGCTTGTGTTCAGCCTGTTCCGTGCGGCCCGCCGCAGGCGAGGAGGTGGCGCGGATGCGGATATCGACACGGACGCCGGCCGAGCACTGGATGACACCCTCACCGCGCCCGAGGCACCGCCGCGGCGCGCCCTGGAGACGCCTCAGGAGGATCACACCCCTACCGCCTGATCGCGGTGCAGCCCCTGACAGACGGGCCGACGCCGCGACGTCAGCCCCTGAACCGGCAGGTTCGACCGCCGGCGATCAGTCGAACAGCCCCTCGTCGATGCTGATCGTGTCCCAGACCGGGGCGCTCAGGTCAACGCCCTTGTTCGGTGCGGCGACGTCGGAATGCCCTCCGCAACCGTGGTCGCGACTGACCACGGCGCCGTCGCTGGGTGCCAGCTCGTTGGTGCACGCGCCGAACAGGCGACCGAGGGTGCCGCGCAACGGGACGAAGAAGCCGCAGGTCTCACATGAAGCCGGGGCCTGCTGGGTCATCGCATTGTCCGGTCCGCCGGGCCCGTCCAGCCAGCGCTCGACGGCGGCGTCCCTGCCTTCGGCGGAGAGCACGCGCTCCCGGCCCAATCCCAACTCGGCCACCACGGCTCTGGTCTGGCTGGCCTCGGCCGGATCTGTGTCCGCCGCGGCCTCCCCGCCGGTGTAGCCGGGCTCGAGCCGCACGTCGTCGGGCGCGGTCGGAGCCAGCACACCCGGGGTGAGGTCCATCGCCTGAACCCGATCAACCCAGGGAACCCAGGCCGGAGCGAGCAACGCACCGTCGCCGGGAACCAGGGTGACCTCGGACACCGTCACTACTCGCGCCCGCGATGCCCGCGCGACGGTCACCGACCAGAGCCAGCCGGGGTATCCGGGGTGGGAACTCTCGAAAAGATGGGTCGCCACTCGCACGTCCTCGGCGAAGACCCCACGGTGCTCACCGACATCGATCACGCCCGCACGCCGGACGGCCGCAGCCCTGGCCAGGTCGACCGCCGCAGCGCATGCCTGATCGAGTTCGAGTGTCGCGGCCACGCTCACAGCTCCAGTTCGTCGGCGACGGCCCGCAATACGGCGGCGGTCTTCGTGGCGAGTTTCGCGTCCGGGAATCTCCCGCGGCGGTAGCCATTGCCCACGCCGTCGAGCATCTTGATCAGGTCCTCCACGATGATCGCCATCTGCTCCGGCGACTTCCTGGACGCCTTCGACAGCGACGGCGGAGCATCGAGCAGGCGGACCGACAACGCCTGCTCGCCCTTCTTGCCGTCCACCACGCCGAACTCGACCTTCTGGCCGCGCTTGAGACTCGTCACACCGGCCGGAAGTGCGGACGCACGCACGTAGACATCGTCCCCGCCCTCATCCTTGGACAGGAAGCCGAAGCCCTTCTCGGCGTCGTAGTAGCGCACCTTGCCTACCGGCATGATTCCTCAACTCCTGGTCTCCGCCGGTCGCGCTTCCCCATGACCGGCGCCACAAGCCTATCCGGAGAACCCGACAGTGGGCACGTCACCGACGGTTCCCGCCCGGGACCCGGCGCACCGGCCCGGTTACGATGGGCGCATGGCCACCTGGCAGGACGGACCCGAGTACGCGCCGCGCGAACGTCCCGCCGCGTTCGTCGTTCCTGCGGTGCCACCGCTGGCCGCGCCCGAGGCCGCCGCTGCCCGCCCGACGCACCCGGCCGAAGAGCCGTCGTTCGTCGGGCCTTCTGGGACGCAGCCCGAACTCACGGCGTTGGTCCCCTCGGGCGCGCCCGGACGAAATCCGAACCTTCCCTTCGAGGTCGTCACCGCCGCCATCACCGCCGGCGACGGTTCGCCCGGCGACGCCTCGGTCACGCGCTCACCGACTGAACCGTTCACCCAGCCCGGACCGCCGCTGTCGGGCTACCTGCCCGCACAACCCGCGCTGCAACCGAGCGCCCAGGTGAATCCCGCGCCCTTCCCCGCGCCGAACACACCGCAGTGGTTCGCACCGCCCCCGGACTCCCGAGTTCCGCAGGCGCCGCCCCCGGTGAGCATCGGCCAGATCTGGCGAGCCGTCACACCGGGCGTGGTGATCCCGCTGCTGATCGGCATGATCTTCAGTTGGCTGTCGATCCTGATGCTGTTCATCTCGTTCACCCTCTCCGCCCGGATCGCCTACCGCAGGGACGCCGTCCGGCGCGCCTACAGCGTCGCCATCGTCGCCGCGGGCGCGATCGGAGCGTTCTCCGCCCTCGCCAACGGCTTCGATCCCGACCTGCTCTTCGCCACCCTGTCCGGCAGCGCACAGGTCGCCTGCCTCGTCTTGCCGGTCGTGGTCGGGCTGATCGTCGGCGCGGCACTGCGGGCCGGCGAGCGTCCAGATCGGTTCACCCGATGACGCCCGACCCGGAGACGCCGCACGGTCTGGGCACCCCGACGGCAGGCCAGCCGGGCTTCACCCCACCGCTGCCGGGTGTCACGTCGGCTCCTCCCGCACAGGCAGAGCCGTCCCCATGGGCGCCGCCGACACCGGAGGGCCGCGTGCCCGCCGATCCCGCGGTCGGGCGACGAGCCCGTCCGCGAACGGGGCGTCGGACCGTGGCCGTGCTGCTGGTCGGTGGCTTGCTGCTGATCGGACTGCTCAGCGCACTGCCCATGCTCCCCGCGAACGCCCCTGCGCCGGCCGCAACGCAGCAGGCCGCCACGCCGATCGTGGTTACGGTCAATCCCAGTGCCGAGCCGACGGCCGCGACCACGCTGAGTGCCGGCGGCGGGATCGGCGAGGCCGTGTCGTTCTCCGGCGCCGACGGCGCGGGAACGGTGACCGTGACCACAGCGACGTGGACCGACACCGGCGAGGTCGCGCCCGTGGACGGCGAGCGCTACCTGGTTCTCAACGTCTCGCTCACTGCTCTGCGCGGCGTCGTGTCGGTCGACCCGATCCTGTTCAGCGCCAGCAGTGGCGACACCACCGTCCTGCCCGGGTTCGGGCCGGACCTCGACGATCCGCTCGGCGGTCAGCTGCTGGCGACCGGGGACCGGGTCAGCGGGCAGGTGGGGTTCGTGCTGCCGCCGGGTGCGGTGGAGCTTTCCCTGCTGGACGAGAACCTGCGTGCGCTGGCCCGCGTCCAGATCCCGGCGCCATGACGCCGCGCGGTCCCTCCGTAGACGGGACGGGCCGGTCGCGCGCGACGGCCGCGCAGCCCGGCGGCACAGCATGACCGAGCCGTTCCGGACCCGTCGGTTCCAGCCGGTGCCGGCCCAGCTGCGTCCGCGCCGGCACCGGCAAGCCGCGCGCGTCGTGGTCACCGACTCCGAGCGTGCGCTGCTCCTGGCCGACACCGACCCCGGCCTGCCCGGGACGCGCTGGTGGGTCACCCCGGGCGGAGGCATCGACCCGGGCGAGTCGCCGCGGCAAGCCGCCGTCCGGGAACTGGCCGAGGAGACCGGCCTGGTGGTCCCCCCGGACTCGCTGCTCGGGCCCGTCGCCGTCCGCACGGTGGTGCACGGCTATTCCGATCAGGTGCTGAGCCAGGTGGAGAGCTTCTTCGTCCTGTTCACGGCCCAGCCGTTCGAGGTGCGTCCGGCCGGGCTGACCGCCGACGAGCAGATCACCCTGGACGGCTGGGACTGGCTGCCGCTGGCGTCCCTCGCCGCGCTCCCCGAGCCGGTCTGGCCGGCGAACCTGGCTGAGTTGGTGGCCATGGCCGACGAGCCTCAGTCCTGGCCGGTCAGTCTCGGCGTGATCGAGGAGTCCACGCTGCCGGTAGAGTGAATCCAGTGCAGGAAGCGCCGCAGTCCCGTCCCGTCGCTGACGAGACTCCGTCCAATCAACGGTTGCTGGAACGCTTCATCTGGCTCTCGATAGCCACCGCCGTCGCCACTGTCGCGATCAAGGCCTACGCCGCCTGGCTGACCAACTCCGTGGGCCTGTGGTCGGACGCGATGGAGTCCACCGTCAACCTGGTCGCCGCGCTGGTCGCGCTCTGGGCGCTCAAGCTGGCCGCCAAGCCCGCCGATCACAACCACGACTTCGGCCACGGCAAGGCCGAATACATGTCCGCCGCCGTCGAGGGAAGCCTGATCTTCGTCGCCGCAGCCGTGATCGTCTACAGCGCCATCCAGCGCTTGGTCACGCCCGCCCCATTGGAGCAGCTCGGCCTCGGCCTGGGCTTGTCGATGCTGGCCACCCTGCTCAACCTCGGCACGGGTCTGCTGCTCGTGCGGGCCGGTCGCGCCCACCGTTCGATCACCCTCGAGGCGGACGGCAAGCACCTGCTCACCGACGTGTGGACGTCGGTCGGCGTCCTGGTCGCGATCGGCCTGGTCGCGCTGACCCATTGGCTGGTGCTGGATCCGATCATCGCCCTCGTGGTGGGCGCGAACATCCTCTACACCGGCTACCGGCTCGTCCGTCGTTCCGTGGTCGGGTTGCTCGACGCGGCCCTGCCCGAAGCGGAGGTTGCCATCGTGTCCGCCGTTCTGGTCGACGTCTGCAACGATCCGCGGGTGGAGATCACCGAGCTCCGCACCCGGGAGTCGGGACGGCAGCGGTTCGTCTACGCAACCTTGTCGGTGCCCGGCGGGTGGACCGTGACGCGCAGCCACGACGTCGCCGACCGCGTGGAGCAGGCCATCGACGCCGCATTGCCCGGCACCACGACCTTCGTCCACATCGAGCCCGGCCCGGACGCGTAAGCCGCCAACTGCCGAGTTGTCAGAATCTCATGCGGCTATAGGCGCATGAGATTCTGACAACTCGGCAGTGTGGACGGCACCTCAGGCGGAGGCAACCGGACGGTGGCGCAGCTCGGCATCGATCAACGTGCGCCAGGACCGGACCAGCCCCTCGTCGACATAGGCCTTGTAGGAACCACCAGGACGGGCCGGCGAGCCGATGTGGAACGCGCGCACACCCGCCCGGGCCAGCCACGGCACGTGATCGGGGTGCAGCCCGCCACCGGCCATCGTCACACTCGCGGCCCACGGATCCGCCTTCGCCCTCGCCACCAAGTCGCTCAGCCCGTGCTCCACGTCGCGGGCCGAACCAGCGGTGAGCACCTGGTCGAGCCGCGGCAATGTGGCCAGCGCGGCCCAGGCATCGTCGGCGTCCAGACAAGCGTCCACGGCGCGATGGAAGGTCCACGGCCAGCTGCCGTCGCCGACCAGTTCGGCACAGACCCGCACGTCCACCTCGCCCAGGCCGTTCAGGAAGCCGAGCACCATGCCGTCGGCGCCCGCGTCGGCATAGCTGGCCATCAGTCCGCGCAGCCGAATCGCCTCACCGCCGTCGGTGCCGTAGCCGTCCCGCAGCCGCACCATCACGCGCACCTGGATGCTGGTCGCACGCCGCACCTGGGACACCAGCTGCGGGGTGGGTGACCTGCCGCCGTCCTCGAGCGTGCCGCACACCTCGACCCGGTCGGCGCCGCCCGCCTCGGCGCGTTCGGCGTCGGCGGGATGCAGGGCGATCACCTCGAGCAGGCCGCTCATGCCATCAATGATGGAACCAGCCCCCGCTGCAGGGACGCAGACACGCGGTCACGCCGCGACGGTACCGCCCTCCGGGTCCGCTTCGGGACGAGGATCGATCACCGCGCCGCCGACCGAGTACGCCGGCGAGTCCACAGCCCCACGAGGCAGCCGGACGCCGGCCAGCACCGTCAGCACGGCCGTCACCGCGACGGCCACGAAGACCCAGGTGGACGCCGTCACGATCGTGGCGTAGTCCTGTTCGCCGCGACCCGACGCGATCACGTTGTTGGCGATCGCGCCGAAGACCGCGACGCCGACCGCGCTGCCCGCGGATCGGGCGAACACGTTCACGCCGGTGACCACACCACGTTCGTTCCAGTCCACGGACGCCTGCGCGGCGATCAGCGAGGGCGCCGCCGTCCAGCCCAGGCCGAAACCGATCACGAAGGAGACCGCCCCCACCGTCCACGGATTCGGCCACGGTCCGGACGCGGCGAGCCCGATCGCACCGGCCAGGGCAATCCCGCTCCCGGCGATCACCGTGGTCCGGTAGCCGTAGTTCAGGTACATCCGCCCCGCGACCGACGCCGCCAGCGGCCAGCCCAGGGTCAGGGCCGCCACGGCGATGCCGGACACGAGCGGCACGACGCCGAGCGCGTTCTCCAGGTACGTGGGCACGAAACTGGTGATACCGATCATCAGGGCGCCCACACCCAGCGACACGAGCGTGGTGGTGCGGATCAGAGGACGTGCCAGGATCGACAGGTCGAGCACCGGCTCGGCGGCGCGCCGTTCGACCATGGGGAACGCAGCGAGCGCCGCGAGTCCGGCCCCGAAGCTGAGCAGGCTCTGCCAGGAGTCCCAGGCCCAGGCGTTGCCGCCCTCGAGGAGGGCGAGGATGACCGCGGACAGGCCGATCGTGAGCAGCGCCGCCCCGGCGTAGTCGATCCGATGACGCCGCCGTTCGAGCGTCTCGTGGTAGGAGCGGATCAGCGCCCAGCCCGCGATCAGGCACAGCGGGATGTTCACGAAGAAGATCCAGCGCCAGGACAGGAACTGCGAGAACACCCCACCCAGCGCCGGGCCGACGACGGACGCAATCGCCCACACGCTGGCGATGTAGCCCTGCACCAGCGCCCGCTCGGCGACGGTGTAGATGTCCCCGACGATGGTCATCGCCATCGGCGCAGCCGCGCCGGCGCCCAGCCCCTGGACCACGCGGAAGGCGATCAGGGAGGACATGTTCCACGCGGATCCGGCCAGGATCGAACCGAGCAGGAACAGCCCGACCCCGGTCAGGATCACGGGCTTGCGTCCGATCGTGTCGGCAAGCTTGGCGTAGATCGGCACGGAAACCGCCTGCGCCAACAGGTACACCGAGAACAGCCACGGGAACTGGTTGAACTCGCCCAGCTCCTTGACCACCGACGGAACCGCCGTGGCAAGGATCGTCGCATCGATCGCGATCAGCCCCGTGGTGAGCATGAGTGCCATCAGCACCTTGCCCCGCTCCGAGCGGAAGCCGACGGTTGTCCCTGTGTCACTACTCACTCACGCCTCAAGCAGCCGGAGCCTCCCCGTTATTCCCGCCGAGGGCCAGGCCTGCTGCCGAGGGCTCGGCCCAGGGGTCGGGCGCTCGGCGCTTGGGCTGGCCCTCGGCGTCCGGACGCAGCGGAGGGCGGCCCCGAACGGGACCGCCCTCCGCTGAGGTTCGCGTGGACTCAGATCAGAAGTCCATGCCGCCCATGCCGCCGTCGCCGGCCGGCATTGCCGGAGTCTTCTCCGGCTTGTCCGCGATGACGGCCTCGGTGGTGAGGAACAGCGCGGCGATCGACGCGGCGTTCTGCAGCGCCGAACGGGTCACCTTGGCCGGGTCGATGATGCCCGCCTTGACCATGTCGACGTACTCGCCGGTCGCGGCGTTCAGGCCGTGGCCGACCTCGATGTTCGACACCTTCTCCGCCACGACGCCGCCTTCGAGGCCGGCGTTGATGGCGATCTGCTTCAGCGGAGCCGAGCAAGCGGTGAACACGATCTGCGCACCGGTCGCCTCATCGCCGACGAGGCCGAGGCCCGCGACGTTGATCTTGGCGGCGGCCTGCAGCAGCGCGACGCCGCCCCCGGCGACGATGCCCTCCTCGACCGCAGCCTTGGCGTTGCGGACAGCATCCTCGATGCGGTGCTTGCGCTCCTTCAGCTCGACCTCGGTGGCCGCGCCGACCTTGATCACCGCAACGCCGCCGGCCAGCTTGGCCAGCCGCTCCTGCAGCTTCTCGCGGTCATAGTC
>DJWE01000004.1 GCA_002441465.1 Propionibacteriaceae bacterium UBA6238 | reverse complement strand
GTATCTGCTATGACAATGCGTGGGCGGAATCGTTCAACGGGACGTTGAAGGTCGAGCGGGTGAATCGCACGGTTTATCCCACGCGGGATCATGCTGTTCAGGATGTGACAAGATATATCGAGTTGCGTTACAATCAGAAAAGGTTGCACTCGGGTCTGGAGTATTCAACCCCGAATCGGGTCGAGGCGGCCTGGTACGAGGCCCAACAAGCAGCGTGAAATCATGTTTGGAACCGGTCCGAAATTCGTCCCACCGCTCAGTGGCTGCGAGCACGAGGGTATGTGTCCTGGCAGAGATCCTCCGGGCGGCCCCTTTTGGCCGCGATGGCCGCGGCCGGTCATCGCGGAAGGCGGTGGACTCTCATGGAAGTGGTGTACGACCGGTCGCTGGGCTCGATGTCGGGAAGGCGTCGGTCGTGGTTTGCGTCCGTACCCCGGGTAAGGCCCGTGGCCGGCATCAGGAGACGCGGACGTTCAAGACGACGACCGGGTCCCTTCGATTGGTGCGGGAGTGGCTTCTGGAGGAGGGCGTCACGATCGCGGCGATCGAGTCGACTTCGACGGATTGGAAGCGCGTCTGGTTGCGTGCGTCACGCATGACGACCTCGCGTCCCGCCGGACTCCGCGAGTCGGCGCCAGTAGCCTCCTTGTCGCGTTGGGCCGGTGGAGGAGGCCAGGTCCTTTCCAATTTGCCGAGTAATGGGATGGGATCCGTGTCTCTGTCTCAAGAAGGCGCGTGTATTCCAACGGGGACTCACTAGCGCGGATCTGCCAGAGGCCGATCCCAAGGGGCAGGGATTGCGACTACAGATTGAGGCGTTGTCGAAGGGACTCGATGCCGATTTCGACAGCGGTGTAGTGGATTTCGAGGACGCTGTAGCCGAGGTCTTTCAGCTGCTGCCTACGGCTGGCGTCGATCTTGGTCTGGACCTTGCCATCGTGGACGCCGCCGTCCAGGAACACAGCAAGGTGTAGGCCGTCGCCGGTGTAGAACAGGTCGGCGGACGCGACGGGGTGACCCTGCGGGAGACCGACGTGGGCCTGAGTGGGGGCGGGGATGCCGGCATCGCGCAGTAGCTGGACCATGTTCTCCTCGGTCTTGGAGTCGAACGTGGAGATCACGTCATCCCAGTCGGCGGACGCAGGTGACAGGTCGAGTTCGGTCCGGTCAGCGAGCGCGCGGAGCAGGTCGACCACGAGTGTGCGGTCCATCTTCTCGTGGTGCCACTGGTTGTAGAAGCTGCGCAGGCACTCGTAGCAGGACTCTAGGCACGCGTCGTCGGCTTCGGTCCCGTCGGGGCTCACGTGCAGGATGTCGAGTGCTCGGCGGGCCACGGCCTGCCACGCGGCGGGGTCGGTCATCCGGTCGAGGACGCCGATACCGCCCTCGTCGGTCTCGTACAGCAGGATCCGGCGGGCTTGCGCCTGGCCGGGTACCTGGAACACAGTGCCGTTGAGTTCGGACTCCTCGACGCCGAAGTGGGTGCCCATCGCGGCCATCAGCGAGTAAGCGAGCGTGTACGCATACACGTCCGGGTCGGCGCCTAAGGGGGCGTCAACGTCTAGTAGGGCCAAGTCGTGCAGTCCGTCGTTGAAGATGACGACGTTCTGGATCAGGTTGTCCTGGGCGGGCAGGCACTCGCTCTGCGCGTTGTAGTGCTCAACCGGGTCGGGGTTCCACTGCCGACAACGCGCGCAGAGGCTGAAGTTGCCGGTCGAGCGCATCAGGCCGAGGTTGGCCTGCATGACGTGCCCAGCCCGCGCGAACGTGACCGCGAGATCGGTCCCATTGCCCGCGTGGACGAGTCCGTGACGGACGCCCAGCTTCGGCAGCCGGTACGCCGACTCGACTTGGTAGCCCTGACGGAGCCGCTCTTCGGTGTCGGCGCCCACGTTGTCGCGTTGGACGGCGAACTGGTCGGACACGGGCATGGCGTTGTCGAACTTCAGATCGCCCGTGAGCGGCTGGTCGCAGGAGGGGCACTTCTGGTGGGTGCCGACAGCGTCTCGTTCGAGGTAGTGGCCGCACGTGCACAGGTATACGGGGACAGTGTTCGCCTCGGCGTCCCGGCCGGACGCGACCTTGGTCACCTGGTACCGCTTACCGAGGTGGTAGATGCTGTTCCCCGGCGCGAACTCCCGCAACGCGATCGACCGCGACCGGACGCGTGCGCGTTCCCGGTCGCTGA
Organism: Propionibacteriaceae bacterium UBA6238; assembly: GCA_002441465.1. Taxonomy (GTDB): domain Bacteria; phylum Actinomycetota; class Actinomycetes; order Propionibacteriales; family Propionibacteriaceae; genus Propionicimonas. Next base: position 13,005 of record DJWE01000004.1, on the reverse strand, counting down.
ACCGGAGCATGACCGCTTTCCGGGGGAACGCATAGCTGGGCAGGAAGCCGCGCTGTGCGAGCCAAGACAGCGGGTGGTAGTCGCCCTCGCCGCGCCGGATGGACCCACGGATGGCCTCCACCGCGTCCCGGCGACGTTTGCCGGTCTTGTCGAGCTGTCCCTTGTCGCCTTGCGCGTTCAGCTCGTCCAGCTCGGTCTTCAGTTCGGCGGAGTAGTCCACGAGTGCCGCCACGGCGGCGTCGAGCTTGTCCACGAAGTTGTCCACCATGTCGGCCACGTCCGCGTCGGAGACGGTCTCCGCTTGGTCGAGAACGTCGGCGAACGCGCCGGTGATCGACGCGACAAGCTCGTCGCGGTTGCCGGTGACGTACCCGGCGATCTGCTTGCGGGTCTCGTCGTTCAGCCCGCCGACGCCGGCGTCGAGACGAGTCCACGCGTCGATCTCCTTCGGCAGGTCGCCGTGGACCTGCGCGTACGCCCCGAGCACGATGGCGTTCGCATGCGCTTCCACCAGCGCGCGGTTATCCAGCAGGAAACGGGGCGCGGCGATCTTGCCGGCGATGATCCGTTCGGGCCGTTTGAAGAAATACTGGTCGTGGGACGCGGCCCGGCCTTGGGCGGCGCAGAACGTCACGACTGCCGACGGCTGTGCGGCACGACCGGCGCGGCCCTGCCGTTGGGCGTAGTTCGCCGGCGACGGCGGCACGTTTCGCATATAGACCGCGGACAGCGTGCCGATGTCCACGCCGAGCTCCATCGTGGGCGTGCACACAAGAACGTTCAGGTCGGCGGCCTGGTCCTTGAACCGCGTCTCGATGACCTTTCGCTGGTCGCCATCGAGGCTGCCCGTGTGCTCTTCGGCTTCGACCTTCACCTTCTCGTCCAGCGGGGCGAGGTACGCGGCGCGGAAGAAGTCGTCCCGGCCGGGCCGGTCCTCCTGCACCTTCGACTTCACGCAACGCGGGCATGCGCGGGGCTTCGACAGGTTCCACCGTGCCGAGCAGCGGACGCACCGGAACCCCTGCGCGTCCGGGGTGTGCCAGTAGCGGACCTTCTCCTCGTCGAGGACGTACCCGTCCTCGGCCTTTATGAGGTACCCGAACTTGGCGAGGACGGCGGCGGCCTCCCGGATGATCGTCTTCGCCGCAACGCTGCCGGCGGCGTCCTGTGGCAGCCCGGCTTCGGCTTTCAGCCAGCGGGTGAGCTTGGTGGTCTGCGGGGCGTCCGACCCGTCCACGTTCACCTTCCCGGCCAGCCGCCGGTAGTTGATCCGCCGGCTCGAGTCGCGCTTCTCATGGAACACGGTCCGGCGTAGCGGGATCTCCTGGCCGGAGTGGAAGTAGCAGCGCGTATCGAGCTGTTCTAGGACGTCGCTGTTGAACCGGCCCGGTTCCACGAACGCGGCCGACGGCCCGTCCTCGTTGTCTGAGGCGACGGCGTGGTCGCGGCGGACCAGGTCGAGGATGACCCGGAACAGGTCCTCGGTCAGGTCGGGGTCGGACTCGGCGTACGCGCGGATCATGGGGAAGCCGTCCAGCCCGGCGACCACGGGCGCGACCTGCCCGGCGCTGAATCCGGCGTAGTCGACGACGACGAGCCCGGTGTCCTCCAAGTTCGGCTGCGCCTTCCGTGGGCCGCCGCTGGTCTCCAACAGCACGGCGGTCTTCAGGTAGCGCAGGTAGCGTCCCTTCGCCTTGCCGGACGCGGCGTCGGGTGCGAACCCGGCCTGGTCGCCCGCGGCGCGGGAGAACGGCGGCACCGTGCTCGTGGCCTCCATCGCTTTGTACGCGGCGTCGGCGACCTCGCCCGTGTCCAGCGCGTCGGCGGGCCCGGTCGCCCCCTTCGCGACCAGCCCGGCGACCAGGGCCCGGCGGACGTGGAACCGCCGGGACATGGAACGCAAGTGGGCCGCCTGGAACGACGAGTCCTGCTGGTTGTCCGTGAACGCCATCACCGAGGGCTTCGGCGTGCGGTCCTGCTCGTCCAGCATGGCCTCCACGAGCACGTCCGTGGCGGTCGCCCTGCCGACCGTGCCGACCTGGAAGAACTTGTTGTACTCCGAGTGGGTCCCGTCGTAGCGGACACCGCAGGACGGGCACAGCAACAGCGGGGCCGTCACCGTCACCGCGCCCACAGTCGTGTCGTGGCCGCAGCCGGCGCCGAGCTCGCCGCACGTTCCGCAGACGACCCGACTTCGCGGCACCGCACCCTCGCGGCCCTTCCGCGCAGTCCCGTCCTTCTTCACGTCGTTCGGGTCGAGGGGCACGGCGTCCTCGTCCCACTCGTCCGTCATCACGTACACGGCGGACCCGTTCTCCGCCGCGGCGAGGAAATCGCGTGTCAGCAGGTGGTGGCCGTCGTCCTGTGCGACGTAGTAGTCCTGTCCGCACGCCTGGCAGAACACGATCGGGTAGGAGGGCACGTCCTCCACGTGGGCGTCCTCGACGCACTGCCGGCACGTGGACTCGCCCTGCTCGGACAGGTGCGGTAGGTCTGTCGACCGCAGGCACCGGGTCACAGGCAGCCCTTGGGAGAAGAACGCGTGCGCCTTCGGGGTCAGCAGGCCCACGTCGTCGCCCTTCGGACCCGGGGTCTTCACCGAGGAGCCCAGCACGACCGCAGCCTCGATCTCCCGCCGCGCGTCCTCCCGCGAGAAGCCGGGCCGGACCTCCGCCAGGTATCGATCCTCCAACTCGGTGAAGGACACGACCCCGCCCCACAGGGCGCGTTCCACCCACGCGACCGGCCGGCTCGCGCGCACCGCGTCCGGGCTGACCGGCCCATCCAACAACGCCGCGCCCAACAGGTCGGCGGCCTCCTCGTCCGTCGCGGCGGACATCGCCACAGCGAACGCGTCCTCCCCGATCACCTGATCGGGCAGGTACAGACCGGCTGGGTCGAGGGTCTCCTGCTTCCCGTACGACTCGCCCACCACGTGGTCCGGGTCGAACGGCTCACCGAACAGGCGCCCCGCGAACTCCGCGATTGTGGCACGCGCCTCAGCCGGATCACCCGAGTCGACCGTCGCGGATGTGCCCACGCACCGCAGCGTCCCAGCGGTGCCGGTCCGTGCCTTGAACCGGCGGACGAGCAGGGCCATGTCGGCACCCTGGTGGCCCGAGTAGGTGTGCATCTCGTCCAGCACGAGGTACCGCAGCCGGCCATTATCGCCGAGCGTGTCGAACAGGGCCGCGTCCTCCCTGCGGACGAGCGCGTACTCCAACATCTTGAAGTTGGTGAGCAGGATGTCGCAGCCCTTGGTGTGAAGCGTGTCCCGATCGATCACCTCGCTGTCGTACGGGGTGTCCCGGCCCGTCAACTGCTTGAAGTCCTTCAACGCGGCTTCGCCGGTGACCTTCAGGCTGCCCGTGTAGTTGCACACCGTCAGCCCAGTGCCCGCCAGTCTGGCCGCGATGTCCTCGTACTGGCTGTTCGCCAGCGCGTTCATCGGGTAGATGATCACCGCCACCGGACGCCGCAGCACCCCAACTTGCCGCGCCGCGGCCAGTGATAGCGCGGTGGACACGATTGGCATGTAGAACGTGAACGACTTCCCCGATCCGGTCCCCGTGGTCACAGCCGTGTTGTGGCCGGCCATGATCTGCCGGATCGCCTGCTCCTGGTGCGCGAACGGCGACACCGGCCCAGAGCCCGAGTCGCCCGCCTTCCGGGTAAACACACCCATCACGCCCGGGGCGAGGACACCTTCGCCCACCAGGGCCTGCAGGGACGCGCCATCTGCGAACGGCTTCGCCAGCGTCAGGAATGGCTCCCGGTACAGGAGTCGGCCCTCGCGCCGCTTGTCCTGAACCCACTCACGGATCGCCGGGTTCTTGTAGAACTGGAATGAGTCGACATAACGGGCATAACCCTCGCGGAGCCCAGCGACCAACGACAACGGGCGCATCAGCTACCCCCTCCAATCTCCTCGAACGCCTCCAGCCGGAGCCGCTTACTTCGGTACTCCCCCAACTCACGCATCTCGATCTTCTCAAGCAACTTGAAGTGGTTCAGAATCACTTCGTACTCGTGAAGGGATAGTCCGTATGCCTTGGCGATGTGAGCACATGCTGCAGCGTCAAGGGCATCCCGCGAGGCCCCTTGCCAAGGGCTGACTTCGACACTTAGTTCAATCGCAACCTCGACGGACGTCGCGGTGAGCGCCGTTGCGAGAGCCGCTACCGGGGCTCCGAGGCAGTCTCGCGGCGGAGCGGCGCATTGGGAGAGCATCCAGGGATTGATGTTTGCACCCGGCATATGCAGGCGCATTAGGAAGTCCAAAGTCATCGAGTTCAGGAGCGCCAGACTCGCCGGAGCGACGGAAGCGGGCATCACGAGCATAGAGAGACTGTCGGTGGCAGGCAGTCGTGGGAGCAGGGACGCTTGCAGAGACCTCCGGTTGGTCCAGGAGGCCCCGATCTTGCGGAAAGCCACAAGCACATCGTCGGGGCCCATGACTTGGTTCAGACGCTTGTAAGCATCGGCGGAGTGCATCCAGTATCGAGGCTCGACCTCGAAATGGGGATCTGCGTGTTGGGCCGGTGTGACGCGCGGGATATATGGCTTTCGGGAGTACCGGTCGGCGCCAACGAAGCCCTCGAAGGTCCTCGCTCGATGGTCCCACCGGGTTGCCATTTGGCCCTCATACACCCGAAGCGCGCGACGCCCGTCTGGGTGAACGTAGTTTCGGTCTTGGTCGAGGACGTAACCTGCGCTCTCAAGGGCGCGAGCGCGAATCATCAGGCCCGCCGCTTTCGCGCCCGTGGAGTGAAACAGGCTTGCAAACCTCCATTCCCACGGGTTCTCGCCATCCGGCTCGCTGAAGTCGAGGGTTGGCAGGCGATCTTGGAGGTCCACGGCTAAGCGGATCTCAAGCGGTTCCCCGGTCGACAGGATCGCATGTGTCCGCGGAGATACCTGCCTCAGCCTCTCACTAGACCACTCCACCATGACAGCCTTGGCAGCCTCGGCGACACCGAAACTCAGCATGCTCGCGCGCAATGGCTCGTGGGCGCTGGGTCCCAGCACCAGGACCGAGAACCTCTCCACCGCCGCCACGGCAGGGAAGACACGTTTTCCGGACGGTTCCTGGTTCACCATGTCGAAGACCGCACGGACGCGGCGCTGGCCGAGCAGACGTTTCCAGACCGGCGACTGCGCCGCATCGGTGGCGATGCCGGACTTGACGATGAGTCCGACGTGGGAGCTGGAGTCGGCGGCGAACTCGGTGAAGAGAACGTACGTGTTCGCCTCGTTGGGTGTGCGGGTGTACCGGCCGCTTGACTTCGCGAAGTGGGCCAATCGGCCTTGCCCAGCTTGGTAGGTCTTCCAACGAGCATACATGGTGGGGTCGGTGTGCTCGAGGTCTGCGATGGCCTTCTTGCGCGTTTCGCTCGTCATGGCGGCGATGCGTGGCAGGTGCTGTCGGAAGAACGGTTGTTCCTCGCCCTTGTACTGCTCCCACGGAGGGTTGCCGATCACCAGGTCGAAGCCGCCTCGGGCGTGGATCTCGGGGAAGGCGAGGGGCCAGTGGATGGGGTTGATATCGGCGAGGATTCTCGCCGCTACTGCGGCGGTGTCGGGGTCCGGGTGGCCGTCGAGGGCAGCGGAGTAGGCGCGACTGGTCGGGATGGCGTGCGTGTCCCCGTCGGTCCAGAAGTGGGCGGCGGTCCAGATGTCGGCGGTTTGCTTCCAGGTGGCGTACTTGGGGCTGGCCTGCCAGTCGCGGAATGCCTGCGACTTGGCGCGGACGTGCGCGGGGGTGTGCTCGGGGCCATGGAGCGCCTCGGGCAGGGTGAGGGTGAACTCGACGGTGTCGTTTTGAAACAGGTCCCCGTAGCCGGCGGTGAACCCTTTGTTGTCGTTCAGTGCCCGTGTGAGGCGGCTGGCGAACGGGCCTTTTACCCCGGTGACTTGGAAGGCGGCGTTCTCGATGCGGGTGGGCACGTTCAGGAGGGGCCAGCCGACGAGGCTGTCGCCACAGACGATGTGGTGGTCGAGGAACGTGAGCGGCTGGTCGGGGACGACGCAGTGGATCCACAGTGCGACCTTGGCGAGCTCGGCCGCGAACGGGTCCTTCTCCGCGCCGTAGATGCACGACTGGAGCACTTCGCGGCGGGCGTGTGCAAGGTCTTGGGGGAGTGGCTCGTGGGGGTTACTGCGGGCTTTCGCGACTGCGTACGCGAGCCGATCAAGCGCGCCGACGAGGATGGCGGCGGACCCGCAGGCCGGGTCGATGACCTTCAGGTCGAGAATCGCGTCCACCTGCGCCTGGCGGTCGTCGCCGGCGTCCGCGAGACGTTGTTCGATGAGCGGGTCGAGGGATCGGGTGAGCAGGAGGTCCACGAGGTCTGTGGGCGTGTAGAACGAGGCGAGGTCGGCTCGTTCGATGCTGATCCGGGCGAGGTACGCCTGGCCCGGTGCGACGTTCTTGTTGTCGTCGTCGAAGGTGGCGGTGCCGGCCACCGCGAGGGTGTAGTCGAGCAGGGACTCGTACACGGCGCCGAGTTCTTCGACGCCGAGGTTGCGGTAGTCGACGTGCATGCTGGTGCCGCCCACGGTGACGGTGGTGAGCGATTGGATCGCGCGGGTCAGGTAGGTGTTCGCGATCCGGCCGCCGGTGGTGAGCGGGGTGCGGGTCAGGTCAAACAGGAACCCGTTGTACGGGTAGACGCCGAGTGCTGCGGCGTTATCCTCGTCTGAGAAGGCCCGGAACGTGGTCTTCAGCCCTTCCCACAGGTCCATGCGGCGCGGTTCGGCCCGACCGGTCGTGGAGGTGGCGCGGAGCCGGGTGAGGCTGTACGTCTCGTCATAGAGCGGGTCGGCGCAGTTGAGCATGCCGCGTTGTTCGGCGAACAAGAGGAACAGGACCCGGTAGAGCACGGTGAGCAGTTCCCGGTACAGGTCGCGGCCCATGTCGGGGTTCGAGGTCACCTGATCCCGCAGGCCCGGCGTCCCTTCGATCAGGCCGTTCGCGAGGAGGCTGATGGCTTGCCGCACCTGCGGTTGGAGCCGTTTGCCGGCGGCGACCCCGGCGGTGAGCGCCTTCGCGTGCAGCCGTTCCAGCAGGGTGCTGTCGGGTCCCTCGGGCGCGGCGGAAGCGGCGGTGTCGTCGTCGCCCGCGTCGTCGTCGGTCCGCGTGTCCTCGTCGCCCGTGTCGCTTGATTCGGTGTCTGCACCGCCGGTCTGGGGGAGGAACCGGGACGCGTGGCAGAGCCGCCAGAGGGCGAGGAAGTCCGGGTAGGAGCCGGCCTCGAACATGGCGGCCAGGTCGAACTCGACGTAGCCGCGCGTGCGTGTGTGGTGGTAGTCCCGGAGCAGTCGCAGCACCCGTCCGTTCGTGAGCAGCCCCCACCGGGCCGTCGCGGCGTTCAGGTAGCCCTGCAGTTCCTCGTGGGCGGAACGGGCCCGGCCCTCGCGCGCGTCGAGGTCGGCGACGGCGAGCACGCTCACGGGGGGCGCGTCCGGGCCGTCCCAGCCGAGGTGTGACACGGTCCACCTCCGATCCCCGGCGGGCAGTTTCGCGCGCTGGTAAACGGGGGTGAACCCGAACAGGTCGAGCATGGGCAGGACGAGCTTCTCCCGGACGCGGGACACATCCATGTCGCCGTCGAGCTCGGCGGCGTACGCGGACCAGAGGGCGACACACGCCCGGAATGCAGCCTCAAGGTCGGCGGAGAGCTGAGTGCGGGTGGGTGGGACCCCGTCGCGGTCGGTGAACGTGGACGGGTCGGCGAGGAACTTCGCGTCCCCGTCGACGGTGGACTGGCGGAGGCTGTCGGTGATCACGTCGCCGATGAGGCCGCCGCTGGTGTGGATCAGGCTCACATCGGTCATCGCGCCACCTCCGGGTAGACGAGGGTGATCGCGACCAGGTCGTGGGAGGTGGGTTGCACGTCCGCCAGTCCCTCGGCCCACGCTGCGGTCAGCCGCCCGTGCCGTTGGGCGAGCAGGGTGGCGCGTTGCGCGGAAACCTCGTCGAGGCGGCCGTCCAGATCGGGATCGGAGAGGATGTCGGCGGCATCGTCGCGCACGTCGCCGACGAATGGCGCACCACGTCCGGGTTCGGCGGACAGCACAGCGGTGGCGTCCAACGCCTGTCCGGGGTCGCTGGTGCGGTGCGCGAGGGGCACGAGTTCTTCGAGGAGGACGGGCGGGTCGGCGTTGGCGACGTACCGAAACAGGACGTGCAGGACTGCGGCCCGGCCGGTGTCGAGGACGGCGTTGTGGGCGGCGACCCGGCCACGGCACTCTGGCAGGCGGGCCTCGTCCAAAGTGAGGTCGATGAGCCGGCGCAGCAGGGGGTGGGCGAGGTCGACCACGTCGAGGGTCGGGTCGTCCACGCCGAGGCCGGTGTCGAACGTGAACCTGTGCCCGGCCGGGGCGAGGTCTTCCACGGTGGAGGGTGCTGCCGTGACGGTGTGCACGTTGCCGTGGGTGGTGACGGTCGCGTGCCGGTGACGGAGAGCTGCGAGGGTGAACTTCTCGACCTGGTCGGTGGTGCCGGTCACCTGGCGGGACTCGTTCAGGGCTTCCTCGATTGAGGTCAGGGAGATGCCGGTCTGCCCGTAGAACGACTCCTCCTTGACACGCTCGAGCACCTCGGTGTCTGCGACGCTCTCCTCGGTGAGCCGGGCCAGTTCGGGATCCGACTCAAGCAGGACGGACTCGTCGAACAGGGTCGGTTGCAGGTGCCCAGAGGCACGGAGCTTCGCCCGGAACGCCGTGCCGGGGTCTGACAGGTACAGCAGGATGTCGCTATTCGCGAGGAACGGGGGCACGAACCCGTAGTCGGCGCGGATCTGCTCGGACTTCTGAACGATCAGGTAGAGCAGGCTCGCGTCGAGGGCGTCGTCGAGGACGAGGGTGCGGATACCGACGAACGGTTCCCGCTGCTGGAACCGGTCGATTCGGCCGTTGCGTTGCTCGATCCGGTTCGGGTTCCACGGCAGCTCGTAGTGGATGAGCTCGGCGCACGCCCGTTGCAGGTTCACGCCTTCGCTGATGCAGTCTGTCGCGACGAGCACCGCCTGCTCGGTGGCCTCGAACTCGGCGAACGTGGCGTTGCGCTGGGCGAGGTTCATATCGCCGTAGATGGTGAAGATGCGCGTGCTGTCGGGCAGGCCGCCCTTCGCCTTGCCGACGGCTCGGGTGAGGTTCTTCTCCAGGTAGTCGAGGGTGTCCTTGAACTTGGTGAACACGAGCACGCGGCGCGCGTTCGGGTGGGCGTCCATGCGCTCGGGGAGGAGCCGCAGGAGCTCGGCGAGTTTCGGGTCCTTGGCCGGGGTGACCTTCGCGGCGAGGTCCTTGATGGTTTGCAGACGGGAGAGTTCGGCGTTGTGGGGCAGGTCTACGCGGGCGGTCAGGTGGGCGGCGTCGAGCTCGTCGTCCTCAGTGAACACCTGGTCGGTGGTGGCGTCTGCGGCTGCGCGGGCAGCCTGGTCGCCGAGGTCGAGCGCGGCCTGGCGGCGGATCGCGTTCAGCCGGTTGTCGATGCTGACGCGGAATGCGGCGGGGCTGGACAGCAGCCGCTTGTGCAAGTGCGCGGCGACCCATTTGCCGATGCTGGTGTTGGATGCGCCGTACAGGTCGCCGGTGTAGCCGGTCAACTCGTCGATGAGCGCGCGCAGGTCAGGGCTGCGTTTGAGGGAGACGATCACTTCGTCGGAGTTGCGGGCCGGGAACGGGGACTTCGTACCGCGCTGGCCGTACCAGGCTTCGATGTCGGCGCGTCGTCGTTGGACGACGTGGGACTCGCGAGCTCGTGTGCGGTTGAGTTTGCGCCCGAACGCGGTGTCGGTGACCAGGGTCGGGTCGAGCATCTCGAACAGCGACTGGTAAGAGTCGCTGTACCCGTTGTGCGGGGTCGCGGTCAGCAGCAGCAGATGCCGGCACCTGGCGGCGGCGGTCCGGACAAAGGCGTGCCGTTCCATGTCGGTGGAGGACCTTCCCGCGAACGCGTGCGGGGCTGCTGCGAGGTGGGCCTCGTCGACGACGAGCGCGTCCCATTGGTGTGCCAGCACCTCCTCGGTGCGGGTCTTCAGGTAGTCGATGCTCGCGATCACAACATCGTGGGCGGCCCACACGCTCTGTCCGGGGAGGAGTTTCCGTTCGAGGGCGGGTAGAAGGTGGCCGGCGACCACGGTCGCGTCGATGTGGAACATGGTGTCGAGCGTGTCCCGCCACTGGTCGCGAAGGTTCGCTGGCACGCACAGCAGGATGCGTCGGCCCCGGCCGCGGGCGAGTAGCTCGGACAGGATCAGACCCGCCTCCACAGTCTTGCCGGTGCCCACGTCGTCAGCGATGAGGAGCCTCACCCGTTCGGCGTTCAACGCCATCAGCAGGGGCACGATCTGGAAGTCGGTCGGGATCGCCCGCGACCGTTGCAGGCCGAGGATGGGCGCGGTGCCGTGCAGCAGGGAGAACTTGTACGCGTCCAGCAGCAGCGCCTGTTCAGACGCATCCCCGACGGTGGCCGCGTCCGGGAACGGCAACGAGCCCGGCTGCACGTCCTCCAGGCGGGTGTGGAACCTGGCTGGGGCGGTGTCGCGGCCGTCGAGGGCGGTAGCGCTGAACACCTGCCCATCGCGGTAGTCGACGCGCCAAAGACGCTCGCGCATGCGGATGACCTTGCCGGGCACGAGCAGGTCGTCAGTGATGCTCGTGACCTCGTGAAGCACGATCTATCCCCCTTGATGGCTGTGTGGACCCCACCATATCGACCTTGCGGGTACTCGGTTCTGCCTGGTGCCCGGGGGATGGTTCCGGGACCTCGCCCTCCGGCTGGACCTGCATCAGGGAATGGGAGGCCGGGACTCGGAACGGACCGATGCTCTGCACGTCATCCGCAGCGATGTTCGGCCCGCTCATGCTTGATGGGGAAGCGAAACCATCGGGAAGGCCGGCTACGCGCTGTCGGCAGCACCGCCGCTTGCATGGAGGGACTCTCCCGCGAGCTGATTGTCATCGAGACCGATGCGACTTGGCTCGACGTCCGACTCAGGTCAGTAGCAGTCGTGACGTCCTGCTGCGAGCTCAGCCGGGGCCCACGGCATGAAGCACTTGTCGCAGGTGACGCCCGTGTTTGTGGGGTCGCAACTGCACCGGTCACACCAGGAACACGCCGGATCGCCGCACTTGTCGCAGTAGCGCTTGACCCACTTGGCCTCGAACGTCTTGCCGCACGCCGGGTTGGCGCACTCGAAGGTGGGCCAATCCATCCGCCCAGTGCCGAACCTCGCCTCCGGGGTCAGGGCTACGAAGAGGTAACGTCCCTCGTGATCGAGGACGGCTTCGGCCAACATCTCGTGCAGTTCGGAGCCAGTCTTGTAGCGGATGCCCTCGTGAAATCTGCGCCTAACAGGCCCACTCGCAGCCTCTTCGGCCAGTGCCTTCAGTCCCGGCTGGTGCGATCCCCTCGCCGGTTGCAGGTCGGTGTAGGTGCTGTGTCCGTGCTCCACCACACCTTCCAGGTCAGACACCACGAGAATCCACTTGGCCGTCCCGGGCAGCAAGCCGATGACCCGTTCCAGCACCGCCGACCGTGAAGCGCTCGAGGCGGAAAATAGGCCAGCCATCAGCTCGGCGGGATGCACGAAGCGGGCATCCAGCGGTTCCTCCGACCACGGGAGCAGGATCTGGCTGGCCACCTCATTACTGATCTTCTCCTCGGCCAACTTCCGGGCGTGCGGAGAGAGGTCCATCAACTCGAATGCCAACTCTGGATGGTGCTGCTGGAGGTGGTGGCCGAGTTCGTGGACGAGGGTGAAGTTGTTGCGCCTTGCGATGGAGGGGTGCAAAAAGATCGTGGGCGGCTGCGGCTTGTAGTAGCCACCGCCTCCGCAGCGAGACTCCAGCTGGTCCTGGATGATGATGGTGGCGACCCGATCGATGACGCGATAGGGGCACTCGCTCAACGCCTGCAGGTCCAAGCCGCACTCATCAATCAGGGCCGCCGCGATGTCGCCATAGCGACCCTGGGCGAGCAGCCCAGCCCAGGCGGTCACTCTGATTCCGCTGCTCGCTTGATGGCATCGAGGAGTCGGCCGTCGCTGACTCTGAGCGAGTCATCCCGCGCGGCCAGCGAATACTGTTCCCTTGCCCGGGACCGAGCGGCCCCTTCCGTGATGCCCGTCCGGGACGCCAGTTCCAGCAGCGGCTCCTTGAATGTGGGCGCTGCCAAGCGGTCCACGGCTTCGCGCAATGGGTCATCGGCCAGGAGCTCGGATGCCTCGACGCCCAGGTCCGCAGCCAGTGCGTTCACCTGATCCTCGGTCGCGGGAGCGACTCCGGTCCAGAGAGGACGAAGGTCCGGGGGATCCAAAGCGAGACACTTGGCGGCGCGCTTGGAAGTGCCCCCCGCAGCCTTGATGCTGGTCTCCGACAAGTACCTCGGTGTGATGTCCGGCCAGGTGTGGAAGCACAGTGCAGCCCAGCGCTCCACCATCGCTTTGTCCGCTTCGGCGCTCGTCTCAGCCGTTGCGGACCCTTGGGCGAAGGGCAGCCCCGGGCGTTCGCCATCCTCCAATGCCCACGCGAGCCGCTGGATGTTCCGGGGATCGATGAGCGTCCCCAGTGGCCTGTGGAGCAGGTGCATCCCCAGACCGGTTTCCCGGGTGGGCCAGAGCAAGAGCGGGTGACCTAGCGAGGTGTGATCCACTACCAGTGCAGGGGCAAACGCGGGCTCATCGGGCAGTGTGACTGGCCATCCGAGGAAATAGCCCTGCTTGACTGCAGCAACGCACACGAGACCTTGATAGGCGCCGTCCCACGACATGAGCCACAGATCGCCCGCCCTGACCTCCAGGTCCGCGGCGCCGGGCCGCTCGTCCGAGATCCGGGCCGCGAGAAGCGGAGGCAGGCCCGTCAGGTTGCTCACAGCCGACCCTCCTTCACAGGGCAGAAATTCCACTATACGCTCAGCTCCCAACTGGCGATCAGGCGCTGTACCGATTGCGGTAGAACGTGACCAGTCGCTCGCGCTCTCCTTCGGGCAGCGGCCCTAGG
>DJWE01000016.1:3320-21232 GCA_002441465.1 Propionibacteriaceae bacterium UBA6238 | reverse complement strand
CCATCATGTGCCCGATGTGGAAGGGAGCGTTGGCGTACGGCAGGGCAGTGGTGACGAAGAGGGTCCGGCTCATTCCTCGAAGCCTAGAAGCCCCGGACGCTTCGGCGCCAACCCGGACGCCCGGCGTCCGCCGTACGGCCCGGTGCGACGCCAGCCGCCCCACCGGTAGCCCCGGCGTCCGGACCGTGGCGGAGGGGTCAACCGCGGGTACTACTCCACCGCGGCGATCGCGTGAGCGACCCGCTCCACGTTGCCGGGGTTCAGCGCCGCGACACAGATCCGGCCCGCGTCGGTGCCGTAGACGGCGTACTCGGCGCGCAGGCGCTGCATCTGCGCCGCGGAGAGCCCGCAGTAGCTGAACATGCCGACCTGGTCGGCGATGAACCCGAAGTCGCGGCGCGCGCCTGCCGCGGCCAGGGCGTCCACCAGAGCCGAGCGCATCGCGCGGATCCGCAACCGCATACCTTCCAGTTCGCCCTCCCAGCCCGCGCGCAGAACCGGGTCGGCGAGCACGGCCGACACCACGGCAGCGCCATGGGTGGGCGGGTTGGAGTAGGTGGTGCGGATCGTCACCTTCAGCTGGGAAAGCACCCGCGCCGCCTCGTCCGCGTCCGCCGCAACCACGCTCAGCCCACCGACACGCTCGCCGTAAAGGCTGAAGCTCTTGCTGAACGAGGACGCGACCAGCATCGGCACGCCCAGCGCCGCGAACCGGCGCACGACCGCGGCGTCGGCCTCGATGCCCGCGGAGAAACCCTGGTAGGCGAGGTCGAGGAACGGAACCAGTCCGCGCGCGACGACCACCTCGGCGACCTTCTCCCAGTCGGCCTCGCCCAGGTCGTACCCGGTCGGGTTGTGGCAGCAGGCGTGCAACACCACCACCGTGCCGGGCTCAGCAGCGTTCAGATCGGCCAGCATCCCAGCCAGATCGATGCCCCCGAGGGCCGCGGCGTAATAGCGGTAGGTGCGCACCTCGAAGCCGGCGCGGCCGAACAGAGCCTGGTGGTTCTCCCACGACGGGTCGGAGATCAAGACAGCGGGACGAGCGTCGGTGCGCTTGAGGAACTCGGCACCGATCTTGAGCGCCCCGGTGCCGCCCAGACCCTGGACCGTGACCACCCGGCCCGAGGCGACCGGCTCGGAGCCGGCACCCAACACGAGCTCGCGCACCGCCGAGGTGTAGGCGGGGAGACCGTCGATCGGAAGGTAGCCACGCGGTGACGGGCGTTCGGTCAGCCGCGCCTCTGCCGTCCGGACGCACTCCAACAGCGGGACTCGCCCGTCCTCGCCGAGGTAGACGCCCACGCCGAGATTCACCTTGGCCGGGCGGGTATCGGCGACGAAAGCCTCGGTCAACCCGAGAATCGGATCACGCGGTGCCAGCTCGATATTCGCCAAGATGTTCACAGGTGTCCACCTCTCCGGTCCGCCCTGCGCGAACCGCAGGTCAGTCTATGGCGACTCCGACCAGCACCGGCTCCGGCTCCAGCCGGACGCCGTAGGCGTGTTCCACCCCGTCCCTGATCTCGCGAGCGAGCGCCAGCACGTCGGCTGCGGTGGCCCCGCCGCGGTTGGTGATGGCGAGGGCGTGCTTGGTGGACAGCCGCGCCAGACCACTGCCGAAGCCCCGATTGAAGCCGGCGTGCTCGATCAGCCAGGCCGCGCTGGTCTTCACTCCCCCGTCCGGCTGGGGGTATCGGGGCGCCTCCTCCGGGAGGCCGTCCGCGGTGCCGGCGTCGATGATCGGGTTGGTGAAGAAGCTGCCCGCACTCCAGGTGTCACGGTCGTCGGAGTCCAGCACCATGCCCTTGCTCCGCCGCAGGCCGAGCACGGCCTCGCGAACCTCGTCCATCGGGGCCCGCTCCCCCGGCGCGATGCCCAGCGTCCGGGCGAGCTCGGCATAGCGGATCGGGGCGGACAGGGCTCCGAGCCGGAACTGAAAACTCACCGACAGCACCACGAACCGGCCAGGGGCCGCCTTGAACAGGGACGTGCGATAGCCGAAGCGGCACTCCACGGCGCTGCGCGTGACGACCCGGCGCTCGATCCGGTCGTAGACGCGAACCCGCGCGATCGTCTGGGCCACCTCCTGGCCGTAGGCGCCGACATTCTGGATCGGTGTGGCGCCGACGAGTCCGGGGATGCCGGACAACGCCTCGATGCCTACCTGCCCGGCGCCGATCGTCGTCGCGACGAAAGCGTCCCACCGCTCGCCGGCAGCCACGGTCAAAAAGGCACCCGAACATGCCGCCACGTCGTCGGTGTGGACGCCTCGCAGCCCTCCGGTATGCACCACGGTGCCGTCGAACCCCGCGTCGCCCACCACCACGTTGGAGCCGCCGCCGAGCACGAGCAGCGGCTCGCCCGCCTCGTCCGCCGAGCGCACGACCGCGATCAGATCGGCCTCGGTCTGTGGCTCGAGCCAGGTCCGCGCCGGGCCGCCGATCCGCAGCGTGGTGTGGTCGGCGAGCCGCTCAGCCAAGGAGCACCTCGGCCGTGGCCGCGCCGAGCACCCTGACCTCGTCGCACGCAGCCTCGATGCTCACCGTGGCGACGCCGTCCTCGACCTTCGTCACCGTGCCGGCGAACCGGATGGTCGCACCGCCCTCGGCGGGCACGACCACCGGCTTGGTGAACCGCACCGAGTAGCTGCGTACCCGGTCGACCTCGCCGCACCAGTCGGTGACGACGCGAAGGGCTGTGCCCATGGTGAGCATGCCGTGGGCGATCACATCGGGCAGGCCGAGCGCCGCGGCGGCACCGTCGGACCAGTGGATCGGGTTGAAATCGCCGGACGCGCCGGCGTAGCGAACCAGGTCGGCCCGGGTGACGGTACGGGAGAACCCGGGCAACACCTGCCCGGCCTCGGCAACCAGCGCGCTCATGCGGTCTCCTCGGTGTGCATCAGGGTCGACGTCGCGGTGCACAGGAGTTCGCCGTCGCTGGTGGTCAACGCCACGGAGATCGCAATGATCGCGGTCGTTCCCCTGGCCCGCACCTTCTCGATGGTGAGCGTGGCGCTGACCTCGTCCCCGGCGCGCAACGGACGCTGCCAGCTGAACTTCTGATCGACATGGACGGTGCGGCTCAAGCTCAGGCCCAGCTCGGGGTCGGCGAACATCGCGTCCCAGGCCGCGGAGGCGAGCACCACCGCGAAGGTCGGCGGGGCGACGGCCGCGTTCCCTGCATAGGCAGGGTTGTCCGCGTCGCCGAGGGCCGCGGCGAACTCGGCGATCTTCGCGCGGCTCACCTGATACGGGGCCGTGGCGGGGTAGCTACGCCCCACGTGCTCTTCGCTGATCGGCATGTGCACAGGCTAAGGGGTGCGGGCCGCGACCGCACGAGGGCGTCCGCCGGTCTCAGCACGCCCACAGACGCAGCAGAGCCGCCCGCAACAGCGGACGGCTCGGCGAGCGTGGTTCAGGTCAGCGGGTCTCGCGGTGTGCGGTGTGCGCGTGACACTTCGGGCAGAACTTCTTCAGCTCCATCCGGTCCGGGTCATTACGCCGGTTCTTCTTGGTGATGTAGTTGCGCTCCTTGCACTGAGTGCACGCCAAGGTGATCTTCGGCCGGACGTCGGCTGCCTTCTTGGCCATCGCTTCCTCTTCTCCTACGTAGCACTGCTCGCTCTTGGTAGCGGGAGCGGGACTTGAACCCGCGACACAGCGATTATGAGCCGCTTGCTCTACCGCCTGAGCTATCCCGCCCCCGCCCGGACTCCAGTGTGCCTGGCCGACGGGCGGTAATTCCGTCTATCCGGACGCAGAGCCCCCATGCGGAATCGAACCGCAGACCTTCTCCTTACCATGGAGACGCTCTGCCGACTGAGCTATAGGGGCCGGACGGGGGATGACACTACCCCACCGGACACGCGCTCCCCAAATCGGCCGACGCAGGTCCGCGCAGGCCCTCACCGGCGGGTCAGCGGACGTGGGGCCCACCCAGCTCTCGGGCGGCGACGAACACCTCGTCCAGCATCTCCGCCGTCAGTTTTCCGGTGAAGGTGTTCTGCTGGCTTGGATGGTAGGACCCGAGCAGCGTGAGCTCGCCGAGGGTGGCCACCGCGCCGTGGCCGAACACCGGCCGGGGCCGGGGAACCGGGAGCCCTGCCGTGGCGAGCTGGCGCATCGCTACGTCCCAGGCGAACCCTCCCAGACAGAGCACCACCCGGGCACGGGGCAGCAGCGCCAGCTCGGCCGCGAGCCAAGGTGCACACGCGTCCCGCTCGGCCGGCGTCGGCTTGTTCGCCGGCGGAGCACACCGCACAGCAGCGAGGATTCGCGCGCCGGTGAGCCGCTGCCCGTCCCCGGAGTGCGCGGACGTGGGCAGCTCGGCGAGACCGGCGCGGTGCAAGGCCGCGAACAGCCACTCGCCACTGCGATCACCGGTGAAGACGCGGCCGGTCCGATTGCCTCCGTGCGCTGCGGGAGCCAGCCCGAGCACGACCAGCCACGGGTCCGGATCTCCCCAGCCCGGGACGGGTCGGCCCCAGTAGGGCTCGCCCGCGAAGGAAGCACGCTTGTCGCTGGCCACGTCCTCGCGCCAGGCGACCAACCGTGGGCAGGCCCGACACACGCTGACCCTCGCGTCCAGCTCGGTCAGGTCGCAGTCGGCGGCCAGCGTCAACACCTCGGCGTGTGTCCGAGCGATCGGCGTCCCGGGGCTTGCGGGATCGTCCGGCCACCCCGAAGCCGGCGGCACCGGTGAGCCGAACAGACGGCCGCTGATCGGGTGCGGCAACGTCATTCGAGAGGAGCCCGGTAGCGGGCCAGGTCGACGCGTCCGGCGCGAGTGGGGACGCCCTCCTCCGCGAGCCGGCGGGATCCCTCCGCGACCAACTGCTCGGCGATCGTGCCGTTGGAGCGCACGACGCGCCACCAGCAGGTCTCCCCGCCACTGCTGGCCAGCACCCGCGCGACCAGGCGCGGCCCGCAGCCCACGACCTTCGCGATGTCCCCGTAGGTGCTCACCCGTCCCACCGGGATCGCGTCCGCGGCCAGCAGGATGCTGTCGGAGAGTTCGGCCATCGTGCGTGCCATGACCGCACTCTACGGGTCGGTGCCGGCGTCGGAGGGGCGACTTATGGTGGAGGACGAAGAAGGGAGCCTTCCATGACGGAATACCGGATCGAGCACGACACGATGGGTGAGGTCAGAGTCCCAGCCGACGCCTTGTACGCGGCACAGACGCAGCGCGCGGTGGAGAACTTCCCGATCTCCGGGCGCGGACTGTCCAGCCACCACATCGCCGCGCTGGGCCAGATCAAGCGTGCCGCGGCGATCGCGAACGCCGAGTTGGGCGTCCTCGAGCAGCCGGTCGCGGAGGCCATCGTCGCCGCCGCCGAGGAGGTGATCGCCGGCACGCACGACGATCAGTTCCCGATCGACGTCTTCCAGACCGGGTCGGGCACGTCGTCCAACATGAACACCAACGAGGTGATCGCCACATTGGCGTCCCAGCGGTTGGGCACCCCGGTGCACCCCAACGACCACGTGAACGCCTCCCAGTCATCCAACGACGTGTTCCCGTCCTCGATCCACGTTGCCGCGGTCCAGGCGGTGAGCGAGGAGCTGATTCCCGGGCTCGAAACGCTCGCGGCGTCCCTGGAGGCCAAGTCGGCCGAGTTCGCGGACGTGGTCAAGTCCGGCCGCACCCACCTGATGGACGCCACCCCGATCACGCTCGGTCAGGAATTCTCCGGCTACGCCACGCAGGTCCGCTATGGCATCGACCGCGTCCGGGCTACGCTCCCCCGCCTCTGCGAGCTGCCGCTGGGCGGCACGGCCGTCGGCACGGGCATCAACACCCCACCCGGCTTCTCCGTCCGCGTGATCGAGTTGATCGCAGAGCACACTGGGCTGCCGCTGGTGGAGGCGCACAACCACTTCGAGGCGCAGGCGGCGCAGGATTCTCTGGTAGAGACCTCGGGTGCGCTACGCACCATCGCGGTGTCCCTGGTGAAGATTGCGAACGACCTGCGCTGGATGGGGTCAGGGCCGCGGACCGGCATCGGCGAACTCGCGTTGCCGGACCTGCAACCGGGATCGTCGATCATGCCGGGCAAGGTGAACCCGGTCCTTCCGGAGGCCACCGTCCAGGTCGCGGCGCAGGTAATCGGCAACGACGCGGCGATCGCGTTCGCCGGGGCGCAGGGAAACTTCGACCTGCTCGTGATGTTGCCGGTGATGGCCCGCAACCTGCTCGAATCGATCACACTGGTCGCGAACGTGTCCCGGGTGCTGGCCGCCCGCTGCGTGGACGGGCTGGTCGCCAATGTGGAGCGCTGCCTGCAACTGGCCGAGTCCTCCCCCTCGATCGTGACGCCGCTGAACCGGATCATCGGCTACGAGGCCGCGGCCAAGATCGCCAAGCACTCGGTGAAGGCCAATCTCACCGTCGCCGACGCCGTGCGCGACCTCGGCTACGTGGAGCGCGGCGAGATCACCGAAGAGCAACTCGTGCGAGCCCTGGACGTGACCACGATGACCGGGCGCTGACCTCGCTGCCCCTGCCGCCAACGTCGCCCCAACCATCGCAAAGAAGGAGCCCCTGACGCCATTAGGGCTTGTCAGGGGCTCCTTCTCGTGCGTGGCAGGTGTAGGGTTCGAACCTACGTAGGCTTAGCCGACGGTTTTACAGACCGCTCCCTTTGGCCACTCGGGCAACCTGCCGTGCCCGGACACTGTAGCAAAGCGAGACAGGCCCGACGAATCGCGTGAGCGGGCCGTGCCGGCTCGGCTACGCGCCGTCTCCTGGCACGCCGGCGACGCGGGGTACGGCACAATGGCGCCATGGCTGGAGAGAGCTCGTTCGACATCGTCAGCAAGGTGGACCACCAGGAAGTGGACAACGCCGTGAACATGGCCGCCAAGGAGGTGCGCAACCGGTTCGACTTCAAAGGAACCGACGCCTCGATCCGGTGGTCCGGCGAAGCGATCGAGATGGAGGCCAACGGCGAGGAACGGGTCAAAGCGATCCTCGACGTCCTGCAGACCATGCTGGTGCGCCGCAAGGTCGACCTGAAATCGCTGGACGTGGGTGAGCCGCGGCTGTCCGGCAAGTTGTGGAAGCTCACCGCGTCCCTGCAGCAGGGCATCAGCCGGGAAAACGCCCAGAAGATCGCCAAGCTGATCCGCGACGAAGGACCCAAGGGCGTACGCACCCAGGTGCAGGGTGATGACCTGCGGGTGTTCTCCAAGAAGCGCGACGACCTGCAGACGGTGCAGCGGCTCGTCCGCGAGGCGGACTACGACTTCGCGGTCCAGTTCGACAACTACCGCTGAGCCACCGCCGTGGGCAGTACACCCCTGCTGAGGCTGGACGTCGCGGTCCTCGACCGCAACATCGCCGCCATGTCGGCCGTGGCCGGCACCGCCGACGTCGCCCTGCGTCCCCATGCCAAGACCCACAAGTCCCCCGAGATCGCCGCCCGCCAGCTCGCCGCCGGCGCGAAGGGGCTCACCGTCGCCACCATTGGTGAGGCCGAGGTGTTCGCGGCGGCGGGCTTCGATGACCTGTTCCTCGCCTACCCGCTCTGGGTGGACGCCGACGCGGCCGTCCGACTGCGGATGCTGGGCGAGCGGGTCAGCCTGGCCGTCGGCTGTGACTCGCCCACCTCGGCCGCGAACCTGGCCGGACTGCCCCTCGAAGTCCTGGTCGAGATCGACTCCGGCCACCGCCGCACGGGAGTGGCTCCGGACGCTGCCGGACAGCTCGCTGCGGCGATCACCGAACTCGGCGTCCGCGTTCGCGGCGTGTTCACCTTCCCCGGACACAGCTACACCCCAGAGGGACGCCAAGCCGCGGCGAAGGATGAGGCCGACGCCCTCGGCCGGGCCGCCGCGGCGATGGCGGACGCGGGCGTCCCGGCGCAGGTGGTCAGCGGGGGCTCCACGCCGTCCGCGGAATTCGTGCAGGGATCGCCGCTGACCGAACTGCGGCCGGGCGTCTACGTCTTCGGCGATGCCCAGCAGGTGGAGCTCGGCACGATCGGCTTCGACCAGGTCGCGCTCACCGTCGAGGCCTGCGTGGTCTCGCTCGCCCAGGGGCGGGTGATCACCGACGCCGGCAGCAAGGCACTCGGTGCCGACCGCCCGTCCTGGGCCTCCGGCTACGGCCGGGTCCTCGAAACGCCGGACGCCCGGATCGTCGCCCTGAGCGAACACCACTCCACGATCGAATGGCCGGGTGTGCTGCCCGACCTGGGCAGCCACGTGCTGCTCGTGCCCAACCACGTCTGCAACGCAGTGAACCTGGCCGAGCGGTACCACCTGGTCGGTGGCGGAACCTGGCCGGTCGCCGCCCGCGGACGCAACAGCTGATGCGGATCGCCACCGTCAATGTGAACGGCATTCGGGCGTCCGTGCGTCGCGGATTCGGCGGCTGGCTCGCGTCCCGCGACTGTGACCTGGTTGCGCTGCAGGAGGTCCGAGCACCGGGGGATCAGGTGCCACCGGAGGCTTTCGCCGGGTACCACTACGCCTATCACCCCGGTGATCGCGCGGGCCGCAACGGGGTCGCGCTGCTCAGCCGGACCCCGCCGCTCGCCGTCCGCGAGGGCTTCGGCTCCCCCGCCTTCGATGCCGAGGGCCGCTACCTCGAGGCGGACTACGACCTCTGCGGGTGGCGGCTCACCGTGGGCTCGCTTTACCTGCCCAAGGGCGGCCGGGCCGACGACACGCCTGCCGAGCTCGCCCGGTATCGACGCAAGCAGCGGTTCATGCGCTCGTTCCGTCCGTATCTGAGGCGAGCCCGGCTGGCCGCGCAGGCGCAGGGCCGGGAGTTCCTGGTGCTGGGCGACGTCAACATCGCGCACACCCGGCTCGACCTGCGCAACTGGCGCTCGAATCAGAAGAACGTCGGCTTCCTGCCCGAGGAGCGGGAGTGGCTGGGCTCGGTGCTCGGTCCGCGGACGCTGGTGGACGTGGTGCGCAGGCTCTACCCCGATACCGACGGCCCGTACTCGTGGTGGAGCTGGATGGGCAACGCCTTCACCAACGACGTCGGCTGGCGGATCGACTACCAGCTCGCGACGCCGGGGCTTGCCCGGGCCGCGGTCGCCGGCGGCACCGATCGGGCCGAGAGCTACGCGGCGCGCCTGAGCGACCACGCCCCCGTGGTCGTCGACTACGCCGATCGCTGAACGAAAAGGGGACAGGTACTTTTCGGTTCACCCTCGTTCGGGACCCAACCTGAACCGAAAAGTACCTGTCCCCTTTCTGTTCAGGTCCGGAGCGGCTCGAAGTAGGCCAGCACCTCGTCACGGGTGACGTCCTCGACCCGCGCGTGCGACCAGTGCGGGTCGCGATCGCGATCGACCAGCTGGGCACGGACGCCCTCGGCGAAGTCCGGGCCGGTGGCCAGCCGGACGGCCAGGGCGAGCTCCTGCGGCAGCAGGTCCGGCAGGTACTCGATGCTCGCCGCGCGACGCAATGCCTCCAGCGTCACCGCCACCGACACTGGGCTGCGCCGACGCAACTCCGCGGCGGCCTCGCGGGCCGCGGAATCGGCGTGGGTCTCCAGCCGCTGCAGGATCACGGACGCGTCATCACCGGCGTAGCACTCGGCAATCCAGGGTGCGGCCAGCGCGGGATCAGGCTCGGGAACCGGGCCCGACACTTCGTCGGCCAGACCCAGCCGCACCGCGTCCGCAGCATTCACCGCCGTTCCCGTGAGCGCCAAATGCGTCCCGATCTCGCCCGGCATCCGCGCCAGCAGCGGGGTCATGAACACGTCCGGGAACAGCCCGATCTGGGTCTCCGGCATGGCCAGCCGGCTGCTCGCGTCCACCACACGCTGTGAGCCGTGTGCACTGAGCCCGAGTCCGCCACCCATCGTGATGCCGGTCATCTCCGCCCGATAAGGCTTCGCGAACGAGGCCACCGCCAGGTCCACGGCGTACTCGGTGGTAAAGAACTCCCCGACCTCGCCGCCACGCAACGCACGTTCGCGCAACTCCCGAACGTCCGCCCCGGCGCACAGTCCGCGCTCCCCAGCCCCGCTCAACTCGACCCGACTCACCCGGTCGTCCACGGCGAAGTC
Source organism: Propionibacteriaceae bacterium UBA6238 (assembly GCA_002441465.1). Classification (GTDB taxonomy): domain Bacteria; phylum Actinomycetota; class Actinomycetes; order Propionibacteriales; family Propionibacteriaceae; genus Propionicimonas. The sequence continues at coordinate 11,191 of DJWE01000016.1, read as the reverse complement.
GCCCAGCACCTGCAGCAGCGTGTGCATCATCGGCACCGTGAGAGCGTTGATCTGACGCGGTCGGTTCAGCCGGATCCGACCGACTCCGTCCGCCACCTCGACCAGCAGGTCGTCCGCGCTCACCGAGTCGCCCCGGGTCCGATGCTCGCCAAGTGCACCTTCCGCTCCTGCCCGTGCCGATAGAGCATCACCAGGATCACCGCCATACCGGCGAAACCGAGTGCGACGGCGTCGTTGCGCCACGACAGGTTCCCGGCCTCGTAGGCGAGCAACACCGTGGTGACCGCGACTGCGGTGCCGGCGATCCGCTCGGTCGGCCGGGTCAGCGGCAGCAGGAGGCCTCCCCAGACCAGATACCAGCTGTTCAAAGCGATCCCGCCGAAGGCGAAGATCAGGTACGACCAGCTCAAGAAGGAGATCGGACGCCGGCGTCCCACGGTCAGCGCGAGCCAGCCGATGCCCAGCACCGTGAGACCAAGACCGAGGTAGCGCAGCGCGTCCATCACCGCCTGTCCTGCGGCCGGTTGGCCGAAGAACTCCAGCACCACGCGCAGGCCGGCACCGACCAGCGTGAACGGGGCGAGGGTGACCACCTTGCCCGGGACGTCTGCGGCATACACCCAGCCGAACCCGAGCCCGCTGACCAGCGAGATCGCCACGAATGCGGCCACGGCGACGGCGAGCGAGAGGGTCAGGCGCAGCAGCGCCCGAGAGGTGTCGCGCCAACCGAAGGTGCGCCACGGATGACCGATCAGCGCCACCGGATAGAACGCAAGGATCGCCGGCTGCTTGATACAGGCCGCCACTCCGACCAGGGCGGCCGCCCACCAGAAACGGGCCTGGAGCGCGAGCCACAAGGCGAGGACGACCAGCCCCATCATCAGAGCATCGTTATGCGCCCCACCGACGAGGTCGATGATCACCAGCGGGTTCACTGCGGAGAACCAGGCCGTCATCTGCACGTCGGCGCCCAACTGCCGGGCGATCCGGGGCAGGAAGTAGGTGATCAGCGCAACGCCGAACAATGCCGGAATCCGCATCGCAAGCGCAGACCAGTAAGGATCGTTCCCCGCCACCACGACCAGGCCGTGGAACATCTCCAGGCTCAGCGGCGGGTACATAGCGGTGGTGTAGCGCCACAGCCAAGCCGCCTGGTCCGCGAATGGGCCGGGCAACACCGAGATCGCGTTGTCGTAGGGGTTCAGGCCGTTCCGCAACAGCCAGCCCTCGGCAGCGTAGGCGTAGGCGTCGTGGCTGAAGATCGGCGGGGCGAACAGGAACGGCAGGCTCCACAACAACGTGATCGGCCAATGTTTGACCTCGTGATAGAGACTCGGCCGCAGCGCGAACCACGCCTCCACGAGCAGAGCGACCCCGGTGACGACCAGAGCGGTTCCGAACGCGTTCGCCCACCAGTTGTCCAGCCCCAGCGCCCGCATCGGCTGCCACCACGGGCTGTTCTGCGGAAGGTAGGCGGGAGTGAGCGAGCCGACCGAGATCAGCGCAGAGCCGATCAGGCCTCGACGCACCGGATGATGCGTCCACGCGCGCGCCACGTCCGCGCGCCAGCCAGCGAACCGGACGCGCCAGTAGTCGCGCCGGCTCCCGCGTGGCCTGGATTGCTGGGTCACCGCCACGGGCCGACCTTTGATGGTGGCACGGACGTCAGTTTATCGAGCAATCCCCGCCGGGCCCGTACCCGCAGGGGTCCACGGATCGGACCATCGGTGCGGGAGTCGCGGCCGAATCGTGTTAGGGTCCCGCCCATGTTCGAACCAGCCCTCGTGGTGGCCGCGCCGGAGAATAACCGCGCCGGTTCGATGTGTTGCGCGTGTTGACGCGCCCGTAGCTCCCTTTTCGAGTAGTCGGGCCTCAGGCCCGGCCGCTTTCGCGCTCCCACTGGGCCAAGGGCCCCCCAAACCCAGTGAGGAACCATGACCAGCAGTGCCCGTCCGCAACGATCGAACGGCCAGTGGGCCGTCGACGGCCGCGTCCCGCTGAACCCGAATGAGGAATTCAAGGCCGCCGATGGCGGCCTGAGCGTGCGACAGCGCGTCCTCGACACCTACGCCCGCGAGGGCTTCGACTCCATCCCCGCCGATGACCTCCACGGACGCCTTCGCTGGTGGGGTCTCTACACTCAGCGCCGCCAGGACATCGACGGCAGTCGTACCGGCACGCTCGGGCCGGACGAGCTCTCCGACCGCTTCTTCATGATGCGGGTCCGGCTGGACGGCGGCGCGGTGACCACCGACCAGCTGCGCACCCTGGCCGCGATCTCCACCGACTTCGCCCAGAACAGCGCCGACATCTCCGACCGGCAGAACATCCAGTACCACTGGATCCGGATCGAGGATGTCCCCGAGATCTGGGCGCGGCTCGAGGCCGCGGGGATGCGGACCACCGAGGCCTGCGGCGACACGCCGCGGGTGATCCTCGGCTCGCCGGTCGCCGGGATCGCCGCCGACGAGATCATCGACCCGACCGCGGTCATCGCCGAGATCGTCGAACGGTTCATCGGTGACCCCGACCTGGCCAACCTGCCGCGCAAGTTCAAGTCGGCGATCACCGGACACCCGAGTCTCGACGTCGTGCACCAGATCAACGACATCTCCCTGGTCGGGGTGGTGCACCCCGAACTCGGGCCCGGCTACGACCTGTGGGTGGGCGGCGGGCTGAGCGTCGCCCCACGGCTGGCCGAGCGGCTCGGCGCGTTCGTCCGTCCCGAACAGGCCGCCCAGGTCTGGTACGGCGTGATCCGGCTGTTCCGCGACTACGGCTACCGCCGGCTGCGCAACAAGGCCCGGCTGAAGTTCCTGCTGGCCGACTGGGGGACGCAGAAGTTCCGGGAGGTGCTCCAGACCGAGTACCTCGGCTACGCCCTCGCCGACGGCCCCGCACCGGTGGCCTCCGGTGGCCCTGGCGATCACGTCGGCGTGCACCCCCAAAAGGACGGACGGGTCTACGTCGGGCTGGCGCCGACCGTCGGTCGAGTGTCCGGCGACATCCTGGCCACCCTGGCCGAGGTCGCCGAGGCTGCGGGTTCGACACGGGTCCGGTTCACTCCGCAGCAGAAGCTGCTCGTGCTCGACGTCGAACCCGAACGAAGCGACGACCTGCTGGCTGCGGTCGAGCCGCTCGGCCTGACCGCGCGGCCGAGCCCGTTCCGCCGCTCCACCATGGCGTGCACGGGCATCGAATACTGCAAGCTCGCCTTCGTCGAGACCAAGGCCACCGCGGCGCGCGCTATCGACGAACTCGAGCGCCGACTGGACGGAGTCGATCTCGACGTGCCGATCAGCCTGCACGTCAACGGCTGCCCGAACTCCTGCGCCCGGATTCAGGTCGCCGACATAGGGCTGAAGGGTCAGTTGCTCAAGACGGCGGACGGTGCCGACGAGTTCGCCTACCAGGTGCACCTGGGCGGCGGGCTCGCCTCCCCCGACCGCGACGAGGCCGGCCTGGGCCGGACCGTCCGCGGGCTGAAGGTCGCTGCGGCTGAACTCCCGGACTACGTCGAACGAGTCACCCGCGCGTTCGTGGCAGCCCGTGAGCCCGGCGAATCGTTCGCGCAGTGGGCGCACCGAGCCGATGAGGAGGCGCTGAGATGACGGCGACCACGCACGGCCCGGGCCGCACCCGGACGCCGGAGGAACTGCAGTCGCTCGCCGAACAGGCCGGCCGGGACCTCGCCGAGGCGAGCGCGGCGGAAGTGGTCGCGTGGGCCGCGGCCACCTTCGGACGCTCTCTCGCCGTGGCCTGCTCGATGGCAGGCGACACCGTACTGCCCCACCTCGTCGCCACCGTGCTGCCCGGTGTGGACGTGCTCTTTCTCGACACCGGCTATCACTTCGCCGAGACCATCGGCACCCGCGACGCGCTGGCTGCGGTCCTGGACGTCCAGATCATCGACGTGCTGGCCCAACACAGCGTCGCCGAGCAGGACGCCGCCTACGGACCGAGGCTGCACGAGCGCAATCCGACCCTGTGCTGCCAACTGCGCAAGGTGGATCCGATCAACGCCGAGCTCGCCGGGTACGAGGCTTGGGTGACGGGCATCCGGCGCGAGGACAACGCGTTGCGCGCCAACGCGGGCCTGGTGGAGTGGGATGCCACGCACCAGATGGTGAAGCTGAACCCACTGGCGGCGTGGTCCTTCGACGATCTGATCGGCTATGCCGGCGCGCACTCGGTGCCGGTGAACCTGCTGCTCACCGACGGCTACCCCTCGATCGGCTGCGCGCCGTGCACCCGTCGGGTCGCCCCCGGGGAGGATCCGAGGGCCGGTCGCTGGGCCGGACTCGCCAAGACAGAGTGCGGACTCCACCTGTGAACGGGACTCCACCTGTGAACGGGCAGCACCGGGCCGGGCGCCCGCCCCTCGTCCTCGCCCTGCACGGCACCCGCAGTCAGGCCGGGCAGGCCGTCGCGTCCGACCTGGCAGCGGCCGTCGCCGCCACCCTGCCGGGCGTGGAGGTCCACCTCGGCTGGGCCGACGTGCTCGCCCCGACGCTCACCGAGACGCTCTCCGGGCTGGGCGAGGCGATCGTGGTGCCCGGCTTCCTGACCGCCGGCTACCACGTCACGAGCGACCTGCCCGCCGCCGTCGAGGCGTCGGGAGGCCGGGCGCGGCTGGCCCGGCCGATCGGGCCCGCGCTCGTTCCTGCCGTCGCCGACCGCCTGGCCGCGGCCGGGGATCCAGCGGACGCCGTGGTCCTGGCCGCAGCCGGGTCGAAGCGCCGCCGCTCGCTGGACGAGGTGGCCGCGGCGGCCCAGCGGTTGGCCGCCATGATCGGGCGTCCGGTGGTGCCCGGCTACCTCACTGCGGCGGACCCCACCGTCCCCGACGCCGTGGCCCGGCTGCGGGCGTCCGGACACCGACGGGTGGCGATCGCGTCCTACCTGCTCGCACCGGGCGTGTTCGCAGACCGGCTGGACGAGGCGGGCGCCGATCTGGTGTCGGCACCGATCGGCGTGCACCCGCTGGTGGTGGAAGCAGTGCGTAGCGCCTACGCTGCATTCCTTGGCCGCGAACTACACTTGGCCAGCGCGCTGGCGACGGCATCAGGAGTTGAACGCATCGCATGACTGAAGTGACCACCGTCGACCACGTCGTGATCCGTTTCGCCGGTGACTCCGGCGACGGCATGCAGTTGACCGGAGACCGGTTCACCCATGACACGGCAGTGGCCGGCAACGACTTCTCGACCCTGCCCAATTTCCCGGCCGAGATCCGTGCACCAGCCGGCACCGTGGCGGGAGTGTCCAGCTTCCAGTTGCACTTCGCCGACTTCGACATCCGTACCCCCGGTGACCGTCCGGACGTACTGGTGGCGATGAATCCGGCGGCACTGAAGGCGAACCTGGGCGACCTGCCGCGCGGTGGGCTGATCATCGCCGACACCGCCGACTTCACCCCGCGCAACCTGGCCAAGGTCGGCTACGCCGCCGACCCGCTCACCGACGGCAGCCTCGCCGACTACCAGGTGCACGCCCTCGACCTGTCCGGTCAGGCCACCGCTGCCGTTGCCGCCCTCGGCCTGGGTCGCAAGGAAGCGGCACGCACGAAGAACATGTACGCCCTGGGCCTGCTCGAATGGTTGTACGGCCAGCCCACCGAAGGCACGATCGCGTTCCTGGAGCAGAAGTTCGCGAAGGTCCCTCCGATCCGGGACGCCAATATCGCCGCGTTCAAGGCCGGCTACGCCTTCGGCGAGACCACCGAAGTATTCGCCAACCGCTACAAGGTGGCGCCCGCGCCTGTGCCGCGTGGCACCTACCGCCAGATCTCCGGGAACCGGGCCCTGGCCTATGGCCTGATGGCCGGCGCGGCGAAGGCCGGCCTGCAACTGTTCCTGGGCGCCTACCCGATCACGCCCGCCTCCGACGTCCTGCATCACCTGGCCGCGGCCAAGGCCGCCGGTGTGTTCACCTTCCAGGCCGAGGACGAGATCGCCGCCGTCGGGGCCGCCCTCGGCGCGTCCTTTGCCGGCCAGCTGGGCGTCACCACCACCTCCGGGCCCGGCCTCGCGCTGAAGATGGAGACGATCGGGCTCGCCGTGATGCTGGAGCTGCCCCTGGTGATCTGCGACATCCAGCGCGCCGGGCCCGCCACGGGTATGCCGACCAAGACCGAGCAGGCCGACCTGACCCAGGCGCTGTTCGGACGGCACGGTGAGGCACCGCTGCCGGTGATCGCCCCCCAGTCCCCCGGCGATTGCTTCTCCGCGGCGTACGAGGCGGTCAAGCTGGCCGTCGACTACCGCACGCCGGTGATCCTGCTTTCCGACGGCTACCTCGCCAACGGCGCGGAGCCGTGGCAGGTGCCCGACCTGGCGTCCCTGCCCCCGATCGATCCGGCGTTCGCCACCGAGCCGAATCGACCAGATGGCGAGTTCTGGCCCTACCTGCGCGACGACAAGTTGGCCCGGGCCTGGGCCGTGCCCGGCACGCCGGGCCTCGAACACCGTATCGGCGGCATCGAGAAGGCCGACGGCACCGGCGCGGTCTCCTACGATCCGGCCAACCACGAGTTCATGGTGCAGCTGCGCCAGCAGAAGGTGGACGGCGTCGTCTCGGTCGTGCCCGACGTGGTCGTGGACGATCCGAGCGGACAGGCTCGGATCCTGGTCCTCGGCTGGGGCTCCACCTACGGTCCGATCTCAGCTGCGGCGCGGCGCGTCCGAAGCAGTGGACGCAACGTCGCCACCGCCCACATCCGCCACCTCAACCCGCTGCCGGCCAACCTCGGCGAGGTGCTGCGCCGCTACCAGCGCGTCCTGGTTCCGGAAATGAACCTCGGCCAGCTGGCCATGGTGCTGCGCGCGAAGTACCTCGTCGATGTGCAGCCGTACTCGCGGGTGCGCGGCCTGCCGATCTCGCTGTCGGAGCTGGCCGCCGACCTGATCGAACTGATCGACCTCACGGAAGAAGAACAGTCGTGACCACGACCGGACCCGGGCTCGCCGGGGTGCCGCTCAGCCTCACCCCGCTGAACCGCAAGGACTTCGTCTCCGACCAGGAGGTGCGCTGGTGCCCCGGCTGCGGCGACTACGCCGTGCTGGCCACCTTCCAGGGACTGATGCCGCAGCTGGGGATCCGGCGTGAGAACACCGTGATCGTCTCCGGTATCGGCTGCTCGTCACGGTTCCCGTACTACGTGGACACCTACGGCATGCACTCGATCCATGGACGCGCCCCGGCGATCGCCACCGGCATCGCGATGACCCGGCCCGACCTCGCCGTCTGGGTGATTACCGGCGACGGGGATGCGCTGAGCATCGGCGGCAACCACCTGATCCACGCGCTGCGGCGGAACGTGAACATCACGATCATGCTGTTCAACAACCGCATCTACGGCCTGACCAAGGGCCAGTACTCCCCCACCTCCGAGCAGGGCAAGGTGACCAAGTCGACACCGGTCGGCTCGGTGGACCGTCCGTTCAACCCGGTCTCGCTCGCCCTCGGCGCCGAGGCCACGTTCGTCGCTCGCACCGTGGACTCCCACCGCGCCCATCTCACCGAGGTGCTCACCGCGGCGATCAGCCATCGCGGAGCCGCGCTGGTGGAGATCTACCAGAACTGCCCGATCTNNTCTTCAACGACGGCGCGTTCGACACGCTCAAGGGCGCGGACGGGGGGCTGATCCCGCTGCGGCACGGCGAGCCGATCACGTTCGGTCCGGACCACGCCCGATGCGTGGTGCGCGACCGTGGCGGCAGCCTGCGGCTGGCCTACGTCGCGGACGTGGATCCGGCCGAGATCCTGATCCACGACGCCCACGCCGACGACCCGGGGCTCGCCTTCGCTCTGTCCCGGCTCACCGATTCGGCCGACCTGGTGACCTCGCCGATCGGCATCTTCCGCGACGT